>JAUYGY010000055.1 GCA_030690315.1 Aequorivita sp.
CAATATTTTGCAGCCCAAAAAACCACGTATATTTACAAAGTCCAGGTAGATGAGAATTTAATCGGACAACAATGATTTGGGATTTGGGGTTTGGCACTTCGACTGCCCTTTTCTTCGTCAATTTTAGGGTCGCATTGCAAATGCTATATTTAAATGGGAACGCTTTTCAAAAGCGCGCCAGCGGGATTCTCTATTACTTGCTCAATTAATTCCAAGGTTTCTATGCTTCCAAAATATTGACCCTTTTTAAAATCTCCTTCTTGCTGTGCCATTGTGTTTGTTAAATGAGCAAAAACAGGCTATGTGTTTTTACTTTGCCTGGGCGAATGCGTACAAGGCAGACGCTTCCATTTCTACAAATGCTACATTTTCCACTTTCTTAGCGGATATTGCAGTTTCTGTTTCTCTGTAGGGAGCATCAGCAGTCCAACTGTTCTTTAAAATAGGAGCAGCGATTTTTAAGACATGCGCAATTTTAAAAGGTGATAACTTTGTCTGCATCAATCGTCCATTGCGCAAATTCTGTCATATTGCTACGGGAAACTCCATCCTCCAAAGAAAGTTCAGCCATTCCTCTTGCGTCCATGCAAGTTCCACATGATTTAACTTCACCTCCCTTACGAATAAACATTTTCAACATTCTTCCGATGTTATAATATCCGTCCGGAGTTTTTTGATTTGCAAGACCACAGGTTACAGCGTCTGCCAACAAGAATATATTGACCTTTGTGTCCGGGTGTTCTTTCAATAATTGATTTCCCAATCTTAATGCATTGTATGCTTTCTCTGTTCCGTAAGGAGCGTCATTGATAATAATTAATATTTTACTCATGATTTTATTTTTTAGTTATTTGTATTCGTGAACCGCAAGCGGTTTCATTTTATTTCTATTTTAAGGTTAAACTTTATTTGCTTTTATTACTACAAAACTTCCTTTTCCATAGCCCTCTCTTGGTTTTTCAATTTCGGTTTCCTTAGCACTGGTCAATGTCTGCCAATATTGGAAATTTTGAAAACCCGATTGCCTCAAGAGTTCAGTTAATTCTTCGGTAGAATGAAAATGTGCATCCTTGTAAAATTTGTTAGTAGATTTTTCCATTTCATATTTTCTGCCGATTTCACTGTTTCTGTCTATGATTGCTAAAATGACTTCTCCCTGTGTTTTCAAAATACGGTGAATTTCAGAAAAGGCTTTTGGAATATCGGAAAGAAAACAAACCGTTGTAACCATTAGGACAAAGTCAAAGGTTGCGTTGCCAATCGGTAGTTTTTCGGCAATAGCTCTATAAACCGTTATACCTCTTTGTTCGGATACTCTTGCCATATTCTCAGATGGTTCAACTCCGAATTTTATGTTTAAAGGTTCTGCAAACCGACCTGTTCCAACACCAATTTCAATTCCCGTTTTGTTGTGTGGTAGGGCTTGCTGAATAGCCAATATTTCCGATTGATAAACGGCTGAATACTTTTCAAACCATTGCTCATACTCAGTTGTGTTTTGGTTAAATGTTGTTGCAGCGTTTGTCATTTTAGAAGTATTTGAAGAACCAATATTTTTCAAACCAAACTTTCATCCAATGCCATATAAAGCTTGGTTTTTTCATTTTCACTTCAGGTAAAGGTGATCCATAGAAATTCCCTCCTGCATAACCTGCCTTTCCCTTTCCTAATTCAAGGAAACATTGGCCGTCTCCGTTAAATGTTTTGTCGGGTGATTTGCCCGTAATTTCTTGAGCGATGTTGTGGGCAACTGTCTCTGCCTGATAATGTGCAAACACACCTGCTTTTGGTAAAGGCTTACCCATTTCAAGTGGAATGAATGTGATATCTCCAATGGCATAAACATTAGGGAAATCGGTTTCCATGCTATTGCGGTTTACTTCAATCCAACCCGATTTTCCAATTAAAGCTGTTTTTCTGATTACAGAAGGACATTGGTGTTTTGGCGTAAATGTCAGTAAATCATAGTCGAAAGTTTTGCCATTGGTAAAAGACAAAGTGTTTTCGTCTACGGAGGAAACCTGATGTTCGGGATAATAACTTATTCCTTTGCTTTCAACAATTTGCCTTACTGCACCTGATAGTTCTATTCCTGCTACTCCCATTGGGCCTGGTTCGGGAGCATACAATGAAATTTCTGTTTTACTGCTTAATCCTTTTTTCCGGATAAAATCTTTAATAAGCATTGCGGCTTCATAAGGAGCAGCTGGGCACTTGAAAGGAAGTGCAGAAACCAATACAGCTATTTTTCCACCTTGAAAATTTTGGAGCTGTTCATTGAATTTGGTTGCTCCTTCAAGCGTATAAAAGTCATGTCCATATTCATTCAGGTTGTGTTCTGTAACTTGTTCCACTCCGAGCGAAACGACCATATAATCGCCTTTGTATTCTTTCCCATCTACAAAAACTGATTTTTCTTCAGGGTTAACTTTTTCAATTTCTCCAAGAATTACTTCAATTCCCGAACCTGCTATTTCTCTTGTGTTTTTGTAAACCTGTTTGGGTTTCCTTTTCCCAACCATAAGCCAAAGGAGTGAAGGAGCGAAAACATTTTTTTCTTCTTTCTCAAAAACAAGGATTTTAGCTTTGCTTCCAATTTTTTTACTCAATTCTTTAGCGGTAACAATTCCACCCGTACCTCCACCTAATACTAAAATTGTTTTGCTCATGTCTTATTTAGTTTATGGAGAATTTTCTGTTGTTCCTGTAAATTTTCAAGTAGAACCTCTCTCATCAAGAGACACGCCTTTGCAACTTTCTCTGATGAAAGCGAAAAATAGCTGCTTTGCCCATCACGCCTTGTTTTTAAGATGCCCTTTTTGGTCATTACTGAAAGGTGCTGAGAAAGATTGGATTTCAACACACCTGTTTCATTGAGTATATCTGAAAAGCACTGTTCCTTTTCCTGTAAAAGGTCAATAATTTCAATTCTTAAAGGATGTCCCAAAGCCTTGCAAACGTCTGCATGAAGTTCAAAAATCTTTTTATCGGTCATTGTTTACTGTTTAATAGTTTACAAAACTATAAACAAATAATCAATTAAACAAGTGACCTTGATTTTTTTCAATGTTAATTTGTATTGACCTTTCTAATTTGGTTTTATAGAGCTTGTAATCAGCCTATTAGTGGGGTGTAAAAATTAGGCTCTTTTGGTTTTTCAGCATGGGCTTTATGTGCTGGGAAAACCAAATGTGCTAATGTGCGGTCGGCTTTTTGCATTACTTACACATGTGTATATACGCATGTTTTAAATTTCCATTGGCGTTTTATCGCACATGCGCAACCTAATATCATTTCAAATATAAATTAAATAAAACATTCAGAGTTCGGGAAACCGTAACAGGGGGCAATAATAGCTTTAAGCTTTAAGCTTTAGGCTGTAAGCTTTAGACTTTAGACTGTAAGCTAGAGTCCAACAATCCAACAATCTAACTATCCAACAATCCAATTGCTAATTGCTAATTGTTCATTAATAATTGTTCATTGATCATTGTTCATTGATCATTACTAATTGGAAAATGGCAAGTAGTATTTAAGCCTAAGAAGTAGCATGCTGGCCTCAAAAAAAGAAAGGGAAAAAAAATCATCTTTCTATACACGATACTAATTATATGTAAAGAAATTTCGAAAAACAGAACACAAATCAATAACGTGTAAAGAAAATCTAATTATCTTTACATATAAGATTTTGTACCTAAACTACTAATTATGAACTGGAAACCACAAAACCTTCCATATCCACAAGCGCTGGAAAGTATTAAAATACTAAAGCTTTTACCGGAAGCGCACCGCGCCTTGGCTGAATTAAAGGGGGTGGCACAATCCATACCGCGACAAGATATTTTGATTAATACACTTGCCATACAGGAAGCAAAAGATAGTTCAGCAGTTGAAAATATTGTCACCACTCACGACGAAATTTATAAAGCCAGTATAGGTATTGAAAATATTACCTCTAGTCAGGCCAAGGAAGTCCAGAATTATATTGCAGCAATGAAAAAAGGATTTGCCCTTGTGGCAAGTCATAATTTTTTAACGCTGAATCATATTAAGGAAATCCAAGGCATATTGGAAAACAATAATGCAGGATTTCGAAAACTTCCCGGCACAACGTTAAAGAATCAAGATACCAATCAAGTAGTATATACTCCGCCACAGAGCAAGGATGAAATTGATAGGCTTATGCAAAACTTGGAAACCTATATCAATAATCCTGATCTTTTGCCCTTAGACCACTTGATTAAAATGGCGGTATTCCATTTTCAATTTGAAAGCATCCACCCTTTTTATGATGGTAATGGCCGCACGGGGCGGATTTTGAATATTCTGTACTTAATACAATATCAATTGTTAGAAATACCCATCCTATATTTAAGTAAATATATTATCCAGCATAAAAATGATTATTACCGCTTACTTCAGCAAGTACGCGATGACGGACAATGGGAAGAATATCTTTGTTATATGCTTACCGCCGTAACTGTTACAGCAAAAGATACTTTACAAAAAGTAAAAAATATAAAAGCCGCAATGGCGCTGTATAAAATCATCTTACGGTCCAACTATAAGTTTTATAGCCAAGATCTGCTCAATCATTTATTTAAACAGCCTTACACAAAAATAGAATTTTTACAGCACGAATTAAATGTTTCCCGGATTACGACAGCAAACTATTTGAATCAATTGGCTAAAGATGGTCATCTTACAAAACATAAAATTGGGAAGGCAAATTATTATGTGAATGCTTCTGTTTTAAATGCTTTAAATTAATTATTGAATATAAATTTAGACCTGCCCTGAGCGAAGCCGAAAGGTCATTGCGAAGGAGCGACCAATGGGAGGGACTGAAGCAAATCGAAGATTCAACGGAGTTAATCTACCGAGGTGTAGTTCCAATCTGGATAGCAAGTAGCTTCAAGAAATTGCCGCGCTGCGCTCTCAATGACGGTACCCTCTTATGAAAAAAAGATTATAAATGAACTAAAAACAGACAAAAGCCAATATCAGAATAATAGAACTTATGAACATGTCCAAAGAACCCCTCTGGCCTTCGAAAAGTAGCCTGCCCTGAGCGGAGCCGAAGGGTAGAAAATGAATATATCGGAGGGAGAAGCAAAAATCCTTTGAACCAAAAATGGGAATAAATAACAAAAATTGTGATTTCAACAGG
>JAUYGY010000004.1 GCA_030690315.1 Aequorivita sp.
CCTGTCACTTAGTTTAAAGCTTGTGAAGAGTTTTTCCTGATAGTTTTTCTTTCCTTGCATAGGCATGAAATTAATAAATTTCTGCTTTTTATGCAAGCATTTTCTATATTTGATGAGGTAGTTGTGCAACAGGCACAATGTATATAAAAAATAGGCGAAGCAGTAATAAAATCAAGGGTTTTGGCTCGTATCAAACTTTGTGCTTAACCGAAAGTTTCGTGCTTCGAAATCGCCTACTTTTCATATACTAACCGTTGTAAGCAAGCCTAAAGAACGACCGTACTCCGAAAAAATAGACATCTGAAAATAGAACTTTGACATCTTGACAAGAACTAACGGACTGACCTTGGCGACACTCAAGCCAACGAAAGGTTTTAAAAATTTTCCACCGCACATTTAAAAAAAATTTTAGCCAGCCGCACATTGGCACATTTGCAAAACCGCACAAGCCCGCCCACAACCCAAGTTTCGCAAAAGAGCCAATTGACCTACCCTTTTTTGAGTAATTTAATTCATTGTATCTCAATTGAATGAAACTTTTTTGAAAAAAAATCTCAAAATTTATTTGTATTGTTAGGAATCCTTACTAAATTTGCAACGGCAATAATGTCAAACAACAATTTAAATCATTAAAAAAATGGCAAAATCAATTTTCTATCACGCAGGTTGTCCTGTTTGTCTAAGTGCAGAGCACGACATCGTAAACCTAATCGGTGCAACCAATGTTGAAATCGTTCACATCGGTGAAGACCGCAACCGAATTGCAGAAGCAGAAAAAGCAGGTGTAAAATCTGTTCCTGCATTGCTTACTCCAAACGGAAATGTGCTTCACCTCAATTTTGGTGCGTCTATGGCTGACGTTAAAGGCTAAAAAAATTTCACTCAAAAAGTTAGGAATCCTAATTTAAAATGGATTCCTAACTTACATTTTAACCATTTAAAATTTAAAAAAATGAAACATTTACTTCTTCTTCTCGGAGCTTCCTTGTTTGCAGTTCAAAGTTTTGCCTGCGACAAATGCGGAAACTACAACAATGACGATTTCCAAATTAAAAGTGTAAGCGTAAAGCATTCGGCAGACATTGCAGCCACCATTTGGGAAATTACTGTAAAAGGAACAGCAGGAAAAACAACACCAACCCCAGTTGGTCAACTAAATGGAGCACCCGTATTGGGTTATGTATTTCCTACCACGCTGAAATCGACTGACGTTGGTTTTGGCGAAACCGAAGGCATAGTGGCACTTGCTTTAACTTCGCATCCCGATTTTGACGACACGCCACTTTGGGATGAAAATGCTGACCGCAATTTTGCTAATGACGGTATTATTTGGCATCCGCATTGGGTGGTTTTGACCGAAGACAAACGTGTAGAAGGCGGTTTGGCTGTAAAACAGTTTGACTCCAAAGATACAACTGTTGTATTGCCCCCAACAAATCCGGGAATGCCAATGTATATGGATTCACCAGGTTTTCAAGTCATCACAAAGGGAAACACCATTAGAGTTGTTGTTCCTGACTATCGAATGAACAATAAAACCGATTTTTCTTATGACGGAGTTGCTGCTTTTATGCAGGTAAATACAGGCGGTGATGGTGGACACGGTGACGGAGACAAACCAATGCTTGGCGTTTACAAAGTGTATTCTGTAGCAAGCGGTAATTTATCACTACCATATAAAGTAAAATAGGATTGAGCAATAGTTTTAACTCGAATCCGAATCGAACCATCAATTAAAATAAATCAAGAAAATGGAAATTTCAGCTTACGATACAGTTTTTAAAAAAGAAGATGGAACATTGCTCAAATTTGATATACTTGTTCCCTCAAACTTTACGGATTTAGAGCAAATTTACGAATTTGGCAATTCCTTTTTAAAATCTGAAAAAATTAGGGCTACTAACCTTATAAGCGCTGACGAGTGTGCTTTTTGTCATATGGAAGTAGCGACAAAAGCGATTGAAAATGACATAAAACAAAAAGGATACTCCGTTTTTAAACATTGGGGATTCATAGATTCAACAAAAAAAGTTTAATAATTTGCCTTGTAAAGTTAGGATTCCTATCTTTGCAAGGCTTTTATTTTTATTAGAATGAAACAAATAACAATTTTGATTGCCCTTACCTTATTGATATGCACAACTATCAAGGCTCAATCAAACAACAAAAAAGAAACGAAAATGAAAGTAGCAGTTTGGGACACTTATGTAACAAAAAAGGACGGTAGCGTGATGCACTTCGACATCATAGCACCTCAAGAAATCAAAGACACAACCGTAATTTACGGTTACGGCAAAGATTATCTGAAAACCAAAGGGCAAGACGGACAACCCTTAACATCAGAGGAATGTAGGTTTTGCCACATTGAAACCGTTAGACCGCAATGGGAAGCGGAAATCAAGCAAAAAGGATATTTTATCATTGAAATGGAAAATTGTAACTAAATGAAATACTCCCCTTTTAATTTAAACGAGCAAAACCAAAAGGTTGAAAGTCGAATTGTAGTGGCTTTGGAGCGAATTTCAGAAGCCTTTAGGGTGTTGCTTTGGACCGAAAGCAAAGAAAATTCATTAAGCCCCATACAAATTCAAATTTTGATTTTCATTTATTTTCATTCGTTGGAAAAATGCAAAGTGGGTTATTTGGCAGACGAGTTCAATATGACCAAAGCCACCATTAGCGATAGTGTAAAAGTGTTGTTTGCTAAAGATTTAGTTACCAAAGAAACCGACCCAACGGACACAAGAAGCTATTCTCTTTCCCTTACAAGCGAAGGAAAAAAAATAGCAAAAAAAGCATCCTTTTTCGCTTCTTCCATTGAACAACCCATTGAAAAACTGACCGAAGAACAGAAAACCATAATGCTCAATGGATTGCTAAAATTGATTAATAACCTTAACAAATCAGGAATCATTACCATTCAACGAATGTGTTTTACTTGTTCCAATTACCAACTTGACAATGGCATTCATTACTGCAAACTTTTGAAAAGCCGTCTTGCGGAAAGCGAATTAAGAGTTGATTGCCCCGAACACGAATTACAAGTATGAGTTTAATCATTGAGAATATAGCTAAAATTAAAAGCAGAATAAAAAATGCAGCTGAATTTTCGGGGAGAAATATAAATGAAATCAAACTTCTTTTAGCAACTAAAACTGTTTCAGCTTCAAGTATCATTACTGCAATGGAAACAGGAGAAACCCTGATTGGTGAAAACAAAGTGCAGGAACTAATTGAAAAGGCTGAAAAACTCAAAGCTATTCCGCATCAAACACATTTCATCGGACATTTACAATCAAATAAAATCAAGGAAGTTATCAAATTTGCCGACTGCATACAATCGGTTGACAGAATTGAATTAGCTGATAAATTGCAAAAGCGTTTAGAGTTTGATAACAAAAGTATTGATGTTTTTATACAAGTAAACACATCTTATGAAGAAAGCAAATTTGGTATTTCACCCGAAATGGCATTGGACTTTGCTCTACAAGTAAAGCAGCTTGACCGACTTAATATAAAAGGACTAATGACCATCGGACTTTTTTCCGCAGAAACTGAGCAAGTCAGGAAATGTTTTCGCTTGCTGAAAGCAATACAAAATAAAATGTTGCAAAAAGATATTTCTGTTAATGAATTATCAATGGGAATGAGTAACGACCTTGAAACGGCTATTGAAGAAGGTGCAACAATTATTCGAGTTGGGACAGCTATTTTTGGACAAAGACTTTATCCAGATAACTATTATTGGAATGAGAAAAACAGCCCACAGGTGTAAGCACATTTGCAATTCGCACAAGCAAACGCACAGACCAAAAATTGCAAAAGAGCTTCCACCTTTGCCACCCTAAAGAAAAATTATTTTTTAAAATCCTTCCCTTTAAAAAATTTTAAAACAGCGGACACAAACCAAAGAGAAAGTAGGGCAAACAAGGACTTGGTAAGAAAGAAGGCCAGCTTACAACATTGTATAAAAGCAATAGCGGATGAAGTGATAAACCAAAGTTCTATGCTTTTTACCTAACTTTGTGCTAATCTGAAAAGATTGTGCTATAAATCCGCTACTGCTCTTATACTTGACCGTTGTGCATAATGTAAACTGACCCACAAAAACCAACTAAATTGAGTAAAATACCTACTACTATTAAATATTTGATTTGCGGAATTTCTGCTCTGACCTTTTTTCTGTTCTTTTTTGGAATAATAAATCCATATCCATCTGTACTTATTGATTTATTTCAAAAATTTACAGATTATTTTATTATATTTTCCTTTAATAATCTTGACTATTTAGCTCTTTCCTCAATTCCAGTTTTTGGAATGTTATTCAATTCAAAGCGAAATAGATTTAAAACATCGGAATTAATTTCGGATATCTTAATTATCGCGCTTTGCGTATTAATTATTTTCATAATCGGACTTTATATGTTGCCAATTATTGGAAAAAAACCTTCAAACCCTTTAATCCCCCAATATTTTATAAATCAACCTTTTATATTGTATTCGACAATAACAATCGGAATTGGAATTGCAATACCTTTTTTATTCATAAAACGGACTGAAAAACCAACTGAAATAGATAATATTGGAATTCGCAACTGACAAAAAAAACACTATGCACAATAACTAAGCGTTCGTGCGGTCGGTACGACCCAGCATGAACGCCGTGTTGACTGAACCGGTGTTTGTCGGTCAGCACTATGGGGAATGGTCTTGTTTGGGATGGATTTTTGGGAGTTGGTTTTTCCTGGTCTGGGATCGT
>JAUYGY010000027.1 GCA_030690315.1 Aequorivita sp.
CCAGCTTCCTGAGCGCGGGAAAGGAAACCAGTAAACCCTCCATTGAAAATATTCATTTCGTTGAATGCTTCTTTGATTTGGGTTTTGTAGTCACCGATCCCGATCTTTTGGTTTTCCAGCTCTGAGACGTTCGCCTTTATAAAATTGGTGTTCTCATCGAGCTTTTTGTTAATTTCAGCAATGGCCTTTTGACCTTCCACAGTTGTGGCGTTGACCTCATTTCGGATCTTCTTTAGCTCAGCATTGTTTTTTGCCGCGGCCGAAACCGTAACTACTTCTTTTGCGAGTGCTGCATCCAGTTTTTGAGTAATGGAAACAGTTCCACCGCTTGCCGATGTAAGGTTGGAGAGCTGCTTCTGGTTTATACCGTATTCCCTGGAAACATTCTTTAGCCGGGCTTCCAGCTTTACGTAAGTTTCGCTCACGGTGTCCCCGGAAGCCTTCAGTTCCTTTTGGCGTTCCTTTAGGTTCTCAAATTCGTTCTTGAGCTCGCTCGATTTCTTGATGATGCCATCAACATCGATGTCCGCTTCAAATAATTTTATTCTTTCTGTTGCCATTTTTCAATAATTGGCGCGGGAAATTGTTCCCGAAATATTTACAAGTACTTGGCAATTCCCTCATGATTGACCACAAGCTTACTGCCTTCTCTTCGGGGCTCGCCTTTTATCATCACTAACCCGCGAAAAGCATTTGAAACGTCCGGGAGCAACCCATGATCAACAAATCCCTTTTCCTGGGCTTCAGCAACTAGGGCCTCTATTTTTTTTGCAAAAGAGAGTGCCGCATTTTTTCGATCGGTATCGGCATAATGATAATACTGTTTAAACATCCTTTGTTCCTCAGATTGGGTGAAATGCCCATCATCCCCGAGATCAAAATCATATTGGCGCCAAGAGGTTCCAGCCTTCAATAAATTGTTTAATTGGTTCAGATCCACTCCCATTGATTGGTAGTTGAATTCTACTGTTGCATTGGGAAAAGGAAATCGCTTCTTGAGCTCTGCCTCGATATACTGAATTTTTTCTTTCCGGATAAGCTCTCTTTGCTTATTGGTTAAACTGCCTAGGACGCGCTCGGCCGCTTTTATAAATTTGTTGAGGTTATCCTCCGCTTTGATGAGAACGATCTGTTCACGTCTTAAATTTTTCTCATCGATCCATAATAATTCTGGTTCTTTCATTGCTTTTTAGTTAAATATTAATATTGGTTTTGAGCCCTTTTTAGAGCATTTGTTATTTTTTGGTTCTCTATTGTTACTCTATCGGTCAAAATGGTGCTGGCAATGGCTAATTTTTGTTCCTGTGATCGGAATGAAACCCTAATTTGAATGCAATAATTTTCCTATAGAAACTATCTTTCCCTATATCTTGATTTTTTCTAAGGTGCATTTGTGGCATCTTTCAATATTTTTTCCTGCATTTCTTTGATATATGCATCGCGTTCCTCCCGGGTCATTACCTTTGGTTCGACCTTTTGCCGATTGTCCATTTCGTAAAACCCGGTATGCTTGTGAATCATTTCCATTGCGCGCTCTTTGGAGACGAACCAAAGCTTTACCACGGTGTCAACCGTTTCAATTTCGTCAACAGTGAATCTTCGAGTACTAGTTTCGTATTTTGTGATTAAGCGACGAACCTCAGCCGGAAGCTCTTTCACCTGATCAGGAGTCAATAACAGTGTTTGAGTTATATCCGAATATGCCCAGTTACGCAACTCATTCAGCAAAACCTCGTGGGAGGTCTGCAAAATCTTTTGGGCCTCCAGTTGCTTTTCCGAGAAGTAACTTTCAATTCGGTCATTTTCGGTCAATTCCCGAAACCGTTTGTCTGAAGTTGAATCCTTTGCATTTGGATAAAACTTTTGATAAGCCCTAGTTCCATTAAAACCGTTGACGAAATATTCGTCAATCACTAGCTTATATTTTTCAAA
The DNA here is from genome assembly GCA_030690315.1 of Aequorivita sp. Classification (GTDB taxonomy): domain Bacteria; phylum Bacteroidota; class Bacteroidia; order Flavobacteriales; family Flavobacteriaceae; genus Aequorivita. Next base: position 1,933 of record JAUYGY010000027.1, read on the forward strand.
TGTTCTTTCGGTCATTCTATTATTATTATAGGCACTCAGCTGCATTAAATACTTTAATTATTTTCATTATTGAATTTAGCCATTAACTCCTTTATCCTCGCATCTCTTTGCTCAGGTGTCAATACACTATGCGAGACAGTGGCCTCAATCTTATGCTTTTTGGCAGGCTCTAAGTCCTCCAGTTTGATGATAAGCTTATGAATCCTCGCACGTGCATTCATCCCAGCGGGCGTGCCCTTGAATTCATCCCTCATACTTAAAAGATCCTGCTTCAGTTCGGCAATCTTGGCGGCCCTTCGGTTTTCGATATCGATCCTTTGGTCGGGCATCCAATTGTTATATGCCTGATTCAAGTATTTTCTGGCCTGCTGTAGCGATATATCCCATTCCGTTTTGATCTTTCGCAAAATCACATTGTCCTGGCTGCCCTCAATTATCCAATCCTGAACCTGAATAGCCCTTTTTTCCTTTTCTATTTTGGTACATCTATTTTTCATATCGTTATTTTTTATTGTCCTCGTTCGGTATTCCTGGTCCAGCTCATCAGAATGGCAGATCATCTTCTTCCTCTTCGATTGGGGTGGAATAATCCTGTGATGCAGGAATATGTTTCGGTAGTTCCTTTTCAAAAAATACCTCCTCATAGATTTCTTCAAGATCACTGAAGAGGGTAAATTCCTTCTCAAACTTCATTCGGTTGCGAACCAGTCCACCGTTTCGGTTCTTAGCAATGATATACTCGGCTTCATTGTAAGTAGGCTCCCGGTTATACTCATCATCCCATTGGTCAATTTTGTAATATTCCGGGCGGTAAATGAAATGCACGACATCCGCATCCTGTTCAATTGCTCCGGATTCTCGAAGATCGGAAAGCAATGGCCGTTTACTTCCTCCACGGGTTTCTACAGCTCTCGAAAGTTGGGAGAGTGCCATCATTGGCACGTGCAATGTTTTCGCCACGAGCTTCAGGCCCCGAGAAATATTCGATACTTCCTGTTCACGGTTCCCTTTGGACTTGGATGAAGAACCAGTCATCAGTTGAAGATAATCAAGCACAAAGAATTTGATACCGTAACGACTGGCCATTCGCTTTGCCTTTATCTGGAATTGTTCAATGCTAAGCGCTGCGGTATCATCGATGTAAAAAGGAATCTTCTCGAGCATCAATTTTGCCTCACGGGATCTTTTGGCATCATCATCATTCAATCCGTGAAGCGTGAATTTTTGGTTATCAATACGTGCTTCCATTGAAATGATTCGATTGGTAAGCTGTTCCTTGCTCATCTCGAGGGAAAAGAACGCGGTTGGTATTCCCATTTTTGCAGCGTGGAGCGCATAACTTACGGCAAGTGCAGTCTTTCCCATTCCTGGACGGGCAGCCAAAATGATAAGCTCATCATCCCTCCAGCCTCCGGACTTTCTTGTTAGTTTTTTGATCGGGGTTTCTATCCCGGGTTTTATTTCCTGACGGTAGATCTGTTCGCCCTTGGTTATCTGCGGTTCCATCAATGTACCGATGTGTGCTTCCTGTGGTTTTACTGAAACTTCGGAAACATCGTTGAGTTCGTTGTAAGCATCATCCAAGAGATCAAAAACATCAACGTCTGGCATATATGATTTTTCAATGATTTTGTTTGCGCTCTTGATCAACCTGCGCTGGATATACTTCTGAAGTATTATCCGAGTATGGTATTCGATGTGGGCGGATGATGAAACCTTTTGGGTCAATTGGATCAGATAAAATTGACCGCCCGAAAGTTCCAAGGTTCCGTTCACCTCCAGCTGGTCAGAAATCGTTAGAAGATCCACAGCATCCCCCTTCAGATAAACTTCACGAATGGCTTCAAAGATATGTTGGTGAGATTGCTTATAAAATACATCAGCATTCAAGAGGTGGAGTACTTCAGTGATTCCCTTCTGATCAATCATCAAGGCACCGATTACCACTTCCTCCAGATCAATTGCCTGAGGTGGAATCTTTCCTTTTTCGAGAGATATGATTTGCCCTGTTCGGGATTGGTAATTTGTTTGAGGCTTTAATTTTTCCATTATCCGACCGGTACGTTGTAGGATGTATTATCATCCTGGTTATTGTTTTTTAAATATTTGTCCTGGTTCTCGATCCAGACCCGTGCATAATTCCTAAAGCGGGGCATCAACTGGTCAGGCACAAATTCAATTTTCCCCTGAGCGATTTCAAGGTCCATTTTGTCGTTAAAGGAAACCTCCAGTTCTTTCCAGTTTTTGATGTTCTTTTTTTCCTGCATTTGGAATACCTCGAATTCTATCTGCTTTTTGGATTTTAGAATTTCAATGGCGCGCGCTTTTTTCTCGTTCTCTTGTTTTTGATTTTTTTGTTCTTTGTTTAATGGTTTATCTATATTACCTCCGCTAGACCCCTGCTGAATACACTGCTGTATCAATGCTGAATCCAACGCTGACTTATTCGCTGGTATATCCGCTGACTTAATTTTTGATACACCGACAATGGATATAATATTGGGTGTGTTCTGATTTTTAGCCCTCTCAATTATTTGAATGAATCCCCACTCTTCCAAATTATGGAATGCTTTGTAATAGGTATTTTTGGAACTTATCCCCGTTGCCTCCATTGAATAGAGTGAGGGAATTCCAAATTCCTCTTTCCACCCCATACGATTGCATAGTTCAATCATCCAGAAATAAACAGCGGTGTGCGCTGGTTTGGCCTTCGAGGGATTCTCGAAACACCAATCAAACCATGCTCTGGAGAGTTCGTAGCCTGTCATACCACATCTGAATTTCCTCGAAATGAAACACCGCCTTGAAAATTCCAGTGATACCTCCCGGTTACGGGATTGTATTTGGCGCGCTCTTGATCGATCTGAGTGGTTATTTTATTGAAGAGAGCAGTTGTATGCTTTCCGGCGCTTAGTGGGTCAGGTGCTCCGTTCACGTACTCAAACAAGGCCTTTATAAGTTTGCCAGCTTGTCGGTCAGTTAACCGCTGTATTTCAGTCGCCCAGCTTTTGTGTAGAACGAATGTAGTATTTGGTCTGGTTTGGGATTTTTTCCCTATATTTGTCTTACTCATTATTTTCATTTAAAATACATCAACCCCAAGGACAGCGCTCAATTGTCATTGGGGTTTCTTTATGTGCTTAAACTGTGTTTTGTAGCTTTGCGCGAAATCTCGTCGTTTGAATCCTGGCGGTTCCTCAGCATCCAATGATCGAGGTCCTCTTTTCGAAAATAGATCTTTCGTCCCTCTGGCTTATAGAAGGGAATGTTTCCAGCCGAAGTGTGCTTGTACATATACGATTTAGAAAGGCCGGTATATCTGCACCCTTCTTCAAATGTGAGTATGGGCTTCAGGAAATAGAAAAGCTCTGATAATGTTTCAGGTATTTCCGAAAGTTTTGCGTGGGATTGGTGGGAAGTCTTACACATATTGAACCTCATTTTCGTTTATCGGCGTGAGCTTCAATATGTTCCTTTTCAAATAGATACCCAGATTTATGATATGGGTTAATGGGTTGGAGCGTACCTTTGTTTATGAGTTTTTGCACATTCCGTTGGGTACAGCTTAAGAATTTAGAGGCCTCTTCAGTATTGAGATAACGCATAATTATTTGCGTTTGGAGGGGCATATGGCCCGAAATATCAAAACTATTTTTTGTAAAAATAGACCTCTTAGGATTTAGAGGTTTTTTGCTGGGTGCCACTGGGGCGAATTATCGAAGTAATAGAGCAAATATAATTTATAACTTTGAACTTTCATAAAAACGAACCAATATTTTTATATTTTTAGGAAAAATCTTTCCCTGGCTAAGGTTGAAAGATAGAATTTCATAATTCGATATCCGGTATATTATTTATGGCCTCATCCTTCAGCCGCTCAACGTGGTTTAGATATTTCAGGGTAGTTTTTGTGGACTTATGGCCCATAGCATCGGCCACGCTCTTTAAATTGGCGCCATTCATTAAAAGCAAACAGGCAAAGGAATGGCGCGCGCAATAGAACGTAATCTTTTTATCAATCTCGGCACGTTTTAGCCAGTGCTTCAGGTTTTTGTTAACTGCCACGTGACTAATGTTATTTATTTTGAAGATACGCTCAGCCGGCTCCCCTGGTTCCCCCATCAAACGACTGGCCGCGGTATTGAGTGGATTATCGGTTTTAGCCTTCGTTTTCTCTCTAGCAATTATCAAACGACCATTTTTGATATTGGACCATTTTAAAACACGTATCTCAGCCAATCCTAAACCAGTATAGCAGCAAAAGAGAAAAGCCTTTTTAACCTCATCATTTCCGCAATGGGTTTTTGATAGGATCCTGAGCTCATCCATTTCTAAAATTTGCTTGTGAAGGGTGTCTCCTTTATTGGGATTGGAGAAACGTATCTCGTTGGTAGGCATCTCTGGAATCAAACCTTTGATCTTCGCACTCCTCAAAATCTTTTTAAATCTGGTAAAATAATTGTGGGGCGTTTCTCCGGAAAGTAATGGATCTTGCAGGAGCGATTCCTTGAAACCTTCCATTATGTCGGGCGAGATATCAACTACATTAAGATTGTCGTTATCAATATAGGATTTGAATTTTTTTAAGGCCGATTGAATCATCCGGCCATCCTTTTTGGTATATCGATCGATAAAGTTTTCGGCAAAGTCAAAGAAATTCATATTTTTGATATGAATGGGCGTGTACTGTGTTCCTTTGCTTATAAGCTCGATTTCCTTTTGGGCGGCCAAAGATTCAGCTATTCGCTTTTTCTCGTTCTTTTGGCTTGCTGTGTCCTTATTGTCACCTTTATTGATGGTTTTGATTCCTAAAAATTCATAGGCTCGTTTTCCATTGTGGTATATATCCAGATAGTAGCTTTTGCCACCATCTTTCAAAATCTTTGTTCTTAATTTCACACTCATAAAGTAACAACTGAGTAACAAAGTAACAATAATTTAAGGAAACTTAAAACAAACTATTGAATTAAAATTATCAACAAAGCTTTACAAACATTGTCTTTAAGGTGTTTTTAGTTTTCTTCTAGTTTCTAGGTTTCATTCCCATTCCGGGTACATTTTTAATCTGTTTAGAGGATTCAGCTTTTTTTTAAACAGTATTCACTTCTTTTTAGTATATTCATCCCCTATTCCCTAAAATATTTCTTCAGTGGTCAAAACACAATTTGGCATTAAGGATCTGGAAAATTTATCAAATGTTAAAGCCCATACTATCAGGATTTGGGAAAAACGTTATAATCTTCTTGAGCCAGATCGCACAGACACAAACATCAGAAAGTATGATATTGAGAACCTAAAAAAATTACTCAACATAGCATATTTATACAATTCCGGCTATAAAATATCTAAGCTTGCAAGCTTGAGCCCCTTCCAACTTCAGAATTTGATTAAAAATAATATTCAAGGCCTTGATTCAGAATATATGCTGAATGTTTTTAAATCGGCAATGTTTGAATTTGACGGAGAACTTTTTGACGCAACCCTGGAAAAACTGTTGGAAGAGAAATCCTTTCGGGAAATTTTTAAAGAAATATTTGTGCCTTTGCTTAGTGAAATGGGCATTTTATGGCATTCGGGCACAATTGATCCATCACACGAACATTTCATTTCAGAAAAAATAAAGCATACTATAATTCAGCATACAAAAAAGCGTACAAATAATACTTCGGAAAAAGAATCCCTTACTTTTGCGCTTTATCTTCCCTACCAAGAAATTCATGAAATTGGTTTGCTTTATGCCAATTATGAATTAATTTCTGCCGGTTTCAACACAATTTTTTTAGGGGCAAATATCCCTTTGGAAAGTTTGAACCACGTGCTTAAAACCAAAACGAAAATCATTTTTGTAACCTATATTACTATCCAACCAGAAAAAGACAATCTTGAAAATTATCTTATTGATTTTCAAAATGAGGTGAACGCCAAAGGATCAAGTGAACTATGGGTACTGGGACGAAAAGTAGAAAAATACGCAAAAAACACCAAGAACATTAAATTTTTCAAAGGCATAAATCAATTTACTGAGCAGGTTGAAAACTTAACAACTCATTGATTATTGGCATTTTGGTCTAAAATTAATTGTGATCTGGTTTATTACCTAAGGCCCATAGCTTAAAGAGTGAATACGTGAGTTTGTGAATATGTGAATACGTGAATTTGTGAGTACGTGAATTTGTGAGTACGTGAATTTTTGAGTACGTGAATTTGTTGGATTGTGATCATTGGTGCCCCATATACTTGCGACTGAAACCCAAGAAGCATTGCATTATATGCCGTCCATTCTTCCCAAAATAACGTGACCATTATTAAAACTTATAATAGCATAAAAAAATAAATATTGCAAATTTCTGTTTTTGTTTAAATAAAATGTAGGTTTGTTAAACAATATGAAGAAAATTGCGGTAATCGGTTCTGGTTTTTCATCGCTTGCCGCCTCTTGCTATTTGGCAAAGATGGGGAACAAGGTCACCATTTATGAAAAAAACCATACAATTGGTGGACGTGCAAGACAATTGAAAAAAGATGGATTTACTTTTGACATGGGGCCAACATGGTACTGGATGCCCGATGTTTTTGAGCGCTTTTTTCAAGATTTCGGAAAAGTTCCTTCACAATTTTACGAATTAGAAAAGTTAAATCCCGCCTACCGGGTGTACTTTGGGACGGATGATTACATAACTATTGAAGATTCCCTGGAAAAAATATGTGCCGCCTTTGAAAGTGAAGAGCCGGGAAGTTCAATAAAATTAAGGCAATTTATGGCCCAAGCCTTAGACAATTACAATATCGCCATTAAAGATTTGGTTTACAGGCCAGGTGTTTCCCCTCTGGAATTGGTCACTCTAAAAACCATGAAAAAGATTGGGCAGTTTTTTAGCACTATCAGTAAAGATGTGCGCTGTGAATTCACCAATCCAAAACTCATATCGATTTTGGAATTCCCTGTTTTGTTTTTGGGCGCAAAACCTTCCGAAACCCCTGCTTTTTACAGTTTTATGAATTATGCCGATTTTGGGCTGGGAACTTTTCATCCAAAAAATGGAATGTATTCTGTAATAAATGGAATGAAAACGCTGGCCGAGGAATTGGGCGTAACCATCAAAACCGACCAAAACGTCGAAAAAATCAATGTTGAAAATGGATGCGTTTCCACAATAGTGGTGAATGGAAAAAAATTAACTGCCGATGTAATTCTTAGCGGCGCAGATTACCATCACACGGAAACACTTTTGGATGAAAAATATAGGCAATATTCCGAAAACTATTGGCAGAACAAAACCTTCGCCCCTTCCGCCTTATTATTCTATGTTGGGTTTGACAAAAAAATTAAAAATGTAGATCATCACACCCTGTTTTTTGACGTGGATTTTGAGAAACATTCCCAAGAAATATACGATACACCCGAATGGCCAAATGACCCACTTTTTTATGCGAGTTTCCCATCAAAAACTGATAAAAGTGTTTCTCCGGAAGGTAAGGAAGCGGGTATATTTTTAATTCCTTTGGCTCCGGGATTGGACGATATTCCCGAAATACGTGAGGAATATTTCGAAAAAATTATGGATCGCTTTGAGAAAATCACCAACCAAGAGGTGAAAAAATACGTTATATTTAAAGAATCCTTTTGCATCAACGATTTCGTGACTGATTACAACAGTTATAAAGGAAACGCTTATGGCCTCGCAAACACGTTATTGCAAACCGCATTTTTAAGGCCAAAATTGAAAAGCGGAAAAGTGAAAAATCTATTTTTTACGGGACAGTTAACCGTTCCAGGTCCGGGAGTACCGCCAGCCTTAATCTCTGGAAAATTGACCGCAGGTTTAATTGAAAAAGAAAGCAAAATTTGAAAGAACTTTTTGACATAGTATCCGAATCCTGCAGCAAAAAAGTTACTGAAACTTACAGCACCTCTTTTTCACTGGCCACGCGCATGTTGGGACCTTCCATTAGACAGGATATTTATAATATCTACGGCTTTGTGCGTTTTGCGGATGAAATTGTAGATTCGTTTCACGATTATGAAAAGGAAATTCTTTTCAACCGTTTTCAAACTGCTTTGGAAGAAGCATTGCAGGATCGCATAAGCCTAAACCCTATTTTGAACTCCTTTCAAAAAACCGTTTACAAATACAATATTGAGAAGGAATTGATAGATACCTTTATGGGCAGTATGCGTTTGGATTTAACAAAAAACACCTATACAACAGCTGCGGAATTTAATGAATATATATATGGTTCGGCAGATGTAGTTGGTTTGATGTGTCTGAAAGTTTTCGTAAAGGGTGATGATGAAAAGTATAACGAACTAAAAGAAGCTGCAATGAACCTGGGTTCCGCCTTTCAAAAGGTAAATTTCCTTCGCGATTTAAAAGAAGATTATGAAAATTTAAGCCGCACTTATTTCCCCAACACCAATTTGGAATCGCTCGATGAAACTTCAAAACAAAAAATTATTGAGGAAATTGAGGAAAATTTCAACAAAGGCTACCAAGGAATTCTACTTTTGCCGCCCGAAGCAAAACTGGGTGTTTTCATTGCTTACAGATACTACAAGCGACTATTGAAAAAACTTCAGCAAACTCCAGCTGTTGAAATAAAGAATGCTAGAATTCGCGTGCCAAACATTGAAAAAATAGGGCTTTTGACGAGGAGCTACGTAAAATATCAGTTAAATTTGTTGAGATAAGATTACGTATTTGCAAATAATTTAAAACTTAGGAATGACAACAGTTCTTTGGATATTAATATTCATAATAACTTTTTCCATCATGGAATTTATGGCGTGGTTTACCCATAAATACATAATGCACGGTTTTCTTTGGAAGCTGCACAAAGACCACCACCACAAGGATCACGGGAGTTGGTGGGAACGGAATGATTACTTTTTTATTTTTTATGCGCTCGTGAGCATTAGTTGTTTTATAGGATGGAGTTATTTTGGCTTTTGGGCTGGACTGCCCATTGGGCTTGGAATTTTCGCGTATGGGGTTGCCTATTTTTTTGTGCACGATATTTTTATTCACCAACGCTTTAAAATGTTTCGAAATGCAAACAATTGGTATGCGCGCGGAATAAGACGTGCACATAAAATACACCACAAACACTTAGGAAAGGATAAAGGCGAATGCTTCGGAATGCTTTTTCCTCCTTTAAAATATTTCAAAAAATAGGTTATGTGGCATCTGTACCTCTTGCTGGACGTAGCTTCGCTCAGCGTTCCCCTTCTTTTCAGTTTCCATCCAAAACTCAAGTTTTACAAACTTTGGAAATATTTCTTTCCAGCTACCTTTATAATGATGGCCTTTTTTATTCCGTGGGACATCATTTTCACACAAAACGGGATTTGGGGATTTAATGAAAAATATCTTTCAGGAATACAGCTCGGTAATCTTCCGGTGGAAGAATGGCTTTTTTTTGTCTGTATTCCCTACGCCTGTCTTTTTACTATTTATGCGTTCAAAGATTTGCTTCCGAAGTTTTCTTTTTCAAATAAAACCACGGCCATAGTTTACTTTTCGTTACAAACCATTTTAATTGCCACGCTACTCTATTTTTACGATCGTTGGTACACGGCCGTAAATTTTGGATACGCAATTGTTTTATTGGCTTTGGTTTTCAATTTTAAACGTGAGACATTAAACACTTTCTTTCCCGTTTTTCTAATTCTTTTGGTTCCCTTTTTTATAGTGAATGGTTTGCTTACGGGCAGTTGGATAGACGAACAAGTGGTTTGGTACAACAACTCTGAAAACCTGGGAATACGAATAGGCACCGTTCCTGTTGAAGATAGCATTTACGCATTGAGCATGCTGCTCACAATTTTTGTTTTGATGGAAAAATTCAAAGAAAAATACCCTTCCCAATCAGTAGAATCCTAAAATAATTTTCTGGAAAAATCGGCAAATTAACAGCGAATTTAATTCATATGCAATAGTTTTCAAATTGTAAATTAATTGGGATTTTGTATTACATTTAATCTTAAAATTACAATTGCTTATGATACATCCTAAAACTGAACTAAAGTTTATCAGCAACGAAATTGGATACGGTGTGGTTGCTACTGAATTTATTCCCGCTGGTACCATTACGTGGGCTTTAGATGATTTGGATCGGGAATTTACGCCAGCCAAGTTGAAGAAAATGAACCCACTTTACCAAAATATTTTAGAAACGTATTGCTACAGAAACAACAAAGGAAATTATGTGCTTTGTTGGGATTATGGCCGTTACGTAAACCATAGTTTTAAAAGCAATTGTCTTTCAACGGCGTATGATTTTGAAATCGCAATCCGTGATATTCAGCCCGGCGAAGAATTAACGGACGACTATGGCTATTTGAATGTTACCGAACCCTTTACAGGAATTGATGAAGGAACCCCGCGCAAAACTGTATATCCGGATGATCTGTTAAATCATCATCAAGTATGGGACAAAGCACTGATTAAAAATTTTCGAAAAATCCTCAAAGTAGAACAGCCGTTAAAATCGCTGATTTCTCCAAAATTGTGGAATGACATAAGCGCGATAGTGGAAGGAAAAACTAAAATGAAATCTATTAAAGAGAATCATTTTTCGGGATAATAATCGGTAATATTATTTCGCCAAAAGTGTATCGAGAAGTGTTCTCATTTTGTCGCTGTTCCAGTTTGCCGCGCCTTCTTCGTCTATTATTATTTCCCCCTGTTTTGATATTAAATAAGTAGTTGGCAGGACGCTGGATTCCAGTTGTTTTGGCGCTTCAGCATTTTGAAGAAAAATAGGCAAAGTATATTTATTCTTCTCCATAAATTTTTCAACTTTTCCCGGTTTTTCCGAAGTGACAAAATAGAAATCTACTTGAGAGCCGTAAGCATCGTATAATTTTTGAAAAGAAGGCATTTCCGCAACACAGGGCGGGCACCACGTAGCCCAAAAATTCACAATAATAATCTTCCCTTCAGATTGGGAAAAATTTGCATCTTCACCATTTAATTGCGTCAAATTCCAATTGTAATCTTGCAGAATTTCCCGTTCCGTCTCAGTCTTTTCCGAGGGAGAAAATGAAATAAGGCGTTGCACAAAAACCTGTATCGGCATTCGCGTTTGAGGAATTATTAATAAAGCAATAAATGCAAAAAACAAGATATTGCTCCAATGTTTTTTTAAAAATTTCATTGTTACTTACTTATAAAAAACCTAACAGATTTTTAAAATCTGTTAGGTTTAACTATTTAAAAAGCACTTTTAACCGTTCTGTTTCTTTATCAAATTTAAAGCCGAACCTTCACGATACCACTTTATTTGCGCATCGTTATAAGTATGGTTCACTTTAATGGTTTCTTTTGTGCCATCACTGTGAACAATCTCCAAAGTCAACGGTTTGTTTTCAGAAAAATCTGCAATGTCAATAAAGTTGAAGGTATCATCTTCTTGAATCAAATCATAATCTGCTTCGTTTGCAAATGTCAATCCCAACATTCCCTGTTTCTTCAAGTTTGTCTCGTGGATTCGGGCAAAGGATTTTACCAAAACCGCGGCAACGCCCAAAAATCTTGGTTGCATAGCAGCGTGTTCCCGTGAGGAGCCTTCGCCATAGTTGTGATCGCCCACAACAATGGTTTTAATTCCCTTCGCCTTATATTCACGTTGTACATCCGGCACACCACCATATTCATCCGTAAATTGGTTTTTTACAAAATTCGTTTTTTTGTTGAAAGCATTTACGGCTCCAATCAAGGTATTATTGGCAATATTGTCCAAATGCCCGCGGTAGCGCAACCAAGGCCCAGCCATTGAAATATGGTCTGTAGTACATTTTCCGAAAGCTTTTATCAGCAATTTTACGCCCTGCAATTCAGAATCTTTTATAGGTAAAAACGGTTCCAAAAGCTGAAGCCGCTCACTGTCTCTTGCAACTTTAACTTCCACTGAACTACCATCTTCTTTCGGCGCCAAATAACCATTGTCATCCACCTCAAAACCTTTTGGGGGAAGTTCCAAACCAACTGGTTCATCAAGTTTCACTTCCTGTCCATCTTCGTTTAAAAGGGTATCGTTCATCGGATCGAAATCCAAACGACCGGAGATTGCGATTGCGGCAACCATTTCAGGAGAACCTACAAAAGCGTGGGTATTTGGATTGCCATCGGCTCGTTTTGAAAAGTTTCGGTTGAAGGAATGTACAATTGTGTTTTTCTCATCGCCTTTTCTGTCGCTCCGATCCCACTGACCAATGCAAGGCCCGCAGGCATTTGTAAATATTGTAGCGCCAAGATTTTCAAATACATCCAAAAGCCCATCACGTTCCGCCGTAAAACGGATTTGCTCAGAACCGGGATTTATTCCGAAATCACTTTTCGGTTTTAATTTTTTATCGATTGCCTGCTGCGCTATTGAAGCTGCTCGCGTTAAATCTTCATATGAAGAGTTGGTACAGCTACCAATCAAGCCCCAATCTACTTTTATTGGCCAATCGTTTCTCCGTGCTTTTTCACCCAATTCGCCAACCGGAGTTGCCAAATCTGGAGTGAAAGGACCATTTAGATGCGGACGAAGGGTTGTTAAATCAATTTCAATTACTTGATCAAAATATTGCTCTGGATTCGCGTAAACTTCATCATCACCCGTTAAATATTCGCGGATTTTATTAGCTTCATCTGCAATATCTTCCCTATCCGTAGCGCGAAGAAAACGCTCCATGGAATCGTCATATCCAAATGTTGAAGTGGTTGCCCCAATTTCGGCGCCCATATTACAGATAGTTCCTTTTCCGGTACAGGAAAGGTTTTTGGCGCCTGGGCCAAAATATTCAACTATAGCACCCGTTCCGCCTTTAACGGTAAGGATTCCGGCTACTTTCAAAATAACATCTTTTGAAGCTGTCCACCCATTCAACTGGCCAGTTAATTTCACTCCAATTAACTTTGGAAACTTTAATTCCCAAGCCATGCCGGCCATTACATCAACGGCATCTGCACCACCCACTCCTATAGCTACCATCCCTAAACCACCTGCATTTACTGTGTGGCTATCGGTACCTATCATCATTCCGCCCGGGAAAGCATAATTTTCCAAAACTACTTGGTGGATGATTCCCGCTCCGGGTTTCCAAAAACCAATTCCGTATTTATTTGAAACAGATTCCAAAAAGTCAAAAACTTCGTTGCTTGTTTCGTTGGCGCGCTTCAAATCTGGAACGGCGCCTTGCTTGGCTTGAATTAAATGATCGCAATGCACCGTTGTAGGCACAGCAACGGTTTTCTTTCCTGCCTGCATAAACTGCAACAGTGCCATTTGTGCCGTTGCATCTTGGCACGCAATTCTATCAGGGGCAAAATCCACATAATCCTTTCCGCGTTGGAAAGATTTGTTGGGAGTGCCATCCCAAAGGTGGGAGTATAATATTTTTTCTGAAAGGGTAAGTGGTTTTCCGGTGATTTCACGTGCTTTATCTACACGTTCGGCCATTTGGGCGTAAACCTTTTTAATCATATCAATATCAAAAGCCATAGTTGTATTTTTTGTTGATGCAAAAATACAAAATTTTAAAATGGTTAAAAAATATTTAATGAAAATGCGGATTCAATGAATATAATTCATTGAAAACTAAATTTAATTGAATATAATTATCAAATCAATAATTATTGATGGATAATTTTAGGGATTTAAAAAAATGACTTGGAAGTTTTTGAAAAATTCAGGAGAAAACTTATAGTTTTTAATACAAGCTTTTGATAATTTCTTCAATACTCAATCCTTCGGCTTCGGCTTTATAGTTTTTTATTAAGCGGTGTCTTAAAATTCCAATTGCCGCTTTTTGTACATCTGCAATATCCGGGGAGAATTTTCCGTGAAGGGCGGCGTGCGATTTTGCAGCCAAAATTAAATTTTGTGATGCCCGTGGTCCTGCACCCCAATCAATATAATTCTTTACAGTTTCTGTAGCTGTAGGACTATTGGGACGAGTTTTTCCAACTAAGGTAACGGCGTATTCCACAACATTATCTGCTACGGGAATTCTTCGAATCAATTGTTGAAAATCGATAATTTCCTGTGCGGTAAAAAGTGCGTTTACTTTTTGGGTTTCGCCGGCTGTGGTTTGTTTTACTACTTCCACTTCTTCAGAAAAGGAAGGGTAATCAAGATTGATGGCAAACATAAAACGATCCAATTGTGCTTCCGGCAAAGGGTAAGTTCCTTCCTGCTCAATTGGGTTTTGGGTGGCAAGCACAAAATAGGGCAAATCTAATTTATAATGATGCCCGGCAATGGTTACTGCCCTTTCCTGCATGGCTTCCAATAGTGCAGCTTGGGTTTTTGGCGGGGTACGGTTAATCTCGTCAGCAAGAATTATATTTGCGAAGATTGGGCCTTTTATAAATTTGAACTCGCGATTTTGATCTAGAATTTCAGAGCCCAAAATATCGCTGGGCATCAAATCTGGAGTAAACTGAATTCTCTTAAATTGAAGCCCAAGCGCTTCCGCTACAGTATTAACCAACAAAGTTTTTGCAAGCCCGGGAACACCAATTAGTAAAGCGTGTCCACCAGAAAATATAGCGAGCAAAACTTGCTCAACCACTTCATCCTGACCAACAATTACTTTTTTTATTTCCTGCCGAAGGGCGTTGTATTTTGAAACCAGTTGTGTTACCGCTGCTACGTCTGACATATTTTTATCGATATTAATTTTTCAACCAATTCCCAGAAAATTCGCAATTCTGGTAATCTTGATTGATGCTAATATAGGTATCTTTTATTTTCTCGTTCTGCCATTTGTTGATTACCTTAATGTGCTTTTCACGTAAAGCCAACTGCTTGATACGTTCATAGTCTTTTGCATAATCGGCTTTGTGTTCAGAATATTTTTTGGTAACGGTCAAAATTTTAAGACTGTTTTTTCCGGTACGGTCCCTATCGGTATATACTTTTGAAACTTCGCCTTCTTCCAAGTTATAAACCTGTGCACTTAAGGCTGGGTCCATTTTTGTAAGGTCAAATTTTGTATCAAAATTTACAGGGTTTATTAATTGCCCTCCATTATTGCGTGTTTCTTTATCTTCAGAAAATTGACGGGCAGCCTCAGCAAATGTTATTTCGCCAGCATCTATTTTAGCTTTTAAATCATCTATCTCCTTTTGTGCGGCATCAATAGATTGTTGTGAAACTTCCGGAAAAATAAGAATATGTCTTACATCAACTTCCTGTCCGCGTATTTTTTCAACATATAAAATATGATATCCAAACTCAGTTTCAAACGGTTCGCTTATTTCTCCCTCCAAAAGGGAAAATGCTTGATCCTTAAATTCCTTTGCCCAAGGCGAATCTCTTTTCACACCTGTATAAAGTCCTCCTTTTGAAGAAGAGCCGGGATCTTTGGAATATAATACTGCCTTTGTGGAAAAGCTGGTGCCGTTATCAATTATATCTGCACGAATACTATTCAATTGTGCGATCACTTCATCCTTTGCTTGTTGAGTAATTTCAGGATCTATCACTATTTGTGCTACTTCAATTTCAGCACCGAAAACGGGGCGTTCTTCTTCGGGAATGGAATAGAAAAATGTGCGAACCTCCTCTGGAGTAATTTCTACTTTTTCTATAACTTTTTGCTGCATTAAACCTGCGAGTTTTATGCTTTTGTTGGCTTCAAAAAGTTCTTTTTTAAGTTCGGCAATATTATCCTTTCTATAATAGGCAGCCACTTTTTCTTCGCTGCCCAATTCACTGATCATATATTGTAATTGCTGATCTATCATGCCATTAATTTCAGAATCTGCAACTACAAGACTGTCCTGTTTGGCTTGGTGCGCATACAGTTTATCCTCCATCAATTTGCCCATCAATTGGCAACGGGTTATATCTTCAATAGACATTCCCTGCGATTGCATTTCTACATAAGCTTTATCGATATCGCTATCCAGAATTACGTATTCGCCCACTACGGCGCTAACGCCCTCTGCTTTATACCTTTTAAATGGCACTGTATCTCGCTGTACAATTTGTTGCACCACAAGCGAATCGTTACTTTTCACTACTCCCGTACTGTCAGGTTCCAAAACAACTTGCGCTTGCAAAATGGTGGTAGAAAATAAAAATATCAATAAAAAATTATTCATTTTTATAGATTTCAAAATTATTTGTTTCAATAGCATCTTTTGTAATATCTGTTTCTAATTTTTTTATAAGTTCCAGCTTCCTTTTGTTCAAAATAATCTGTTTCAAAGTAGGCCTTACATAGGAAAGAGGCGCTGTATCATTGGGATTGAGCACATTTTCAATTTTGACCAAATATACTCCTAATGAATCTTGCAACTGCGAAAAATTAGATTTTTTTAACACTTGCTCGCTATTCGCTCTTATTACTGGTAACACGTGAAGCAAAACTTCTTTTTTAACCCAAACCGTATCGTTAAAATTTGAAGACACAAACTGATAATCCTGGCTGTTGAGCGAGATTTTGTCCTTAGTGTTGTAACGATTCAATTTTTCCTTTACTGCAGGTAGGCCTTCATAGTTTAAAGGAAGTTGAACATAGCGCAATTTAATGAGAAGATCCTTTAATTTAAAATTTTCCTTATTGGTTTCATAGTATTCATGGTACTCTTGTTCCGTAATGATGCTATCCAATTGTTTGCTAACAATTACATTTTTGTAGGCTTCGGTCAAAAGATCATTTTGATATTCTTTAACCAGTTTATCATATTGGTTAAGTTTATCTGGGGTAAGATTAATTTTTGCTTGGTCAATAAGCAATTGCTGGGTTGCCCAACGGGTAATGTAGTTGTTTACTATTAGGGTGCTATCTTCTGCAGAAGTGTTTTCGGAAATCAATTTTGCTATGTCTTCTTTATATAAATAAGTGTTGTTAACACGCGCAACAGGCTCTTTGATGGTTTCCTGTTTAAAATAATTGCAGGAGCCAAAAAAGAAGGGAAACAATACTATATAAAGAATATTCCGAATCACTTAAGTTCTTTTTTTAATCGCTTCAAAGTTTTTTTATCAACCTCTACTTTATATTTTGAACGCAATTCCTGCATCCATTTTGTTTCAATATCGTTTTGATAATTGCTTAGCACTTTTCCTTTCACATCGTCCAAAGATTTTTCACTGGGGGCCAATATTGTTTTTATATTAACCACTACAAATGAATCGCTATTTGGGTACACTTTTGAAACGCCTTCCTTAATTTCCAAACCTTTGGGAAGTTCGTGTTGTTCTATTTCAAAAATACCGGGAGTAACCAATACATTTACTTTGTTTTCAGTGTTGAGTGCTGCCTTAATTTCTTCTGTAGTTTTCCCTTCTGAAAGCATTTTCTGAATTTGCTGTGCAAGCATTTCTGAAGTAGCCGAATAAATATCAGCATCTACACGCTGCTTCCATTGGTAGTTTTGCTTGGTTTTATTGTAATATTCTTGAACCCCAACAGTATCATTTTTTGCTTTCTGCCAAATATTTTTGTTCATCACATCAAAAATCAAAAGGCCATCGCGGTACTCTGCAAGTATTGCTGCATAATCCTCGTTTTCCACCTCAAGATTTTCCCTAAAATAATCTTTTAAATTTTCAGTTTCAAATTCATTATAAAGATCAAGCAAAAGGGCTTCTTTTTGTCTGTAAGGTCTTGTTGTTTTTTGACGGCCTGCAATAAATTTCGCGAAATCAGTAGAACCCAATTTCTTACCTCCAATGGTAAAAAGAGTTTTTTCGTTCTCGCTCGGTATTGGGCTCATTACCCACTTTCTTTTCAAAACGTCATCAGTAACATAAGTGTCAAAATAAGGCAAAAAGCTCTCCCCTGTTTTAAAGCCGTATTTTTCCTTTATTTTATTATTGATGGCATTGCTAACTATCTTGGAACGGTCACCTTCGGTAACTTTCTTTTCCAGTGTTTCTTTTTGTTGTTCAAAAGTTTCAACTGGTAATTTTTCATCCAAACGAATAATGTGCCAGCCAAAATCAGTTTTAACGGGCTTGCTAATATCGCCACTGTTTTTAAGATCGTAGGCCGCATTTTCAAACTCGCTAGCGCGAAGATCACCTTTGGTAAATGGGCTAAGCTTTCCACCTTTTACTGCAGAATTTTTATCATCGGAAAACTGCTGTGCAAGACTTTCAAATGACTCCCCTTGTTTCACCATCGTGTAAATCTCATTGATTCGCTCTTCTGGGTTGAAAGTACGCGCTCCCTTTTTATCTGAAATCATTATATGTGCAACCCCAATTTTTGGCAATTTTGCTCTACGGTCATTCACTTTCAAAATATGATACCCAAAACTGGTGCGGATAATTTTTGAAATTTCGCCAACCTTTGTATTGTATGCTGCATTTTCAAAAGGATAAACCATATTGAATACTGAAAAATAACCCAAATTACCGCCGCTTTCCTTTGCGCCAGGCTCTTCTGAATATATTTTTGCCAACTGCGTAAAGTCTTCCCCTTTAACGGCACGCTCACGGATAGCGTTTAGTTTATTATATGCCACCAAAGTATCCCGTGGCACCGATTCATAATCTACTTTAATCAAAATATGCGAGGCATTCACTTCTTCCTTTCCACGTTCGTATGCTTCTTTGGCAAGCTCATCTGTAATTTTATCTTCAAAAAGATAATTTCTTGAAAGCTGGTCCCTATATTTTGAGAATTCACTTTTGTAAAGACTTTCCTCATCCAAATCTTGTGCTTGGGCTTCGGCTATTTTCAATTTATAATCAATAAAAAGTTGCAGGTAGCCATCAATATCTTTTTGTGATTCGTCCTGAACCAAATCAAGGTTCTTTAAATACACCCGCTTAAACTCGCTGGCATAAACTGGTTTACCCTCAATGGTCATTAATACTTCTTTTTTGTTTTGTGAAAAAACGGTGGTGGCGCACAAAAGGGCCAAAATGAATACGGAAAGAAAATTTTTCATTTTTTTTTAAATATTTATTTTTATTGGAGCGATACGCCTGTTTTTGAACTTTGGCAAGCAAAGGTGCAAAAATAACAAAAAGGGATGGTACCACACATCAGAAAAGCTAACGAATTTAATATAAATATAGTGTTTTCGGCTTTTTAAATTATTCTCAAAAACCCGTACCTTGCACAATGTCTAAATTAGAAGTGAATTGTTCTTTTATAGGATAAACATAATTTCTTTACAAACAAATGTAAATGACTGAACGCGTAAAACTTATCTGGGATTTTCACGGTCCAAATGCACAACACATTGCTATTCACCACGCAAAACACCTTGGTGAATTTGCTGAGTCCGAAAAATTGCAACACTCCTTTACTGGGAATGAGGAAATAACCCCAATGCACCATATTGCTTTTTTGGTTGTGGAAAAACACTTGATGAATAGTTTACGGGAAAGGCTTAAACCCACCCGAGGTCAAATTTTTGATGAATAATGAAAGACTTCTTCCTTGATAAGTTTGAATACACACACCATTGCAATCAATTGTTGATTGACGTGCTTTTCAAAAATCCTGAAACTTATAGAGACAGAATTAGCTTGTTGGCGAGCCACAGCCTGAATGCCCATCATGTTTGGAATCATAGATTGTTTGGAATAGCCGCGACCTTTTCCGTTTGGCAAATTTTAGAAATTGGTGTTTTGCCCACCATAAACAACGAAAATTTTGAACACACCAAATTGTTTCTTCAAAAAAAGAATTTAGCAGAACCTGTAAATTACACAAACAGCAAAGGTGAAAGTTTCACAAATACAGCCGGAGATATATTATTCCATTTAATCAATCACAGCACCTATCACCGCGGCCAACTAGTGAGCCAACTGAAAGTTGAAGGAGTAGAACCTATCGTGACCGACTATATTTTTTACAAACGCTAAAGGCCACTTCGGATTATTTGCAATATTTATAGTAATATTGCGCTCTATATATCTTAAAAACAAACACTATGAAATTTTTAAAAATCGCCGTATTTTTTATATCAATCACTGCTTTCGCACAAGGTAAAGTAGGAGCTGTTGATGTGGAATACATCCTGTCTAAAATGCCAGAAATGACTACGGTTCAAACACAATTGGAAACCTATGGGAAACAGTTGGACACAGACCTCAACAAAAAAATAGACGAATACAAAAAGCTTGCTGAAGAGTACAAAAAAGGTGAAGCCACCTTTACCGGCGAACAGAAAAAAGAAAAGCAAACAGCGCTATTAACCTTAGATGCCGACATTCAAAAATTTCAGGAGAATGGCAGCAAGCTCATGGGCATTAAACAAACGGAATATCTTCAGCCACTATACAAGAAAATAGGTGAAGCTTTGGACAAAGTGGCAAAAGCACAAAACTATACCCAAGTAATGCAGACTAACACAGATCTGGTTTATTTGGATCCAAATTATGATCTAACTGTTCCTATTTTAACTGAACTTGGAATTACAATTACAGCGGAAGAAGGAGGGGAATAATTCAATTTTTTGAAGCATTGTTTCTCTCGTATAAATTAAAGAATTCAAATAAAAAGCGCTGGAAAATTCTAGCGCTTTTTAGTTTATATTTTAAATATTACCTACTATAATTCGGTGCTTCTTTAGTAATTGTTACATCGTGCGGATGACTTTCGGTAATTCCGGAAAAAGTAATTTTCACAAACTTGCCAGTTTCTTTCAAAGTTTCAATATCCTTTGCTCCACAATAGCCCATTCCGGCTCTTAAGCCCCCAATAAACTGCGTCATACTTTCAACCAAATCGCCTTTGTAGGGCACCCGGCCCACAATTCCTTCGGGAACCAGTTTTTTGATATCATCTTCAACATCCTGAAAATATCGGTCTTTAGAACCTTGTCTCATCGCTTCCACAGAGCCCATTCCGCGATAGGACTTAAATTTTCTTCCTTCGTAAATAATGGTTTCTCCCGGAGATTCCTTCGTTCCTGCCAACAATGAACCAAGCATTACACAGTCGGCTCCTGCCGCAATCGCCTTCGGTATATCGCCCGTATATCGAATTCCCCCATCTGCAATCACCGGAACGCCACTTCCTTTAATGGCAGCGGCAACTTCCAGCACCGCCGAAAATTGTGGAAACCCAACTCCTGCAACCACTCGCGTAGTACAAATGGAACCAGGGCCAATGCCCACTTTCACAGCATCTGCTCCTGCTGCAACCAAATATTTAGCAGCTTCAGCAGTTGCTATATTTCCCACTATTACATCCAAATCTGGAAATCTTTCTTTTACTTTTTTCAAAACCTCAACCACACCTTTCGTATGTCCGTGGGCAGTGTCAATAATTACGGCATCAATCTGAGCATTAACCAAAGCTTCGGCTCTTTCCACTGCATCGGGAGTTACGCCAAGTGCAGCGGCAACGCGAAGCCGTCCGTATTGGTCTTTATTGGCAATGGGTTTTTGGGTAAGTTTTGTAATATCCCTAAACGTAATAAGTCCCAAAAGTTTTCCTTCGTCACTTACCACCGGTAGTTTTTCAATTTTGTTTTTTTGAAGAATTATCTCAGCTTCCTTTAAAGAAGTGCCCTGCGCAACGGTAACCAGATTTTCTGAAGTCATTACTTCATGCAGAGGACGTTTCAAATCCTTTTCAAAACGAAGATCGCGGTTGGTAACAATCCCGATCAGTTTTCCCGCATCGTCAATAATCGGTATTCCGCCAATACTGTATTCGCGCATTGTTTTTTGGGCGTCGCCCACGGTGTTTGACTTTTTCAATGTTACCGGATCGATAATCATTCCGCTTTCGGCGCGTTTCACTTTGCGAACTTCGGCGGCCTGATCTTCAATGCTCATATTTTTATGAAGTACGCCAATGCCGCCTTCACGTGCAATGGCAATGGCCATAGCGCTTTCGGTTACGGTATCCATTGCTGCGGAAACAATGGGCACATTAAGTGTAATATTCCGTGAAAATTTGGTGGCGATGGAGACGTCGCGGGGTAAAACTTCTGAATAGGCGGGTACTAAAAGTACATCGTCATAAGTAAGGCCTTCCCCAAGAATTTTGTTGTCGTGTGCAGTCATTGCAATTAAATTAACTTCCGAAGGTTGCGAAAGTGGTTATGGATTAATTGCGTGCAAATGTACGGTATTTAATTCAGAAAAATAAATTCTAAATTCAAACAGTGAATGCAATCATTGAAAAGATGAAAATATTATTTCTTTTTTGATGCCAGCAATTGCATTATTACCGCTCCTGCCGCTAGTACATAAACCACGGTCATCAATGTGCCTGAAATTATGACTATCCATTTCATCCAGAGCACGCCTTTCCACATAAAATAAATTCCGCCGAAGGTTAAAAGGATAGACACAAAAGGTTCAATCATTAGGAAAGCTTTCAATTTTGAAGGAAGTGAAGTGATAGCCACCAAGCCGCCCAGCAAAAAGAAAATAAACGAAATGGAAAGAATATGGGTATGCAATATGGTAAGCATTTCCCGTTCCCCTTTTTTAAATTTCATTACTGCGGCATCCTCAACTTCCTCATTACCAAGATAATTTTCTTCCAAGCCGTTAAGCGAAACTGAATCTGTTTGACGAACAAAAGTAAGTCCCGTAAAATACCCCACGCTCAAAACAATGACAAAAGCTGCAATAAATTTTTTCGCGTAACCCGGAAGGTTGTGGATAAGGCCTTGAAGTTGCATTTATAGAATGTTTGATTTTTTTAGGATTGCGATACTTTTCAACAAGGTGTTCATTTCTGTGGTCATAGACCTTACCGAGATAGTAGCTCCGCTAATTGGGATGATATTCTGGTTGTAAACTAACTCTTTGGAAAGAAACGATTTGCCTTCGAACTGTTGCAACCATCGTTTACTTCCTATTTCGCCACCATATTCTTCACGGTAAACCAGTACCTTGCTTTTGGTAATGACGAAGTCCTTGTTAAACAAAACTAAATAATCAAAAGTAGCGGTCTTGCTAGGTGCATTCCCTATATATCCAAACCCTAGAAGTTTACCGCCCGAATTGATCTTAAAGAGGTTTTCATCCCCAAATTCAGTAAGGGTCTGAGCATTCAAATCTTTTGGAACCGAAATAATTTCCTTTGAGAAATTTTCGGTTCCGTAAAATTTCACCATCTCTTTGTGAGCCTTTTTGGCAACCTTATCTGGAACGGTAAAAGCTACCAAGATTAGTGATGCAATTAAAACGATGAACAATTTTGTTTTCATTAGTATAAAATATTTTATAAAAGGGTATGCTTCAATTCTAGTTTATCCTGAGCGGAGCCAAATGGGCTGAACAGGAATGGAATGCGCAGATTATTCCAATTTTGTATTCTATTATAGTGAAAGGCATTTCATAATACAAAGGTATTGATTTCAAAAATTATCTTGAACAATTCTTAAAATAGCGTTCCTAATGATTTATTAGAACCAAACGCCAATCCCAAAATTCAGTTGGTTCAATACTTCAGCCCCTTCCAGGGCATTGTCTTTAAATTGATAATCGCCCTTTAATACCACTCCATTTGCAATGTGGTATGATAAACCTGCAGTTATATCTTGCCGGTTGTATGCATCGTTGCGAATCAAATCGCCTTCTGTGTTGGCGTGTGTGTCATACTGTTCATAACGGGCAAATGCAAAAAGTTTTTGTTTGGCGGTTAGTGGCAGTAAATTATAGGCTCCTTCCACATAATATCCCATCAGGGCACTACCCAAATCCTTTCCTGTAAGAGTGTTGTATTGATCTGTATCGGTAAGCGAGGCATAAACAAACTCGCCACGGGCAGTAAATTTACGGAATGCATAACGGACGTCGAACCCAACCATGGAAATTCCAATATTTGCACCATCCAAATTTTCCACCTCATCATCAGCCTGAGTTTTTCCAAAATATCCGGATAGCCCTAAGCGAAGTCCAGGGATTCCATAATAATCAAGCTTTGTAGAAAAAGTGGGGCTATCAACCGTGGAAACTATTCCTTTTTGGCGGCCTCCACGTAATCCGTCCTTGCCCTTTAAAAATCCCTTTATACCTTCTGAGCCATCTGGGGCCGTGGACTTGAAACCATTAAAAACGTAGGCCTGATATCCCAGAGAAATTTCGGGAAAACGGCCAGTCACTCCAATTCCCAGCTCACGCCAAGTGGTTGGCACTATGTCATGATCCACCGCAGGACGGGTGGTTCCATTAAAGGTAGTTGGCTCGTGGTATTCGTTTATTATTCCCATAGGAATTAACATCAATCCTCCTCGGAGGCTCACATTACTGCTAACCGAATAGTTAACAAAAGCCTGCTCAATATATATTTCTTCCACATGTTCAACTTCAATTTCAGTTACGAACTGTGTTTTTTCGTCAAATTTATAGCCTACAAGAAGGACCAATCTGTGCACGTCAAGGGTACCATTATCACCCTCTGGCTGCTTATAGACCATTTCGCCATAACCGCCAAGGGTCACCGCTTTCCCAAAATTACTGGAAAGAATACGTTGGGCTGAATTTTGTTGCTCTTGGGGGCTTGGGGGAATTGAATCAGAAACGTTTTGCGAAAAGCAAAGGGTACTGAAAAATAAAACGGATAAAGCGATATTTGCTTTCATAGATATTATTTAGACTGAATTAAAATAGATTGATTTTTTCAGCGCAAAAATAATAGTGAAAAAGAAACCTCACAAGTTTATTTAGAATTAATTTAAATAAAATGCAAGTTGTTTATTATTTAGTTGAAGAAATTTCCAGTTGGTGTTTATACTGAAGTCTAGCCAACCCAGCCCATTGAAGCAGTAATGTTTTATCGTTTTCGGAAACATTGCCGTGTATAAAAGTATAGGACCTTAATGGCATCTCATCTTTTTCTACCATTTCAACCAATTCCTCCAGTTTGTGTTCCTTCTTTTTAATGGTATAATTGTTCCACTCAGAAACATTGAAATGCTCCTTTCCTTCTTTAATATGATCATCAAGCCAAAGTGAGAAAGGCGCAACTTCTGCATACCACGGATAGCTTGTTTGGTTGCTGTGACAATCATAACAGCTTTCCTTCAAAATCGCCGCTACTTTTGCGGAGGGTTTGGTTTCGGTTTCAAAGGCAGTAACACTTGTGTACCCTTCCCTGTTTTTTTCTGGGCGAATAAACTGAAGGGCCACTAAAACAATAAGTGCCAGAACAAGAACACCGTTTATAATTTTTCTTAACATATTTATTTTTTCAATGAATTTAAATAGAAAATGATTGCCTTCCGAATATCTGCGGCAGTTTCAGTATCTTTCGGTGTATAAATTTTCACAACACCTATATTCTCGGGAGTTAAAAAAGGGATGTCCAATCCTTTCAGCAAAAAATCGCTAAGGGCTATCGTATAAGTTTTCTTTTCGGAAATTGGTTTTCCTTGAACCAACCAATCACCATTTGCTGCTTCCGATACATTATTCCGCTGCAAATAGGCTCCAGTGCCTCTTTTCTCTTCTCCATAATCAAGGATTTCCTTTAAAAGTTTTCCTTTCAATTCTACTTTTAATACTGTTCCTCCGAAAGGCAAAACACGAAAAATATCTTTGGAAGTGATTTGCCCCGCGAGCATATCATCTACCCTAATGGAGCCTCCATTTACGAAGGACGCATCCACTTTGTTTTGATAGGAAAACGCCATTGCTTTGGTAATTATTTCGCCCAAGTTGGTTTGTATGCCTCTACTCGCACTGTCTGTGCCATCTAAGGGAATTGCGGGTTTGTAAATAACCTCGTCTGGATTAGCAATAACTTCTTTCAGTTTTTCATCTAGCAACGTGGTCCATTTTGCTACAATCCTTTCCACTTTTGCGTTGAAAGGTGTGTGTTCATCAACAAAAACTAGTTGTGAATGGACGTTGTGGTATTTCGTTGTAGGATTAAAAATAATAGTATGCACATACACACTTTTGGCATTTGCATCGGCTTTTGCAATTGAAGTTTTGCCCACCTTAACTAACATCGCGTTGTGTTCGTGGCCGCCCATTATTAAAGGAATGGATTGCATTAACCTTGCTAATTCTCTATCTTCTTCAATACTCACGTGGGTTAATCCAAAAACCAAATCAGACTTTTCACTTGCCAGTTTGAAGGCTCTTACTGCTTCGTTATAAATATCGCCATAGTAAACGAAATCTTGTGGATTGGAAGGGAGGGTAACGCCGATAACCCCAAACTTCATTTCATTTCCGTTGGTATCTAAGGCTTTAAAAGTGGCGAAATCGGAAATTGGCACCTTTGTAAATTCAAGCTTCGTTGAAAAGGACTCAATGCCTGCCTCAGTTACATGCCGCACATTTGCCGAAGTCCATTTAAATGTAGATTCATCCAATCTTTTTTGCAAATCGTCTTCGCTTAAATCAAATTCATGGTTGCCAAAGGTTACCAAATCAAAATCCATGGCATTCATAACATCCACCATCTGTTTTCCGTTAAGGCGCTCGCCATCCACTTTTAAAGTTCCAAGCAAAGAAGGGTTCAAAAAATCGCCCGCCATAAAAAGATAGGTATTCGGAAATTGTTTTTTTATGGAATCGCGAATATGTGCTACTCTGGCCATTCCGCCATATTCACCACCGTTTAAAGGCGCTATTTCATATACATCGTTTACCTGTACAAACTTTAAAGTAACTAGCCCGTTGCCCTTAATTAAACCTTCAGTGCTGGGTTCTAAAATAGAACAACTACTTATAAATATGCCCTGCAAAAATAGAAACAGTACTATTTTTTTCATCTTAATGATATTTAGTGAAAATTTTTGTTGCTTCATTGTGCGCGCTTTCAAAAGACATTGGGTTTATATTGCTCGAAACCTTTTCAGCTGTAAAATAGCTGAGCATTTTTTCAGTGGGCATATTTCCTGTTAATTCATCTTTTGCCATTGGGCAACCTCCAAAACCTTGAATGGCTCCATCAAAACGTTTACATCCGGCTTTATATGCCGCATCAACTTTTTCGTGCCAAGCTTTTGGTGTGGTGTGCAAATGTGCGCCAAATTCTATGTGGGGATATTTGGGTATTAAATTACTAAATAAATATGAAATAATATCTGGTGTGGAGGAACCCACGGTATCGCTGAGCGAAAGTATCTTTACGCCCATTGCTGAAAGCTTTTCGGTCCACTCGCCTACTATTTCTACATTCCACGGATCGCCATACGGATTTCCGAAGCCCATTGATAAGTATGCAACAACCTCCTTATTATTCTTATCGGCAAGGTTTAAAATTTCCTGAAGAATTACCAACGATTCTGAAATTGTTTTGTGGGTATTCCGCATCTGGAAGTTTTCAGAAATGGAAAAAGGGTAACCCAAATAATTAATTTCAGCGTGTTTCACGGCATCTTCAGCCCCGCGAAGGTTGGCAATTATGGCCAACATTTTACTTTTTGTAGCAGAAAGATCCAATTTTGAAAGTACTTCTGCAGTGTCCTGCATTTGTGGAATTGCCTTTGGCGAAACGAAACTCCCGAAATCAATGGTGTCAAAACCACAGCGCAAAAGTGAGTGTATATATTTCACTTTTTGCTCAGTAGGGATCCATTCTTTGATGCCTTGCATAGCATCGCGCGGACATTCTATTATTTTTACTTGCTGCATTGTTTCAAAGATAGTTTTTGAAAGAGGAAATACGAAATTAGAAATGGGAAAAATTTGTGAGGCAAGTTAGAAATATGATTTCTTATGGCAATAAAATAAATATCGCTATCGCAACAAAAACTACTATCTGCAACCATTTCAAAACATTGCCCATATTTTTCCATTTCAAAAGTAAACCTGAAATTCGGCCAGAAGCCAAAGCAATGATGCTGAATGTTATAAAAGAAATCAGCATAAAATTAATTCCCAAAATATAAAATTGCATAACTGTATTCCCCTCCTTATCCCAAAGAAAGCCTGGGAAAAATGCCAAAAAGAAAATCATCACTTTCGGGTTTAAGAGGTTCATAATCACTCCTGTTTTAAAAAGCAGGGAGTACGATTTCTTCGGCGCATTTTCTGCCAAAGTAATATTTTCATCACTCTTATAAACTTTGTATGCCAAGTACAGCATGTAGAAAGCGCCCAATACTTTTATGCAATAAAAAATTTCTTCCGAAGCTGCTATAATTGCAGAAATGCCAAAAGCCAAAAGGGTTGTGTGAACAATGCAGCCACTAATTAAACCCGCAGTGGTAGCGATGCCACTTTTGGTGCCGTTTACAAAAGATTGGGTGAGCACATAAATATTATCCGGACCCGGAGAAATTGCGAGTGCGAGTGTAGCTATTGAAAATGAAAGTAGGGTTTCAAACATAAAAAAGACATAAGACCGCTGCGCTATAAGATGTATGATTTATGACTCGCGATTTATTGAATTCGGGATATTTTTTTAATGTTGGGTTAAAGTTATAAAAAGTAGTCCTATGTCTTAAGTCTTACAGTCCTATGTCCCTTCAATATCGCTTTATTTATTTGCTTTATCAAATCCGGTCCTTCGTAAATAAATCCTGTATAAAGCTGCACCAAACTCGCTCCAGCATATAGTTTTTCCAAAGCATCTTCTGCGGAATGGATTCCCCCAACTCCAATTATGGGAAACGCTTTATCGCTCTTTTCTGAAAGAAATCGGATTACTTCCGTAGCTCTTTTGCTTAAAGGTTTGCCACTTAAACCGCCCATTTCCTTTTTGTTTTCGGACGAAATTCCTTCGCGAGAAATGGTTGTGTTGGTTGCAATAACGCCGTCAATTTTTGTTGTTGCAACAATTTCAATGATGTCTAAAAGTTGTTCATCGGTCAAATCGGGTGCAATTTTCAGAAGAATGGGTTTTCGTTTTTCTTTTGAATTATTCTTATCTTGAAGTGTTTGCAACAAATCCGTCAACGGTTTCTTTTCCTGCAAAGCGCGAAGATTTGGTGTATTTGGCGAACTTACGTTTACCACAAAATAATCTACATAATCAAAAAGCTTTTCAAAACAAATTAGATAATCATTAACCGCTTCTTCATTGGGCGTGGTTTTGTTTTTGCCAATGTTGCCGCCAATTAAAACACGGTCGCTGAGCGGAGCCGAAGCGACCTTTCCATTTTTCTTCAATCTTTCAACAGCTTCATCAACGCCTCCATTATTAAAGCCCATTCTATTTATAATCGCCGAGTCTTCCTTTAAACGGAACAAACGCGGCTTCTCATTTCCAGGCTGCGGTTTTGGCGTCACGGTTCCTATTTCAATAAAACCGAACCCGAAATTTGAAAGTTCTTTGTACAGTTTCGCATCTTTATCAAATCCCGCCGCAAGCCCTACGGGGTTTGGAAATTTCAACCCAAAAAGTTCGCGTTCCAGTATCGGGTTTTCAATTTTGTAAATACTTCGAAAAAGACTTCCGAAGCCAATTTTATGGGAAAATCGAATCAATGAAAAAGTGAAATGGTGGATTTTCTCGGGATCGAAACAGAAAAAAATAGGACGAATAAACGTTTTGTACATAGTTGAAAAATGTGTTACAAAAATACACTAATCTATGTATTTGTTATTTTGAATATGCTTTATTTTGTAGGATAAAAGAAAAGCTATGATTGAAAAACAACACATTATTGATCGCTTTATAAGTTATGTTACCATTGACACGGAAAGTGATCCAAACAGCGACACAACACCAAGTACCAAAAAACAGTGGGATCTCGCCAATAAACTTGCCGAAGAACTAAAACAAATAGGAATGGAAGACGTGAGCATTGACGATAACGCTTACATAATGGCAACGTTACCTTCTAACGTTTCGCATCCAGTTCCCGTAATCGGGTTTGTTTCACACTTTGATACTTCGCCAGATTTTACCGGTGCGAACGTAAAGCCACAAATTGTTGAAAACTACAACGGAAAGGATATTGTTCTCAATAAAGAAAAGGATATTATTCTGTCGCCAGATTATTTTGAGGATTTGTTGCTTTACAAAGGACAAACACTTATTACCACAGATGGTACAACCCTTTTGGGTGCCGATGATAAAGCTGGGATTACCGAAATAGTTTCGGCCATGGAATATCTCATCAACCATCCCGAAATTAAACACGGAAAAATTCGCGTAGGTTTCACCCCCGATGAAGAAATTGGTCGCGGCGCACATAAATTTGATGTGAAAAAATTTGGGGCAGACTGGGCATACACGATGGACGGAAGCCAAGTGGGCGAATTGGAATATGAAAACTTCAACGCGGCCGGCGCAGTAGTTACCGTACACGGAAAAATAGTGCACCCAGGTTATGCCAAGGGAAAAATGGTGAACAGTATGTATATCGCCACAGACTATATCAATTCGTTGCCAAGGCTTGAAAGCCCTGAACATACCGAAGGTCGCGAAGGATTTTTTCACCTTCATGGCATAAAAGGGTCTGTTGATGAAACTATAATCCAATACATCATCCGCGACCACGATAAAATACATTTTGAGGCGAGAAAAGAAATGATCCAAAAATTGGCCAATGAACTAAATGAACAATTTGAAAAGGAAGTGGTTACTGTTGAGATAAAAGATCAATATTTCAATATGCGTGAAAAGATTGAACCCGTGATGCACATTGTAAAAATTGCTAAACAAGCCATGGAACAAGCGGGTATTGAACCCATCATAAAACCAATTCGTGGCGGCACTGATGGCTCGCAGCTAAGTTTTATGGGGCTTCCCTGCCCTAATATTTTTGCGGGGGGTCACAATTTTCACGGAAGGTATGAATATGTGCCTGTAGAAAGTATGCAAAAAGCCGTGGAAGTAATTGTGAACATCGCCCAAATAACAGCGCTTGATATTTCAAAATTCAAAAAAGAAGAGGAATAAAAAAATTAAATTCCAAAACCCATTTCCAATTTTGCCATCCTGAGCGCAGCAGGACCAAATTCCAAATAAAAAAACTCCCTCAACTAATTAAATTAGTGAGGGAGTTTTTATTTAAAAAAGGAACAATTTATTATTTCTTCACTTTCTCGGGAGCGTTGATTTTTGCAGTTTTTTCCATAGAAATAGCTGCTCTTTCAAACTTTATTTTTCCGGCACCACATTCAATAAGGCAGGTTCCATCGTCATTAAGCTCTAGCACTCTACCGTGAATTCCACCATTGGTAATCACTTTATCGCCTTTTTTAAGTTGGGCGGCAAACTGCTTTTCCTGTTTGGCTTTTTTCATCTGTGGACGTATCAAGAAAAGATACATCACCAGAAACAATAATATTATAGGTAAAAAACTTTGTATTTGTTCCATAGCAATTTTTAGTAATCCAAAAAATAATTTATTAGGATGTTGGGGTTTTTACTGGAGCAACTGCTGCGCCTTCTTTAGGGTTTACAAAAGCCTTAATTGTTAAAGTTTCAGTACCAGCTTTGGTATTGGTAGTAAGGGTAACAGTTTTGCTAACTTGGTTTTGACCGCTACCGTTGAATTTTACCAACAATTCAGCAGAAGCTCCTGGAGCAACAGCTTCTTTTGGGTATTCTGGAACGGTGCAACCACAGCTACTTTTTGCGTTTACGATCATTAAAGGAGCTTCGCCAGTGTTTGTGAATTTGAAAACGTGTTCAACATTGGTTCCTTGGTCTATTGTTCCGAAATCGAATGTACTTTCTTCGAAAGTGATTACAGGAAATTTACCAGATTCAGCGTCACGTGCTTCAGCAGTGGCTACGTTTTCTTCGTTAACTTTGTCAGCAGCATTGTCCTTACAAGAAGAAAATGCAAAAACAGATAGTACAGCTACTATTAAAATTGATTTTTTCATGATAATTAATATTTTTATGTTTTTAGCACGCCAAAAATAGGGATTTTTTTACTTCTATTGAAGCCCACGGCCAATTTTATTCAATTTGCCATTTTCCTCGAACTCCTTTACTATTTTATCCAAAATTCCGTTTACGAAGATACTGCTCTTTGGGGTTGAATATTCTTTGGATACCTCCAAATATTCATTGATGGTAGCGCGAACAGGAATTGACGGAAAGTATAAAAACTCGGCAATACCCATTTTCAAAATAATCAAATCTATATCGGCTATTCTATCTTGGTCCCAGTTTGGGGTTTTCCCTTCTATTTGGGCATTCAGTTTGTCTTCGTTCAGAATTACTTTTCTGAAAAGTTGCAGTGCGTATTCACGGTCCTCATCATTTTTATAAAGATTGGGAACCAAAAGGGAAGAAGCATTTTTTTCTGAAAGCTTCCCCAGCATTTTAACAATGGCTGTGTTCACAATCGGAAAATCATCAACCCAAGTGAGGCGCTTATCTTCTATATATTCATAAAGCTTGTCATTGGGAGCAACAACTTCCTTAAAAATTTTAATCACAAAATCTTGGTCTTCCTTATAGGTTGTCTCCTTTTTTAATAGATACTCATTGTACCACCCTAACTCGCGAAGTTCATTAAAAATGATATTCACATATTCTCCATCCAGATGCCAGTAATTGAGTTTTTTCTTTTCTATTATTTCAGAAAAAGTAGAATTGGCGGCAATTACCCGAATCAATTTGTTATCCACGAAAGTGCGGCTTGGGTTTTTTTCCGAAGCTGTGGCAAGATGTTTTTTTTGTGATGTATTGAGAAATTTTTCAGCCTGCTCCTGAAGTGCGACAAACAGCTGCAACATCAATAAGTAAAGATCCTGCATCTGGTCTATGCTGTGGTGCAAAAATTTTTCCTGTGCATCAATATTCGGATTTTCACGCTGGTTGTATGCGTAAATGGACTGCAAAACTTTTACTCGGATATGTCTTCTTGTAAGCATATTTTTTTGAAAGAACTAGTTTAAAGAAACAACGCACAAGATATTTCCTGTGCGCTGCAAAGATAGTGTTTTAAGAAAACCGAAACCTATTTTTCGTTTTTTCTTGCATCAATTCTAGCTTGGGCCACATTGAATGCCGCTTGATAGGTGGTAATATTTTCTGCATCAGCTTTTTTCAATATTTCAAGCGTGGTGTTGTAAATATTTTCTGTCTTGCGAATTATTTCCTTTCGGTCATAGTTTTCAAGTTCTGCGTAAACGTTTATAATTCCGCCAGCATTTATCAAAAAATCTGGAGCGTAAAGTATGCCTTTTTCACGAAGCATTTTTCCATGTCTCTGCTCGTCTGCCAATTGATTATTTGCGGCTCCCGCAATTATTTTTGCATTCAATTGTTGTATGGTGCGGTCATTTACCGTAGCACCTAGAGCACAGGGAGCATATATATCCATTTGTTCTGCGTAAAGATTGCTACCGCCGTAAATTTCTACGCTGTATTTATCGCGAACTTCTTCCAAACGCTCTTGGTTTATATCTGAAATATAAACCTTGGCACCTTCGTTGCTCAAGTTTTCAACCAGTGCTTCCCCTACATTGCCAATTCCCTGAACATAAACAACTTTATCTTCAAGCACATCGCTTCCAAATTTATATTTTGCTGCAGCTTTCATTCCCATAAAAACACCGTATGCGGTTATAGGGGAAGGATTCCCAGCACCACCTTTTGATTCTGAAATTCCTGTAACGTAGGGCGTAACTGTTCTCACCAAATCCATATCGGAAGTTGCCATCCCAACATCTTCAGCAGTAATATATTTTCCGCCAAGAGAATGAACGAATTCACCAAATTTCAACATCAACTCGGGAGTTTTTTGTGTTTTGGCATCGCCAATTAAAACCGCCTTTCCGCCACCAAGGTTTAAACCTGTGATTGCGCTTTTATATGTCATTCCGCGTGATAGGCGAAGTACGTCATTCAAAGCTTCCCATTCGCTAGTATAATTCCACATTCTTGTTCCTCCCAAAGCTGGTCCCAAAACGGTATTGTGGATACCAATTATTGCTTTTAAACCAGTATCTTTGTCGTTGCAAAAAACGATTTGCTCGTGATTGTCAAAGGACAGTTGCCCAAAAACAGGGTCCATTTTGTGAAGTTCGTTTGTATTGATTACCTCAGTTACCATAGCTTATTTATTTTTTTGTTTGCCCTCTAAAACGGCGGTGCAAAAGTAACTTATTGTTGTTAATATCACAAAGTATAGGCAGTTAATTTAAGATTTAAAAAAATTGATATTATTGAGGTATTTACAATTCGCATACAAATAACTCAGTAACCATTAACCTAATAACTCAATAATAAAAAGAGTAAATGAAAGAATTAAAGTATCTAAATAAATATTTTATAAAATATAGGGGGCGACTGATATTGGGGGTATTTATAACAATAGTTGCAACTGCTTTCAAACTGGCCGTTCCTATGAAAGTTGGCGATTCGGTTACACTGGTGGAACAATATATTCAAGGCCAGATTACTGACTTGGCTTTTGTAAAACACAGGCTTTTCATCAATATTCTTTTGTTACTGGGGGCAACTTTGCTTTCCGCTTTATTCACTTTTATAATGCGCCAAACCTTTATTGTGGTTTCCCGCTATGTGGAATACGACCTTAAAAATGAAATTTTTGAGCATTATGAAAAACTTTCCCTCGGTTTTTACAAACAAAACAGAACGGGCGATTTGATGAACCGCATTAGCGAAGACGTTTCAAAAGTACGAATGTATGTTGGGCCAGCATTAATGTACAGTACCACAACAATCACGCTTTTTATTATAGTTATTTCATACATGTTCTTTAAGGCTCCAATATTAACTTTATATGCAATCGCCCCTTTACCGTTACTTTCCTTCATAATATATAAAGTGAGTATCATTATTAATAACCGAAGCACGATTGTACAGCAATATCTTTCAAAACTCACCACTTTCACCCAGGAAAGTTTTAGTGGCATCGCAGTGATAAAAGCCTACGGAATTGAGCCGCGAACCAATGCAAACTTTGAGGAATTGGCCGAAGGCAGCAAAGTGAAAAACATAGATTTGGCAAAAGTCCAGGCTCTGTTTTTTCCATTGATGATGCTTTTAATTGGCGTGAGCAACATTCTGGTTATTTACATTGGCGGAATACGATACATTAACGGGCAAATTGCAGAATTCGGAACTATTGTTGAATTTTTGATTTATGTGAATATGCTCACTTGGCCTGTTGCCGTTGTGGGCTGGGTAACTTCCATGGTACAGCAGGCGGAAGCTTCACAGAAACGCATCAATGAGTTTTTGGGAACGGAACCAACTATTCAAAATTTGGTTGTTGAGAGCACTCCAGTAAAAGGAAATATTGTTTTCAATAATCTAACATTTACCTATCCCGATACAGGAATTACAGCGCTGAAAAATATTTCATTTTCCGTGAAACCGGGCGAAACTCTTGCTATTGTTGGAAACACAGGTTCTGGAAAATCCACAATTCTTGAGCTGATTGGAAGATTGTACGATGTTGAAAAAGGAATGCTGAAAATTGACA
Source organism: Aequorivita sp. (assembly GCA_030690315.1). Taxonomy (GTDB): domain Bacteria; phylum Bacteroidota; class Bacteroidia; order Flavobacteriales; family Flavobacteriaceae; genus Aequorivita. The sequence continues at coordinate 37,188 of JAUYGY010000027.1, forward strand.
CTACCACAATAAGAAACCTAAATCTGGAAGATTTGCGCCACAGTATTGGCTATGTTCCACAGGATGCTTTCCTTTTTAGTGATACCATTCGCAATAATATTCGCTTTGGAAAGGAAAACGCTACAGAGGAAGAAGTAGTTCAAGCTGCAAAAAATGCTGCCGTCCATAAAAACATTATTGGCTTCACAAAAGGCTATGACACTATTTTGGGAGAACGCGGTATCACGATGAGCGGCGGGCAAAAACAACGCGTTTCCATTGCGCGTGCAATTTTAAAAGACCCACAAATTTTGTTGTTTGACGATTGTCTTTCCGCCGTCGATACCGAAACCGAAGAGGAAATTCTTCAAAATCTCCATAAAATTTCGAAAGAAAAAACAACTATAATCGTTAGCCATCGAATTTCTTCAGCAAAGAATGCCACGAAAATAATTGTTTTGGAAGAAGGCGAAATCATTCAGCAGGGAACCCATTCAGAACTAGTAAATTCTGAAGGTTATTATAAAGAATTATACGCAAAACAGCTTTTGGAAAAAGAAATGTAAATTTTACTTTGGCTTATTTGGTTTTTTTTTGGATTTTTGACAGAACATACCCAATAAAACCAAAAATTATGAGTGACCAATTTACGATGGAGCAAGAAGAGATATTTTCAAAAGTAATGCGCGCAGGAAGACGCACTTATTTTTTTGATGTTAGAGCCACAAAGGCGGGAGATTTTTACCTGACCATTACCGAAAGTAAAAAATTTACCAACGACGACGGTTCCTACCATTACAAAAAACACAAAATTTATCTTTACAAAGAAGATTTCAGCGAGTTTAAGGATACCTTGGATGAGATGATAAATTACGTGATCGACGAAAAAGGCGAAGAAGTAATAAGCGAGCGCCACCAAAAAGATTACAAAAAAGAAACGGATGATATGGAAATGGCCGCCGAACCACCTTCGGAAAATGGCGAAACCAACTCCAACAGTTTTACCGATATTGAATTTGACGATATATAATTTTCAATTTCAAAACACAAAACCGGCACGGGCAAAACCGCTGCCGGTTTTTTGTTGATTGAATTATAAGGTTCAGTAAATACTATCTTTATATTTCAATGTTCAAAATCTACATATACAAATTCCTTCAATGGTCAAAAAACTTTACCAGCCCTACAAGCCAAATCTGGATTTTTCAGGGCTGGATCATATTGTGGTTGGCAGTGGAATGGGCGGACTCACCGTAGCAACCTGGCTTGCGAAGGCTGGAAAAAAAGTTGCCATTTTTGAAAGGCATTACGTTCCCGGTGGCTTCACACACAGTTTCAAAAGAAAGGACGGGTTTCAGTGGGATGTTGGAGTGCATTATGTAGGGAATATGGCGAAAGATTCTAAACTACGGGGATTCTTCGATTTTTTGACCGATGGAAAACTGGAATGGGAAACTATGGGCGAAGTGTATGATGTGGCAAATATTGAAGGGACGGAATATATTTTTAAAGCGGGGAAGGAAAACTTCAAAAACCAATTAATTAGCTATTTTCCGGAAGAAGAAAAGGCAATTCACTCCTATCTAAAACTAATTGAGAAAACCAACAAACGCGCCAGTGCTTTCTATTTTGAAAAAATATTTGAACCTTGGTTCAGTAAATCTGTTGGTTGGATTTTTAGAAAACGATATTCAAAATTTTCACAAAAAACCACTTGGGAAGTTCTAAGTGAAATCACAAAAAACCAACGCTTGATCGCCGTGCTTTGCGCACAATGTGGCAATTACGGCTTATCGCCGAAGAATAGCAGTTTTGGGGCACACGCAATGGTAATTGGTCATTTCTTGGAAGGTGGCTACTACCCCATTGGCGGCGCCGACCAAATTTGTGAAAAAACTCTCGAAGTTTTCACGGCACATGGCGGAAAGGTTTTTATTAACGCTGACGTTACAAAAATTGTTATAGAGAACAATCGGGTTCAAGGAATCCAATTAGACCAAAAATTTGTTCCCTGCAAAAGTGTGATCAGCAATGTGGGCGTGAACAATACTTTTAATCATTTACTTTCGGAAGCAGATAGAAACCTTTGCAATTTCAGCTTAAAAAACGTGCAGCCCGCAAGCGCGCACATTTGTTTGTATCTAGGTCTGAACCAATCCAGCGCAGCTTTGCACCTTCCGAAGCACAATTTTTGGTATTACAAACACGAGGGCATCGATGAAATTTTTGATGAAGCAACACTGGAGAACGCCCCTGAAAATTTTGCATACATTTCTTTTCCTTCCGCCAAAGATCCACATTGGGAAATCCAAAATCCTGGCACAGCGACAATCCAAGCTATTTCTGTGGCAAATATGGATTGGTTTGAAACCTATAAAAATTCAAATTGGATGAAGCGCGGCGATGAATATTTAAAATTGAAAAAGAATTTTGAAACCGAAATGCTAAAGGTCCTCTATAAATTTTTCCCGCAAATTGAAGGTTCCATTATAGCTTCCGAAGTTTCAACCCCACTTTCCACAGAAAATTTCACCAATTATAAAAGTGGCGAAATTTATGGATTGGCACATACGCCGGAACGATTTACACTGTCTTTTCTAAGGCCCAAAACCAAAATAAAAGGGCTGTTTTTAACCGGGCAGGATATTACTTTAGTTGGTTTGGCAGGCGCTATGCTTTCTGGCTTATTGTGCGCCACGGCAATTTTGAAATTTAGATCTTGGAAAATATTTAAGGAAATTAAAAGCAAATAGTTTTGATTATTTTTGCCCAAATTCAATTAATATGAAATCTTCCAGAATTCTTCTCGCTTTATTTGCAATCATTTTTTCGGTGTTAACAAATTTTGCACAGCAAGACACCATTTCAAGTAAAAATGATTCACTCAATATTGTTCGCCTCGAAAATTACAACCAAAAGCTTTTACAAATAGAAAAGCAACGAATAGCAGATTCACTTAAAAAGACTGAACTTGAAGCTGAAATAAGTAAACTCAAAACCACTGATAATTTAAAAAAAGAAGAGTTACAGGCGCAACTTACTGCTTTAAGCGAAAAAGAAACCAAACGCATTGAAAGTAAAAAAGCGCAAATTGATTCTCTAAAAAAAACCACTAAAGGCTTCCCTGTTATTGGTTTTTTCAACGACACCCTATTTGTAATCTATAGCAAACTCGGAAGTTTTTCGCCAAAAGAAAGAGCTTCTTTTATTTCAAGGAAAATTGATAACCTGGGTGATAATTATGACTTCAATTCAAATTCCCTAAAGGTTGTTGACTCTGAAAATATTTCTGACATTGTTTTTGGCGAAAATATAATTATGAGCGTTACGGAAACTGATGCGCTTTGGAACGACACGTCAATAGAAAAACTCGCTGAAAACTATCGAATAAAAATAAACAACACAGTTATAAAATACAAAGAAGAAACCAGTTATTCCACACTTGCAAAAAAAATTGGACTTGCGCTTTTAGTGATTTTGGTAATTGTATTTCTGTTAATTTATATTTCAAAATTCTTCCGATGGTCAGCACTAAAAATCCTCAAACAAGAGGATAAAAGAATTAAAGGCATAAAGTTGAAAGATTACACACTTTATGATGCCAAAAGACAGGTAAATGCACTTTTAATTTTAAACAAAATACTGAAATGGTTTGTCATTTTATTGGCAGCATATATTACACTTCCCATACTTTTCGGCATTTTCCCCTGGACGGAACATTTTGCCGATACCCTTTTTGGATATATTTTAAATCCTATAAAATATATGCTCGTTTCCTTTTGGAACTATCTTCCAAACTTGATAACCATTATTGTAATAATAATAGTTTTCAGATATATCTTAAAAGGAATCCATTTCCTTAAAGATGAAATTGCAAAAGAAAATTTAAAAATTGATGGTTTCTATCCAGATTGGGCGGCGCCAACCTATCAAATAATACGAATCCTGGTTGTTGCTTTTATGTTTGTGATTTTGTTTCCCTATTTACCTGGAAGCGACTCCCCTGTTTTTCAAGGCGTTTCCGTTTTTTTGGGTTTTCTTTTCACTTTTGGATCGGCTGGCTCGCTTTCAAATATTATCGCTGGCTTGGTATTGACATATATGCGACTTTTTACCATTGGCGACCGCGTAAAAATTGGCGAAGTTACAGGCGATGTAATTGAAAGATCATCCTTAGTAACGAGAGTCCGAACCAATAAAAATGAAATTATTTCCATCCCAAATTCTACGGTAATGAATAGCCACACCATAAATTACAGTAGCGATGCACCCGCTAAAGGTTTGATTATCCATACTACTGTAACTATTGGTTATGACGTTCCGTGGAAAGATATGTATGCCACTTTGATTGATGCTGCATTGCGAACCGAACTCGTTTTAAAAGAACCACAACCTTTCGTTCTGCAAACCAGTTTGGAAGATTTTTATGTAGCATACCAAATAAACGCTTATGTGCGCGAAGCCAACAAGCAGGCTAAGATTTATTCCGATTTGCATCAGAATATTCAAGATGTTTGCAACGAACGCGGCATCGAGATTCTTTCGCCACATTATCGTGCAGCACGCGATGGAAATGCTACAACAATTCCCTCTGATTATTTGCCGAAGGATTATGAAGCGCCTAGTTTTAATGTGAAAACCAAAAAGTAACTACAAAGTTATAATTGATTTTATAGAATCAAAAATTTCAGATCATTCCGGTGTTGAAGCAGTGCGCAATATTGCCAATAAATATATTGATAGCGGAAAGAAAGTGAAGCTAACACACCTCAGCCCAGACTGCAAAGCGCTTCTTTTAAAATGGAACCCAGAGTTTGAAACAATAATTGAAGATTCTTTTGAAGACCCGCGGTAGTATGTTGTTACCGATATTTTGGAGGCCGAAGTGTAATAATTAATTTTTTCGAGAATATAAAAAGTCAATCTTTCTATGCTCTCCATTCTCGGTTCCCTCAATCCAGGCATGTAGTGAATCTTTTACTGGATTTGTGTAAACAATTCTCTGTGGGAAATCATGCTTTTTATTTTCAAAAGTAAATTGACCATTATCCGAAGAAACCATTTTAAATGCTACAGGTTTTTTCTCGTTTTGATTGGCGGTTAACACAGTCAATAGCAAGCTATCCCCTTTTTGCTCAAGCGCCATAGTTTCAGAAAAAACGGTTTCTTTTCCCACCTGCGTAAAACTGAATGCCGTAAAGCTACTGGCATTTTCCTTTGACCAGGTTTCTTGGGAAAACTCTTCTCCAGATTCATTTGTCCAAGTTCCCAAAAGCCATTGCAACTGATCTATTTTCTCAAAATTCTCTTCGGTAATTTCAGTTTCAGTACTCTGTGTTTCCGAATTATTTTTACAAGAATTCAACAGTATTGGAAGCAATACAATAAGCAGATACTTTTTCATAAAGTGTTAGGTATGGTTTGGTGAAGGTATCAAAAAAACTTTCGATTATAATATTCTTAATCCATTCATAACTTCTTTCCCAGGTTCCAAAAGCGTTACATTTTTACCGTCCACCGCACCCAAAACAAGACATTCGCTCATAAAGTTCGCGATTTGTTTTTTTGGAAAATTTACAACTGCCACTACCTGTTTTCCTATTAATTCCTCTTTGGAATACACTGAAGTAATCTGGGCCGAAGTTTTTCGCTGCCCTAATTCACTCCCAAAATCTATCAAAAGTTGATACGAAGGATTTCGTGCTTCCGGAAAGTCATTGGCTTCAAGAATAGTTCCCACCCGCATTTCAACCTTTTCGAAATCGGCCCACGATAGGTTATTCGTCATGATGGATGGTTAGTTTTTTAATCATTTCTGGAGAAATCTCGCCTTGGTCGGCGCCGTAAACATCAACCAAAAGACCTTTTAAACCATCTTTGGTTTCAATTAAATATAGTATGGTATTATCGCCAGGATCGGTCATTCCTTCAAAACGATAAAATTTAACAACTTCCAGTTCACCGGCATTCCATTGTTTCTTAAGATTTTTTGATTCTATGCCTTCGCCCACGAGGTTAAAATCTTCTGTAAAACCGTGTTTTTGTAAATCTTCAATAGCGACGGAAAGGGATGAATAGGAATTTTTCATGATTGTTGGTTTAAATTTTAAAGTTAATGGAGATATTTTTTAACCGCAAACATTTATAAATTCTTTAGGAAATTTGAGGAGTCGACAAGTTTTAAAGGTTTAGAAAAATACTGAATGAGTAACCTTATAACTCAGTAACTTTATAACCATTCAAAAATCGTAACTTTATCCTTGAAATATAACCGATAAAGAAATAATTAAAATGGCTCGTACCGAATCTAATATGCTACCGCTGGGCACCAAAGCTCCAGATTTTGTTCTTGTTGACTCAGTTACCAACAAACCTGTTTCGCTGAAAAATATTCGTGGCCAGAAAGGTACGGTCGTTATGTTTATCTGTAATCACTGCCCATTTGTGAAACATGTTAATGAGGAAATTGTGCGCGTGTGCAACGATTATCGCGTTACGGGTTTTGGATTTGTGGCAATAAGCAGCAACGATGTTGAAAACTATCCCGAAGATTCTCCCGCCGAAATGTGGAGAACAGCTCGAAAAAATCACTATCCATTCCCTTATTTATACGATGAAACCCAAGAAATTGCAAAAGCCTACGATGCCGCTTGCACGCCAGATTTCTTTCTTTTTGACGATGAACTTAAATTAGTTTACCGCGGCCAATTGGATAACTCCCGCCCAGGCAACGGGATTCCGGTAAACGGTCGGGATCTTCGTGAAGCGTTGGATTGTGTACTCAGCAACAATCCACAGCGCCAAGACCAAAAGCCGAGTATTGGCTGTAATATTAAGTGGAAGGAAGGAAATGTTTAATTGGTCAACTGTTTAATTATTAACTGATAATTGTTAATTGTTAATTGTTCACTTCCAGCCTTCCCTTTTCAACAGATTTTCAATATGCGAGTAATGGTGGTTACTGTGCCAAGCATAACTGCCAATAGACTCTACAAGTTTATAATTACGGTTTCGTTCCGGATGGTGAAACTCTTTCAGTAGTTGCTCTTGCGATAATCCCTTTATTAAATAAACCCATTTTGCGTGCAAAGCGTTTATTGCCGATAATGATAGTTCAATTGGGGCATTTTTGGCGTCGGCCGTTTCAGCCCAAGCTTTTTCGTCGTACGCTTTTATTGTTGGTGTTGCTTCGGTTAATGCCCACTTAAACCGTGTATAGGCATTATGGTGACTGTCATAAATATGATGGATTGTTTGCCGCACGGTCCAGCCATCAGGTCTGTAAGGTGTATTCAGTTGGTTTTCTGAAAGTGAACTCACTAAATTATTCAATCTATTCGGAAAATGTTCCAAAATAGAAATCCACGCTTGCTGAAATTCAGTTGTGATATTTGAAGGGCAATCGAAGGTGCCGATAGGGTATTTTAGTTTTTCTAAATCCATGTGTTAAAAGTACAAAACGCCTCGATAGCTCGAGACGTTCTGCCTAATTATTAAAAGTGTTTTTTAATTATTTCACATCCATCAATTCCACATCAAAAATCAAGGTAGCGCTTGGAGGAATAACCCCACCTGCACCTCGTTCGCCGTACCCAAGATGGGAAGGAATAACAAATCTTGCTTTATCGCCAACGTGCAATAGTTGGATGCCTTCATCCCAGCCTTCAATTACATGGCCCATTCCCAAAGGAAAATCAATTGGTTGCTTTCTTTTATAGGAAGAATCAAACTCCGTTCCATCGGTAAGAGCACCTTTGTAATGCACAGAAACCGTCTTTCCTTTTTCGGCTTTTTTACCGCTTCCTTTTTGAATGATTTTATAAAGAAGACCGCTATCGGTTCTGTCAAAACCTTCTGAAACTTTCTTCAGTTCGGCTTCCTCTTGTTGTTTTATATTTGCAATTCGCTGTTCCCTTTCGCCTGTAAAACTTCTGAAAGCTTCCACGGCATTCCACTTTTTGGCTTCTTCGCCTATACGGATAATTTCAACTGTTTTCATAGTATCTCCCTGCGCAACACGATCAACAACGTCCTGCCCTTCCACAACATTACCAAAAACTGTGTGTTTATTGTCTAACCATGGCGTGGCGACGTGGGTAATAAAAAATTGGCTACCGTTGCTTGCGGGACCAGAATTGGCCATTGAAAGCACACCCGGAGTATCGTGACGAAGATTTGGATGAAACTCATCCTCAAAATCATAACCTGGACCGCCGGAACCTGTTCCTTTTGGATCGCCGCCTTGGATCATAAAATCTGGAAGCACCCGGTGAAATTTTAAGCCGTTGTAATAGGGAGTTCCCTGTGGTTTTGCTGCGTTTTCTAAATTTCCTTCAGCCAAAGCAACAAAGTTTCCGACCGTTCCCGGAGTTTTATCGTGTGTTAGCCTTATCAGGATTTCTCCTTTTTCTGTCGTTATTTTTGCATAGATTCCGTCTTGCATTGTATTCTTTTTTAAAATTGAAGTGCAAAGGTAAGGAAATACGAAGTATGATATTAGAAATATGAAATGGGAAGTTAATGAATGTATTCAAGAGCCAAGAGTCAAGAGTCTAGAATTTTGTATATCCAGAAGTTTTGCAACAGCCTTTTATTTTTGCCCGATCCAGTACTTCTTTCGCCGTCAAGGCAACTTCAATAACCTGCCCAAAAGTTTTTTTGTTTAAAGGGTCTAAATGGATTACGGTATAAGTTGGATTTTCTAATTGCTATATGGTGGACTTCCTTGGGTTCATTTCTAACATCCCAAAGTTGCCGTATATAGTAAACTATCTTCATTTTGGCAGAGCAAATCGCCAAAATTCCTTTTGGAATATTCAGAATAAATCTTTACGGTTTCCATCCAGGCAGGCAAAGTGCCGTTGTCTTTATGATAAAAGGAAGGTTTTGAAATTCCGTTGGAATGCCGGTTCTGGTTTTGGGAAGGATTAATATTATATGGCAGAATAGTATCCAAAATATTAAGATGATATTCTGGCATTAAAAATTAGCTTTGTAAAGCACTTAATTTTTTAAAAACAGAATTAGCCATAAAAGCCATCCCTGAGGATGGTTTTTTGTTTTACTATTTTTAAAATTGACTCAATCCCAATTTTTTTAATGCAAAAAAAAATTTCTTGTTAATACAATTTTAAAGATAATGTTGAAAAGATTGTCCAGTAATATATTTGAGCCTAAATCTTAAAAACAAAAAAACCATGAAAAATTTAGAAGAATTGTTCGAGCATCAATTAAAGGATCTTTATAGTGCGGAAGATCAACTAACGGCCGCTTTGCCAAAAATGGCGAAAAAAGCGAAGGATGCAAAACTGAAGAAAGTTTTTGAAGACCATCTAGAAGAAACCAAGGAACACAAAAAGCGAATAGAAGAAATTTGCAAAGAACTTGATATTGACCCAAGCGGCGAAACCTGCAAGGCAATGAAGGGATTGATAAAAGAGACAGAAGACTTCTTGGATGAGGCAAAGGATGATGACGTATTGAACGCAGGAATGATAGCAGAGGCACAAAGAGTGGAGCACTACGAAATTTCTGGATACGGTACCGCAGTTCGATATGCCAAGGAATTAGGCCATACAGCCATCGCTAAAAAACTTCAAAAAACCTTGGATGAGGAATACAAAGCCGACAAAACGTTAAACGATTTGGCGGAACAACGCTTAAATGCAAAAGCAAAATAAGCTTTAAATAAAACAACAAAAGAGAGTTTCTAAAAAGTAAACGTTTATCTGTTTGTAGGGTCGAAGGAAGTTAAGACCTAATTGGCAATCAGAAATTACTTTTTAGCAACTCTTTTTTTATATATGGAAACAGTAACTCTCATAGGTATTTTAGCAGGAGTGTGTACAACCTTCGCCGTAATCCCTCAAATAATTAAATCTTGGCGCACCAAGAAAGTAATGGATGTTTCTCCCATAATGTTCTCCGTGCTTATCTTAGGAGTAGGTTTATGGGTGGTATATGGAATTCTCAAAAATGACATACCCATTATCGTCACCAATGGATTATCAGTATTGCTAAATTTATCAATGTTAGTGCTTATGCTGCTTTATAAAAAAAAATAGATGTATTAAATAATTTTTTCATATCAAATTTTCAGACTTTGAATTAATACTCAGTAATTAAACAGGAATTTTCTCAGCCTTTTTCCGGCGATCCCAATTGCGGTGCTCTGCAATAGCTTTTTTGAAAGCCGCTACATTTTTATTTATTAATACTGCCTTGTCATCCTTAAAATCCTTCCCTGCCGTTTGATTGAACAGTTCTTCGCCTTCCCCATCAATAGATATTGCCTTACAATACTTGAGAGTTTCATTTATAAACTTGATATATTTAGGTTCCTCAATTAATTTTTTGATGGACTTCTTGCCGCCTGGGATATAAACCGCGTCAAACAAAACACTTTCAGTGGTTGTGATGGAAGCATCTACTTTGTGTTCCATATTTTCATCACACATAATGGTCCCACCCGTTGGCGCAATTATTTTAAGAATAGCACCATCACTTTCAAGCTGCTCTTTAACCGCTCTGTAATTCTTCATTGAAAATCCATCAGCCGCCAAAATTGCTATTTGCCGAAATGCAATACTATCAAATTTAGTATTGGCCTGGCTTAGTGCCGGAGATTTGTCCAAGTAATTTTTTTTCGGTCCCGGTTCAAATTTACTCTTGTCGGCATCGGCTCCAATTGCTTGGTTAATGGGTTTTTCAATAGATTTAGGCACTTTTAGGCCTAAACCTTTTGCTACCTTTTTAGAAAGATCCTCATCAATCTGCGCAATCATCCACAGCATTCGCTCCTTAATAGAATCTTCCGTACACTTTCCAAGTTCAAAGGTATATGCCTCCGCCACGTGGTCCTGCTCCCAGGCTGCTAGACTTCTGTAAAAAAGGGCAGGTTGTGAAAAATGGTCGCTAAAACTTGCACTGCGCGAACGTATTTTTTTTGCATCAATACGCTCTTCATAATGGTTGAAAGCCCCTTCGGATATTTTGGAAAGATGCGGACAGCCCATTCCCAGGGAATTGGGAAAATAGGCGGTTTGTCCTTTAGGAATTTCCATTTGCATATGCCCGTCGCGCTGATTGTTATGTGTATTTACAACAGGACGGTTTATTGGGATTTGATGGAAATTAGGGCCACCCAAACGTGAAAGCTGGGTGTCGCGATATGAAAACAATCTGCCCTGAAGTAAGGGATCATTTGTGAAATCAATTCCAGGAATAATATGCCCTGGCAGAAAGGCTACCTGTTCAGTTTCGGCGAAAAAGTTTTCAGGGTTTCTATTTAAGGTCATTTTTCCAACTATTGTAACCGCTACCATTTCTTCTGGAATTAGCTTTGTTGGATCCAAAAGATCGAAATCGTATTTGTGTTCGTCCTTTTCGGGAACAATCTGCATTCCTAATTCCCACTGGGGAAAATGGCCCGCATCAATAGCATCCCATAAATCCCTTCGGTGAAAATCAGCATCGGCGCCGTTTATTTTAACGGCTTCTTCCCAAGTTACGGAATGTATGCCCAAAAGAGGTTTCCAATGAAACTTCACAAAATGCCCTTCGCCTTTTTTATTTATCAATCGAAAGGTATGAATACCAAACCCTTCCATCATCCTAAAGCTTCTTGGGATTGCGCGATCACTCATCGCCCATATTTGATTGTGGAGCGTTTCAGGAGTACGGGAAATAAAATCATAAAAAGTATCATGGGCTGAGGCAGCTTGTGGTATTTCCCTATTTGGTTCTGGCTTCACCGAATGCACTAAATCTGGAAATTTCATGGCATCCTGAATAAAAAATATAGGCATGTTGTTTCCCACTAAGTCCCAAGTACCTTCTTCAGTATAAAACTTAACTGCAAATCCACGCACATCTCGCGCCAGATCTGGCGAACCCTTGCTTCCTGCCACGGTTGAAAAGCGTACAAAAACTGAAGTCTTTCGCCCAGTATCGTTAAAAATTCCTGCCTTTGAATATTGCGGGATCGCCTTTGTTAATTCAAAATAGCCGTGTGCGCCGCTTCCCCTTGCATGTACTATTCGTTCCGGAATTCGCTCGTGGTCAAAGGAGGTAATTTTCTCCCGTAATAAAAAATCTTCCAATAAAGTTGAACCACGTTCTCCCGCCTTTAAGGAATTGTTGGTGTCGTTAACTAATAAACCCTGATTTGTGGTAAGGGGTTGTTCTTTCGAATCGGTATAGAACGGTTGAAGTTTTTCAATTTTTTTAGAATCTTTTGCTGTAAAATTTTTATTCTTACTCATAGCTTTGGAATTTGAATACTAAAATTACCGATTTCAATTTTCAATTTTAACTGCATCCGAAATATAACTAACTCGATTATACAGAAGATTCCAAATTTGCCAAACTTTTAACAACTTCTTCTTTTCAATATTTTCCGTATTTCAAAAGTCTATTTTTCACAAGTTTGTGAAATTGATTTCTAGTTTCGGGAAAGAAATTTAAAATTGCTTTAAAAAGAATTTAATGCAAAATAATTAGTTCATTTCAAACCTGTTAGAATTCTGGGCCCTTCGCATATCACTTAAATTAACATATAATTATAGAATAATCCAAAAATTAATTTTAGGAATCATAAATGATTCTTAAAAAACGCTTTTAGGTCAATTTTTTAATAAAAAACATTATTTAACATCGGCATTCTAAATTACTTTTAAACGACTATAAAATCCGAAGATTCTTACATTTTATTTTATTGAATAAAGAAAACGTCTATTATTATGAAAACTAACGACCAACATATTGAAAATACCGCATCCTCAAGTTTTACGAATTTTACCAGTAAAAAAACAAATCATACACTTCCTGCGGCCCCCATAACACTAAATAGTTTTGTTTATCAGGAATATGTACACACCTCACAAAAAGGGATGAAAATCCATTTCTTCCCTACCGAATGTTTTTATATGGTTTACTGTTGGAGCGGAGGTGCCATGTTTTTTAATCATGGGAAGCAAAAGCGAATTCGACCCCAAGAAAGTTGTATAATATATGATGCAAAAGGGAGCGGGATATTTCTCGATTTCATAAAAACGGGGCCATCTAGGCTTTTCATAATTTGCTTCAACGGCGGCGAACAAATGCCCAATGATAGGGAAAGTACTTGCTTTTATAAGTTTAAACAGATTTTTAAGGACTGCGCGTCCAGCAAGCAAGGATTTTACATTGGGAAAACCAATCTTGAGATTTTCGATAAAATTAATACCATTACTCAAATGCGCAATTCCAATGTTGCGAATGAATTTATTCTGGAAGGAATGCTATTTCATATTTATGGCCTTAAAATGATACAAATGAAGGAAGACCAGAATGGCACTACGCAATATAGGGGTTTTAACTGCTGGGAAATGCAACAACTACAATCTATTTGCGAATACATTTCCTCGAACCCTGCAAAAGAATATACTGTGGAATATTTATGCCGAAAAACAGGCTTGGGGCCTAATAAATTACAGAAAGGTTTTAAAAAAATGCATAACAGAACCATTATTGATTATATACGGAACATACGGTTAGAACGCGCCCTAGAACTTATAAGTACCACAAATATGACTATTACAGAAATTGTTTACAGCGTTGGCCTAAGCAGCAGAAGCTATTTTTCAAAAATATTTAAGAGCAAATATAAAATGTCACCTAAACACTACCAACAATTGCAAAAACAATCGCAAACTGATTCCGGATCTTTTTCAACATTAGCATAAAAAAATTAACGCTAAGAATTTGTGAATTGACTCAAAAAATTTTTAAGGGTTAAAGTTTTTAAAATTGATACCCAAACTATTGTTAGAACTTATATTCAACTAAAAAATGAATGATAAATTTAATATTTAATATAAGAAATAACAATTAAAAAAAATGCTATGAGTACACAAGAAAAAAATCCACAGAGCGGACAAGAACGTCCGCAGAACAGCCAACAGAATCCGAACCAAACTAACAATCCACAAAATCAGCGTGAGGAACAGCAATGGCAGAACAAGCAAGAAAACAATCCGCAAAAGCAACAACAGCAGCGCGATTGGGAACAACAACAGCAACAACAGCAAACTGGCGAAAACCAAAATCAAAATAGGGATAATAGAAATCCAGGCGAAAACCAGCGCAATCAAGATCCAACAAGAAGAAATGACGGTGTAAATGAAGAGGAATAGTATTCCTTTGTAAATAATTTGTTGTGTAATGGTCCGCTAAAGCGGGCCATTATTTTTAAATAATGCTTTTGCTTTCCAAAATTATTAGCCTTATAAATTCCTATTGCAGTTACCGAAGACACAGCATTAAAAAGCAACAATACTTTTTTACTTCGCCTAAAACCGATTCTGCAATATTAATCATCTATCCAAAAAATAAGTACCTTTAATTCCAAAACTACACCATGAGCCGAGGATTTGTAAAAGAAGGTGATCAGGAAGAAACCCCCATAATTCCTCCCCGTGCCGCGCTACCTGCTGGAGCAACGAATTACGTAACTTCTACTGGCATAAAATTATTGCAAACCGAACGGGAGCAATTGGAACACGAGCGCGCCACTCTCGTTACCACCCACGAACAACAACGCCGCATTGAACTTGCAGTTTTAAACGGAAAGCTGGATTTATTGAACGAACGCATCGCTTCCGCACGCATTCTTGATCCTGCCTCTCAGCCTGCGGATGAAGTGCGTTTTGGGGCCACGGTAACCTATAAAATTTCTTCCGCGCCAAATCCACAAACCTTTCAAATTGTAGGCGTTGACGAAGCCGATGTGGCCAAAAGAAAAATTGCTTTTGTTGCCCCCATAGCCGTCGCGCTTACCGGTCATAATGTGGGCAATGTAGTGCCCTTCAATATGGGTGGGGAATCTCGGAAGTTGGAAGTTATTAGCATTAAGTATTGATTCAATCTTTACCATATATAATAGGAAAACCGCTGAATAAAAGGGCTATGCATTTTTACATCTTCAATATTCAAAACTATATTTTCGGTGTTTAGAATATGGAAAAGTTCCTGTTTCATTTCGTTCAAATCTTGTTGTTCCAAACCGTATTGAATATTTAAAAAATCCCCACTTCCAATTATAGCTCACTGCAATTAACCCTGCAATTATTCAAAATAATCTTGTACTTTTCAATTTCTATTTTAAACAATTATGAAAATAAAGACCATTACTACACTTATTGCTATTTTTGCAATACCTTTTTTAAGTATTGCGCAACCTACCTGGAGAGCTTTGGATAATGCCCCTAGCGGTTTTGGAAGGTTTGATGATATCTTTTTTCTAAATGAGCAATTGGGCTGGGCGGCAAATGGCCCCTCGGGTTTGGTTTTCAAAACTACCGATGGAGGTGAAAGTTGGGAACAACAACTAGAACTGTTTTCCTATTTCCGGAATATTGAATTTTTAGATGAAAATATTGGGTTTTTGGGAACATTGGATGGAATTTTCTACAGAACAACAGACGGAGGAGAAAATTGGCAAGATGTATTTATTCAGCCCAACCCCGAGGCCATCTGCGGTATTGATGCTGTGGGTGAAAACACGGTTTATGCTTGTGGTGCATGGTTTACACCTGCCTATTTTATTAAAAGTAGCGATGCAGGTGTATCTTGGGAATACATTGACATGAGCGCATATGCAACCGCATTGGTTGAGGTTCTTTTTATTGATGAACAGTTTGGGTATGCTTCCGGACAAAATAATGAAGGTGGAATTATCCTGCGAACTGAGGATGGGGGCGCAAATTGGGAAGAAATTTATAATTCAAACAATCCCGGGGAATATGTGTGGAAGTTGCAGTTGATGGAAAACAATACATACATATACGGTTCTGTACAATCTGGATTCCAAGGAAAATTAATAAAGTCATTCGATTCTGGCGCGACATGGGAAGCAAAGAATTTTCCGGATGCCAGTGTACAGGGTATTGGTTTTGTGAGCCCCACACAAGGTTGGATGGGTGGCCACAACAGCGGTTTTTATGAAACTACTGATGGAGGGGATACCTGGAACAATACTGCTCTGGGTGGTAACTTAAACAGAATCTTGATTTTTAACGACCATTTTGGTTATGCTTCGGGCGAGACTATATATAAATTTGAAGAAAGTCTTTCAGTTACCGATTTTTCAAATGAACAAAGTGACGATATTTCAATTACAATAGCACCTGTGCCCATAAAAGACAAACTGAAAATTTCTGTTGAATTTACACATATCGATAATTTATTGATTGAAGTGTATAATATGAATGGAAGACTATTGCAAAGTTTGATTCGAGACAGAGTTCCTTCGGCAGAAACAAAACACTATTCCTTTGATTTCAATTATCCAGCTGGCACTTATTTAATAAACTTCCAAACCAACAACGGTCGTAGATCCCATAAGGTAATTAAAGAATAATAAGTTTATTTTTCTGCAAGCTTTCCATATTGCAATTGGGTTAATCATTAAAATTACTAGTAATTAATTAACATTCATTTTATTATAATTTGCACTTAATCTATTTTTAATAACATTTTAACGATTAAATTAATATTTTATGTATTTTTGAGGCAATAACTTCAAATCCTAAATATTATGAAATCAAAACTACTTATCTTGTTAGTATCAATCGCTTTTACCTTTGGTTGTTCAAAAGAGTCCGATCAAGAAGTATTACAAAAAAACAATTCTGAAGATATTTTGGTCTCAAGGGAAGAACCAGTCTCGGGAAATGCCTTTTGTACCCAAGTAGATCTTATTGCCGGTCAAAATTATGATTCTGGAAATGTAGAAGTGGCTATAGATGGGGAAAACTTATTAATTACCTATACTATGGAAGGCGATTGGGTACTGATCGCTACACATCTTTATGTTGGCGACTGTGCTGAAAGACCAGCCAATAACCCAGGAAATCCACTTATTGGACAATTTCCATATGCTACTAGCCATACGCAGGGAACCACAAGCTATACCTATAGCATACCAATGGCAACATTACCCAATTGCATTTGTATTGCAGCCCATGCAGAAGTAAGTGGCCCATCAGGCAGAGAAACAGCCTGGGCAAATGGCTTACCTTATGGTGGTAGTAGTTGGGCTATGTATTTTGAATACTGTCTAAGTCAATGTGGATTTTAATAAAACCAAATAGTAATAATACCAAAGAAGCCCGATTTAAAAAAGTCGGGCTTCTTTAATATTAAAAAAATCCTATAAGAGTTTCGGAATATTCATTTGCTTGATATTAAAAAATATTACTATTTGCTATATTGCAAGAATTATAAAAAATAAGCAAATGAAACTGTTACGCCTACTCTTTATCTTTTTATCACTACCCCTTTTCGCCCAACAAGGCGGCATGTGGATTCCTTCACTTTTAGAAGGAATGAACGAATCTGAAATGACAAACCTCGGCATGAAAATGACGGCCAAGGATATTTATGACGTTAACAACGCAAGTTTAAAAGATGCCGTACCTCACTTCAACGGCGGTTGTACCAGTGAAGTAATCAGCAACCAAGGGCTTCTGCTCACTAACCATCACTGTGGCTATTCTCAAATACAGAGCCACTCCACTTTGGAAAATGATTTTTTACAAGATGGATTTTGGGCGATGAGCCTGAAAGAAGAACTTCCAAATCCCGGCGTCAACGCCACATTTATTGTAAAAATTGAAGACGTTACAACAAAAGTAATGACCGGAGTTTCTCCCACCATGGGCGAAGCAGACAAGCAAAAAAAGATAGAAGAAAATATTGCAAATGTGGTGCAGACTTCCCCAAAAGAAACGTGGCAGGATAACCGAGTGCGCACCTTTTACGAGGGCAACCAATATATGCTTTTTGTAGTTGAAACCTATAAAGATATTCGTTTGGTAGGCGCGCCGCCTTCTTCCATAGGAAAGTTTGGAAGCGACACCGATAACTGGATCTGGCCACGCCACACGGGCGATTTCTCCCTTTTCAGAATTTATGCCGATAAAAACAACCGTCCCGCAGAATACTCCGCAGACAATGTGCCCTATACTCCAAAACACTTTCTTCCCATTTCGTTGGATGGCGTGGCGGAAAATGATTTCACTTTGGTATTCGGCTATCCCGGAACTACCGATGAATATTTGCCTTCCGTAGCAATTACACAAGTTATAAATACCATCAACCCGGCGCGTATAGCCATTCGCGATGCTGCCTTGTCCATTCAGGACAAATATATGCGTGCCGATCCGCAGATCAAGATTCAGTATGCTTCAAAATTTGCACGTATCGCCAACTACTGGAAAAAGTGGAAAGGCGAAACGCTTGGTTTAACAAAATCAAACGCTGTTGGCATCAAAAAACAACAGGAAAATGAGCTAACTTCCCAAATAAACAAACTGGGAAAACAGCAGGAATACGGACAGTTATTGCCGAAATTTGAACAATATTACACCGAAATTGAATCCTATTCCCTTGCCCGTGAATACTTTCTTGAAACTGTTGTGCGAAATGTGGAACTACTAAAAATGGCATACCAAACCTACCAACTGAAACAGGTATATGAAAGCCGCGGCGCCCAATCTTTTGAGGACAGAAGAAACAATTTAGTGGCTTCCCTTGAAGGCCAATACAAAGATTACAGCAAGCAAGTGGACGAAGAGGTTTTTGAAGCGTTGATCGCGCTTTATGCGAAAAATGTTCCTGCACAGTTTTTGCCGGCTTCCTTTAAAAATATGAACGCCCAAACCGCTACCAAAAATATCTATAAAAACTCTGCCTTTGTAGATTATGCTTCCGTGAAAAATTTATTGGAAGGCGATGCCCAAACCGTGATTTCAAAATTGGAAAAAGATCCCGGGTACCAAATGGTAAAGGAAATGGCCGATACTTATTTTGATAAAGTAGCCCCAAAATATGAAGAACTGAAATTGAACATCTCGGGCTTGGAGCGTGATTATATGAAAGCTTTGTTGGAACTGAGCCCCAAAGACGCCCGTATTTTTCCAAACGCCAACAGCACTTTACGTGTAACCTACGGAAAAGTGAACGGCTACTCTCCCGCCGATGCCATTTATTACGAACCAGTAACCCATCTTGAAGGCGTAATGCAAAAATATATTCCCGGCGATTATGAATTTGATGTACCACAAAAGTTGATTGATCTTTACAAAGCGAAAGATTACGGCCAATATGGTGAAAACGGAAAAATGCCCATCAACTTTATCGGCACCAATCACACTACCGGCGGAAACAGCGGCAGCCCTGCCATTGACGCTGAAGGAAATCTAATAGGTCTAAACTTTGACCGCGTGTGGGAAGGCACCATGAGCGATTATTACTACGACCCTGCCCTATCGCGAAATATTATGGTAGATATTCGGTATGTTCTTTTTATAATGGACAAATACGCCAGCGCGAAAAATTTGATTGATGAGTTAAAACTCGTTCATCCTAAAAAAGAAAAGGGACAATCCAAAAAGAAAAAGTAAAAATATAAAAACCACGAATACACGAATAATATTATAAGTATTCGTGTATTCGTGGTTTTTTTACACACTTATTTCAAGCCTCGCGACTTGAGCATAGGCTCTATTTTCGGGTCGCTACCGCGCCAGTCTTTATACATTTTTTCCATATCCATAGTATTCCCTCTTGAAAGAACCATTTCTCGTAAACGCTGTCCATTTTCGCGCGTCAACCCTCCGTTGGTTTCGAACCAATTGTAGGCATCGTGGTGAAGCATTTCGGTCCACAGATAGGAGTAATAACCAGCACCATAGCCTCCTGCGAAAATATGCGAAAAGTAAGTGGATCTATATCTGGGCGGAACCGCGTACACTGCATCTACTTTGGTTCTATTCAAGGCATCTTTTTCAAAAGCGTTCACATCTTCTATCTTTTTATCTGCTGAAACCATGTGCCATTGCATATCCAAATTGGAGCCAGCCAAGTTTTCAGTTAGGCTATATCCTTGATTAAAAGTGCCTGAATTTTTTATCTTATCTATCAATGCCTGCGGAATCTTTTCCCCAGTTTTATAATGAAGCGCATAATTCTTCAGAATTTCTGGATACAACGCCCAATTTTCATTGAACTGTGATGGAAACTCAACAAAATCGCGGGCCACAGCAGTTCCGGAAAGCGAAGGATATTGCTGGTTTGCAAAGAAACCGTGCAGCGCGTGACCAAACTCATGGAACATGGTTTCAACTTCGTCATAGGTTAACAGCGCAGGTTCTCCATTTGCAGGTTTTGGATAGTTGCAAACATTAAAAATAACGGGCTTTTTATTGTACATTTTAGATTGGGTAACAAAATTATCCATCCAAGCGCCACCACTTTTGCTGGGGCGCGCAAAATAATCTGTGTAAAAAAGTCCGAGTGCCTCACCGCTTTCTTCAAACAGCTCATAAACTTTTACATCTTCGTGATATACGGGAATATCTGTTCTTGGCTTAAATGTAATGCCATAGAGTTTTTGTGCGGCATAGAAAACTCCCTTTTCCAAAACGTTGTTCAATTCAAAATAGGGCTTTATTTGGTTTTCGTCTAAATCGTATTTCTCTTTGCGTACCATTTCGGCATAATAGTTCCAATCCCACGGTTCTAAAGTGAAATCCTGCCCTTTCGCCTTTATCATCCTTTGTATTTCATCTGCTTCCGTTTGTGCTTTCGCAGTGGCGGCGGGAATAAGTCCGTTGAAAAATTTGTTTACGTTCTTAGGGGTTTTCGCCATTGTTTTTTGAAGGCTCCATTCAGCATAATTAGTAAACCCTAAAAGTTTTGCTTTTTGGGCGCGAACTTCCACAATTTCTTTGATCAGTCCTTTTGTATCATTCGCACTACCATCTGCCCTTAGCCAAGCAGCTTTATATAATTTTTCCCTGCTCGCTCTGTTGTCCATGGATTGCAATAAGGGCTGCTGTGTGGTATTTTGAAGTGGAATGGACCAGCCTTTTCCATCTTTGCTTTCTTTTGATTTAAGAAAATCTTCATCAACGCCTGCCAAATCTTCCTTGTTTGTAAAAGTTACGGCACCCGCATTGTTGGCATCCAAAAGGGTTTTGCCAAATTTGGTTGTAAGGGTTGCCAATCGGGAATTGTACTCCTTCAGTTTTTCTTTGTCATCGGCAGAAAGATTGGCGCCGGCAATTTCAAAATCCTCGTAATATTCTTCCAATAATTTTAGGGATTCTGCATCAAGATTGAGGGATTCTTTTTTAGTATATAAAGTTTTAAACCGTTGAAACAATTTTTCGTTCAGATATATTTCATCTTTTATGGCTGCAAATTTTGGTGCCATTTCCTCTTCCACGGCTTGAAGTGCTTCGTTGGTATTAGCCGCCGCAAGCGCATAAAATATTGGTGCGGTTCTATTTAAAAGATCGCCGCTTTTTTCAAGAGCAATCACGGTATTTTCAAAAGTTGGTTCTTCTTCAGAATTGGCGATTAAAGCAACGGCCTTTTGTTGCTGGGCAATGCCTTCAAGCATTGCGGGTTTAAAGTCTTCATCCTTAATTTTTGAAAAATCTGGAGCGCCATAGGGCAACGTACTCTCAGAAAGTAAGGGGTTTTCACTGTTGTTCATTTGTTGATTGCTGTTATTTGGGTTTTCTTTTTCTTTGGAATTGTTGCAGGCCAATACAAGGAGGGCAAGCGCCAAAATGGGAATTGCTTTTTTCATAATTAGAAGATATTTTTTATTGGATAGTAAAGATACAGAATTAGTGTGCCTTTTAATTTGAATGTTACAAAATCAAAAACCCCCTCAGCAGTGCTGAAGGGGTTTTCTGTTTGGTAGATTATTTCGGGGATTATTCTTTAATCAAACGTTTCACAATGCTTGCATTGTCTCCAACAATTTTAACAACATAAACTCCAGTAGCAAGCGATGAAACATCTACTGTTTTTTCACCTTGCATAGAGCGAAGGTTTGTCTGGCTTACTAGTTTTCCGTTTATGTCATAAATCATCATCTTTTCTAGGGAAATATTCGTATTGTTCACAAGGTTTACAACATTGCTCGTTGGGTTAGGGTATAACGCGAAACCATTATCCAAGGTACTTTCATTAGTTCCAAGAACAATACTATTGCCATCTAATGTAACAGCGGTTTGTGCAAGTGCTCTACCCTCAAAAGCGGCTCCTGTTAGCATGGCTATTTGTGTTTGACATAATATAACTCCACTGAAGTCAGAAGTCGTTCCAACGGTAGTTTCACCAGCCACTTGCCAGAAAATGTTTGATGCTTGTGCGCCTCCACTAAGAGTAACAATGGCTGTATTGGCAACAGTAAGATTCCCCGCTATTTGGAAAATCCAGACATCTGTTGGGCTACCTGAAATAGTAACACCACCGGCAGAAACCAGGACATTAGTACTCCATTTATAAACACCAGTAGTTAAGGTCTGTCCGGTAAGATCACCAGCGTAAAGTTCAGTGTAATCTGGTGTACGTCCGGCTGCATCTGTATATGCAGCTTCCATATTGCTCACAGCCGTAGTCAACAGTGTTGGAGTTGGGGCCGCATAGTCTGATGCATATATTTTTCCATCAACTAAAGATGAAGTTGCAAATTGACCTGAGGGATCTAATATTAAACTAAATCCAGTTATGGAAGTATGATCAATAGGACTAACCCCTAGATTTCCAACAATAGAAGTGGTTCCTGTAGTTGAAATTCCTGATTTTGCCAGGATTACGAAATTGCCAGCAGTTCCAAGATTCACTGGCGCTGGTGATTGTGATACCATTGTAGCAGGTATCATTAAAGTAATCATAATAATTCCAAAAAAGTACTTCAAGCTGTTCATGGTTTTTATGGAATTTTGGGTAAAATTTTTCATAACTATTTGACTTGCAGCGGAATATAGAAGATCTAGTTTGAACAACTATGTACTGCAATTATTTGAACAATAATACATTAATAAATAGTACTTTATAGCCAATATTTAGCCAAAGTGTAAGAATATTCTTCAAGTTATTTTTGCCCAATCAATCTTAGTAAATAATTAAAATGTGAAAACCCCCTCAGCAAAAGCTGAAGGGGTTTCCTTTTTTGGTTAGTTAATGGTGATTATTCTTTAATCAAGCGCTTCACAGTGCTTGCGTTGTCACCAATAATCCGAACAACATAAACTCCAGTGGCAAGAGATGAAACATCTACTGCTTTTTCACCTTGCATAGAGCGAAGGTTTATCTGGTTTACAAGTTTTCCGTTTATGTCATAAATCATCATTTTCTCTAGAGAAATGTTGGTCTTGTTCACAAGGTTCACAACATTGCTTGCTGGGTTAGGGTATAACGCCACGCCAGCATCCAAAGAATTTTGGTTCACGCCAAGGATTGATTCAACTGTAAGTTCAAAGTCACAGGTTGAAGTGTTTCCATACTCGTCAGTAGCAGTCATTGTGATAGTGTAAACACCATCAGACAATGCAGTGCCTGGAGCTGGATCTTGGGTTGTGATTGTTACAGGATCTGTACAGTTGTCAATTGCAGTGGCTTCGCCAGTTGCAATATAATCCGGCACAATATAGAA
>JAUYGY010000028.1 GCA_030690315.1 Aequorivita sp.
CCCAAGGTAATCTATTATGGGTAGAACAATGGGGTCATCAACCATATAATACAGCTGTTTACGCAACCCTAACTTTGGATAACGAAGAGAATATTATAATTACGTCAAATTTTAGAGGTGTTTGGGACCTTGATCCCGGTCCAGATGAGGTTCTGGTCGGTAATCCCAATAATGCACAACTTGGTCAATTTTTTATTTTGAAAGTTGATGAAGATGGAAATTTTATTTGGGGAAAGGAAATCAGTGGAGAGCCTATTTTAAATAACAATGTCCGTGCAATCGATAAATCTGACGGTTTGCAGGTTGATGGTCAAAACAATGTGCATATAGCTGGAAAATTTTCAGGCACAGTAGATTTTGACCCGGATATTACCACTTATGAAGTCACTTCACATCAACTTCCAAATGGATCATATCAAACAAATTCATTCGTGCTTTCATTGGATGCTGAAGGTAATTTTCTTGAAGTTAATACATTAATTTCTGAAGGTAATAATTTTATAACCAGCATAGTATTGGATAGTCAGGGAAATTTTATATATGTAGGTAAATTTTTTGAAGCTTTGGATGTGGACTTTGGAGCTGGAGAATATATATTACCTACGCCTAACCTTGAGGAAGAATTTATACTAAAATACGATAGCAATAACAATTTTATTTGGGCAAAAGTTATTGGAAGCGGGCCAGTCTATTGTTTAGAATATATAAACTATGTACACACCGATTCCAATGACAATATCCTCTTGGGTGGAAGTTTTATAGGTGGAAGTTTTGATGCCGATCCTGGGCCTGATGAATACATTTTGAACAATTTAGGCGATCGCGATTGTTTTATTATAAAACTTGATCAAAATGGTGAATTCTTGTGGGCTTATGCATTTGGCAGTGAAAGTCAAGAAAGGATAGTAACAATAGCTATTGATGATAATGATTTTATATATAACCAAGGTTATTTTCTGGATACTATAGATTTTGATCCCACCGGGAATGAGGACCTTATTATTCCAACTTCGACCCTTGGTTATAGTGCGTTCATTCAAAAATTATCTCCTGATGGTGAATATTATGGTATAACAACAATTGATTCCTATGGTGACACAGATGTCCTTACCCAAGATATCAATGTTGACAACAATAATGATTTGATTTTATATGGACTTTTCCGTGGAACTGTCGACTTCGATCCAGGACCCGATGTTCTTTCAATTACAAGTAACAATGAAAGTGTTGATCTATTTGTATTAAAATTAGGTCAGTTGCCATTAAGTACAGAAGAGAACATTTTTGTTAATCAACCTATTCTTTACCCCAACCCTACAAAGGGAAGGATAGACCTGAATTTAAGGGAAAATTATAAAGACATTACCATTCAGATAACAGATATAACCGGAAAAAATATTCAAACTATTAATCCCGAATCCTCTAAGATCATCCCAATTGAAATTCAGGGTGTCAGCGGCTTATATTTTGTTACCGTTACAGCGGACAATAAAAAAACAGTTCTAAAACTTATAAAAGAATAAAATGAAAAACATTATACTTACAACGCTTGTACTCATCACAATTTCACTTCAAGCACAAAAACTTCCTGAAGATGCTTTGGATAAAAATTCGATTTTACTTTTCCATCCCACAGCATCAGTTGAAGACAATCAGGAAACACTAAATATTTTTTCTGAAAACATCATCACGGCTGGATTCAATTTAGTGGGAAAATATCTTTATACAGATACTGAAATTTCATTGAAAGAGATTGAGTTTGATATTAAGAACAAAGAGGTGAAATACATATTTTTATTAACCTATAATTTTTATAAAGGTCCTGACTACGATTTATATTTCTTTGAAAACAATGCTGAAATAAACCCAAATATTTTTGACCCGAAGAAGGTAATAGTACAATTAAAACCTGGCTTTGTGACTTCTGGCGACCCAAGAAATACCATCATTAAAAAGTTGGGCAAGGAAGTAGAAGAGTTCAAACAAAAATATCCAAATGCCGGCAATCAGAAATACGATGATACTCTTGTAAACGAAATAGTATTGACCGAAAATGAAACTAATGATTTAATGGATATGAATTTAAAAAATACCCTGATTGATGGAACTAATCTTACGGTAGAACATGAAGGGGTGCCAAACGGACTGAAAGAGGGAAAATTAGCTGTTGTTGGTATTGGTGAAAAAGAATATCGGTTGTATAAACAAGTAAATTCAATTTTGGAAAGCTCTTTTAAAAAATACGCTTTTCAATATGAATTTTTTCCTAATTATGAAGCATATGAAAGTAAGGGTGGAGATAAAGCATATACTCACAGACTTCAATTGATTAAAACAAACACCTCTTTTATGAGCAAATCCCAAAAACAGTTTACCTCAACCGAAACTGCTAAAAGAGATATGGGCGATGATAGTGTAAAACCCAGCAGGTCAACCAGCTCAAAAAATTATGAAAAGGATCTTTTTGCAATTGTAATAAAGGAGAATGCTTCCCAAGAGCGTTATGTTGCTACTGATACCGGGTTTATAAAATATACCCTTAATAAATTTATATCTGAACTATAAATCCTATCTGGAAAAGAAAAAGCCGTTTCAATTGAAGCGGCTTTTTCTTTTTAAATTATCCCATTCGGCTCAACCCATTTAAACCGGTTGGCGTCCTGTGGTATTTTTATCCTTTCCGCAATTCGCAACATTCTTGAAGGTAATTTCAGAAGATAGTCACGGGCTTTTTCAGCTTCATCGGTAAGATTGTTCATTTTTGAAATTTCCCAATGGGCATTCAATTTTTCTAAAATATCAATATAGTCGTAAGTGGTGTAAACCCCCAAACGCTGTGCTGCATTGCTGAAATCATCAAAAGCAGAAGCCATTTTTCCACCGCTTTGGCGAAGGTTTTGCGCTGGCATTACTATTTTTTTCTGCATCATATCCTGAAAAGCAATCATCATTTCGCTGGCGTCATATTCAAAAATGGTTTTTACAAATTGACGGTAGGCTAAATGATGGCGCATTTCGTCCCCAGCAATAATATTGCACATTTTTGAAAGCATTTTGTTGCCTTTCTCTTTTGCAATTTTTCCAACGCGTTTGTGGGAAACATTGGTTGCCAATTCCTGAAAACTGGTATAAATAAAATTTCGGTATGGATCGCGACCAGTGCCAACCTCAAATCCATCGTTAATTAGGTGCTGTGTAGTAATTTCAACTTCCCGCATATTTACCCTTCCGGATAAATAGAGGTATTTATTCAATGTATCGCCGTGGCGGTTTTCCTCGCCCGTCCAGTGGCGGATCCATTTGCTCCATCCATTTCGGCCGTGTTGGTCCACGCCTTCCATATCCATCAACCAGCTTTCATAGGTTGGTAATGCTTCTTCCGTAACCATATCGCCCACCAAAACTATCCAAAAATCATAGCCCAATTCTTTGGCTTCTTCTCGCAGTTGGGTTACTTCGTCCAAATAATTTTCACTTTGGAAATTAGGCAACATATCTGTAGGTTGCCAAATTTCCTCAACAGGAATAAGATATTTGTCAATATAACCGTCAATTTCCTTTTCAACAGTTTGCATTACTTCCAACCGAATATTTTTAAGCGCCATGATATCTTTTTAGTCAAACTACAAATATAACATGTGCTACGGGTTATTTGTAATAAAGAAGTCTTAATTCCTTTTCAATTGTTATAGAATATATCAAAGTTTGCCACGAATACACGAATAATTATAAAATATTCGTGTATTCGTGGTGGGCCTTTTACTTTGGAAGATGAAGGCAATATCTAAATGATCCTTCTCCTTAAAGGGAAATATCCGTATATATTTTTTTACCACGAATTCACGAATTATTGTGTTATTGGTTTGCGATATTTATGCGGAATACTTTAAAAGTGGAATAATTATAAAATATTCGTGTATTCGTGGTGGGTCTTTTACTTTGGAAGATAAAGGCCATATTTAACCACCTTAAATGGAAATATCTTGAAATCCAATTATTTCTTAACAACTCAATTCCTCCCGTTTTCCTCCGGATAGAGCAAGTGAACTGCTTCACTTTGCCAAATTTCCTTAGTATCTACATCCATCATTGAAATTTTTCCTTTGAAAGCCGCTCCGGTATCAACATTCCAAACGTTGGCGAAATTTGCAGGTTTATCAAATCCCACGCGGGTTACGGGAGTATGGCCGATATAGATTTCCTTGAAAAGTTTCAGTCGTTTTGGATATTTATCGCTTTCTTCAGAAATTGAAGTATCCATCGCGCAAGCCATTTCCCACAATGTTCTGTCCCAATAAACCAAATTTGGATAATATTCAAATTCCGGTCCGTGCTGATTGGTGAACCCAGCGTGCAGAAAAAGCCTATTTTCAAAATCGATATGATAGTTAATCAGATTTTCAAAAAACTGAAGGTGTTTTTTCTTTTCTTCTTCGGAAAGCTTTGCATAACTTTTTATACTACTTTCACCGCCCTGGCTGAGCCAAGCGGGATTTTTTTCTTCAAATTTCAAATATTTATAGAGCAATTCATCGTGGTTTCCACGGAGGAAAATGCAATCGTTTTCTTTCGAAAAATCGATTAAATAGGAAACCACTTCCGCAGATTCGCTCCAACCATCCACATAATCGCCCACAAAAATGTATTGAGTGTTTTTTGGAAGATTAGCTTTTTCGAGCAACTGTTTCAACGCCTTAAAACCTCCGTGAATATCACCGATTACAACTTTTCTCATATTTTAATTATAACTAACTTTTCTTAAAATACGCAGCGATTCCTTTGAAAGCTGATAGGCTAACGCATCGTGATCTCTCAAAAGATCTTTAGCTTCCTGCAATTTTTCCTTCGCATCCTCAAAATTGTTCAAATAGCAAATTAGATATGTAGATGGAAGGTTTCGCAAATCTTTTTCTTCGGAAGCATTCAGCGGAATATTCTTTTTCAACTTTTCCAAAACTGCATTGTTCGCATTATAAATGTGAAAAAGCGTTTTTTTGTTGAACTTTGGCGCCTCAAAAATAAGCCTTGAATCCATATTATAGGAACCGTTTTCTTTGAAATGAATGGTAACTTCTTCCAGCGGATAATATTTAAATTGTTCATTTAAACCCAAATGCACATATTCCACCGTTTTAAAATAATCAGCTGTCAACTCTATGCTTACTTCATCCAAAGCCGAATAAAAAAGGCGTACTTGCTCGTTTATTAATTCAATATCTACCCTGGAATAATATAGATTTCCCTTAACTTTTTTCGGGTTTCCGGCCCAACACACCACAAACTGCTCCTTAAAAACTTTGTAATGGCTTTCCAAATCCTTGTGGCGGTTGTTTGTAAAATCCATAACGCCATCCAGCGTTAATTCAATATTATTTTTTGCGGCATTTTCAATGGATTTCACGATTTCGGAATTCACGTCCTTTATTTCTATATCGAAATCCTTTGGCATCGAAATACTACCATCCCGAAGAAAAATGGAGCCGCCCCAATACTTCCAAATATTTTTGCGCAATGACGTAATCAACCCATTGGGACGAATTGTTACCAAACCCACCACTTTGTCTGAAGGCAAATTTGGGAATGCAACGTTTTCATATATAATGAGCGGCGCATTTGTGAGATAGGCATTTATAAGGTTTTGGATTTTGCTGTCGTCAAAAAAATCAACACCCGTTATTTCATTTGTTTCGTCTTCAACCCCAATAACAATGAATGAATTATTCGCGGGATTACTATTGCTGAGTGCACATATGTGTTTCAAGAATTTCGCTTTTCCTTCTTTGGTACCTAGGTCAATTTTTCGCTTTTTATCATAGAAACTGCTCTCGTCGTTATGGGCGAGGAGGTTCTTTATTAAAAGGCGTTTGTTGATCATTTTAAATTATTACTTATTTATTATTATTTATTTTTATTATTATTATTTATTAATGATTAATCAAATTTTGAACCCTTGCGATCTGAATTTTTTAGATAGTTGATGAATTTGGAAATCTGATCTATTTCGCTTTGGGTTTTTTTCAATAGTGAATCATACTCTTCCTGCGTAATGTGTTTTCTATCTAAGGTTCTTTGAAGTTGAGATTCAGTTTCGCAACAAGAGCCTCTTGAGTAGCTAAGAAAATTGATGAACTCTTTATTTCCTCCCCTACCAAACCCTTCAGCGATATTATCCATGATGGAACCCGAAGCGCCATTTATTTGATCTCTTAATCTAAAATCGTTCCCTAGTGAAGTAGTGGTAATTAAATGCCAAACATCATTACAAATTTCACGAGCCAATTTGTAAATGTCTAATTCTTGATACGAGCCATAGTGTGCCATAGTTTATTGATTATTTTTATTTCTTATTATTAGTATCTATAATGATTCTATCCCAAAGGATTTCAATACATTCCTAAATAAAAAATAATAATAGAAAATAAATAATAATTATTTTTTATTTACAATCGTACTACTGGCCTGATCCAAACACATAACCGTTAAATCTGCAATATTAACGTGCGGCGGACGGGTTACGGCAAACCAGATAATATCTGCAATATCTTCCGGTTTTAGTGGCGTAAAACCTTGATATACTTTTTCGGCCCTTTCGGAATCGCCTTTAAAACGCACTTCGCTGAATTCAGTTTCTACCATTCCGGGGTTTATTGCGCCAACTTTTATTCCCTTGCCGTTCAAATCAATCCGCATGCCTTGGTTTATGGCATCTACGGCGTGTTTGCTGGCGCAGTACACATTTCCTTTTGGGTAAACTTCTTTTCCGGCTGTGCTGCCAATGTTTATGATTTGACCGCTTTTACGTTCAATCATTTTTGGGATAATTGCTTTGGAAACATACAGCAACCCTTTCACATTTATGTCCAGCATTGCGTCCCAATCGTCGGTATTTCCTTCGTCAATTGTGTCCATTCCGTGTGCGTTACCGGCGTTGTTTATTAAAATATCTATTTCTGAGAAAATCTTTGGAAGTGACTTAACCGCCAAAAAAACTTCATCTTTGTCGCGAATGTCAAAGTTTAAAGTGTGCACTTCAGTCAATGCAGAAAGCTCTTCCGAAAGGGTTTTCAACCTATCTTCCCTTCTTCCGCAAAGAATTAATTTTACCCCATTTTTGGCGAAAAGTTTCGCCGTTGCCATTCCAATTCCGGAGGTTGCCCCCGTAATAAAAGCTGTATTTTTCTGCATTCTTTTGATTTTTTTATTTACCCTTTTGAAAATTTCAAAAAAAGTTAAGTACTGTTAATTTAAAGGTTAATAATTCCCAATATATATTATAACGCCATAATTGGGATATTATATTTGTAAAACTAATTCTAAAACAACAAATATGAAATCCCTATTTAAATTAAGTTTAATTGCATTATTATTTATAGGATTTGCATCCTGTAGTGATGATGATTCCAAAAATAACGAAGGAAATGCAAAATTAGCAGTAAGATTAACAGATGCTCCTGGAGATTATGAAGCTGTTTTTGTTGATGTTGAAGAAGTGGTTATAAAATATAATAATGGTGAAGATGTTCTTCTAGGTATCAATGCAGGTGTTTACAATCTTTTAGAGCTAACAGCAGGAGTGAACGTGCTATTGTTTAATGATGAGGTTCCCGCGGGAAACATCAGCCAAATACGTTTAGTTTTGGGCGAGAATAATACTATCGTGGTAGATGGACAGACCTTGCCTCTTGCTACTCCAAGCGCACAACAATCAGGATTAAAAATTCAAATAAATGAAAATCTTGAACCTGGAATTTTATATGAATTTATGCTCGATTTTGACGTAGATAAATCAATCGTAGCGCAAGGTAACGGAGGATACAGCCTAAAGCCTGTAATTAGAGCAACAACCGTTGCTGAAAGTGGCGCTATATCTGGGACAGTAATTCCTATTGGCGCTTTAACCTTGGTTACCGCGGTAAATGGATTAACTGAAATTTCTACCTATACCAATCTTCAAGGCGAATTTTTGCTTAGTGGAGTGCCAGACGGAGTTTATACCGTAACGTTCCAAGCAGATTTAGGTTTGGGACTACCTCCAGTAGTAGTTAACAATGTAACTGTTGTTCAAGGTGAAATAACCGCAATGGGAGAAATTGATCTGGAACCCTAAAATTACAGCAAAATATATTATTGAAAAGAGAGGAAAATTTAGATTTTCCTCTCTTTTTATTTTAACCAATTGTTAACAGGCTTTTAATCAATAAATTTTCAATTTGCAGCGTCTTTTAAAAAAAGCATTTTACATTGAATATAAATACAGTATGGAAAATACAAATTCAACCTTTGACATTGGAGCGTTAAACGAAAAAATTGAAAGGGAAAGTGCCTTTGTGGACATCCTTTCAATGGAAATGAACAAAGTAATTATAGGCCAAAAACACATGGTGGAACGGCTTATGATAGGGCTGTTGGGCCAAGGCCACATTCTTTTGGAAGGTGTGCCCGGACTTGCAAAAACACTCGCCATCAATACACTTGCAAAAGCGGTTCACGGGACTTTCAGCCGAATACAGTTTACCCCAGATTTGCTTCCCGCCGATGTTGTGGGAACGATGATTTATAATATGAAGGTGAACGATTTCAGCATAAAAAAAGGGCCAATCTTCGCTAATTTTGTGCTTGCCGATGAAATTAACCGCGCTCCCGCAAAAGTACAATCCGCACTTTTGGAGGCGATGCAGGAAAAACAGGTTACCATTGGAGATACTACCTTTAAACTGGACAGACCATTTTTGGTAATGGCCACCCAAAACCCAATTGAACAGGAAGGAACCTATCCGTTGCCCGAAGCACAAATGGACCGTTTTATGCTGAAAACAGTTATAAAATATCCACAGGTTGCAGAGGAACAGCTTATCATTCGCCAAAATTTAAAAGGTGCATACGATCAAATAAATCCAGTAGCAACTATTGAACAAATTACGAGAGCCCAAGCCGCAGTTCGTGAAGTTTATATGGATGAAAAAATTGAGAAATACATCCTCGATATTGTCTTCGCCACACGAAATCCAGAGAATTTCGGTCTTTCTGAAATAAAGCCGTTGGTGAACTTTGGCGCCTCCCCACGTGGAAGTATCAATCTCGCCATTGCCGCAAAATGTTATGCCTTCATTCGCCGCCGCGGTTATGTGGTTCCGGAAGACATTCGCGCCGTTGTGCACGATGTGCTTCGCCACAGAATCGGCATCACTTACGAAGCGGAGGCTGAAAACATTACTTCTGAAGATATCATTAATAAGATTGTGAATGTAATTGAAGTACCGTAAAAAGTTAAAAGTTACAAGTTGAAAGTTGCAAGTTGAAACCACTTGAACCTGAAACCTGAAACCTGAAACCTGAAACTACAGTGGATACAAAGGAACTTCTTAAAAAAGTACGTAAAATCGAGATCAAAACGCGGCGGTTGAGCGACCACGTGTTTGGTGGCGAGTATCACAGTACTTTTAAGGGGCGCGGAATGACTTTTAGCGAAGTGCGCCAATACCAATTTGGCGACGACGTGCGGAATATCGATTGGAACGTTACCGCCCGCTACAATGAGCCGTTCGTAAAAGTTTTTGAGGAAGAGCGCGAACTTACTTTGATGCTGATGGTTGATATTAGCGGTTCCGAATTTTTTGGAACGCAGGAACAATTCAAAAATGAAATTATTACTGAAATTGCCGCAACGCTTGCTTTTTCAGCGATGCAGAATAATGACAAAACGGGATTGATACTTTTTTCAGATGAAATTGAACTTTATATTCCGCCGAAAAAAGGGAAATCGCACGTGCTTCGAATTATCCGTGAATTGATTGAATTCCAACCAAAAAGCAATAAAACCGACATCGCAAAAGCGCTCAAATTTTTGAGCAACGTAATGAAAAAGAAGGCAATTGTTTTTGTGCTTTCAGATTTTATTGCAGACAGTTACCGCGATACATTGAAAATTGCTGCCAAAAAGCACGACCTTACAGGAATCAGAATTTACGATAAAGCCGAAGAAACTATTCCAAACTTGGGGATGGTGGAAATGCAGGACCAGGAAACTGGAGAATTACTTTTGGTAAACACCGGCTCAAAAAGCGTGCGAAACCAATATTATAGTTTCCATCGCGAACGGGTGGATTATTTTGTGGAAGCTTTCACCAAAAGTGGCGCAGGGGCTTTAAGCTGCAGGGTTGACGAAAGTTATGTGAAAAAATTATTGGGGTATTTTAAGAGACGATAGATTTTAGATGTTGGAAAAAAGGAAAAATAATAACCACAAAAACGGAATTTTAAATTTCGCTGGCAACCGCTATTTTCTTTTTTCTTTGTTCTTTTCTCTTTTCTCTTTCCTTTCCCAAGCCCAAGTAACATCTTCAGTAGATTCCACAAAAATCAAAATTGGCGAGGAAATTCTTTACATTATTAATGTACAGGCAGATTCTACCGATGTTGTGGTTTTCCCGGAAGAGCAAACTTTTGCGCCTTTGGAAATGATTGAATCCTATAAAGCCGATACAACTTTTGAAGGCAGCAAATATCGCCTCATCAAAAAATACGGGTTGACGCAGTTTGACAGCGGCCACTACACTATTCCGCCGCAGCGAATTTTAATAAACAACAAACTGTTTTTGACCGATTCCATAAAAGTTGAGGTAAACGACGTGCCCGTTGACACGACGAAACAGAAAATGTTCGACATAAAACCTGCTGTCGAAGTTAAAAGTCCGCCGTTTGATTGGTTGTTGCTTTTGTATTGGCTTGTACCAATTTTATTGATTATTGCAATCGCAATTTATTTATTCCGAAGAAAAAAACGAAAAGACGCCGCCCAAAAGCAGTTGCCGCCCTATGAAGAAGCAATCGTCGCACTCAAAACATTGGACAACAGTCAATTGCTGAAAGAAAACAAAAACAAGGAATATTACAGTCATTTAACCGAAATAGTAAAACGATATTTGGATCGCGAAGTTGATGAAGCTGCACTGGAAAGCACGAGCGATGAGCTAATCACCCGATTGATGATGCACAAAGACGCCGGAAGTTTTGATTTTGATTTGGAAACAATCCGAAAACTCGATTCAATTTTCAAACGTGCCGATTTGGTGAAATTCGCAAAAATGAATCAGCAAGCCGGGCAAGCGGAAGTTGACCGAACAACAATTGAGGAAATCATCAACGAAACCCACGAAGCCGTTCCCGAACCTACCGAAGAAGAACTTTTGGAAAATCAGGAATATCTTGAAAAACGCCGCAAAAGACGTGAACGTAGAAAATGGATTCTGGGAATTTCAGGAGTACTTGCGGCCGTAGTTTTAGTGGGAATTATTTATGGAATTGCTACCGGTTTCGATAATTTAAAAGATAAAATAATAGGCAACGACCTCCGCGAACTCGCCGAAGGCCGTTGGGTAAAAAGCGAATACGGTTATCCTGCAGTTATTTTGGAAGCACCCGAAGTGCTGGTAAGAGCAGAAGCTGCCATTACAAATGCCAATAAAAGTGCTGTGAGCGCGAAAGACTTTTTCACTTATGGCGAAATGAACTCCCCGCTTTACATTATGGTTTCAACAACACAGTTTAGCCAAAAGCAAGACATTGCTTTGGAAACAGCATTGGACGGAGTTTTGGACGACCTCGAACAAAGTGGCGCAAAAAATATGGTTGTAAAACGAGACGATTTTGAAACCGAAAAGGGAATAAAAGGTTTAAAGGCTTACGGAGAATTCAATGTGCAAGTATCAGATAATAAGGTGTTGAAGCAAAAAAACACTTATGAATTATTACTTTTCGCGCAGGAAAATGGTTTGCAACAAGTTTTGATCGTGTATCAAGACGACGGCAGATACGCCGAAGAAATTTTAAAAAGAATAGAAGCTTCAATAGAACTTGAAATTTCAGAGAAAGATGGGCAGTAATTTCGAATTTGTAAATCCGCAGTTTTTCTGGTTGTTCCTTATACTTCCGGTGCTCGTGCTTTGGTATTTATGGAAGCGGAAACAGCAAACGGCTTTCCTTAAAATTTCAAGTGTCAGCGGATTCAAATCTGGAAAAAATTGGTTGGCGCGATTGAAACCCCTTCTTTTTGCACTTCGCCTTTTGGCACTTTCAGCATTGATTATTGCAATGGCACGCCCAAGAACTGTTGACGAATCCACAAAAACAAAAACCACCAGCGGAATTGACATCGTGATGGCGATGGACCTTTCAGCAAGTATGCTCGCGCGCGATTTAAAGCCAAATCGTTTGGAAGCATTGAAAAGCGTAGCGGCCAGATTTATAAACAGTCGGCCAAATGACCGCATCGGTTTGGTGGAATATGCGGGCGAAAGTTACACCCGAACGCCGCTAACAAGCGATAAAACCATTGTACTCTCATCGCTAAAAAGCATGGAATATAACACGACCATTGAAGGCGGAACCGCAATAGGTTCTGGGCTTGCAACGGCCGTAAACCGTTTAAAGGAAAGCGTTGCAAAAAGTAAAGTGATTATTTTGTTGACGGATGGTGTGAACAACACCGGTTTCATCGACCCAAAAATTGCGAGCGAACTTGCTGTTGAATTTGGAATAAAAGTTTACACAATCGGATTGGGAAGCAACGGAATGGCAATGTCGCCAATTGGAATTCGTCCCGACGGTGGGTTTCAATACGGAAACGTACAGGTTGAAATTGACGAAGCACTACTGAAAGATATTGCAGCCAGAACTGGTGGGCAATATTTCCGTGCTACGAGCACCACCAAATTAGAGCAGATTTACGAAGAAATAAACAAGCTGGAAAAAACGGATATTGAAGAATTCAGATATACAAATTATGACGAAATGTTTCGCCCGTGGGCAATTTTCGCCCTTATTTTAATTGCTTTTGAATTTTTGTTGCGAACCACAATTTTTAAAGGATTTTTATAAACAATGTACCAATTAGAGCAACCCATATATTTTTACATTCTCTTCGCCATTCCGGTGATTGTGGTGTTATTTCTATTGGTTTTGGTTTGGAAAAAAACGGTCCAAAAACGTTTTGTTGATAAAGAATTGCTTAAAAAATTAAGTCCCAACCGTTCGCTATTCAAATCAATTTTAAAAGTATTGGTCATTTGTTTGGCAATTGCCTGTTTGAGTTTTGCGCTTGTAAATCCAAAAATTGGAACCAAACTTGAAACCGTGAAACGCGAGGGCGTTGACATCGTTTTCGCATTGGACGTTTCAAAAAGTATGCTTGCCGAAGACATTGCGCCAAACCGTTTAGAAAAGTCAAAACAGCTCATCACCCAAATAATCAACAGTCTTGCGGGCGATAGGATTGGAATAATTGGTTATGCCGGAAGTGCTTTTCCGCAGGTGCCGATAACTACGGATTTTTCGTCGGCTAAATTATTTTTAAGCGGAATGAATACCGATATGGTTTCTTCCCAAGGAACCGCCATTACCGAAGCCATCCAAATGGCAGAAACATTTTATGACGATGAAGGGCAGACAAACCGTGTACTTTTCATCATTTCAGACGGCGAAGATCACGGCGGAAATATTTCAGAAATAGCTGAAGAAGCCAGCGAAAAAGGAATTCGAATTTTCACTATTGGTGTGGGAACTTTAGAGGGCGGACCCATTCCTATTAAGGAAAATGGTATTCTCCAATTTTATAAACGCGACCAAAACAACGAACAGGTCATTACGCGTTTAGGTGAAGAAACTCTTAAAGAGATTGCCAAAACCACTAATGGTGAGTATATTGACGGCTCAAATACCAAAGCTGTTGTGGACCGTGTAAAAGTAATTTTGGGCGGAATGGACAAAGAGGAATTTGAAGCAAAACAATTCACGGATTTTAAAGACCAGTTTCAATGGTTTTTGGCTGGGGCATTATTTTTGCTGGTATTAGACGTATTCCTCTTGGAACGCAAAACAGCTTGGCTGGAAAAATTGAATTTGTTTAATGAAAAGGAAAGAGAATAAAATGAAGTTTGATGCTATACCATTTTTTCAGAAAAAATTGATACGAAATATTTCGTTGCTTCTTTGTACGATATTGTTTTCATTGAATTCTTTTGCTCAACCGCAACAAACAAAAGAGCAGAAAAAGGAATTAAAAGAAGCACAGAATTTTATGAGCGAGGCACAGCAAGCACTTCAAAAAGAAGAATTTCCAGCCGCGGAAGCTGATTACCGAAAAGCCATTTCCCTAAATCCAAAAAGCGAAACCGCGAAATATAATTTAGGAACCGCTTACTACGGAAAGAATAAGAACGCCGAGGCAATGTTGCGTTTCAAACAAGCAGCTTCCGTTTCAAATGAAAAAACGGAAAAACACAAGGCATTTCACAATTTGGGGAATACCTATATGAACGAGAAAAAATATACCGAAGCGGTAGAAGCCTATAAAAATGCGCTTCGGAATAACCCCAATGACGATGAAACCCGCTATAATTTAGCGTTGGCGAAAGATATGTTGGAAAAAAATCCGCCGCCGCCTCAGGATAAAGACGATAAAAACAAGGACAATAAAGATCAGGACAAAAAGGATCAACAAGACAAGCAGGACAAAAAAGACCAAGGCGAGGATGGCGATCAGAAAGATCAAAAAGATAAGGGCGACGATAAAGAGGATAAAAAAGAAGGCGATAAAGACCAAGGCAAGCCCGACAAACCAAAAGATGAAGAAGGCGACAAACCTCAGCAACAACAGCAAGTGCCCGGACAATTATCTCCACAACAGGTGAAAAGTTTGCTGGAAGCAATGAACAACGAAGAAAAAAAGACACAGGATAAAATAAATGCAGAAAAGCAAAAAGGCGCAAAAGTGAAATCGGATAAAGACTGGTAGCTTATGAAGACGAAGAATTTTTTATTCATTTTAGGGTTTGTGCTGTGCAGTATCACTGCCACAGCGCAAGTGCAGTTTGATGCCAAAGTGAGCAAAAAAACGCTTGGAATAAACGAACGTTTGCGAATAGATTTTGAAATGAACCAAGATGGCGACAACTTCCGGCCGCCAAGTTTTGAAAATTTTAAAGTTGTAGGCGGTCCAAACCAATCCATTAGTAACTCTTGGATAAATGGTAAGCGTAGTTTTTCAAAAACCTATTCCTATTTTTTGGCGCCGCAAAAGCGTGGCCGCTCTACAATTGGCCAAGCCACAATTGAAATTAATGGTGAAACATACAAAACACTTCCCATTGAAGTGGAAGTGACAGCGGCAGTTTCGGTTCCAAAGGACGGTAATAACGCAGATTATGTGGCGAGTGAGAATGTACATCTGGTTGCCGAAGTTTCAAACGCAAATCCATATTTGAACGAAGCAATTACCGTTACTTATAAATTATATGTTTCGCACGACGTGAGTATTACCAGCCAATGGCGCGAAATAGACACCCCGAAATATGCCGATTTTTGGAGTCAGAATATTGACAATCAAAATAATTTTAAGGTTTACGAAGGGAAATACAACGGAGAGAATTACCGATATGTAGTTTTGAGAACAACCGTTCTCTATCCACAAAAAACCGGAAAGCTCGATATTGAACCACTAACGCTGGATATTCCCATTGATGTGCAGGGCAACCGTCGCGACATTTTTGGGCGCCGTTTGATGGAGCGCGTGAATAGAACCATTTCTGCTGGAAACCGGACTATTGACGTGAAACCACTTCCGTTGGAAGGAAAACCCGATGGCTTCAACGGCGCTGTTGGCGATTTTTCTTTTGATGTCACCTCCAATAAAACCACCCTAAACGCCAACGAATCACTGCAGTTGGATGTAAAAATTTCTGGAAAGGGAAATTTGAAATTATTTACTGCCCCCACTGTAAAACTACCGAGCACGTTGGAAGTTTATGAGCCAGAACACAGCGAAAGCGTAACCACAACAGTTGCCGGAATGCAGGGTTCCATCACAGATTCCTATACCGTGGTGCCGCAATTTAAAGGAACATATCCCATAAACCCGATTACTTTTTCGTTTTTCGATCCAAAGACTGAAAAGTATAGAACCATTTCTTCCAAAGAATTTACCATTGAAGTTGAAAACGGACCAATTAGTTCCGCAACTGCAAGCAATTCCAACGATTCCAAAAAGCAAGTTGTACTTTCAAAAGACAATTTCAAATACATAAAACTGGATGCCAATTTAAAGCCTATTGCGCAGGAAGAATTTTTTAAATCGGCCTTATTTTGGTCACTTTTGGGTGGACCATTTTTGTTGATTCCGCTGTTTATTCTCGTTGGGAAAAAACGAAAAGCCCGTTTAAATGACGTGGAAGGAAACAAACTGCGTCGTGCAAACAAGCTCGCTAAAAAATATCTTTCGGAAGCGAAACGGAATATTCAAAACCCCGTTGCTTTTTACGAAGCTTTGGAAAGAGCGCTTCACAATTATTTGAAAGCGAAACTTACTATTGAAACTTCGGAAATGGAAAAAAGCCATATTTCCAAATTATTGTTAAAGCGAAATGTGGAAGCACCTGTTGTTGAAAATTTCATCGGTTTGCTGAAAAACTGCGAATTTGCACGTTATGCTTCCACTTCAACTGCTTCGGTGCAGCAGGATTATAACAAAGCTGCGGAAGTTATTTCAACCATAGACAAACAAATACAGTAAAATTGAAGAAGATGAAAAAGCTGCTGTACTTATTAGTTTTACTCGTTTCTTTCTCCAGTTTTGGTCAGAGCGAAAATCTTTTCGAACAAGGAAAAGAACTTTACAAAAACGGAAAATACCAACAGGCAATTACGGCTTGGATGCAGATTTTGGACAAAGGTGAACATTCTGCCGAGCTGTATTTCAATTTGGGAAATGCACAATACAAGCTGAACCAAATTGGCCCGAGTGTATATTATTATGAAAAAGCGCTTCAGCTTTCGCCCAATGATCCTGACATAAAAAACAATCTCGCCTTCGCCGAAAACGCTCGGATTGATTCAATAGAACCATTGCCCAAAACTGTTTTTTCAAAATGGTACAACAGCATTTCCGGCATCTTTTCTTTTAATGGTTGGGCCATTTTGGCGGTTGCTTTTTCCATCTTTTTTGTGGCGTTGTTTCTATTTTATTATTTCGCCTTTTCGGAAAGAAGAAAACGGTTGCTTTTTGTGAGCTCA
Organism: Aequorivita sp.; assembly: GCA_030690315.1. Taxonomy (GTDB): domain Bacteria; phylum Bacteroidota; class Bacteroidia; order Flavobacteriales; family Flavobacteriaceae; genus Aequorivita. The sequence continues at coordinate 17,065 of JAUYGY010000028.1, forward strand.
ATGTTTATGGGAATTCTTTTGATCGCTTCGTTAACCATGGCCTTTTTCACTTATGGCGATTATTCAAAAAACCAACCTGCCGTTATTTTTGCTAGTGAAATTGAAGTAAAAACAGAACCTTCTATGGGTAGTAATGTGGCCTTTACACTTCATGAAGGTACAAAAGTGCAGATTTTAGCGCAAGATGGAAATTGGTATCGCATCACTTTGGAAGACGGTAAAGATGGATGGATACCTGCCACAGACCTAAAACAGCTTTAGAATTAGTATTTACTTAACATGAATTTAAGCGGATTCTTTTATTTTTGCTACTTTAAAAAAAAGGACCCTTGAGATTAACCAGTATTTTTCTTCTAATAGTTTTTACAAGTTTTCTTGTAACGCCTGCTGTTATTAGTATTTCTGGTCATCAAGTAGATATATCTTCTTATTTTTCTATGAACGAAGAAGAAAATTCTGTGAAAGTGCCTAAACTGATGTCAGAATTTCATGCAAATGATTCCAAATCTAGTTTGGCAGCAATTCAGTTCCTCAAAAAACAAAAGAACAAATTTCAATACTATCTCAACAACTACAAGATGGTATTTTTGGATGTTGTTTCTCCCCCGCCAAAACTCGCTTAATCATCCTTTTCTTTAACGCTTATCTTTCTCAAAACTGGGAAAGGATAGTGTTTTCATTCTTTTTTCGAAAGTTTTAGGTTTCGAAAATGTTTCTAAAAAACTTATTCAAAAAAAACAATTACAGGTTCCTGTAATTATAAAACATTGGTATAAACATATGTTCAAATATTTAAATAAAGATTTACCAGCGAGCTTGGTGGTCTTTTTTGTGGCCCTGCCTTTGTGCTTGGGTATTGCGCTTGCCAGTGGGGCCCCGTTATTTTCCGGATTGATTGCGGGAATGATTGGTGGCATTGTAGTTGGCTCTATTTCGGGATCCTCGCTTGGGGTGAGTGGTCCAGCCGCAGGCCTTGCGGTTATTGTTTTGGGCGCCATACAAGTCTTGGGAAGTTTTGAAAACTTTCTTTTGGCTGTAGTGCTTGCAGGAGGAATTCAAATTATTTTGGGACTTTTAAAAGCCGGTATTATTGGCTATTATTTTCCTTCATCGGTTATAAAAGGAATGCTTGCCGGTATTGGTATTACCATTATAATCCAACAATTGCCAAATATTCTGGGTTTAAGCGATAGTGAAGGAATTGCCAGCATCCACGATCCCGGTGAAGGAATATATTTTTCGTTCGCAAATTTGAGCGAACTTATTTCCTACGGCGCACTTATTTTGACTTTACTTGCCTTGGCGGTTTTATTGCTTTGGGATAAAGTGCTTTCAAAAAAGCATCAACTCTTCAAGCTTATTCCCGGCTCCTTGGTAGCAGTTGTTATTGGTATCATTTATTATCTAACGGTTCCCGCTGGAGATTTTGCGCTATCACCCAATTTGCTTGTAAATGTTCCTGTTCCAGATAATGTTGATTCATTTTTTGGGCAATTTTCAACCCCAAATTTTAGTATGATTGGCGATCCACAAATTTGGATAATTGCGCTTACCATAGCCGTTGTTGCTAGCTTGGAAACCTTGTTGAGCGTGGAGGCTGTGGACAAAATTGATCCACGAAAAAGAATGACCCCCACAAACCGTGAGCTTTTTGCCCAAGGAAGTGGAAACATCCTTTCAGGATTCATTGGCGGTTTACCCATAACACAAGTAATTGTAAGAAGCTCCGCAAACGTTCATTCTGGTGGTCGCACAAAACTATCAACCATTTTACACGGGTTTTTGATATTGATTTCAATTATCGCAATTCCAACTCTGTTGAATCTCATTCCATTGGCAATACTTTCGGCAATACTTTTAATTGTGGGATACAAACTGTCAAGCCCTTCGCTTTACTTAAAAATGTTCAGTTTGGGGAAATCACAGTTTATGCCTTTCATAATTACCGTTTTGGGAGTTGTATTTTCTGACTTATTGGTTGGCATTGGCCTTGGATTGGTAGTTGGAATTACAGTAATTTTGATAAACAGTTATAAGAATTCGCATTTCCTTCAGAAGGAAAAAAACGGTTCTTCCGGCAATAAATACAGAATTATCCTTGCCGAAGAAGTTACATTCCTCAACAAAGGCGGAATTTTAAAGGAACTGTATTCAATTCCGAAAAATTCGCATTTGGAAATTGATGTACAAAAAACCAAGGTTTTGGACTATGACATTATTGAAATTTTGGATGAGTTCAAAATAAAAGCAAGAAACAATGACATTGAAATTACCTTGGTTTCTGAACGGGGAAATTTCAAAAATCCAGAAAGCTATTACACATTTTTCAGAAAAAAAATAACAGCATAAAACTTAAAAAATAAAAACGATGACATTTTACGATAAATTAATAGAAAACAATAAAAACTGGGTTCAAAACAAACTCAATATTGATGCAGATTATTTCAAAAAACTCGCCGAAGGTCAAAGCCCTCCTGTTTTGTGGATTGGTTGTGCAGATAGCCGCGTGCCTGCAAACCAAATTATAGGCGCACAGCCCGGTGAAGTTTTTGTGCAACGCAACATCGCAAATATGGTAATACATACCGATATGAATATGCTTAGTGTATTGGATTATGCCGTAAACGCGCTTAAAGTTAAACATGTTATTGTTTGTGGCCATTACGGTTGTGGTGGTGTGAAAGCTGCAATGCAAAATAAATCAATCGGATTAATTGATAACTGGTTACGCCACATTAAAGATGTTTATAGACATCATAAAGCAGAATTGGATGCCATTGAAAATGAGACCGAAAGATTCAATAGATTTGTGGAACTTAATGTTGTGGAGCAGGTTTTTGACCTTGCCAAAACCTCAATAGTTCAGAATGCTTGGAAAAACAATCAAGACCTTCAGCTTCACGGCTGGGTTTATGGGTTGGATTCTGGGCTTATTAAAGATTTGCAGGTAAACATCAGCAATGATTCTGAACTAGACAAAGTGTACCAACTCAACTTTTAATAAATTAAAAACCCAATAATTATGACAAAAAATATATTCTCAAACTTCAGAGGAAATCTCTTTGGCGGAATTACTGCCGGTATTGTTGCACTTCCCTTAGCATTGGCTTTCGGGGTGCAATCTGGGCTGGGTCCCGACGCGGGATTATATGGCGCTATATTTATTGGGTTTTTTGCTTCCCTATTTGGGGGTACAAATACTCAAATTTCTGGGCCAACAGCACCAATGACGGCAGTTTCAATGGTTGTGGTCGCAGGGATTATTGCCGCCAACAATGGCGATGTAGAACTAGCGCTTCCCTACATTTTACTCGTTTTTTTAATGGCGGGTTTAATGCAGATTTTATTGGGAATTACCGGCGTGGGTAAATACATAAAATACATTCCCTATCCTGTGGTTTCCGGATTTATGACGGCAATTGGTGTAATCATTTTAATTACTCAATTATTGCCCGTTTTGGGGTATTATACTGAAGAAGATACCGCCTATATTGAAACTTTTAAGCCACAAGCCGAGGAGGTATTGATGAGTAAAATCCTGCAAGATGAAGCAGGGGAAGGTATTTTAGTGCTCGAGGATTTTAAGGAAACAATAAGTCGTTCGGAACAAATTTCCGAAGAAGAAATCCAGCAGGAAGCGAAAATTCTAGCCAAAGCAGAAACATCGGGGGTGGCAGGGGCAATAAAGGCACTTCCGAGAGCACTTTCCAGTATTAATTGGTTGGAGCTCATTTTGGCATCGCTCACGATTTTTATTATCTACGGTTTCAAAAAAATAACAACAAAAGTTCCCAGCACACTAGTGGCTTTGCTTATTGTATCGGTTGGTGCGTTTTTGTTGAAATTGGATTATCAACCCATCGATCAAATTCCCGGAGGATTTCCCATTCCAAACTTAGATATGTTTAGCCAATTTCAGTTTGCTCAAATATCTCCCTATGTTTTCACTGCCTTGACGTTGGCGTTTTTAGGAGCCATTGACTCCCTCTTAACCTCAGTGGTGGCCGACAATATTACGAAAACCAAACACAATCCAAACCAAGAGCTAATGGGCCAGGGAATAGGGAACAGTATTGCCGCATTTTTTGGTGGAATTCCAGGAGCCGGCGCCACCATCCGTACAGTTGTGAATATAAAATCTGGAGGAACCACAAAACTTTCAGGAATGATAGCCGCAATATTACTTTTGGTAATATTACTGGCGTTAGGCCAGGTGGCATCGCAAATTCCAGCAGCAGTGCTCGCCGGAATATTAATAACAGTCGGGATTGGCGTGATGGATTATAGAGGTTTAAAAGCCATCCCGAAAATGCAGAAAGCCGAAGTAACCATTATGATCGTGGTATTATTGCTTTCCGTATTTTGGAATTTGGTTTATGCCGTAGGAATTGGTTTGGTTTTGGCTTCCATAATTTTCATGAAAAAAATTGGCGATTTAACGGCAGAACAATCAAAAGTAGTTCCGTTAAAAAATGCCGACGAACTTTCAATGGAGTGGAAAGACGAAACGAATTTCCCCGAAAAATTAAAAGAGGAAGTTTTTATTAAACGTTTGGAGGGGCCTTTGTTCTTTGGTTATACTTCCGATTTTCAAAAGCTCGCAAGCGAAATTCCCGAAACGGCCACCCACGTTATTATTCGAATGGGGAAATCGCCGTACATTGATCAATCCGGCCTTTACGCTATGGAGGAAGTGTTATTGAACATTACACAAAAAGGCATTAAACCCATCTTTGAAGACCTTCAGCCGCAACCCCGTGCAATGATGGAGCGCATTGAAATTATCCCGAATCTTGTGCCAAGGGAATTGATTTTTAAAGATTTTAGTGCTGCACTAAAGTATGCCCGGGAATATATTAAGGACGTAGTATAAACTGCTATTGATTTTCAGAATTAAGCTCCGTTTCAACGGGGCTTTTTTCATTTAAAATCTCTTCATCTGTCTCGTTGTATTCTTCCACTTCCTTCATTATTGCTGGAAGAATTGCAGGCGCAATCATCGCCACCGGGCCATATAAAACTGAATCTTGACGCTGTTCCTCAGTAAGTATTCTGTAGTTTTCAGAAGCATTTACAAACATAAAAACCACACTTATTAAAAAGGCAAATTTCAGAACATTAAAAATACCCCCGAAAAGTTTGTTCAAAATACCCAACATCGCAAAATCGGCCACTTTCGTTAAAAGCCTTCCCAAAATACTGAACAAAATCATAATCAATAAAAAAGTTACGGCGAAGGCCACAATTGTATTAGTATCTGTGCTCCAATCAAACCACCGAATAAGATAATCGCCCACATAGCCCGAAAAAAACATCGCGCAATAAACGCCAACAACAATTCCAATTAAAGAAGCCAGTGACCGCAGTAAACCTTTGCTAAAGCCCACAAAAAAAGCGATGATCAAAATGATGCCTATAACAATGTCGATAGTATTCATATTTTCAAATTTTCCATAAATATAGCAATTTATAAGTTTCAGGTTCGAGGTTTCAGGTTTCAGTTCGCCCTCTTAATTGTGTTTTGGAATTTGGGATTTGATATTTGGAATTTTAAACATGTATCTTTGCAAACTAATTATTTTTGAAAAATGGCGCGCGACGAACAATTAAAGGAACGATGGGAAGCAGTAGTAAAAATGCTTGGTAAGCGTTTTGCCGATGACCAGGTTTTAGATCTGGATGCTATTATATATTTAATAGGCGTCCAGGAATTAGGCCAACTGCACCGAAAATTTAAAAAAGACGAAAAGCTAAACTTGATGCACATTGCCATCTGCCGTCTTTTGGAGCCTTACGGATATTATGCGTTTGATTATGTTGATGAAGAAGGCTGGCCACACTACCATGTTCTGGAACAATTGCCGCCCCTAAAAGCTGGCGAACAGAGCGTTTTGATGAAGGAAGCGATTGTGCAATATTTTGTTGAGAAGGAAGTGATATTATAGTCCATTCTTTTCTAACTATTTTTATTATCACTATATTTTTGGCTGCAATGAAATATTAATAAAAATGAATGACCACCTGATAAGAAATTTTCGCAATTCGCAAATATTATATTACATAACTGCTATATTGATTTTTGGAGCCATTTATTATTTTTTTTAAAAAGGACTCTATCCCTGCAGCAATAGGATTACTAATTGTTTTCGCATACAATTTATTTAAACGAAATAAAATTCTTTTAGAAATTGACTTGAATGATAAAATTGTTATAATCAGAAGTTATTCAATTTTGAATGGTAAAAAAGAATTGAATTTGAAAATTGATGATATTATTGAAATTGATTTTTTTAGAGGTTTATTTATAAAATATAAAAACCATAATGAAAAAACAGCTCAAAGTTTCGAAATAAACGCAGAACCTTGGAATAGCCTTTATGGGCAAATAAGGCAGTTAAAGCTATCCGTGCAAGAAAATGACAAAAAACTAAAGAATCAGTCGGTTGCCAACTCAGCATAACCGAAGTACAAACCTTTTCTTCAACCAATAAACAAAGAAATAGAAAATAGCAACATTTAGTTCGATATTTGAGAACTTATTATATCTTTGTCACCTAAATAAAAGCATGAAACGAATAATCGCCAAAAGTACACTCCGTGAATTTTGGGAAAAACACGCAGATGCCGAACAGTATCTTAAAACTTGGTACGATACGGCAAAAAGTGCAAAATGGTTATCACCCAAAGACGTAAAACAGAATTACATAAACGCAAGTATTTTAAAAAGTGGGAGGATAGTCTTCAACATAAAAGGAAATTCATACCGCTTGGTCGTGAAATTCAATTTTGAAAAACAATGGGCATTTATTCGTTTTATTGGTACGCATGCCGAATATGACAAAATAGATGCAGATACAATTTAAAGGAAATACTATGGAATTAAAACCTATTAAATCAGAGAAAGATTATCGAAATGCGCTTACACGCCTCGAAGTGATTTTTGATGCCCCCATAGATACTAAAGAAGGTGACGAAGCCGAAATCCTCTCTTTGCTTATTGAGAATTACGAAAACGAGCATTTCCCAATTGAGGCACCAGACCCAATTGAAGCAATAAAAATCCGAATGGAAGAATTGAATATGCGCCAAAAGGATTTGGTGGGAATAATCGGCGGAAAAAGCCGTGTGTCAGAAATTATGAATCGCAAGAAAAGATTAACCGTAGATATGATTCGGGAACTGGAACAAATGCTCCAGATTTCGGCTTCTGTTTTGGTTAATAATTACAAACTTTCGCAGAAATAGCAGGGAATAAAAGTACATAATGATAGAAACCATAAAAAAACACATCACCGAAGTACAAGCCTTTTCTTCAACCAATAAAGAGGAAATAGAAAACTTCCGCATAAAATATTTAGGAAAAAAAGGGCTATTAAACGACTTTTTCGCCGAGTTTAAAAACGTACCGAACGAACAAAAAAAGGAGTTTGGGCAGGTTATTAACGCGTTTAAGAAAAGTGCCGAGGATAAAGTAAATGAACTGAAAGAATTTTTGGACAGTAAAGAAGAAACCAAAGGCATTTACGGCGACTTATCCCGTCCGGGAGAAGTTATTCCGCTGGGTTCCCGCCATCCTATTTCCATTGTAAAAAACAAGATTATCGATATCTTTTTGCGCATCGGCTTCAACGTTTCCGAAGGTCCCGAAATGGAAGACGATTGGCACAACTTTACCGCACTAAACCTTCCGGAATACCACCCAGCACGCGATATGCAGGATACTTTTTTCATCCAAACAAACCCCGATGTTCTGTTGCGCACGCACACCTCTTCGGTGCAGGTTCGGTATATGGAAAACAACAAACCGCCCATCCGTACCATTTCACCCGGTCGTGTTTACAGAAATGAAGCTATTTCAGCGCGTTCGCACTGCTTTTTCCACCAAGTGGAAGGTTTGTATGTAGACAAAGGGGTAAGCTTCGCCGATTTAAAACAGACGCTGCAATATTTCACTACTGAAATGTTCGGAAAATCAAAAATCCGTCTTCGTCCGTCCTATTTCCCGTTCACGGAACCAAGTGCAGAAGTGGATGTTTATTGGGGCTTGGAAACCGAAGCAGATCATAGAATTACAAAAGGAACCGGCTGGCTGGAAATTGGCGGCTGCGGAATGGTTGACCCAAACGTACTTAAAAATTGCGGCATAGATCCCGAGGAATATTCCGGCTTCGCATTTGGCGTGGGAATTGACCGCATCGCGATGCTGTTGCACCAGATTCCGGATATTAGAATGTTCAGTGAAAACGACGTTCGTTTTTTGGAACAGTTTAAAAGTGTGCTTTAAAGAGACTTAAGACCGCTGCGCTGTAAGACGTAAGATTTAAGACAAAAATATTGATGCTATGAAAAAACATCTTGTTATTGCCCTATTAGTCATTGTTGCTATTATCGTTGCTTACTTAACGTTTATAATTGCTTACATCAAAATCGTTATTGGTGCTATTCTACTAGGAATTTCAGCAATCGCGCTCTTGGCCGTTTGGATTATGTGGAAAAATAGGGACTGATTATGCTAAAGGATATCGAAATTCCCAAAACCAAAAATGTACATATTGTTGCCGTAAAGGAATGGGACAAAGATTTTACGGGTCAGCATTGGAATATCTATTTGGTGAACGATCGCGAGGATGAAATTTCTACAGTTTTGGTGATGTCCCGTGGGAAAAGTGACGATAGAAAAACTTCAACTTTACGTCACGGTTTGGGGAATTTGAAACCAAAAAGCGCTGCAAAAGTTGAATTTATTCCCACCGAAGTTTTAGGGTTTACCAATGAATATCTGCTCACTTTTTTTGCAGAAAACAAATTATTTGAACGGAATTTCATTTTCGAGCCGAATAGTATTTCCGAAGAAAATACAGTTAAAATTCCCGTTTTGGAAAGCGAAGGCATTTTAGCGAAATAATATTTTGTGATGCTAAAAGTTGAAATCAATTCCTTTTCCTATTCCGAAAAAAATATTTTAAAAGACCTTCATTTCACGCTAAAACCGGGCGAACATCTTAGTATTTTAGGCGAAAGTGGCTGCGGAAAATCTACACTTTTACATCTTGTTTACGGCTTGCTCCATTTGGAATACGGCAGCATTTATTACAATGAAAAAAAACTGCTCGGTCCCACAAAAACCCTCATTCCCGGCGAACCATTTATGAAACTCGTGGCTCAGGAATTCAACGTTATGCCTTTTACTACCGTTGCCGAGAACTTAAGCTCGCATCTTTCGGGATTGGATGAGGAAAAAGATAAAAAACGAATTGACGAATTGTTGGAAGTGGTTGAAATGGAAACCTTCAAAAATACCTTGGTAAAAAACCTCAGCGGCGGTCAAAAACAACGTGTGGCTTTGGCGAAAGCCTTGGCAAATAAACCTGAAATTCTTTTGCTCGACGAGCCTTTCAGTAATATTGATGTTTTCAGAAAAAATAAATTACAGCGGAAAATCTTTAGTTATCTGAAAGAAAATAATATTAGTTGCATCACGGCAACCCACGACAGCGAAGAGGCTTTGGCTTTTTCAGATCAAATTTTGATGTTGAAAAATGGAACCGAGGAACTATTTGGAACGCCGGAATTTATTTATAAAAATGTTTCAACGGAATATCAGGCTGGGTTTTTTGGGGAAGCGAACCTACTCTCAAAAAGTCTTTTTTCTTCCGAAACCACTTCAGAAAAAATAGTTGTTTTTCCACATCAATTGGAAATTTCAAAAGAAAAAACAAAATTGAAAGTGACCGTGAAAACCACTTATTTCAAAGGAAGTTTTTATTTAATTGAAACCGATCTTGAAGGCAAACCAGTATTTTTCAACACAGTTTCTCCGTTGAAAAAAGGTGAGGTTTTTTATTTAAAAATTTCAGAAAAAATTTAAACTACTACAATCATCTTCCCTTTATTCTTTCCTTCAAACAAATCAATAAACGCCTGTGGGATATTTTCAAACCCTTCAACTACCGTTTCCAAATAGTTGAGTTTATCTTCCTCCATCCATTGTGCCAATCGCCTTTGGGCGGGCCCAAAATCCTTCACGAAATCACGCACAGTAAAACCCTGCATCAAGATGCTATTTTTAATGAGCGTAGATTCAACCCGCGGTCCTGTTGGGGTTTTGATTTCATTATAAAGTGAAATCGCGCCACAGTTAATCACCCTGCTATATTTATTCATATTTGCCAATGCAGCGTCCAAAATTTCTCCGCCAACGTTATCAAAATACACATCAACACCATCGGGACAGGCTTCGGCTATAGCCTTTTTCATATTGCTGGTAGTCTTGTAATTAATGGCTGCATCAAAGCCAAATTTCTCTTGGATTCGGTCAATTTTTTCTTCACTGCCGGCAATACCAACTACGTGGCAACCCTTTATTTTTCCTATTTGACCCACAATACTTCCAACGGCCCCAGCCGCTGCCGAAACCAAAAGTGTTTCGCCCTTTTCAGGTTTACCTATTTTTTTCAACCCCAAATAAGCAGTAATCCCCGTTAATCCCAAAATGCCTAAATAAGCTTTCAGCGGCGCTTTTTCGCCATCTACTTTGTTTAATCCTGTTCCATTTGAGGTTTGGAATTGTTTCCACGGAAGCATTCCATTTACGTATTCACCTTTGTTGAAATTCTTATTTTTGGATTCCACAACCTCAGCAATAATTCCGGATTCCAATGGTTTTCCAACTTCAAAGGGGGCTATGTATGATTTTTCGTCGCGCATTCGTCCGCGCAAATATGGATCCACGGAAACGTATTTAGTTTTCAACAGTATTTCACCATCTTTGGGTTGCGGTTTTTCTTCTTCGGTGAATTCGAAATCTTTAAGGGACGGTTTGCCTTCGGGACGATTTTTTAGCAGAATTACTTTGTTCATGGACGCTGTTTTTTAGTTCAGTTTCATAAATTTAAAACATAAAAATGCCAATCACCATACACACATCTTTTTTTTAATAAAAGAATAACAAACTTACATTTCTGAAAAGATTAACGAACTTAGCCTTTGGGCACAATATCTTTGCATCTTTCATAAACAAACGCTTTTGAAATTCCCAAAGAACATACTAGGCACCACATTAAAAGATCTCTCAGAATTTTTTAACAGTACCGATTTTTCAAAGGCAATTCTATTGGGAATTGCACTTACAATACCTATAATCGTGGGCGTTAAATTGGATGCGCTTACAATTGGAATAACCGTAACCGTTGGGGCTTTGCTCGCCTCACCCAGCGATGTTAGCGGAAGCATTCGCCATAAAATAACGGGTATTCTGTTTGCTACTTCCTTGGCCATGATTGTGAGTTTAATTGGTGGTTATTTGCATCTTTCCCCTTGGGTATTATTTCCTATTCTCGGCATTTTAATGTTCTCTATTTCCTATCTCGCCATTTATGGATTTCGGGCTTCACTTATAAGTTTTTCTGGACTTTTGGCTTTGGTGCTTAGCTTTTCAAATGTTTCCGACGGAATGGAACCTTACGAACGAATGCTACTTATTGGCATTGGCGGTCTTTGGTATGCCTCACTTTCACTGCTTAGGCATATTATTTTTCCCAAAGCGCCAACGGAATATTATCTTTCCAAAACACTAAAACTTACGGCAGATTATGTAAAAACGCGGGGCGAACTGGTTGCCGAGACCGAAGATCGTACCGACCTTTTAAAAAAATTGCTCACCATACAAACCGAACTTACCACATCCCACGAAACCCTTCGCGATATTTTAATTTCCAGACGGAAAGGTTCCGGGAAATCTGAGTACGAAGGAAAGCGTATGTTGATTTTTGTGCAATTGGTTGACATGCTGGAACTGGCAATGGCAAACCCCGTAAACTATTCCAAAACGGATGAACTTTTTGCGCAGAAGCCCGAACAGTTGAAAGATTTTCAAGGACTACTTTTCGCGATGAGCAGTCGGTTGAATGCAATTGGGGAAAATCTTTCCACGCCCAAAAAACTTCGGAATAGCAGTAAAATTGAAGAATATCAGCAAAGAATTAAGCAGGGAATTGCAGGATTTTCTTCCGATGAAAATGAAACCTTCGATGAAAATTGGGTGATGCTAAAAAATCTTTTCAAATATCAAAAAGAGCAAATAAAGAAGATCGAAAAAATTGAATGGCTTTTGAAAAACCCGGCACAGCGTGAGATCTCATCGCTCAAAAAAGATGATACACGCAGATTTTTGACGAAACAGAATTATGATTTTGAAGTTTTGGCTGAAAATTTTAATATGCGCTCCCCTATTTTTAAACATTCCCTGCGGCTTGCGGTTATGACAATGATTGGCTACGGGGTGGGAATGCTGTTTTCTCTACAAAATCCATATTGGATCCTGCTTACGTTAATCGTTATCATGCGTCCCACTTTCGGCCTCACGAAAACCCGTTCAAAAGAAAGAACAATTGGCACATTGCTTGGCGGGGCACTGGCAGTTGGCATTGTTTTACTCACGCAGAACACAACTGTTTATGGCATTTTGGCAATCGTATCACTGATAATTGCCTTTTCCATGGTGCAGCGTAATTATAAGGCTTCGGCCACTTTTATCACACTGAGTGTGGTTTTTATCTATGCGCTTTTACGGCCGGATATTTTTAATGTAATTCAATATCGAGTAACCGATACGCTCATTGGTGCTGGGTTGGCAACTTTGGGGAATTTACTGCTGTGGCCCGCTTGGGAAATCCAAGGAATACAAAAAACCCTGCTGGGAACCATTAAGGCAAACAGAATTTATTTGGAAGAAATTATTGGTTTTTATAACAAAAAAGGAAACATTCCATCAGAATATAAAGTAGCTCGAAAAAAGGCATTTTTGGAAATGTCTGAGCTCAGTTCATCTTTTCAACGGATGACGCAGGAGCCAAAATCAAAGCAGAAAAATCTTGATAAAGTTTATGAAATTGCTGTGCTGAATCATACATTTTTGTCTTCGATGGCGTCGTTGAGTACTTATATTTTAAACAACCCCACCACCCCCGCATCAGAAAATTTCAATAAGGTTTCTTCCAAAATTGTCCAAAATCTTTTGGATGCTGAAAATGTTTTGAAGAAAAGTGTTTCTTTAGAAGCTGAAAAAAGTGATCTTGATTCGGTCGACATTTTTGAAACAACTTTTGGAAAAAATATGGCTATTTATGAATCTCAAACAAAATTAAAAGAAGATGATTTCCATTCAACAATTGAAGAGGCCCATTTGGTTCGCGAACAGCTGAAATGGCTGCTGGCAATGAGCAAAAAAATGCCTAAATTATTACGTGAAATGGAATTGTAGAATATTGGCTTTATTTTACATTCGTGATTTTATAAACATTTCCATTAAGGTTAAACTCATCTCCTTTTATTTTTCCCGATAAAAGCAACCCAACTGGTGAATTTAAAGCAACACATAAGTAGTCTGTTTTTGCGATGGAAACGGTGCCAATGGAAAGGCTGATGAAATAGGTGAATCTATCAGTATAAACCAAACTTCCCAACCGTGCATAATCTGAGGTGGCGTTAACGTCAATTTTTTTGAGGAGCTGAACACTTTTTTCTATTTCGTTTAACTGTTTCCCCGTATTTTCACGATCAATCTGCAGCATCGCCCTGCCCGTTTCGTGCTTGTCGCCACTACTACTTTTTGCTTCTTCAAGCAACGATTCGTCAATATCTGCAATGGTCTGTTTTATTTTGGAATAACGGTTGCCAATCTGATTTTGGCAGTGCTGGAGCAATTCAGTTTTTAGGGCTACTGTATTCATTTCCTTTAATTCTTTTTAACTTCTTTTGGTTCCTTTTTTTCAAGTTTGAATGGACCGTGATAACGCATTTGTCTCATCACCCATTGCGTACGTCTGGCAATATACGGCCCTGGCGGATTTGCTCTATAGCGTTGTGGACTGGGTAAAATTGAAGCAATAGCAGCAGCATTCTCGGAACGGAGATTTTTTGCCGAGCGTTTAAACCAATATTGCGAAGCGGCTTCGGCGCCAAAAACACCGTCGCCCATTTCAATACTGTTTAAGTAAACTTCCATAATACGCTCTTTGCTCCAAAGTGTTTCAATGAGCAACGTGAAATAGGCCTCCAATCCCTTTCTAAACCACGTACGGCCAGGCCACAGAAATGCGTTCTTTGCGGTCTGTTGTGAAATCGTGCTTCCTCCACGAATTTTTTTTCCTTTTTTATTGTTTTCCAATGCTTTTTCAATGGCTGTCCTACTAAATCCGTTGTGGCTTAAAAAAGTTTGGTCCTCGGCACAGATAACAGCTAATTGCAAATAGGGCGAAATTTCTTCAATTGGTACCCAATCGTGGCGTGTTTGGTACTTTTCATCGCCTTCAATAGAGCGAATTGCCATCAATGGCGTGTATGGCACGGGGACGAATTTGTAGATAAGTACCCACAAAACCGAAAGCCCAATGAACCAAAGGAAAAGTTTTAAAAGGAATTTGAATATTTTTTTTATCATACAAACGAAGCTAATTGTTTCCCGATTGAACTGCCAATTGCAACGCCCATTCCGCCAAGACGGACCCCGCAAAAAACGTTTTCTGAAACGGCTTTTATAATTGGTTTTTTCTGTTTTCCCATTCCCATAATGCCGCTCCAGCGATGGTCAATTTCAAAAGATTGTGTGGGTAAAATTACGGTTTTAAGTAACTCCTCCAACTTGTTTTGGACCAATTGTGTCAATTCCATTTCGGTGGTTTCCTCAGTTTTAAAATCAAGATTTCGGCCGCCACCAAATAAAATTCTATTGTCAATATTTCTGAAATAGTAATAGCCTTTATCTAAATGGAAAGTACCTTTTATTTTTAGGTTTTCAATCGGTTTTGTAACCAAAACCTGCGCTCGGGCTGGTTGTACATCTTCCTCTAAAAATTGTTTTGCGAAACCATTTGTGGCGATAAAAACTTTTTTCACTGAAATAGTTTTGGAAGAATTTAGTTGAAGTGAAACAGCTTCGCCATCGTCTAAAATATTTGTAATTTCTGATGAATTCACTATCAAAATATTTTCTTCCGAAGCTTTTTTTATGAGGCCGAGCATCATTTTTCCTGTGTCAATCTGTCCTTCAAAGGCACTAAAAATAAGTTGTGGTTGAATGTTTTTAAACCCGAAATGATTTTCTTTCACAGAAAAAACTTCAGCATTAAAAATAGGTTTCAACAATTGGTTTACAAAGTCAATTTGTGATTTACAAGTTTCAAAAAGTTCAACATCCTCGTTTGTAAAAAGTTCGTAGCCGCCGTATTCCGCATAATCTAATTGTTCATCACCGAGGGTTTTTCGCAATAATTTTAAACCTTCAACTCTGTTTTCTACAAGTTGGATTACTTCTTCCTCGGAATGGTTTTTTAAATCTTCCAAAATTTCTGAAATACTTCCGAAGCAAGCAAATCCGGCATTTTTGGTGCTCGCTCCGCTGGGAAGAATGCCACGTTCAAAAACTACAATTTTACTTTTTGGATGCTTTTTTCGAAGTTCCAAGGCGCAGTTTAAACCCACTATTCCACTACCAATTACAGCGAAATCGATGTTTGATAACCACGTTTTATATTCCCAAAAGGAAAGATTCATTTTACTGCTATTTAAGAACAAATATACTTTGGAAAACATCCAATTTACCTCCTCCAAAGATGGAATTTTTTCGTTATAAAAAAAGCACCAAACTCCAATGTTTTATTTTTGGAATTTGGTGCTTGTAATTTATTATTTAGATGAATTATTCCTCTTCGGGTTCGTTCATTTTAAATGTGTTCATGAATGCCGTGGTGTAATTTCCGGCAACATAATCCGGCTCGTCCATCAACTGGCGGTGGAAAGGAATGGTGGTCTTTACTCCTTCAATTACAAATTCGTCCAAAGCACGCTTCATTTTGCTAATCGCTTCCTCGCGCGTTTGTGCGGTTGTAATTAGTTTCGCGATCATAGAATCATAGTTTGGCGGAATCGTATATCCTGCATAAACGTGTGTATCCAAACGAACGCCGTGGCCTCCCGGCGCATGTAAAACAGTAATTTTTCCCGGCGAAGGGCGGAAGTCGTTATACGGATCTTCTGCGTTTATTCTGCATTCTATAGCGTGGAGCTGCGGAGTGTAGTTTTTTCCTGAAATAGGCACTCCAGCTGCAACCAAAATCTGCTCGCGGATAAGATCGTAATCGATAACTTGTTCCGTAATTGGATGCTCTACTTGAATACGTGTATTCATCTCCATAAAGTAGAAATTCCGGTGTTTGTCTACCAAAAATTCTATGGTTCCCGCGCCTTCATATTTAATGAATTCAGCAGCTTTTACAGCGGCAAGGCCCATATCGTTACGAAGTTTTTTCGTCATAAACGGACTTGGGGTTTCTTCGGTAAGTTTTTGGTGGCGACGTTGAATGGAACAGTCACGCTCACTTAAATGGCACGCTCTTCCCGTACTGTCGCCTACAATTTGAATTTCAATATGGCGTGGCTCTTCAATGAGTTTTTCCATATACATTCCGTCATTTCCAAAGGCTGCCGAGGCTTCTTGACGGGCGCTTTCCCATGCTTTTTTTAGTTCGTCTTTTTTCCAAACGGCGCGCATTCCCTTTCCACCACCACCGGCGGTGGCTTTCAACATTACGGGGTAGCCAACTTCTTCGGCGAGTTTTTCACATTTTTCGTAAGATTCAATGATGCCCTCGCTTCCGGGAACGGTTGGTACACCGGCTGCATTCATTGTAGATTTTGCAGAAGCCTTATCGCCCATTCGCTCAATCATTTCTGGGGAAGCACCAATGAATTTTATACCGTGCTCTTGACAAATTTTTGAAAATTTTGAATTTTCAGAAAGAAATCCGTAGCCAGGATGAATCGCATCTGCGTTGGTTATTTCCGCAGCGGCGATAATGCTCGACATTTTTAAGTAGCTTAAATTACTTGGGGGTGGGCCAATACACACGGCTTCATCTGCAAACCGAACGTGAAGGCTTTCCGCATCGGCTGTAGAGTAAACGGCTACAGTTTTGATACCCATCTCGCGGCAGGTGCGAATAATTCGCAATGCAATTTCGCCCCTATTTGCTATTAATATCTTTTTAAACATAGTTTTTCTTAAATAACAAATTCCAAATTCCAAATTCCAAAGGTTTGGAATTTGCGATTTGGGATTTGGAGTTTACATTTACGATGGATCTACTAAAAATAAAGGTTGGTCAAATTCAACAGGAGA
Source organism: Aequorivita sp. (assembly GCA_030690315.1). Taxonomy (GTDB): domain Bacteria; phylum Bacteroidota; class Bacteroidia; order Flavobacteriales; family Flavobacteriaceae; genus Aequorivita. Next base: position 34,241 of record JAUYGY010000028.1, read on the forward strand.
AGAATCGTCAATCAAAACCTTCACAATTTTTCCCGAAACCTCGCTTTCAATCTCGTTGAAAAGCTTCATTGCTTCAATTACACAAAGTACATCACCTGCACTTATCGTGCTTCCCACTTCAACAAAAACGGGTTTGTCTGGAGAAGGTTTCCTATAAAAAGTACCGATGATTGGCGACTTGATAGTTATAAATTTTGAATCTGCCGCATCCGATGGGGCTTCAGCTGAATTAGCTGGGGGTGTTGGCGCTACAGTTTGGGGTTGCATGTTCATCTGCGGTTGCGACATTGCGGGCATTTGGTGAATATAGGTGGTTTCGCCCCTGTCATTTTCAGATCCCGTTTTTATTGTGATTTTTATGTCGTCCGTTTCGATTTTAACTTCGCTGGCTCCGCTTTTTGCCACAAACTTGATTAAGTTTTGAATGTCCTTTAAATCCATAATAATAGAGTTTAGTCTTTTTCGTTGGTAAATTTATTTTGAGTCATAGGCCCATTTTAAGTAAATGGCGCCCCAAGTGAAGCCTCCTCCGAAGGAAGCAAATATCAAGTTATCTCCTTTTTTTAGTTGTTTTTCATAATCGGCCAAACAAAGTGGTAAGGTTGCAGATGTTGTGTTGCCGTATTTGTGGATGTTTATCATTACTTTTTCTTCGGGAAGATTCATTCGCGAAGCTGCCGCATCAATAATACGTTTATTTGCTTGATGAGGAACTAGCCAATTTACATCTTCCGAAGCCAAATTGTTTCGTTTCATTACTTTTTCGCAAACATCGGCCAAGTTTGATACCGCAAATTTGAAAACTGTTTTTCCTTCTTGAAAAACGTAATGCTGTTTATTGGTAACCGTTTCAATAGATGCGGGAAGTAAAGAGCCGCCAGCGTCAATTTTTAGGAAAGGTCTTCCCGCGCCATCTGTGCGAAGGTATTCATCCTTTACTCCCAAACCTTCGGTATTAGGCTCAAACAAAACGGCTCCGCCCCCATCACCAAAAATAATGCACGTGGTTCTATCTGTATAATCAATGATCGACGACATTTTATCGGCGCCAATTAGAAGTACTTTTTTATATTTCCCAGATTCAATATAGCGGGCTGCGGTTGACATTCCGAAGAGAAAACTAGAACAGGCTGCAACCAAATCATAAGAAAAAGCGTTTACGGCACCAATTTGTGTAGCCACATAAACTCCTGTAGCTGCCACGGGCATATCTGGAGTTGCCGTTGCCATAATTACCATATCAATTTCAGCAGGGTCTGTATTGCTTTTTTTAAGGAGGTCTTTAGCCGCTTGAATAGCAAGATAGGAGGTGCCTTTGTCTTTATCCTTTAGTATTCTCCTTTCCTTTATTCCGGTCCTGCTGGTGATCCATTCGTCATTGGTATCGACCATTGTTTCCAGAATTTCGTTGGAGAGGACGTAATCTGGAACGTAACTCCCTACAGCGGTAATAGCTGCCGTGATAATATTCATAAGGCTGAATTAAAATTCTCTAAAAAGACCAAAAATCCTTTAAAAAGAGCGAAAATTACTAAATTTTACTTGAAATTCGGCAATAGTTAAGTTGTTTTTGATTTTTTGCAAAATTAAAAAACAAAAAAACCCTCACGTTGTGGTGAGAGTTTTATATTAAAATAAATTAAAACTATGCTTCTACTTGCTCAGTTGCATCAATCACAACTTGACCACGGTAGTACATTTTGCCTTCGTGCCAATGTGCTCTATGAAATAGATGCGACTCACCCGTTGTTGGGTCTATTGCAATTGTAGGGGCAGTAGCTTTGTAATGCGTTCTTCTCTTATCTCTTCTTGTTTTCGAGATTTTTCTCTTAGGATGTGCCATTGCTATTTATTATTTATCCGTTAATAGTTTTTTTAATGAATCCCATCTGGGATCGGTTTTATCGTCTTCAGGCTTTTCTTCTTCATCTATCGCCTTTGGACTGAGTTCTTCAAGTTTGTCGAGTATGTCACTTTTTAAGGTGCCGTCCGTTACCCCAGGATGAATTCTTCGCGAAGGCATAGCCAGCACGATGGATTCATAAATGTATTGCTGAATGTTAACTTCATAACATCCGTGAGGCAGAATGAGCAAATCTTCATTTTCGTCATTATATTCCTCACCAAATTTTACTACAAATTTATATGTACCTGAAATCACTTGATCAAAGGGTTCATTTGTAATATCACATGCAACGTTTACGGTTCCATTAAAGGTTAATGTAAACTCAAGCAATGTGCTCATTTTTTCCAGCAGTACGTTGAGATTAATGGCAGCGTCATTAAATTCGTCATACTCAAAATGCTCAAAGAACGCTTTATTTAATTCAAAGTCAAACTGGTGTTTTCCTAATTTCAACCCTACAAAAGGGATTGTAAACTCTTTCAAATCCTTCATTTTCACACCTATTTAGGACCTTAACCTTACGGATAAGGCGGGTGCAAAGATAAAAAAATATTTGAATAGCAATTAGTTTTTCTATTTCTTTTTTAAGAAGCTTCTTTTGCGTGTAGTTTGCAGCCTATTTTCTGAGATTTCTTCAAATTCCTCACGAGTTTCGAAGATAGAAATTGCGGTAAAAACTGCTTCTCGAAATGATTCAAAATTCGCCTCATTCTTTCCTGCTAAATCAAACGCAGTGCCGTGATCTGGCGACGTACGGATACGATTTAACCCCGCGGTAAAATTTACGCCCTTTCCAAATGCCAAGGTTTTGAAAGGTATTAATCCCTGATCGTGATAGGAAGCGATGATGGCATCAAAATTTTTGTAATTGCCAGATCCAAAAAAGCTGTCTGCCGCGTAGGGACCCATAACTAATTTTCCGTTTTTGCGAATATTGTCCAAAGCCGGACGCAATATTGTATCATCTTCATCTCCAATAACGCCATTATCTCCGGTGTGTGGATTAATGCCCAAAACTGCGATTTTTGGCTTTTCAATTCCGAAATCCCCAATTAAGGTATGATAAATAGTATTTATTTTTTTATCGATTCGCTCTCGCGTAATATTTTTCACAACATCTTTTACGGCAACGTGGTCCGTTAAAAGCCCAACGCGCAAATTTTCTGAAATCAAGAGCATCAAGCTTTCGCCTTCCAACTCTTGCGCTAAATAATCGGTGTGGCCCGGGAAATTGAAACTCTCAGATTGGATGTTGCTTTTGTTGATAGGCGCAGTAACCAAAGCGTCAATCTTTTTCTCTTTTAAAGCCGCAACGGCAGCCTTCAAAGATTTAATGGCATATTCGCCTCCTGTTTGGTTTTCTTCGCCAAAGGAAACATCAACGTGTTCTTTCCATACGTTCAGCACGTTTATCTTCTTCGGAACAAGATCTTCAATTTTATCAATTCCGTGGAAATTGATATCTGCTTCAAAGTGCTTTTTAAAAAAAGACATCAATTTCACCGAGGCAAAAATAACGGGGGTGCAAAATTCCAGCATGCGCAAATCCTCGAACGTTTTCAGAATTACTTCGCTTCCAATCCCATTAATGTCACCGATGGAAATGCCTACCACTATTTTATCCTCTCTGCTCATTCTGTTTGGCTTTTTTAATTGTTACTTTTGCAGTACAAATGTAACCAAATACTACAATGTTTACAGGAATTATTGAAACCGTTGGCGAAATTAAACAACTTACCCGCGAAGGGGAAAATCTTCACCTTGAAATAAAAAGCCCGCTTTCGCAGCAGCTAAAAATAGATCAAAGTATCTCACACAACGGGGTTTGTCTAACCGTTGTTGGGATAAGCGAAGATTCCTATGTGGTAACTGCTATAAAGGAAACTTTGGAGAAAACCAACTTGAAAGGTTTGGAAAAAGGATTTTTGGTGAATTTGGAAAGAGCAATGAAATTGGGAGACCGTTTGGACGGACACTTAGTTCAGGGCCACGTGGACGGAACCGGGGTTTGTAAAAAAGTGGAAGACGCAAATGGGAGTTGGATTTTTACTTTTGAATATAACAGTTCAGAATTCAATACTGTTGAAAAAGGCTCAATTACAGTAAACGGAGTAAGTTTGACGGTGGTTAATGCTAAAAAGGGAGCGTTCAGTGTAGCAATTATTCCATATACTTTTGAGCATACAAATTTTAAAAAAATTAATGCAGGAACCGAAGTAAACTTGGAATTTGATATTATCGGAAAGTACGTGAAAAACCTTATGATGCCTTATTTGTAGAACGGTTTCTTTTATAGATAAGATAAGCCCCAAACAAAATACCCACAACAAGTAAAATCCAAATATTATCATCAATAGGCAAATTAGGGCCACGATTTTGTGAAGGAGGCGGAGGTGCCTGACTGCCAGAAACAGTTTGGGCAGCAAGCAATATTACATTATAGATAAATGATATCATGGTTAATCATTAACGATTTGGGGATCGTGTTTATGCGCCTAAAGTAATAATTTTTTTTATACTGAAATAAAAAAATGGGTTATCTAATTTTTAATAACTCATTTTTAATGAGAAGATTGTTTTAATTAACCAATTTAATACTGCCCTTTATTAGCCCTTAAAATGTGGTCCCACATAGGCTCACTTCGACTGCGCTCAGTGAATACTTCTCGCCACAATAATTTAAATGCAACAAAAATCTCAATGATAAAGAACATATCTATATTAAAAAAATGTGGTCCCACATGGGCTCGAACCATGGACCCTCTGATTATGAGTCAGATGCTCTAACCAGCTGAGCTATGGGACCGTTTTAATTTCTAAAATTTCAAATATCTATCTCAAAACAATTTCTAGTATTGAATAAAATATTAGGATTGCAAATGTAAAACACTTTGCAAATACAGCAAAACTATTTTTACTTATTCTCAATTTCTTGGCAAAGCTCCACCAATACTCCGTTTGCAGACTTCGGATGCAGAAAAGCCACCCATTTATTATCGGCTCCCTTTTTCGGAGTTTCATTTAAAAGAATAAATCCCTCGTTTTTTAAGCGTTCCATTTCCGCTTTTATGTCAGTCACGGCAAAAGCAATATGGTGAATTCCCTCTCCTCTTTTTTCAATAAACTTCGCGATTGCACTGTCTGGATTTGAAGCTTTCAAAAGCTCAATTTTGCTTTCGCCACAGCGAAAAAAAGAAGTTTCAACTCCCTCACTTTCCACCTTTTCACTTTTATACGGCGCGCTTCCCAATAACGCTTCATAAATTTTGTTGGCGTCAGCAATATTCTTAACTGCAATGCCAATATGTTCAATTTTCACCATAATTCTTCTTGAATGCTTCAAAAATACAAACTTAATTCCATTGAATTTCAATATGCTTAGGGGTTCATTAACATTCCGTACCGTTTTATATTCTATTTTTGTAGAATGGTAGAAAGTACTAGACAAAAGAAAATAGCCGGGGTTTTGCAAAACGACCTCGCAAACGTGCTTCAAAGTATGCTTCGCGAAGCAGGACAAATGGGCATTATTATTTCAGTGAGCAAGGTTGGCGTAACCACCGATCTTTCCATTGCAAAGGTTTATGTTAGCGTGTTTCCTGCAGATAAAGCGGAAACAATTGTGGCAGAGCTTAACAAGATTAAGCCAAACATAAAGCATCAAATTGCGCAACTTACAAAAAATCAACTGCGCAAAATGCCAGATCTTTCCTTTTATAACGATGATTCTTTGGAATACATTGATAAGATTGACAAAGCCGTAAAAGGCGAGGAAAACCCATTAAAAGATCCAGATTTACTTCCGAAAAGAAAAAAATCATAAGTTGAATTTTTCGTTTTACATCGCCAAGCGCTATTTGTTTTCAAAAAGCAGCAACAATGCCATCAATATTATTACAGGTATTGCAGCAGTTGGCGTGGTTGTGGGTGCAATGTCTTTATTTATAGTGCTTTCGGGATTTTTGGGATTGAAGGATTTTAGCCTTCAGTTCACGAATGAATTTGATAGTGATCTAAAAATACTTCCCGAAAGTGGAAAAACCATCACCTTTTCAGAAGCGCAGAAAAACCAATTGAAAGCAATTGATGGGATTGAAACTTTTTCAAAGATAATTGAAGAACGCGTTTTTCTTCACTACAAAGGAAAAAACCACATTGCATACATAAAAGGGGTGGATTCCCTTTACGGAAATGTGACCCAGTTGGACAGCATACTATATTTTGGAGAATGGTTTGTGCCCGCCGAACATCAAGTGGTTGTTGGGCTTTCTACCATTGCGAAACTGTCTATTGGCATAAACGATTATTCAAATTTGTTGGAAATTTACGTACCAAAACCCGGAAGTGGGCAGCTTAATGCGTTGGATCCATCCGAAGCTTTCACAAAAGAGAATGTGATAGTTTCCGGAGTGTATCAAGTAAACGAGGATTTGGATGCGAAGTATGTTTTTACAGATTTGGACTTTGCCCGAAACCTTTTATCATTGGACAGTACTAAAATTTCTGCAGTTGAAATGAAATTGTTGCCAACTGCTTCCGAAGAAACCGTTCGTAGCGAAATCAATAAAATCTTCCCATCGGGAATCCTCATTAAAAACCGATTTCAGCAGAATGACGCACTCTACAAAATGCTGAATACCGAAAATATTGCAGTTTACTTAATTTTCACTTTGGTTTTGATAATTGCACTTTTCAACGTAATTGGTTCAATAATTATGATGGTTTTGGACAAGCGGAAAAACATAAAAACCCTTTATAATATGGGGGCTTCATTGCCAGAAATTCGCCGCATCTTTTTCCTTCAGGGAACGTTGATGACATTAATTGGTGGATTAATTGGAATTTTCCTTGGAATACTTGCCGTGCTCGCACAATTGAAATTTGAACTTGTTGCAATAACCAGCACGCTTCCGTATCCAGTGAAATTGGAAGCCGTGAATATTGCAATCGTTTTTGTGACGATAAGCGTTTTGGGGATTATAGCTTCAAAAATTGCATCAAGCAGAGTTCGGAAAAAATTGTTGGCATATTAAGCAAATTCAAAATCCCCAAAAACCTCCAAAACGGCATCAAAAGCTTCAAAGACCGAGGCAGAATCATCACTCGTTACCATTTTCATTCGGTATTCCTTAAAGTTTGGAATTCCTTTAAAATAATTAGTGTAATGGCGGCGGGTTTCGAAAACGCCCAGAGTTTCGCCTTTCCAGTCTATAGCCATTTGCAGGTGGCGTTTTGCGGCATCAACGCGTTCCGCCATTGAGGGTGGCGGCAAATGTTCGCCTGTTTTAAAATAGTGTTTCACTTCCTTAAAAAACCATGGATAGCCAATACTTGCCCGACCAATCATTGCGCCGTCCAAACCGTATTTATCGCGCATTTCCATCGCTTTTTCGGGAGTGTCCACATCGCCATTCCCGAAAATAGGAATGTGCATTCGTGGGTTGTTTTTTACTTCGGCAATGGGTTTCCAGTCCGCATCGCCTTTATACATCTGTGCGCGGGTACGGCCGTGAATAGACAATGCTTGGCAGCCCACATCCTGCAAACGCTCTGCCACTTCCAAAATTTTTATAGAGTCGTGATCCCAGCCCAAACGGGTTTTAACGGTAACAGGAAGTTTGGTGTGCTTTACCATTGCTTCGGTAAGGCTAACCATTAAATCGATATCTTTTAAAATTCCGGCGCCGGCCCCTTTTGAAACTACTTTTTTTACCGGGCAGCCAAAGTTAATATCTATAATATCCGGACCGCTTGCTTCAACAATTTCAACGCTGCGCAACATCGATTCCAAAACAGCTCCAAAAATCTGTATGCCCACAGGACGTTCCTTTTCATAAATATCCAGTTTCATCATGCTTTTTGCAGCGTCGCGAATAAGTCCTTCGGAAGAAATAAATTCTGTAAAGACCACATCGGCGCCCTGTTCCTTGCAAAGTGCGCGGAATGGCGGATCGCTCACGTCTTCCATCGGCGCTAGCAGCAATGGGAAATGTGGCAATTGTATGTTTCCTATTTTTGGCAATTTTTTTATTTTGGAACTGCAAAAGTAGTAAATATCAATGCAATGTATGGTGTCTGTTTAAATTTTGGTGAATTGAAGCGTTATTCACCTCCCAGCCTATCGCCCTCGTCAGTGTTTATTTTTTTGCTATTGTCGCGAAGTCGGGCATTTCCGAAGTTATATCTGAAACCTACGCGGAACAATCTATATTCCAAATCGGAATAAAAATAATTGTCTTGGTTGTAATATTTTGAGGTCGAGGCCATATCGTCCAAAGTGTCAAAAATATCATCAACGCCCACGGTCAAGCTTGCTCGCTTGTCCCAAAGATCTTTTCTGAAAGAAATATTCACAAAGCTCTGGTTTTTAAAATATCGATTTCCGAAGACGAAACTCGAAATGTATTTTCCTGTTAGATCTGCCGTAAAAGTACGGTTTTTGGAAAGCGTAAAATGGTTGTTAAGTAATAGATATTGCCCAAAAGTATCATTCGTATATTTTTCCTCAGCACTTTGCAAGGCATAAAATTCATTCGCTAAATAGAATGTAGATGTCTGAAAATGCAACCACCACCAAGAATTTAGCGGGCTAAAATACGTAATGTCAAAAGCGTATTGATAACTTTTAATTAAATTGGCATCAATTCTTTCCAAGGTGCTATTTTCATTATTTTGAAATGTGAGCACGTCCAAACTTTTTTCAATATTTTGATAATAAAACTCAAAAAACAATTTGTCTTTGTGGTCAATCGTCAATGTAATTTTGTCTTCAATCCCCGGTACCAAGTTTGGATTGCCGCCGGTAAAGTTACGCTCTGTTATAAAATATTTGAACGGATTCAAGCTTTGGTAACGTGGGCGTTCAACGCTTCGGCTGTAACTAATCCCGATGCCGTTGTTCTCGTTTATGGTATAATGAAATGATGCAGAGGGAAAAATATCAAAATATTGTTGATTATTAACCTGTCCCAATGAACGGGAAATGGCATCAATATCTGTGTATTCACCACGAAGGCCGGCAGTGAAGCTCCATTTTTCCCATTCTTTTTGGTAGTTAATGTATTCGGCGTAAATGTTTTCCTTATAATTAAAATCATCGGACAGCCCATTATTAAAGGTATTCACATTGTTTTCGGTATTGAAAAAGTTTAACCTACTTTCCGTATCGATACCGCTGAATTTGATTCCGGTTTCAAGCGTGCCGCCCCACAATTCCGAAGTAATGTCTGCCTGCCCCGTAATAATATTGCTGTTTTGATTTGAATCTGTATAAAAACTGTTGTTGCTCAAAAAATCTCCGTTTGCCAATAAATAGTCAGAGCTAACTCTTTGTTTCTGATTGTTATCATAATAAATATAATTTGCAGAAGCAACTAGGGTAGCACCTTTCTCGTTTAAAACGCGGTTATAATCTAAGGCGAAAGTGTGATTCTGTTTTTCATAATTTACAAAGCTCAAGGTGGTAATTGTTGAGTCCAACTGTCGCTGTGGACTATAAATGAAAGATTCGCCGTTATTGTTATAATCAATTGTTGGTGTAACGGAAATGTTTGAAGTGAGACTTAGGCTGTTTTTGTCATCTAATGTAAAATTCAAAGCTACATTCCCATTGTGGTTTTCATATTCGGTGGTACGGTTAAAAGTGGTTTCCCAAATAGATTTTGTGGAAACCTCATCGGGCTGAAAAAAGCGGATAAAGTTTTCATCTTCCTTATATTCCTTTCTATTCCCGTATGAATAGGCTGCGTAAACATTTAACCAGTTATTTTTATAAAAATGGGAAGTGCCAAAATTGTATTTTGGGTAAATTCCCTGTTCATAGGTTGCGTTTAGAGAGCCTTTATAACCAATTGAAATAGGTTTTGAAGTAACAATGTTGAGCACTGTTCCGGCATCTGCGTCATATTTTGAAGAAGGATTTGTAATAACCTCGATGGATTTAATATTTGCGGCATCGTTATTTTCTAAAAGAGAAGCAATTTCAGAACTTGATAAATAAACCCGTTTTCCATTAATATAAATCACGGGGGCAGAAAACTTTACTTGAATACTTTCCCCAATTACAACAACTCCCGGGGTTTTCTTTAAAAGATCCATTGTGCTGCCCACAGAAAGTGAAGTGTTTTCAACATTAAAAACCAACTTCCCAGAGGTTTTCTTAATGGTGGGCAGTTTTGCGGTTACTACGGTCTCACCCAGCATCACGGAACTTTCCATTAAAACTATTGTGCCCAGGTTTATATTGGAAGAAAGCTCAACGGTCTGTTCTATATCTTCAAACCCAATATAACTGAAACTGAGTTTATAAGTTCCGGCTTGTAGCTCTTTAAAGGAAAAGGACCCGTCCTCATCAGTAGTAGTTCCGTTTAAAGGGGTTTGGGAATCAGTTTTATAGACCAATACATTTACAAAAGATAATGGGGATTGTGACGTGCTGCCTAGCTTCCCAGAAATAGTAAAATTCTGCGCCATAGCTATTCCGCCATAAAGGCTGCAAACTAATATGAAAAGTTTCATCATAACATAAGTAGATATCTAGGGGAGACACCCATTAATATGCATTCTTTCTGGGGAGAAATTGAAATATTAACGTCAAAATACGGCAACAACGTTACAAATATGTTAAAAATATATTAATTAAAAAGATTTATAGCCCTCTTTTTTTTTACTGATTTGCACATAGCCCAAATAACCGCTCTTTTAAGCTATATTTGCAACTTATAGTATGAGAAGGAATATTTTATGAAGAACATCCGCAATTTTTGCATTATTGCTCACATTGACCACGGAAAAAGCACCCTGGCAGACCGTCTTTTGGAAGCCACGGGTACCGTGACCGATCGCGAAAAACAAGACCAATTACTTGATAATATGGATCTGGAACGTGAACGCGGCATTACTATTAAAAGCCATGCCATTCAGATGGAATATGTTTACAAAGGCGAAAATTATATTCTGAACTTAATTGATACTCCCGGCCACGTAGATTTTTCATATGAAGTTTCCCGCTCCATCGCCGCTTGTGAAGGGGCATTGCTGATTGTGGACGCTGCACAGAGCATTCAGGCACAAACAATTTCGAACCTGTATTTGGCTTTGGAAAACGATTTGGAAATCATTCCCGTTTTGAATAAAGTGGACCTTCCTTCCGCAAATATTGAAGAAGTAACTGATGATATAGTTGATCTTTTGGGCTGTAAAGCCGAAGAAGTAATTCCCGCCAGTGCCAAAACCGGACAAGGAATAGATGAAATACTAAGCGCTATTATAGAACGCGTTCCTCCGCCAAAAGGAAATCCGGATGAATCATTACAAGCACTTATTTTTGATTCGGTTTACAATCCCTTCCGTGGAGTTGAAACGTATTTTAGGGTGTTGAATGGCGAAATACGAAAAGGGCAGCACATAAAATTTATGGCTACCGGAAAAAGTTATTATGCAGATGAAGTAGGAACTTTGAGACTAAAACAATTCCCAAGAGATGTTATTAAAACTGGTGATGTGGGCTATCTCATTACTGGAATAAAGGAAGCGAAAGAAGTAAAAGTGGGCGATACAATCACAGATTCCAAAAGCCCAACCGTCAATATGATTGAAGGTTTTGAAGATGTAAAACCGATGGTTTTTGCTGGAATTTATCCAGTGGACACTGAAGATTACGAAGAGTTGCGAAATTCTATGGAAAAATTGCAGCTAAACGATGCTTCGTTAGTTTTCGTTCCAGAAAGTTCCATGGCACTTGGCTTCGGGTTCCGATGTGGGTTTTTAGGAATGCTTCACTTGGAAATTATTCAGGAAAGACTGGAAAGAGAGTTTGATATGACGGTAATCACAACCGTTCCCAACGTTTCTTATCACGCTTTTTCCAACAAAGACCCGGAAACACCTATTTTGGTAAACAATCCTTCCGATTTGCCGGACCCTTCAAAACTGAATCGGGTTGAAGAGCCTTACATTAAAGCTACAATTATTACAAAATCAGATTTTGTGGGTTCTGTAATGTCCCTTTGTATTGAAAAACGAGGTGAGATTACCAACCAAACATACTTAACCACCGAAAGAGTTGAACTTTCTTTCGATATGCCTTTGGCAGAAATAGTTTTCGATTTTTATGATAGGCTGAAAACCGTTTCAAAAGGATATGCATCATTTGATTATTCCCCCATCGGGATGCGCATGTCGCATCTTGTGAAAGTAGATGTTTTGTTGAACGGAAATATTGTAGATGCACTATCCGCATTGCTTCACCGGGATAATGCTTTTGATATTGGTAAAAGAATCTGTGAAAAACTGCGCCAACTTATTCCGCGACAACAATTTGATATTCCAATTCAGGCGGCCATCGGCGCAAAAATAATTGCACGCGAAACCGTAAAAGCACTCCGCAAAGACGTTACCGCAAAATGTTACGGCGGCGATATTTCGCGGAAGCGAAAACTGTTGGAAAAGCAGAAAAAAGGTAAAAAACGAATGCGCCAAGTGGGGAATGTTGAAATTCCGCAGGAAGCTTTTATGGCCGTTCTTAAATTAAATGATTAATTTTTTTTATTTTTAAAATATGAAAAAAGATAGCCTCATAGAAGAAACTTTGAGCACTCTTTCTAAACTTCCGAAAGAGAAGATAACCGTAATTGCTGAATATGCATCATTCCTACTCGCAAAATATGAGGAAGAACAATTGCAAAAAGGAATTGAAATATTAATAGAAAATTCCAATTCTTTAGACTTTTTAAAAGAAGACGAAGTAATCTACACCCTCGAGGATATTAAAGAAAAGTATTGATGAAAAAAGGAGATATTGTACTCATCAAATTTCCTTTTTCAGATTTATCAGGTTCTAAAAATAGACCCGCTCTTGTCTTGATAAGTAGAGAGTCCGATGTTGTTGTGTCTTTTATTACTTCAAATATAATTCATAGCGAACATTGGGATATTGTACTTGAACCTAGTTTACAAAATGGATTGAAAAAAATTTCTACAATAAAAATTTCCAAACTAGCTACCCTAGAAAAAGCATTAGTTTTAGGGAAAATTGGAGAGATAAATTTTTCGGATATTCTAAAAGTAAATAAAAGTCTTACAGTGTTATTTCAAATTCATTCTTGAAGTGAACTGCATAACAAATCCAATTAATTCAAACTATAATAATTAATTTCCACAACTCGCGCCAGCCTGTTCTAGCCCAGAAATATAAGTGTTATAGGGCGTTCCAGTGTTCTGTCCATTTACCGATGCATTGCCGTCGCTTTCTTTACAAACTTGAAAACTGGCTGTTTCAGGGGAAGAACAAGAGGTGCAAGAAACCCCGTCGTCCTTTTTACAGGAAAAAAAGAATAAGCTACAAAGTAATAGGATGAATGAGGCTTTAAGCATTGCGCATTATTTTAAAATAGTTTTATTATTGAGGATAAATTACAATTTTGGTTTGCGAAGGAAACTTGTTTTCCATTTTGGCAGGAATTTTATCAAGATAATTGAAATGTGATACATATCCTTTTCTTGAAGAAACAAACACAAATAAATCGGTTTGTAATATGGATTTTGAGAGCACGGAGATATTATCCCATTCATTAAACAATTTAAAATTCAACTGCATGTTCAATTTATTAATTTTTATAAATTTTTCAATAGAATTAAAGGTTTGCTGATTGCAATACAGTTCAATGGGCAGTGTTAATTCGGTAGCCAGTTTAGAGAGCTTAGTTATCCAAAGACTAAATCCAACTTCAATTTCGGCTAATGGAGGTACTATCAGAAACATTCTTTTATTTCCGATTAAAGAATTTTCAAAATCGCATATTATCAAAGTCTTATCTGTACTAGCCAGAATACTATCCATTTTGTCTCCGATAAGTTTCTCTAAAAATCCCGTTTTTTTTGGCCATCCAACCAAAATAATATCCGCAGTAATTTCTTTAGCCGTTCGTGCAATACCGCTGGCAGCATTATGGTCTATGGTTGCTAAAATATCAACATTGTTTTCAGTTGCTGCGGTTTCTTTTATAAAATTTTCAAGATTTTGCTTGGTTTTCGCAATGTTCTTTTCAGCTTCCCTATTATTTGGTACAACTGTAAGAATGGAAAGAGGATAGTTTGATTTTTTATCCTTTATCAAAACGGCGAGCTCTAAAATCTTTCCAACATTTACTGTATTAGCAATAGGGATAAGAATATGTTCCTGTGCATTGGCGCTTAAAATTTCCTCATCAACTTCAGCCGTAGATATCATGATATTTTTGGCAGCACGTTCCGTTACGAAAGAAACTAAAATGCAAGTAATTAAAATAAGAATTACAGTCCCGTTCAAAATATTATCATCAAGTATTCCCGCTCTATGGCCCACTAAAATTACGGCAAGTGTTGCGGCTGCATGACCTCCACTCAAGCCAAAAATTAATTGGCGCTGCCCCTTTGAGTATTTAAACCATTTTTGTGTTATAAATGCCGCTAGCCATTTACCGGTAATTGCCACTATTGATAGTGTTCCTGCAACGATTAATGCCATAGGACCACTAGTAATTACGCTTATATCAACAATCATCCCAACACTAATTAAAAAGAATGGTATAAAAAGTGAATTTCCTATAAACTCAATTCTATTCATCAGGGCCGAGGAATGCGGAATTAATCGGTTTAATGCTAAACCAGCTAAAAAGGCACCGATAATTGGTTCCACGCCGGCTATTTCAGCTAGAAAAGCAGCAAAAAAAACTACACACAGCACAAAAATATAATGTGAATGCTTCTCACTTTCCAATTTCCTAAAGAACCATTTAGCAATTCTTGGAATAACAAAAAACATAAAAGCAGAAAATAACGTCAAGGATATACCAAGCTTTATCCAAAACTCGGATGTTAATCCCCCGTTGTGTGATCCTAATATTACTGCCAAAATAATTAACACGGCAGTATCCGTGAGAATAGTTCCGCCCACAGTAATAGCAACTGCTTGATTTTTGGAAATACCGAGCTTGCTAACCAATGGATAGGTAATCAATGTATGGGTTGCAAACATACTCGCCGTTAAAAAACTAGCATTAAAATCATAACCCAAAATAAAATAACATACTGGAAAGCCAATCGCAATGGGAATTGTAAATGTAAATAGCCCAAAAATTAAACTTTTATTTCGATGGGCCTTAAACTCATTCAAATCCAGCTCCAACCCTGCAATGAACATTATATACAATAAACCAATGGTTGAAAAAACATCTACAAAAAGACTTTCTCCTAAGAGATTAAAGCCATAGGGGCCAATAAGTATCCCCGATATTATCAAAACTATAATCCCAGGAATATTGATGCGTTTAAAAACAAGCGGAGACAATAAAATTATAAAAAGAATCACACTGAAAACAAGCACCGGATTTTCTAAAGGCAATTGAAACTCGTGAACTAGTTTATCCATCAATTCATTCATATTAATAAGATTTTCAATACAAGGCGAAGATAAAATTTCTAAAGATAAATTCTAATGGTTTTTATTTTTTTACAATAATTAAATATCATTTCCACCTCAGTATGTTAAAAATAGCTTAATTAATTTATACTTAATCGTTCGGTCTGTAACGCTTTTGTTATTTTGCGACTCATTTCTTTCAGAGTATGCAATTATTTCCTATTGAGGCCGGCAATTTTAAACTTGATGGCGGCGCCATGTTTGGCGTGGTGCCAAAATCCCTTTGGAATAAAACCAACCCAGCCGACGAAAATAATATGATAGACATAGCCGCGCGCTGCCTTCTCATTGAAAACGGCAATAGGCTTACCCTTATAGATACCGGGATGGGCAATAAACAGAACGAAAAATTCTTCAGCTATTACCATCGCTGGGGAAATTACAACCTTGACGATTCCTTAAAAAAACACGGCTTTCATCGCGATGATATTACCGATGTTTTTATGACGCACCTCCATTTTGACCATTGTGGCGGAAGTGTTCAGTGGAATAAAGACAAGACTGGCTATGAGCCAGCTTTCAAAAACGCCATTTATTGGAGCAATGAAAATCATTGGCAGTGGGCAACAAAACCAAATAGAAGAGAGCAGGCTTCCTTTTTAAAGGAAAATATTCTGCCGATGCAGGAAAGCGGACAACTTAAATTTGTTGCAAAGCCGCAATCAGATTTTTCGGCAGCCAATGAACTTGACTTCGGAATTTTGTTTGTAGATGGGCATACCGATAAACAAATGATTCCTCATATAAATTACAAAGGAAAAACACTTGTTTTTGTGGCAGATCTGTTGCCAACTGCGGGACATTTGCCGCTTCCATTTGTAATGGGATATGACACGCGCCCCCTGTTAACCCTTCCTGAAAAGGAAAAATTTCTGAATAACGCTGCGGAAAACAATTTTTATCTTTTTCTGGAGCATGATGCGCACAACCCGATAATAACAGTCCAAAATACTGATAAAGGCGTTCGGCTGAACGAAACTTTATCTCTCAATGAATTCTTTAATTAATACTTTATTTCCAAAATGAAATGCCCTCCGCACGGCGGATTCAAAACAAACGAAGGTGACTAAATAAGGTCATTCCGCCTTCCAATTAAAACAAATAATACATTCAGATGAAAATTTTTAAGATCACTCTTTTCGCTATTGCAATGTCAACTATTTTGGCAAGCTGCGGTAGCGGTGCTGCAATTGTTGCCACCCCAATCCAAAATATTGACACCAACCCTCTAAAAAATGCACCCCTTGCAGATGCCCAACTGAAGCGCTGGCCGGCAATGGATTTGGTAACGGACACGGTGCCAGGAATGAGCGTAAATAAAGCTTATAACGAAATAATAAAAAACCGTAAAGGCGAAACTGTAATTGTTGGTGTTATTGACAGTGGGGTAGATATTGCTCACGAAGACCTTAAAAATGTTATTTGGACCAACCCAGGCGAAATTGCCGGAAATGGGGTGGATGACGATAAAAATGGGTTCATAGACGACGTTCACGGATGGAATTTTCTTGGCGATATTGTTGGCGAAAACATGGAATTCGTTCGTATCATCAGAAAATTAAAACCAAAATATGAAGGAAAAAATGAAGCTTCCATCAGCGCAGCCGATAGAAAAGAATTCGCAATTTATCAAAAAGCTAAAGCTGAATACGAAAAGGAATCTTCAGAAATTAATGCAAACAAAATACGTTACGAACAGATTCTTTCCCAATTAAAGCCAGTTCACCAGGCAATGACCAAAAAACTGGGGAGAGAAAATTACACAAAGGAAGATCTTGCAACCATAAAAAATCCTTCTTCAGAAGAACAACAGCAAATAGCAATGCTAACACAAATGCTGAATTTTGCTGATACCGTACCCGAAGTTGTAAAGGAACTTGAAGGTGGGGTTAAATATTTTAATGGCAGAATTGAAAACAATTTCAACATGACCAAAAATTTCCGTGGCGTGTTGGGCGATAATCCTTATGATATAACAGATAATATTTATGGCGACAACAATGTTGCGGGGCCAGACCCAACAAGAGAGAACGTGAAACACGGTACTCACGTTGCAGGTATAATTGGCGCACAACGCAACAACAAAATAGGAATGGACGGGGTTGCAAACAACGTAAAAATTATGGCCGTTCGAGCAGTGCCAGATGGTGATGAATATGACAAAGACATTGCATTGGCAATTCGCTATGCAGTTGATAACGGAGCCACAGTTTTGAATACAAGTTTCGGAAAATATTATTCCCCTAATGCAGATTGGGTTTATGATGCCATAAAATATGCTGCTTCAAAAGATGTTTTGATTGTAAACGCCGCCGGAAATGATGGTTTTGATTTGGATACTGTGAACATTTATCCAAACGATCAATTCGATAATGGTTCTGAAATGGGAGATTCATTTTTAACGGTTGGAGCGCTTAATTTCGATTACGGAAGTGAAATGGTTGCAAACTTTTCAAACTATGGAAAAACAAATGTGGATGTTTTTGCACCGGGTGTAAAAATATGGGCAACAACCCCTTTGAACACCTACGAATATTTACAAGGAACCTCAATGGCAGCTCCCGAAGTTGCTGGGGTTGCTGCAATGATTCGCTCCTATTATCCAAAACTTTCCGCAAAACAGGTAAAGCAAATTTTAATGGATAGCGGACTTTCAACCAACACACAAGTTGTTTTGGGCGGGGAAACTTCCAATACGGAATCATTCGCCAACATTTCAAAATCAGGCAAAATGGTGAATATGTACAATGTCCTGATTATGGCTGATAAAATGTCTAAATAATGAAGCATATTTTAAACGGATTTTTTTTAACGGCTGTTATCTTTTCAGCTTTTGCGCAAAATAATAACAGCTATTGGCAACAGAAAGTTGATTATAAAATGAACGTTGAAATGGACGTGAAAACCTTTCAATATAAAGGAACGCAGGAATTGAAATACACAAACAATTCTCCCGACACCTTAAACAAGGTTTTCTATCATCTTCATTTCAACGCCTTTCAACCCGGTAGTGAAATGGACGTGCGATCACGAACCATTGCTGATCCCGATAGTCGGGTGGGCGATCGTATTTCAAAACTTTCCCCTTCGGAAATTGGATACATTAAACCAACTTTATTTACGCAAGATGGTGCCGCCGCAAACTATACTATAAAAGGGACCGTGATGAAAGTAATGCTGAACAAGCCCATTTTTCCCGGACAAAGCACCGTTTTTAATATGAATTGGGATGCACAAGTACCGGCACAGATTCGTCGTTCTGGCCGAAATAGTGCAGATGGCGTTGCGTTAACAATGACGCAATGGTATCCAAAACTTGCTGAGTACGATTTTGAAGGCTGGCACGCCGATCCTTATATTGCCCGTGAGTTTTATGGCGTTTGGGGCGATTTTGATGTTACAATAACTATTGACGAAAATTACACAATTGGCGGTACTGGTTATCTTCAAAACCCTGCAGAAATTGGCCATGGCTACACAGTACCCGGACAAAAATGGATGAAGCCTGTAAATGGTAAATACACTTGGCACTTTTTGGCACCAGATGTTCACGATTTTGCATGGGCGGCAGATGATGATTATGTTCACGATACTTACCCTGGACCAAACGGCGTAAAACTTCATTTCTTTTATAAAAACAATCCCGAGATTGTTGAAAACTGGAAAAATCTTCAACCTAAAACAGCTGCGCTGATGGAGTTTTTCAATGAACAAATTGGCCCATATCCCTATGAGCAATATTCAGTAATACAAGGTGGCGACGGGGGAATGGAATATGCAATGAGCACGATGATTACCGGCGAACGTGAATTTGGAAGCCTTGTTGGTGTAACCGCACATGAGCTTGCACATTCCTGGTTTCAGTTTGTTTTGGCAACCAACGAAGCCAAACACGAATGGATGGATGAAGGGTTTGCCTCTTATATTTCAGACGAAGCGATGAATGTTGTTATGCAAGAAAATAAATCAAATCCACATGCTGGTTCTTATAGAAGTTATTTATTTATGGCTACAAGCGGAGCGGAGCAACCACTTACCACACACGCAGACAGATACGCAAGCAACCGATCTTATGGAATAAATGCTTACAGTAAAGGTTCTGTATTTTTAACGCAACTGGGATACGTTATCGGTCCAGAAAATCTTTCAAAAACCTTGAAACGATACTATTCCGATTTTAAATTCAAACATCCCACTCCAAACGATTTTATCCGTACCGCGGAAAAGGTTTCCGGGTTTGAACTGGATTGGTATTTAATGGATTGGACCCAGACCACAAACACCATAGATTACGGAATAAAAACCGTGGAAAATAAAGGAGAAAACACACAGATAACTTTGGAAAGAATCGGCTTAATGCCAATGCCGATAGACCTTTACGTTACTTATGAAGACGGGTCGCAAGAATTGTTTTACATACCTTTGCGAATGATGTGGGGCGAAAAACCAAACCCATTTACAGAATTGAAACGAACCGTTTTGGAAGATTGGGCGTGGGCATACCCAACCTATACTTTTGAAATAAAAAACGGTAAAAAAGTAAAAAATATAATGATAGACGCCACCCAACGAATGGCCGACGTCAATCTCGAAAACAATACCTACGGTTTAAAATAATCTTTACATTCCTTTTGTAAACAGGCCTCGCAGAAACTAATTTCTGTGGGGTCTTTTTATATATTTACAATGTGAACCAAAACTTCCCAAAAACAGAAAAATTAAAAAGCACAAAAACAATAGAACATTTGTTTTTGGAAGGAAAGACACATTCCAAATTTCCCATTAAAATTTTCTTTCTTCCGAAGGAAAATATAGAAGCAAATCTTGCCGCGTTCGCTGTGCCTAAACGGAATTTTAAATCGGCCGTAGATAGAAACCGCGTCAAAAGACAACTTCGGGAAACATACAGGCTTAACAAACAATTGCTTGACGAGATTAACGGCAAGAAATTTGTGATGCTCTTTCTCTATTTAGGAAAAGTGAAACCGCAGTACGCCGAGCTGGAAAAGGCAATGGTAAAACTGCTTAAAAAATTACAAGATGAAATGAGCCAAAACATAGGTTGAATTTTCAAGTAAATCTTTCAAAGGCGAATTCCATCTTCATTTAAAAAACAAATATTACTAAAGATGAAAATAATTAGCACTATAATTTTATCCTTTTTTTTAGCCTGTTCCAACGGCGGTAGCAATAAAGATTACGCTGAAGATTCTTCAATGGCGGGAATGGAAATGGCTGCTGAAAATGAAGCTGTCCAACAACGTGCCACATCTTCCCCAGAACAAGAGGAACAAAAAATAATAAAAACCGCCCGTTTGGCTTTTGAAACCCAAGATGTGGAAGCAACCCATAAAAAAATCCTTCAGCTTGCTTCACAATACAAAGGTTTGGTGCAGAGCGACAATAGTGGAAAAGACTACAATCGCATTTATAAAAATTTAATCGTTCGGGTGCCCACTGAAAATTTTCAGTCTTTCGTTGACGGTATTTCTGAAGGTGTGGCTTATTTTGATCATAAAGATATTTCGCGACAAGACGTTTCAGAGGAATTTATAGATCTGGAAGCGCGGTTAAAAGCAAAGCGAATACTTGAGGAACGTTATCTTGAATTGCTGGAAAAAGCAAACAACGTAAAGGAAATGCTTGAAATTGAACGGGAACTTTCAACCATTCGAGAGGAAATTGAAGCAAAACAAGGGCGTTTGCAGTACCTTCAAAATCAAGTTTCAATGAGCACCGTAAACGTTGAATTTTATAAAACCACTGCCGAAACCGGCATTACACAATCCTACGGCCAAAAAATGAAGAATGCTTTGCAAGGCGGCTGGAACGGAATTTCCGTGTTTTTCTTGGGTATTTTATACCTTTGGCCTTTATTCTTCGTTGCAATAATAGTAGTTATCATTCTTCGTATATTTCTGAAGAACAGAAAAATAAAAAATTCCAAAAGCTAAAATCCCAAATTCCAAAAAATGGAGTTTACCATAAAATAAACTTTCAGAAAATGAAAAAAAGAATCTTAGTTCCCATAATCGCTATAGGTATACTTTTTACCACGGTAAGTTTCAAAAGCGACTTTTTTGAAATTGCGAAACAAATTGAAATATTCACCACACTTTTCAAGGAATTGAATATGAATTATGTGGACGAAGTAACGCCAGCAACCCTTATGGACAAAGCCATTAAAGGCATGTTGGAAGATTTGGATCCCTACACCGTTTACTGGAACGAACAACAGGTTGAAGATGCAAAAATCAACAATTCCGGTATTTACACTGGCATTGGCGCTTCGGCCCAAAGCAAAAAAGATAAAATTATTATCGTTGAACCATACCAAGGTTATCCGGCGGACAAAGCAGGATTGAAAGCAGGGGATGAAATAATAAAAATTGGCAATGTTACAATCGCCGATTTGGAAGATGATGCGGGCGAATTATTGAAAGGTGCGCCGGGCTCAAAAGTGGAAGTAACCTATAAAAGGCAGGGGAAAACCGCAACAACAACCATCACACGTGATGCCGTGGAAATTAAGGCGGTTCCATTTTATAAATTGATAAATAATGAAATTGGATATATTGTTTTGAGCCAATTTAACGGAAGAACAACCCTTGAAACGAAAGCTGCTTTGGTCGATTTGAAATCGCAGGGAGCAAAGAAAATCATTTTGGATTTACGCGGAAATCCCGGCGGGCTTTTAAATGAAGCCATAAACGTTGTAAATCTTTTTGTTGATAAAGGCGAAGTAATCACGACCACAAAATCGGTAATTGAAAAGTACAATCAAACCTATAAAACCAAAAGCGAACCCGTTGATACTGAAATTCCGTTGGTAGTTTTGGTAAACGGAAGAAGCGCTTCCGCCAGTGAAATTGTTTCCGGCGGCTTGCAGGATTTAGATCGTGCAGTTATTGTTGGAGCGAGAAGTTTCGGAAAAGGATTGGTACAGCGACCAAAAAAGTTGACATACGGCACACAACTGAAAGTTACAATTTCACGCTATTACACTCCCAGTGGCCGTTGCATCCAAGCTTTGGATTACTGGCACCGTGACGAAAATGGCGATCCAATTCGGAAGGATGCCAAAGAATACAATGAATATAAAACCAAAGGCGGAAGATCAGTTTATGACGGCGGCGGAATTCTTCCCGACGTGCAATTGGAATCTGGTGTTTACAGCCCTATTACAACTGCTTTGCTAAAAGACAATGCCATTTTCGACTACGCAACAAAATACTATTACAGCCACCAAATGACGGATTGGAAAAATTTCAAATTCACCCAAAACGATTTTCAGGATTTTCTGAAGTTTTTAAAAGACAACAATTTTGAATACGAAACCGAGACGGAAAAAAAGTTTGCCGAAGCGTTAAAAATTTCTGAAGCTGATGATATGAATAAGGACATTTCAAACGGCTACAATCAACTTATGGCGGCTATTGACACTGCCAAAGACAAAGCCATCGTCAATAAAAAAGTGGAAATAGAATCGTTGTTGATGGACGAAATTTTGAAGCGTTATTTTTATCGCGAAGGGTTGTACAATTATCAAATTGAGCACAATCCGGAGATTTTGGAGGCTGTTGCTGTTTTGAATGATGAGGGACGTTACAGGAAAATATTGAAATAATATTTATAATTAAAAGAAATTCATTTTAAAAATTAATTAACACCGACTCTTTTAACTTAACATAAAGTTAACTGCCTGTTTATCAATGCTATTGTATCTTAGCAATTATGTTAAAACTAGATAGAGACGAAAACAAGGAGATTCTAAAGGAATCTGTGGCCTATTTAGAGAACCGGGGTTTTGAACACATTCAGGCCGATGTGGAAGGTTATGAAACTCCAAAATCCTATCACAAAAAAGATAGCGATGTTGTAATTACTCCAGATATTGTAGCGGATCGCGCGGGAATAAAACATTATTTTGAAATCAGTTTAAAATCTGAAAAATCGCGATTGCTAAAATCTAAATGGCAGTTTTTAGATACCTTGACGCGTATGCGAAATCAGCGTTTCAAAATAATAACACGTAAAGGTCATTATAAGTTTACCGAAGAAATGTTGAAAGATCTTAATTTGGAAAAAAACCTCATTAAGCTCTAAGCATCGCAATGTGCGGAATGCCATCTTCCAAATACCGATCGCCAAAGGCTTTGAAACCGTGGCTTTCATAGAAAATAACTAAATAGGTTTGAGCCGATATCTTTATTTTATCGGCTTTATACTTTGTTTTTATCGCGTTTATTGAAGCTTTTGTAATTTGGTGGCCGTAACCAAGTTTTCGGTAGTTATCGCGCACCAAAACTCTTCCTATGGACGCTTCGTCAAAATAATCACCTGCTTTAAAACAGCGTGTATATGCAACAAGTTTTCCATCTTCCCGGCCCAAAACATGTAGCGCACGTTCATCTTTTCCGTCAACATCTTGATAGACGCAATCTTGCTCCACTACAAAAACTTCACTTCGCAATTGCAACAGCTCATAAAGTTCCTTCGTATTCAATTCCTCAAAATTCTTTACTTCAATTTCCATAATTCTTTAAATAAAATCAATCCTGCACAATAATATCCTTGGGGTCGTCCTTTTGATGTTCGGGCTGAATGGTTACGTGGTTTATTCCAAAGTCGTGAAAAAGCATTTCTTCAACCTTTGTGAGTACTGAATCAAATTGGGTGAGCGTAACGTCTTCATAAAAATCTATATGCGCCTCCAAATGTGTTTCCTGCTCATTGAGTTGCCAAATGTGCATGTGGTGTACATTTTTGATCTCTGGAATTTTACAAATTGCTTCGTTAATTACTTCCAAACTTAAATCATCCGGAGTAAAAAGCATCAAAACTTTATAAGAGCTTTTCAACAAAGAATAGCCCATAACAATCAAATAAAGGGCAATAAGTAAAGTTAAAAGGCTGTCCACCCAAAACCATTCAAAATATTTCATCAGTAAACCACCAATCAAAACAGCAACCGAAGCTGCCATATCAGTAAACAAATGTAAATAGGCAGAGCGCATATTCATATTGCTTTTTGATTCTTTATAAAGAAGAAGTACACTAAATCCGTTTACTGCAATTCCCAAAACCGCCAACCAAATAACCAACCCACTTTCTATGGCCTGTTGATTTGAAAATCTAAGAATTGCTTCGTAAATAAGATAAATAGCAACAATAATTAAAGTGGCCGAATTAACAAAAGCAGCGATTATTTCCGCGCGTTTATATCCAAATGTCTTTTCCACCGAGGCGTCCTTTTTTGAATATCTATCTGCAACATAGCTCACGCTTAAGGAAAGTACATCGCTGAAATTATGCAGCGCGTCTGAAAGCAGTGACAAACTTCCTGAAATTAATCCGCCAATTACTTGTGCAACCGTGATAACAATATTTAAAAGAATGGAGAGCAAAAGCTTTCTACCTTTCAAATCTGGATGTGAATGGGTGTGGGAATGTGCGTGGTTATGGGACATTTTTGGGTTTTAGGAACACGCTATTTTTTCAACGCGGTTTTGGTGGCGACCTCCTTCAAAATCGGTATTTAGAAAAGTCTTCACCATTTCAACAGCTTGTGGTTTGCTGGTGAAACGCGCCGGAATGCTCAAAATATTTGCATCGTTATGTTGGCGGGCAAGGGATGTAATTTCATTGGTCCAGCAAAGTGCAGAGCGCACTTTTTGATGTTTGTTGGCGGTCATATTCGCTCCATTTCCGCTGCCGCAGATTATGATTCCAAAATCTACTCTTCCGTTTTCAACATCTTCAGCAACTGGATGTACAAAATCTGGATAATCTACACTTGCTTCCGAATCGGTTCCGTGGTTAATAATTGTGTGGCCTTCTTTTTCTAAAAATGAAATTATTTCAAATTTATACTCTGTGCCCGCATGGTCGTTACCTATTGAAATTTTCATACCTTTTATTTTTTTCAAAGATAAAACATCAACTTTTTATTTAAGGGGAAATGGATTATTAATTATCCCAGTATTTGTGCTCAATACTAATT
Source organism: Aequorivita sp. (assembly GCA_030690315.1). Taxonomy (GTDB): domain Bacteria; phylum Bacteroidota; class Bacteroidia; order Flavobacteriales; family Flavobacteriaceae; genus Aequorivita. The sequence goes on from JAUYGY010000028.1 coordinate 59,609, forward strand.
GAAAATCAATTGATAACGATTTCTTAACGAACACATCATTATTTAGTTAACAACATTGTTGATATTTGTTCACGGAATTACGACAAGTAAAATTGCGAGTGTAAAGATTATTTACAATAGGATTTAAATTTGGAAAAAACCAAAAATTTAAGTCTCTTTTTACTTGTTAGTTGTAACCAAAAATTTTCCTCTTTCAAACAATATCTCGCTAAAAACTTACAAGTTTTAAGTTGTGAAAACACGTTGTTCACAGTTGTTCATTAATATTCCTATTTCATTATTTTCAAGGAGTTTAAATCTTAAATATATGTTAACAACCTTTTATTAAAAGGCGATAAGTTAATTTCAAAACAAATCTTCAAAAACTTATTGTACATATTAACACCCCATCATCACCACCATTTTTTATTTAAATAATTTTAAAAAAAGAAATGATGTATAATTATATGTTGATAACAATAAAAATTGGAAATAGTATTTTTTGAAATGGAAGTCAACGTATAAAAATTTTAAGGTGAAGAAGAATTTTTATTGATTCTGGTTGACTTTGTTCAATATTTCAATTGTTACGTTAAGCTTCTCTATGGTACTAAATGTTTGCTAATGTAATCACGTCATTCTTTGAGAAGTAGTACCTTTACCAAATTACAAAATCAACTATGCCTAAGCACAAAAGAAAAAATAAAACCAATAAAATTGATAATCTTTCCCAAACAATATTAAACATTCTTCGGAAAGATCATTCACAAGCTTTCAACTACAAACAAATTGCCACAAAATTACAACTGGACGACCCAAGTAGCCGGAACCAAATAGTAAAAAATTTGAAAGACCTTCAAGGTAAGGGCACTATTCAGGAAATTGAACGCGGCAAATATATTCTTACCCCTTCACAAAATTCTTACACCGGAAAAGTAGATATAGCAGGCCGTGGTCAAGGTTATATAATTGTGGAAGACCAGGAGGATGATATTTATGTGAACAGTAAAAACCTTAACAAAGCTTTACAAGGCGATATTGTTGAAGTTTATGTTTTTAAACGCAAAAAAGGAGGAAAAACTGAAGGGGAAGTAACTAAAATTATAGAAAGAAAAAGAACTGAATTCGTTGGTACCATTCAAGTGCAGGAAAATTTTGCTTTCGTTGATGTTAGCGACCATAAAATGTACACCGATATTTTTGTGCCGAAGAATAAAATAAACGGTGCCAAAAACGGCGAAAAAGTATTGGTAGTAATGGAAGATTGGCCAGAAAAAGCCGATTCTCCCTTTGGCAGTGTTATAAAAATTCTCGGAATGCCGGGTGAGCACAATACTGAAATTCACTCCATTCTTGCACAATACGGTCTTCCGTATGAATTTCCGCAAGAAGTGGAAGATTATGCCAATAAAATTGATACTTCAATAAAAGCTGAAGAAATCAAGAAACGTCGCGACATGCGCGAGGTTTTAACTTTTACGATAGATCCAAAAGATGCAAAGGATTTTGACGACGCCCTCTCTTTTGAAAAAATGGAAAATGGAAACTACGAAATAGGAATTCACATTGCAGACGTTTCACATTACTTAACCCCCGGGAATGAACTTGATGATGAAGCTTACGAGCGCGCAACTTCAGTTTATTTGGTAGATAGAGTAGTGCCTATGCTTCCTGAAATTCTTTCAAACAATGCTTGTTCGCTTCGGCCAAATGAGGAAAAATATACATTTTCCGCAGTTTTTGAAATAAATCAAAAAGCTGAAGTTGTAAAACAATGGTTTGGAAGAACGGTAACTTATAGCGATGCGCGTTTCGCCTATGAAGAAGCGCAGCATATAATAGAAAATCCTTCGGATGAAACACATACAATTCCTTCAAACATATCAATAACAGATAAAGAATATTCTGTAAAACCCGAAATAGCAGCTGCCATTCTTGAAATGGATAGATTGGCAAAAATATTACGCACAAAACGTATGCGTGCCGGCGCAATTTCCTTTGATAAAGTGGAAGTGAAATTCATTCTCGATGAAAAAAGCAATCCGGAAGGTGTCTATTTCAAGGAAAGTAAGGATGCCAACAAGCTTATTGAAGAATTTATGCTTTTAGCAAACAGAAGTGTGGCTGAATTCATCGGAAAACAAGATCCAAAAAAGACTTTCGTTTACCGCGTTCACGACGAACCGGATGATGAAAAAATAGCTGCTTTGGAGAATATAATTAAACGTTTTGGATATAAACTAAATACCAAAGACCGCCATTCCACTGCAACTTCAATGAACCAACTTTTAAAGGACGTTCATGGCAAAAAAGAACAAAACTTGATAGATACGCTTGCTATCAGAAGTATGAGCAAAGCGATGTACACAACCCACAACATTGGCCATTACGGTTTGGCTTTTGATTATTACACGCATTTCACCTCTCCAATCCGTCGTTATCCCGATGTGATGGTCCATCGACTTTTACAACATTATTTAGATAATGGAAAATCGGCAAAAGAGGAAGAATACGAAGAAAAATGTGGGCATAGTAGCGACATGGAAAATCTTGCAACTAATGCTGAACGCGATAGTATAAAGTATATGCAGGTGAAGTATATGCAAGATCACCAAGATGAAGAGTTTTTGGGAGTAATTTCCGGGGTTACCGAATGGGGAATTTATGTAGAAATTATATCGAATAAATGTGAAGGTATGGTCCGTTTGCAGGATTTGAGTGATGACCGTTACGAGTTTGACAGGGAAGAATATGCTGTTATTGGTCAACGCACCAAAAAGGTGTATCAACTTGGAGATGAAGTTTATGTAAAAGTAAAGAATGCCGATTTGGTAAAAAAACATCTCGATTTTACAATGCTGGGGCTTCAAAAGGAATATAAAAACTAAAAAATTTTCCGCAATTGGGCAAAAGTAATTTGTATTTTTACCTACTATGTTTGACGGTTTACTCTACGCAGCATTCTACGGATTTTTATTGGCATTTGCAGTCGGTCCAGTGTTTTTCACTTTGATTGAAACTGCTATAACCAAAGGAATAAAAGCAGCAATATTTTTTGATTTTGGCGCCCTGGTTGCCGATGTAATTTTCATTTTAATAGCCTTTTTCAGTACCAGCAGAATCCTTGAAAAAGTAAAGCACGACCCCGGCCTACTCATCTTTGGAGGAGCAATTCTTATTGCTTATGGCATTATTTCATATATCCGGACCAACAAATCAATTTTCAAGTTTGTCCGGGAACACTATGCCGTAAAAGTGAAAAAAAACCTCGGAGGTTTATTTCTGAAAGGCTTCCTTTTAAATTTTGTAAACTTTGGCGTATTGGCAGGTTGGATTGGTACTTTAATAATGGCAAACGCACTCACCACAACCGATAATGGTATTACATTGTTTATAGCTACGGTACTAATTACGTTTTTTGTCACAGACCTTTTAAAAATTCTTTTGGCAAAAAGATTGAAAAAGAAAATGACCCCACGTTTCATTTTTAAAACAAAAAAATGGATCAGCCTTTTAATTTTGGGGTTTGGAATTTTATTGCTTATCCAAGGAATTTTTCCGAAAGGAGTTGAGGCTGGACTCGAAAGAATACCAGGGCAGGACAATCCGATAGAAAAACCGATTCCCCCAGTAGAAAAACCACTTTAAAAAAAATTAGGTTTGAAAGCTTCTGAATATTGTAAGGATGTTTCAAATTTTATATAATAAAAAACCTCCAACTTTATGTTGAAGGTTTCAGAGGCATCGAGCGGATTCGAACCGCTGTAGCAGCTTTTGCAGAGCTGAGCCTAGCCACTCGGCCACGATGCCCTATTTAAGCTTGCAAATGTAAAAAAATTAAACTTAAAATTCATACTTAAAAAACAAATTACCGTTTCATCTTAATTGTAACGCTCACTTCCGCCACATCACCACCAATGGGCGGATTGCGTTTTGCCACGGTAACCTTCACTTCATTTACAATATGCAGCTTCAAAAAAATTGAATCAATAATCCGCTTCGCCACGTGTTCCAGAAGTTTTGCGCGCATCGCCATTTCTTCGCGAACAATCTGCTGAAGCATTACATAATCAACCGTATCTGCAAGCGCGTCGCTATTAGCTGCTTTCTTTAAATCTGCTTTTACCGACAGATTCACCAAATAGTCCGAGCCTATTTGCCCTTCCTCAATCAAACAGCCGTGAAAGGCATAAATCTTTATGTTTTTTAAGCGAATTGTTCCCATGTAAATAATTTTAGCAAAGATATATGAGATTGTCCAGTTGAGCGTGGTGGAAACCTATTTTTGGCCAACTTGTTTTTCAGTTAAATGGTTACCTTTGTCCCTCTTAAAAAGTAATTATATGACCAACGAAGCTGCGCCGCTTAATTTTATAGAACACATAATTGAGGAAGATCTAACAAAAGGGTATAAAAAGGAGCAATTGTGTTTTCGTTTTCCGCCGGAACCGAATGGCTATCTTCACATTGGGCACGCCTCTTCAATATGTTTAAACTTCGGTTTGGGTGAACGTTATAATGCCCCCGTAAACCTTCGTTTTGACGATACAAATCCAGCAAAAGAAGAACAGGAATTTGTAGATGCCATAAAAAAAGATATTTCTTGGCTGGGCTATGAATGGGCCACGGAATGTTACGCTTCCGATTATTTTCAGCAGTTGTATGACTGGGCTGTTGAATTTGTAAAGAATGATAAAGCCTATGTAGATTCCCAAACTTCCGAAGCAATTGCGGAACAAAAAGGAACTCCGAATACGCCAGGAAAACCTAGCCCTTTCAGAAATAGATCCGTAGCTGAAAATTTGGATTTGCTGGAGAAAATGAAAAACGGCGAAACAAAAGAGGGCGAACACGTGCTTCGCGCAAAAATAAATATGGAATCGCCAAATATGTTGATGCGCGACCCAGTAATGTACCGAACCATCAACAAACATCACCACCGCACGGGAACCGATTGGAAAATCTTTCCAATGTATGATTGGACGCATGGCGAAAGCGATTATATAGAACAAGTATCACATTCCTTCTGTACGCTGGAATTCCTGCCACACAGAGAGCTTTATGATTGGTTTTTGGACCAAGTGTACGATCCTAAAAAATTGCGCCCAAAACAGCGTGAATTTGCCCGCAGAAACTTAAGCCATACAGTTGTCAGCAAACGGAAACTTGCACAATTAGTGAGCAGTGGCGTTGTTACAGGGTGGGACGACCCGCGAATGCCCACAATTTCCGGTTTACGCCGAAGAGGATACACGCCTGAATCCATAAAAAACTTTGCCAACAGTATTGGCGTTGGAAAACGTGAAAATTTAATTGATGTTTCCCATTTAGAATTCAACGTTCGCGAAGATCTCAATAAAAAAGCACCACGGATTATGGTTGTGCTCGATCCCGTGAAGTTAATAATTGATAATTATCCCGAAGGTAAAACTGAAATGCTGGAAGCTGAAAACAATCAGGAAGATGAAAGTGCCGGAAATCGGGAAGTGCCATTTTCAAAGGAATTACTTATTGAAAGAGAAGATTTTCTAGAATCAGCGAACAACAAATTTTTTCGTTTAACCCTTGGGAAAGAAGTTCGTTTGAAGAATGCGTATATCATAAAAGGCGAAAGCGTAGTAAAGGATACAGAAGGGAATATTACCGAAATTCATTGTACTTATGATCCCGACAGCAAAAGTGGAAGTGGTTCCGAAGCTTCACATCGCAAAGTAAAAGGAACGTTACACTGGGTTTCCGCAGAGCATGTTTTACCGGTGGAGGTTCGTCTTTACGACCGTTTATTTACCGAAGCTTCCCCAGACACTAGTAAGGAAAAAGATTTTATGGAGTTCATAAATCCAGATTCTTTAAATGTAATTACAGGTTATGCCGAACCATCGATAAAAGACTCTAAACCGGAAGATAAATTCCAGTTTCAGCGTCTTGGTTATTTTGTTGTTGACAAAGATTCAACTTCTAAAAAAATAGTTTTCAACCGAACGGTTTCCTTGCGGGATTCTTGGGTCAAATTGACTGAATAATTAACATTTTTAATTAGATATAACCTATTTTTTAAGAAAAATTGGCTAAAACTTTCAATATTTAAGATAATTTTATATATTAAAAATTAACTATTAACCGGTTGTTAACAGCCAAGCACATGATCGTTACCTATCTTTGGTCTTATTAACAAATTAATTTTATTAAAATGGCATCAAATACAGGTCAAACACTTATCGCATTATTAACAGGAGCCGCAATAGGAGCGGGATTGGGAATTCTTTATGCGCCAGACAAAGGTTCAAAAACGAGAGATAAACTTAGTAAAGAAGCTAAAAAGGCCCAAAGGAAATTAAATCAGCAAATTCAAGAAACTAGCCATTCGCTAAGCGAAAAAGCACAGCGTGCTAAATATAGTTTTGAGCAAAAATTGAATGAAACGTTATCTTCTGCCAGCTATAAAGCCGATGATATTTTATTGGCGATGGAAGATAAATTGGAAGCTTTAAGAAGACAAAACGCAAAGCTACAAATGGATTCTACGGTTGATCAAGCAAAAGCTACTGCAAAAAAAGTAACAGTATAATATGGCGTTTAAAAGCCTAACAGACAGCCTTCGTAAGGTTACAGACAGATTAGAGGATTATGGCTTGAGCATGGCGGAGTATTACAGACTCCGCCTGTTTAAGTCTGCGATGAAAGGTGCCGTGGCATTAGTACATTTATTAGTTTACGGGAGTTTGTTTTTATTCGTATTACTATTTCTATCTATTGGCGGAGCCTTTTGGTTGGGAACTTTTTTTGAACACGTTTACGTTGGGTTTTTATTGATTGGTGCTTTTTACGGGATTATCCTGATTTTTATGTTTGTATTCGGAAGAAAAATTATTGAGCATAAAATTCTCTATAAATTTTCTGGAGTGTTATATGATGAAGATGATTTATCTCCGAGAAAAGCTGCAGAAAATGAAATTATTGAATTTGGAGAAACTCTTGAAGACGAAGCTATACGCAATAAAGCAGATTTTCCAAACTAACGCTTATGAAACGATATACTACTTTTAAAGAAATTGATAGAGATTTAAAATATCTTAGCTTAAAATCGCAGATTGATCTTGAGGAAGTGAAATTAGGTCTTACTGAGAGCAAAGAAACTATCAGAGATACATTTTCTCCATTAAATATAGTCACCAGCACAATAGCATCCATTGTAAAGAAAGCTTTTGTTCTAAAAATGGTGGATAAATTGATAGGTATAAAACCAGTGAAAAAGAAAGATTATGAAGATGATAAACATCTTTAATTGAGCCTTAATTAATTATAAAAAAACCCTCTAATTTTAATTAGAGGGTTTTTTTTTGTGGAATATTAGGTTTATTAATAATTTAAATCATCTCCTTCTTCTGGGCGTGTTGGACTTTCGCGCTTTGTCTTTTTCTTTGGCACAATTCCTTTTTCTAAGTTTTGCCTTTTCATTTCTTCACCAATTTGGTTACTAGCCACAAATGATGCAATCATATTGTTCAGCATATCACTGCCGGCTTGCGGTGAGTTTGGCAAAAGAATAAGATTTGTATTGGTTGCTTCGCCAATGGATTGTAGAGTATCGTAATGTTGGGTTACCACAATTAGCGCAGAGGCTTCCTGTGAATTGATGCCAACATTGTTCAACACATCAACACTTTCCTCCAAACCGCGTGCAATTTCACGTCGCTGATCTGCAATACCTTGCCCTTGCAAGCGCTTGCTTTCAGCTTCGGCCCGGGCTTTTGCAACGATTTTTATTCTTTCTGCTTCGGCTTCAAATTCGGCAGCTACTTTTTCCCGCTCGGCGGCGTTAATTCTATTCATTGCGGCCTTAACTTGTATGTCTGGATCAATATCGGTAACCAACGTTTTAATAATATCGTAACCGTATGTGCTCATTGCTTCATTCAATTCTGCTTTTACAGCAATAGCCACGTCGTCCTTTCTTTCAAAAACATCATCTAGTTTCATTTTAGGTACTTCCGCGCGTACTACGTCAAAAACATACGAGGTAATTTGATCGTGCGGGTTTTCCAGTTTGTAAAAAGCATCATACACCTTTTGCTCCAAAACCTGAAATTGTACTGAAATTTTAAGACGGACAAAAACATCATCCTTCGTTTTTGTTTCAACAATCACATCCAATTGCTGGATTTTCAGATTAATTCTCCCGGCAATTTTATCAACCAAAGGAATTTTAATTTGCAGACCCGAATGTCTAATACTTAAAAATTTTCCAAAACGTTCTACAACTGCAGCGGTTTGCTGTTTTACCGTAAAAATGCCCGAAAGCAAAATAAAAAAGCCAATAATAAGAATTGGCACAATAACTACATAACCCATAATTTTAAAATTTTTTAATCGTTTGATTTGTGGAAGGTACAAAATAAAACCTATTTTCACGCCCTTAAATTATCCCCCGATATGCGTTTACATAAATTATTTTTTGCTATTTTTTTTCTTTTCGTTTTTCATCAAACTTTTGCTCAGCGCAACTATGATGGGTATAATTTTTTTGGAATTCAGGGCGGAGTAACTTTTTTCGACATTCAAACAGATGATTTGGTAACCAAGCAACAAACAGGTTTTGTTGGTGGTTTTACAACCCGCGGTGCTTTCCGAAATAATTTTGATTTGGTTTATGGGCTTAGTTTTCAAAGCGCTTCTGTGGGTGTGGAAGGAAATAGCTTTTTAGGAACCGATAAACAGAATATTGGCTATACCATTCAAGGTGCACAGATCAATTTTTTGGGAAGTTATAATATCGTCGTAAAACATTTAAGCATTGAGTTTGGACCCGTTTTCGACATAAATGGGAAGATGAAACTTGAAAATGAGAAATATGAAGACTATGTTTTAACGGGCTATGAAACCCTTACAGCAAAAGACATACAGGATATTTCCAGATTCAATGTTCGGCTCGCTGGTGGTATTACGGCTGGATTGGAACATTTCAGAATAATTGCGCAATATCAATATGGAGTTACCAATATGTTGGGCAAACTGAACGATAAAGGTTTGGAAAATGAAGATTTTAAAGGCAACAGTTCCACAATTGTTGTGGCTGGCGTTATTTATTTTTAGCCTATAAAATCTATTGCTTTTTCAATTCGGGTAACGCTTTCCTCTTTTCCTAAAATTGAAAGAATATCAAATACATCCGGTCCTTTCATTTCCCCCACAAGCGCCAAACGCAGTGGCATCATCACTTTTCCAAACCCGATATTTTCTGAAGTAATCCAACCCTTTACCTTTTCTGAAAGATTTTCTGCTGAAAAATTTTCTGAAGCCTTCAAAATTGAAACTACATTTTGAAGCAACTCAGGCGTTTCAGCTTTGAATGCTTTTTCCACAGCCTTTTCATCATAGTTTTTTGGCGCTTCAAAAAAGAAGCTTCCCTGCTCCCAAAGATCGCTTACGAAGGTCGCGCGCTCTTTTAATAGCGAAACAATAATTGTCAGATTCAGCGAAGTTGAAACCTTTTTCTCATTTAGAAATTTTGAAAACTGGGAAGCCAATTTTTCATCATCAACCATTTGAAGATATTGATGTTGGTACCATTTCGTTTTGTCTGGGTCAAATTTTGCCCCGGATTTGTGTACGCGCTCCAGTTCAAATGCATTTACCAATTCGGCCAAACTGAAAATTTCTTGTTCCGTGCCTGGATTCCAGCCTAAAAAAGCCAACATATTTACAACGGCTTCCGGCAGATAGCCATCTTCACGATAGCCTGAAAATAGATCACCTTCAGCAGTTTTCCATTCCAAAGGAAATACCGGGAACCCCATTTTATCGCCATCGCGTTTGCTGAGTTTTCCGTTCCCCGTTGGTTTTAATATTAACGGTAAATGCGCAAATTGTGGTGCTTCCCACCCAAAAGCGCGATACAACAAAATGTGCAGCGCCAAAGACGGTAACCACTCTTCGCCACGGATAACGTGGGTTATTTTCATTAAATGGTCATCCACGATATTTGCCAAATGGTAGGTTGGCATACCATCACTTTTGAACAAAACTTTATCATCGAGCACATTGGTTTCAACCTGCATTCCGCCGCGGATAATATCGTTTAAATAAAGCGTTTCATCTTCGGGAGTTTTAAAACGGATTACATATTCTTCGCCATTGGTTATTTTCTGTTGTGTTTCTTCCGAAGAAATAACCAATGAATTTTTCAATTTCAATCGGTTGTGCCAATTGTAAATAAAGGTTTTTCCTTTTTCTTCGTGGTCCTTTCGGTGTGCGTCAAGTTCTTCGGCAGTATCAAAAGCGTAGTAGGCATTTCCGGATTCAATTAACGCATCAGCATATTGTTTGTAAAGATTTTTACGCTCGCTTTGGCGGTATGGGCCGCATTCGGCCTCTTTTCCCGGACCTTCATCAAAAGGAATATTCAACCAATTCAAGGCTTCAATAATGTATGCCTCGGCGCCTTCCACATAACGGTTTTGGTCTGTATCTTCAATTCTTAAAAGAAAATCGCCACCGTGCTTTTTTGCGAATAAATAATTGAACAAAGCGGTACGAACACCACCAATATGTAAAGGCCCTGTTGGACTTGGAGCAAAACGTACGCGAACTTTTTGAGACATAATTTGCATTCTTTTTATGAATTGGCAAAGGTACAATTATGCAGCCGCATTTTAAAGTTATTGCGCGGTGTGGTTTTTTCTTTTTTTGGAGCAATCTTTGTGGCGTGGACAGCATAGAATATTATTGTAATTTAGATGTTTTCTATAAAGGAAGATAGAACTATGAGCACCTTTAACATCATCCAGCAAAAACTGGAGGAATTTATTAAGAAATACTACACCAATGAGCTTATAAAAGGAACCATCCTTTTTTTCGCCATTGGGCTGCTGTATTTTTTGATCACACTGCTCGTGGAGTATTTTCTTTGGCTAAACCCAATGGGAAGACGAATTCTTTTTTGGGCCTTTATCTTTGTTGAATTGGGATTGTTTGTTCGGTTTATCGCATTTCCGCTGGCAAAACTTTTTAAACTTCAAAAGGGAATTGATTACGAAGAAGCCTCAAAAATAATAGGCAACCATTTTCCGCAGGTTAGTGATAAATTATTAAACGTAATTCAATTAAATCAAAACCAACGCGAAAGCGAATTATTGGCCGCAAGTATTGACCAAAAAGCTACCGAGTTACAACCCGTTCCTTTCAAAAGCGCCGTCAATTTTAAAAAAAACGCCAAGTATTTGAAGTATGCCGCAATACCTGTTTTGGTTTTTTTGCTATTCAGCGTATTGGGCGGAATGGATATTTTTTCGAGCAGTTACAAACGCGTGGTGCATTACGATACGGCCTTTGAACCGCCCGCGCCATTTTCCTTTATTGTGATGAATGAGGATTTGAATGCGGTTGAAAACAAACCCTTCAACCTAAAAATTCGCACTGAAGGCACAGCAATTCCCGAAAATGCTAGTATCAATTACAACGGCGAAACCTATTATCTGCAGCAGACAGCGCCGGGTTTATTTGAATATACATTTCAGCAACCCATGGAATCTATTGACTTCAGCTTAAAGGCGAATAAAGTGACATCACGGGAATATACTTTGGATGTTGTAAAAACGCCTTCGCTGCTCAATTTTGAAATGGTTCTGGATTATCCTTCCTATACGGGAAAGAAAGATGAAACGTTGAAGAGCACCGGAAACGCTACCATTCCCGAAGGAACGAAAGTAAAATGGAATGTGGCAACAAAAAATACAAAAGCGGTTACTTTAAAAATCGCGGATACTTCTTTTTCGTTTGCTTCAAAAGGGGAAAACTTCAATTTTGAAAAAGGAATTTATAATAAACTGGACTATGCAATTACCACATCAAACGACAAACTGAAGGATTATGAAAATCTTGCTTTCACTTTGAATGTTGTGAAAGATCAGTTCCCAGAAATTGATGTGCAATCAAAACAGGATAGTACAAACACTCAACGTGTTTTGTTTTTGGGGCAGATTTCGGACGATTACGGGCTTACAAAATTGAGATTGGTCTATTTTGCGGAAGGAGATGAAAAGCTAGCTAAAACACAGGCATTGCCATTGAACAAGGCCAATTTCGATCAATTCACCTATACGTTTCCCGGCAATCTTCTTTTGGAAGAAGGCGTTGCTTATGAATATTATTTTGAGGTTTTTGATAATGATGCTATTCACAATTATAAATCTTCGAAATCGGGTATTTTTTCCTTTAGAAAATTGACAAAGAGCGAGTTGGAGGATGAACAGCTTCAAGATCAACAAAACGCAATAAAAGGTTTGGACAAATCTTTGGAGGATTTAAAGGACCGTAAGCAAACTTTGGAAGAACTTTCCCGGACCCAAAAAGAGAAAAACGAGCTAAACTATAACGATAAAAAGAAACTTGAAAACTTCATTCAACGCCAGCAAAAGCAGGAAGAAATGATGAAGAATTTTTCAAAGGAAATGAAAGAGGAGTTGGAAAATTTTCAACCGGAAAATACAGAAAAGGATCCCTTTAAAGAAGCGCTTGAAAAAAGATTGGATGAAAATGAAGAGCAGTTAAAAGAGAATGAAAAATTGCTTGATGAGCTTGAAAAGTTACAGGAAAAAATAGAAAAAGAGGAATTGACAGAAAAACTGGAGAAACTTTCAAAACAAAACAAAAACCAGGAAAAAAATCTGGAACAGTTGCTGGAGCTGACAAAAAGATATTACGTAGAGAAAAAGGCGGAAAAACTTGCTGAGGAACTTTTTGAATTGGGCGAAGAGCAAGAAAAACTTGCTGATAAACCTGAAGAAGAAAACACCAAAGAAGCGCAAGAGGAGCTTAATAAGGAGTTCGAAGAATACAAAAAAGAAATGGAAGAACTCCAGAAGGAAAACGAAGGGCTAAAAAAACCGATGGACATTCCCGAAGATAAACCAGCAGAGCAACAGATTGATGAAGAGCAACAAAAGGCTACCGATAAACTTGAAAAGCAAAAACCAAGTGAGGCTGGAAAAAATCAAAAGAAAGCAGGGCAAAAGATGAAAGAAATGAGCAAAAGCATGCAAATGCAAATGCAGGCAGGGGGTATGGAATCTATAGAAGAGGATGTTAAAATGCTTCGGCAGATTGTAGATAATCTTGTGGTTTTTTCATTTAAGCAGGAGGATTTGATGGAGAATTTCAAAAAGATAGAATATGGGAATCCCATTTTTGGTAAAAAATTGAACCTTCAGAATGACCTTAAAACAAATTTTGAACATATTGACGATAGTATTTTTGCTTTATCGCTTAGGCAACCTTTGATTGGCTCTGAAATAAATAATTCGTTAACTGAAATTCAATATAATATTGACAAATCATTGGAGCGTTTGGCTCAGAATGAAACAAGACAAGGAATTGGTAATCAACAATATACAATTGCAGGCGCGAATGATTTGGCAGTTTTATTGAGTGATATCTTGGGAGATATGCAAATGCAGATGTCTATGGCCATGGGTTCTGGATCTGGGAAGGGAAAACCGAGTCCAGGCTCTGGAGGTGGCGAGTTTCAATTGCCCGATATTATTGAAAAGCAAGAAGGGCTTAGTGAAAAAATGAAGGAGGGAATGAAGAAGGGAAAAAAAGGTAAAAAAGGCGAAGGTGAAGGAGGGGGAGATGGAGAAGGAAGTGGGGATGGAAATGGGCAAAACGGCGAAAACGGAAGAGATGGGCAAAAGGGTAATGAGAAAGGTGGCAATAAAGAAGGAGAAGGAAATAGCGAGGATATTAACGGGGAAATTTTCGAAATATATAAACAACAACATGAATTACGCAATCAGCTTCAAGATAGATTGAGCAAAGAAGGTTTAAAAGGAAATGGCGGCAATTTATTGAAGAAAATGGAAGGTATTGAGCAACAGTTGTTGGATAAAGGGTTTAATCAGAACACGCTTCAACAAATGCTCAATCTTAAATATGAGTTGTTGAAACTTGACAAAGCCGATCTTGAGCAAGGGCAAGAAAGTAGAAGAGAGTCTCAAACAAATAGGAGGAATTTTCAAAATAACTCAAGTCTTTCTCCTGAGGAAGTAAAAAAATATTTCAACACCACCGAGATATTGAACCGAGAGGCCCTACCTTTGCGGCAAGATTATAAAAATAAGGTTCAGGATTATTTTAAGGAAAGCAATGATTGAGTTTAATTTTGAAACAGATTTTGAATTAAAAAATAAGTCAAACCTCCAAAAGTGGATTTCTGAAATAATTATTTCTGAGGGATTCGAGCTGGGTGAAATCGTTTATATTTTTTGTGATGATGAATATCTGCACAAATTGAATATGGAGTTTTTAAATCACGACACACTGACTGATATTCTCAGTTTTGATTACCGTATTGGTAAGCAGATTAATGGTGAAATTTACATTTCCGTTGAGCGAGTTGCTGACAATTCCATAGATTTCGAAACCAATTTTGATGATGAATTACATCGGGTTATGATTCATGGAATTCTTCATTTTTGTGGGTATAAAGACAAAAGTGATACAGACGAGCATGCAATGCGAAACAAAGAAAACGAATCTCTAAAAAACCTAAACGCTTTAATGGGCGATTAATACACTTTAATTGCTTTATAATTAGTTATTTATTGTAGTTTTGCACCCCAAAAAAATTTAAAAATACTAAATGTTCCACGTGGAACAATTCTTATAATTTATGTTTCCAAATCAGTATGATGTAATTGTTGTTGGTGCAGGTCACGCAGGTTCTGAAGCGGCAGCCGCTGCCGCGAACATGGGTTCTAAAACCTTATTGGTTACAATGAATCTGCAAACAATTGCACAAATGAGTTGTAATCCTGCAATGGGTGGAATCGCAAAAGGACAGATTGTAAGAGAGATTGATGCAATTGGCGGCTACAGCGGGATAGTTTCTGATAAAAGTGCCATTCAATTTAAAATGCTTAACAAATCTAAAGGGCCTGCAATGTGGAGTCCAAGAGTCCAAAGTGACCGTATGCGGTTTGCCGAAACTTGGAGGCTAATGCTTGAGCATACTCCGAATCTTGATTTCTATCAAGAAATGATTTCGGGAATTATCGTTGAAAACGGAAAAATAAAAGGCGTGAGAACTTCACTTGGTTTGGAAATTAGAGGGAAAAGTGTAGTGCTAACAAATGGAACATTTTTAAATGGGTTGATACATATTGGCGAAAAACAATTTGGGGGTGGCCGTGCAGGCGAAAAAGCTTCAATTGGAATCACACAAGATTTAGTCGAAATGGGTTTTGAAGCTGGAAGAATGAAAACAGGCACGCCGCCGCGAGTGGACGGAAGGTCCTTAGATTTCTCAAAAATGATCGAACAGCCGGGAGATGAAGTTCCTGAAAAGTTTTCATATTCCGATGAAACCAAACCTTTGACGAAACAGCGTTCGTGCCATATGAGCTACACTAGCTTGGAGGTTCACAATATTTTACGAGAAGGTTTTGACAGGTCTCCAATGTTTAATGGTTCAATCCAAAGTCTAGGCCCAAGATATTGTCCGTCTATTGAAGATAAAATAAATCGTTTTGCCGATAAAGATAGGCACCAACTTTTTGTGGAACCGGAAGGATGGGACACGGTGGAGTATTATATAAATGGCTTTTCTACCTCACTGCCCGAGGATATTCAATTTAAAGCCTTGCGCCAAGTGGCGGGTTTTGAAAAGGTAAAGTTTTTCCGTCCAGGCTATGCCATTGAATACGATTATTTTCCGCCAACACAACTGAAACATACGCTTGAAACAAAATTAATTTCAGGTTTATATTTTGCAGGACAAATCAATGGCACAACTGGTTATGAGGAGGCCGCTTCCCAAGGATTAATGGCTGGAATAAATGCACATTTAAAAGTAAATGAAAAAGAGGAATTTATTCTTCAAAGAAATGAGGCATACATAGGTGTTTTGATAGACGACCTTATAACGAAAGGAACGGAGGAACCTTACCGAATGTTTACCTCTAGAGCTGAATATAGAACATTGTTGCGGCAAGACAATGCCGATTTTAGGCTAACACCAAAAGCATTTGAAATTGGTTTGGCAAGTGAAAAACGTATGCGAAAGATGGAGCAAAAGAAGGAAAAGGCTGAGGCATTTGTTCAGTTTTTTAAAGATACAAGTGCTGTTCCGGAAGAAATCAATCCAATTTTTGAAGCAAGGGAATCCGCTTTGGTAGAACAGAGTGATAAAATGTTCAAATTCTTTTCTAGACCAGAGGTTACAATGGAAGATATGAAAACCATTTCTTCTGTAAAAGATTATATTGAGGAAAACGATTTAGATTTGGAAATGATAGAACAGGCCGAAATACAGGTAAAATATTCGGGCTATATTGAAAAGGAAAAAAACAATGCAGATAAACTAAATAGGTTAGAAGGTTTAAAGATTCCAGCCTCTTTTGATTATTCAAAGTTAAAATCACTTTCGTATGAAGCACGCGAAAAACTCACAAAGATTAAACCCGCAACTATTTCACAAGCATCGCGCATAAGTGGCGTTTCTCCAAATGATATTTCCGTTCTCTTGGTATATATGGGGCGTTAACGAGTTTGTTTCACGTGGAACATTTCAGAATTCATTTAATATACTAAAACCATATTCTTGCAAACTCACGAAACAAAATATTTATCAGTAAAAGATTATTTGGTTTCAGGCGAATCTTTTGATTTGGTATATGACTCAGATTTAGACTTTCTGAAAACCATTCCCCAGCCAAATACAGAAGATCTTCCAAAGTACTACGAAAGCAATGATTACATTTCACATACTGATGAAAAGAGCGGATTGTTTTCCAATTTATATCAATTTGTCAAGAAATGGTCACTTCATAAAAAAACTAAATTAATTTTTGATCAAAATAATGGTGTCGGTACACTATTGGACATTGGTGCCGGAACCGGAGATTTTTTGAAAGTTGCAAAGGAAAAGGGCTGGCAGGTTTATGGAATGGAACCAAATAAAAATGCAATGAAATTAGCTTCGGAAAAAGGGATTGAGCTAAAATCCACTTTGAATGATTTTGATGGAAAGCAGTTTGATGTCATTACCCTTTGGCATGTGTTGGAACATATTCCAAATTTGAATGAGACAATTTTAAAACTATCAAATTTGGTGAAGCCGAACGGAACATTAATTATTGCTGTCCCTAATTTTAAAAGTTTTGACGCAAAACATTACGGAAAGTTTTGGGCGGCTTTTGATGTACCGCGTCATCTTTGGCATTTTTCAAAAGAATCCATTGAAAAACTATTTGCTGAAAATTTCAAACTTCATTCCATTAAGCCAATGATTTTTGATGCTTTCTACGTAAGTCTCCTTTCAGAGAAATATAAAACCGGAAACAAATTTTCATTAAAAGCTATTTGGATAGGACTTCAATCTAATTTAAAAGCTAAACAAACAAAAGAATATTCTTCACATATTTATTGTTTCAAAAAAGTGTGATAAGTGAATTTAAGCCTGTTTGAGCTTTTTTAGGCTGAAATGAACCCAAGGCCTGCCAAGATTGTGATTGTTTGTGAAAGTAGCGGAAACAAGGTGTTTTAAAATAGATTCTTTCTATTTTTAAAAGTAATATCATAAAAAGCAGCTATGCTACTTCTGATTTATGAATTAGTCGCGTTAGCTTGATGGAAAGATCAGTAAAAATTATTTTGGCATTTCCATTTCGCTCAATGTGATATGAAGCGTCTTCTATTGCGGATGTGATTTCAAAAATATTATTTTGATGTACGAAGGGCGCAAATTTTGGCAACGAAAATGACTTGTCTTTTGCTTCAAAAAACAAAAGTGTATCTGCTTTGTAGTTTTTTAAAAGCGCTTGCCTAAAAATTTCAATACAATAAATCAGGAATTTTTTTTGCGTTTCGCGGCCCTGTCCCGCAAGGTCATCACTCCAATCCAATAAACTGTTTATTGCGGCTTTATTCCCTTTAGCCCTAAAAGCAGTGCGCACCCAACTGATGAACCATTTTTCAAAAACCTCATCATCGCCTGTTTCTTCAAGTAATTGCAGGGCTTTGTTATAATCTCCGCGGGATCTTCGGGCTGTTTGATGTGCAATTGATTCTTTTATTTGATGGTTTTTGATTAGATTTTCAGCAATGTCGGTTTCAGAAAGCAACGGAACCGCCAACTTTTGGCAACGCGAAAGTATGGTAGTGATTATTTGTTGCTCTTTTTCGGTCAACAATAGAAGTATAGTTTTGTCTGTGGGTTCTTCAATTAATTTGAGGATTTTATTGGCACATTCACTATTCATATTGTCGGCCATCCAAATAATCATCACTTTGTAACCGCCTTCAAATGCTTTAAGTGAAAGCTTTTTCGAAATATTCTCTGCTTCAAATTTGCTTATATTTCCCTGCTTTTTTTCAAGGCCAAGACTTTGCAGCCATTCAAAAAGTGAAGCGTATGGATTATTCAGAACAAAATTCCGCCACCCTTCTGCGTAATTATCTGAAACCGCATTCTTTTTTACATCATCACTGGTATTTACGGGATAAACAAAATGCAAATCGGGATGGACTAACTTTAAAACCTTATTTTTACAACTAAGATATTCAGCACTTCCTTTTTTATGTTTACTGCACAACAATTCCGAAGCATATGCAATTGCCAATGGCAAAAGTCCGCTACCATTAACACCAGAAAACAACTGAGCGTGGGGAACACGACCGTTTTCAACTGTCTTTAAAAGGTGTGATTTTAGGTGCTGATGCCCGATTACTTCTGAAAGATCCATTGGCAAATCTAATCATTTTTAGACATTCTTTTCAGTGCGAAATCTTTATAAAATATGATGAGTGAATACCTTTTTCGCTTAAAAAAGCTAGTCTCCTTTAAAAGGTAAAAAACTATATTTGTAAATAGTTTATGAAACATCCCAATAAAAAATTCTCACAGCAATGAAAGTGAATATAATTGGGCGGTAAATCTTATTTCTTAAATATTTTAAATAGATGAAAACGGTTAACGATATAAATTTTAAGAACAAAAAAACACTGATTCGCGTAGATTTCAATGTGCCACTCGATAAGGATTTCAACGTAACGGACGACTCGCGAATACGTGCTGCCAAACCAACAATTTTAAAAATTTTGGAGGATGGTGGAAGCTGTATTTTGATGTCACACCTTGGAAGGCCGAAAAATAGGGAAGTGGAATTTTCCCTGAAGCACATCGTTAAATCAGTATCTAATATTTTAAAAATACAGGTGAAATTTGTGGATGACTGTATTGGTCCAAAAGTTTCGGAAGCCGTTTCAAAACTAAAGCCTGGTGAAATTCTTTTACTTGAAAATCTTCGCTATTACGAAGAAGAAACAAGGGGAGATCTCGACTTTTCCGAAAAACTATCAAAATTTGGTGATTTTTATGTGAATGACGCCTTCGGTACGGCACACCGTGCTCACGCTTCAACAGCAATTATTGCTGAGTTTTTTCCTGAAAATAAATGCTTCGGATTATTGCTGGCTTCAGAAGTTGAAAATGTAAAAAAAGTTCTAGAAACAACTGAAAAGCCGGTTACTGCAATCATCGGCGGCGCGAAAGTTTCTTCTAAAATTACTATAATCGAGAATATTCTAGACAAGATTGACCATTTAATAATTGGTGGCGGAATGGCCTTCACATTTATAAAGGCGCAAGGTGGAAAAATTGGAAGTTCATTGGTTGAAGACGATAAACAACAGCTGGCCCTGGAAATTTTGGAAGAAGCAAAAAAGATAAATGTAAAAGTACATTTACCGGTTGACGCTGTGATTGCCGATAGTTTTTCAGAAGATGCAAATACAAAAATTAGTCCCGTGGACAGTATTCCCGAAGGTTGGATGGGACTGGACGTGGGGCCAAAGACCAATGAACTTTTTGCAAAAGTAATTGCAGATTCAAAAACCATTTTGTGGAATGGCCCAGTGGGCGTTTTTGAAATGGATAAGTTTGCCGATGGTACCAAAATTTTAGGCGAAAGTATTGCGAAGGCCACAAAGAATGGAGCATTTTCATTGGTGGGCGGGGGTGATTCCGTGGCAGCAGTACACAAATTTAACCTATCAGATAAAGTAAGTTATGTATCCACAGGCGGTGGAGCTATGCTAGAAATGCTCGAGGGAAAAACCTTGCCGGGCATTAAAGTGTTAATGGAATAATGTTAAATATCAATGATTTAGGGATTTGAAGGTTAAAATTTGCGTATTTTCGCGAAATCGTTATTTTTGATAAAATTTTTTAAATAAAAAGACGTTTCATTTTTAGGAAATTTAATTGTGTCTCCTTTAAAAATTTATTAATCAGGCGAATTTGCCCTAATCCCCAAATGCAATAAACAAGCTGATGAAATTAAACAAAATCCTCCCCCTAATATTGTTGCTGGTCTTCAATATGGGTTTTGCCCAACAGGGTAAACAAAACGGCAAAAAAATCAACAACAAAAAAATTCAAGTTGTTGATTCTATTAAAGTTTCTAAAATTTCGGAAGAATTTTCTTCAACATTTCTCGCTACTTCCATAAAAGATTCTACCGTATTTGATTTAAAAGATATGGCAATTGCCAGAAAAAAGGATAGCCTTTGGCTAAAAGAATTATACAAATCTGATCTTTTTGAAGATATATATAACACCGTTGCAGATCAAAATTTTGAGGCAGTTGATTATGATGAACTGCCAACAGAGGTTTTAAAACAGCGGCTGAAGGAACTTGATGCACGCACCCCATTTAAAGTAGAATACAATCAATCTTTGGAAAACGTAATCAAGCAATATCTCAAAAACCGAAGAAGTTCCCTTGAACGCTTGATGGGCTTAAGCGAATATTATTTTCCAATGTTCGAGCAGGAACTAGATAGAAATAATCTTCCTTTAGAGTTAAAATATTTAGCTATAGTTGAATCTGCCTTAAATCCACGAGCACAATCCAGGGTGGGCGCTACAGGACTTTGGCAATTTATGTATACTACCGGTAAAATGTTTGGATTGGATGTAAGTTCATATGTTGATGAACGCTCAGATCCAATTATGGCTACCGAAGCTGCGTGTAAATATCTGAAAAGTCTGAACAATAGCTTTAATGATTGGGATTTGGCGCTCGCTGCCTACAATTCCGGCCCGGGAAATGTTTCAAAGGCCATTCGTCGTTCCGGCGGAAAAACCAATTATTGGAGCCTTCGCGATTATCTTCCACGTGAAACCGCAGGATATGTTCCTGCTTTTCTAGCAACTATGTATATTTTTGAATATGCCGAAGAACACGGCTTTAAGAAACAAACCGCTAGAATTCCTTATGTTGCTACAGACACTATTAAGGTGAAACAACAGATCACACTGGATCAAGTTGCTAAGCTTACAAATCTTGACAAAGAGGAACTTGAATTTTTGAACCCTTCCTATAAACTTGGAATTATTCCCGTAGTGAAGAATGAGAACTATATGTTGCGCCTTCCATTAACTTCCGTGGGAACTTTTGTAAATAATGAAAGTGCTATTTATGCATTCGCACAAGAAGAGGTTCAAGAGGCAGAAAAGCCATTGCCAGAATTACTTGAGCAACAGGACAAATTACGCTATCGCGTAAAAAGAGGTGATTATTTGGGACGAATTGCTGATAAATATGGGGTAAGTATAGCTCAAATAAAAAATTGGAATGGTATGCGGAGCACCACCGTGAAAGTGGGCCAGAACTTAATTATCTACCCTAAAAAGAGTGCACAGGACATTGCCAGCAATAAGTCGGTTGCACAAAACAATACCTCAAATTCATCCGAAAAAACATATACCGTTCGTAATGGTGACTCCTTGTGGAGCATTTCTCAAAAATTTCCTGGGGTTTCAGTACAGAATATCCAAAAATGGAACGATATTAGTGGTGACAAGTTGAAACCTGGAACTAAACTTAAAATATATAAAGGATAGTTTCAAAAAAAACCATCCTTTAATGAAATATCCATTCATAGATTTTGATTTCATCTTTAAAGAATTAAGCAGGGATATTCAATCTTTCCGAAAAATTAAATATTTCAGACAGATGAAACCAGTTTACATTGTTTTGTTTTCGCTTTTCGTTGCATTTACTTCGTGCAACGAAAGCGGTAAAACCGACAAATCGCTCCTTCCAAATTCCGTAGGGAACATTAACGCCCTTCAAATTATTACTCCCAACGATCTTTGGAACGGTATTGTGGGCGAAGCAATCCGAAATAATTTTGCCGCTCCCACTGATGGTCTTCCGCAGGACGAACCCTTATTTTCAATGAACCAAATGCCGCCTGAAGCCTTTACAGGATTTGCGCGCAGCAATCGGCTTTTTCTCTACGTTGTTCTTAGCGATGAAAATAAAGCAACCATTGCCACAGACGAATATGCCAAACCTCAATCAGGCGCTGTTATAATGGCAACTTCTGAAGAAGAATTGGTAGAGCTTATCAATAAAAATTCAGCGAAGATTATTGAAGCTTTTCATGCTTCCGAAATTAAAGAGAGACAGCGAAGAACCGCTATTTCATTAATGAAAACAGATTCGCTTAAAAAAGTAATGGGAGTGAGTTTACAAATTCCGAGCGCATACAGGATTGCGAAAGCTACCGATAGTTTTTTCTGGTTGCGAAAGGATTTAAAGGACGGAACTACCAATATTCTTGTATATCAAGTGCCAATAGATATGATTAAAAACGATAGCACTGCCGTTGGCGACATTATTAAAATCCGTGATTCCATTGGAAGCAGGCTGTTGCCAGTTGAAGACGACGGCCAATTTATTACCGAAGACGCTTACGCCCCATATCTTTTCATAACAAAAATTGATGGGAAATTTGCCTATGAAACAAAAGGTACGTGGGAAGTGAAAGATGCATGGATGGGCGGCCCCTTTGTAAATTATGCCGTTCGCGATGAGAAAAACAATCGCTACTTAATTTTGGAGGGATTTACCTATGCCCCGGCTGTGTCCAAAAGGGATCTTCAGTTTGAGCTAGAATCTATTCTGAATAGTGCCAAAATAGAATAGCTAACACAATAATATCATTAAAACAAAAGACCCTTTCAATTCTAAAATTGAAAGGGTTTCTCGTTAAAAATATAAAACGGAATTATTTATTCTCGTCAGTTTTTTTTCTCAGTGGTTTCATCTTTGGAAGCATTCTTAAATTCTTTAAGACCACTACCCAAACCACGCATAAGTTCCGGGATTTTCTTTCCCCCGAACAATAATAGCACAATAACCACAATCAATATAATCTGCCAAGGGCCAATAATACCTAAAGGAATAAATAATGTACTCATGATTTAGAAAATTTTATTAAGCAAAGGTAACAAGAAATGTTTAGATACAACGTTTTGAGGGTAACTTTAGTGCGTGGGGCTATAGTTTATTTATATTTGTATAAAGCTATTGGAGAGTATGACAAATAAAGAAAAAGGAGCCAAACGTTTCAGAAGGAAGCTGTTGCACAAATACAGATTAGTAATACTTAATGAAGAAACCTTTGAGGAACGATTTTCATTTAAGTTAAACAGGTTAAATGTATTTGTATTCAGCACACTTTTCGCTTTGTTTCTAATCCTTGCAACTACATTTATTATTGCCTTTACGCCACTTAGGGAATATATACCCGGCTATTCATCCACCACTTTAAAAAAGAAAGCCACGCGCTTAGCCTACGAAACAGATTCGCTACAGAAAATTCTGGCCGTAAATGAGCAATACCTTGCTTCAATCAAAAAAGTACTTACAGGCAACGTTAAAACAGTAAATTTCAATAAAGATTCTATCATTGAGCTGGCCAAAACAGATCCCTCCATTTTAATACGGACTTCTAGAAAAGATTCCCTTCTTCGCGATGCTGTTGCAAAGGAAGATAAATACAACCCCCTTATTGCGCCCCAACTTCAGCAATATGCCCTTTTCGCACCTGTAAGGGGTACAATATCTGAGGGCTATGATTCAAAAACAAAACACTATGCCGTAGATATTGTAACAGCCCAAGATTCGCCAGTTAAAGCAGTGGCTGACGGTACAGTAATTTTCGCAGAATGGACTGCGCAGACGGGATATGTAATTATTCTAAAGCA
This sequence comes from Aequorivita sp., assembly GCA_030690315.1. Classification (GTDB taxonomy): domain Bacteria; phylum Bacteroidota; class Bacteroidia; order Flavobacteriales; family Flavobacteriaceae; genus Aequorivita. Next base: position 83,646 of record JAUYGY010000028.1, read on the forward strand.
CGACAACAACCTTATTTCAGCCTATAAACACAACGGGATGCTTACAAAAGAACAGGGTGAAATTGTAAGTGCTGGCGAAGTGATTGCCACTGTGGGCAATACCGGCGAGCTCACCACAGGCCCACACCTACATTTTGAACTATGGCGCGATGGCTTTCCAGTGAACCCCACAAGTTTCATAGATTTTGATTAATTGCCTATGTCCTTAAAATCCTTCGGCGCAAAAATATTCGCCAAAATTATTGTAATTCGAATCCAAAAATGGGCCACAAAGCCTGTTGAAACTCAGCGAAAGGTTTTTGAAAAACTCATTTCCGAAGCAAAAAATACTGGCTTCGGAAAAGATCACGGTTTTGAAAATATCCATTCTTTTGAAGATTTCACAAAGCAAGTCCCAGTGCGCGATTACGAAGAATCAAAATCTTATTTTGATAGGGTTGTCTCAGGAGAAGAAAACGTACTATGGCCCCAAAAACCGCTCTATTTTGCCAAAACCTCGGGCACCACTTCGGGCGCTAAATACATTCCGCTCACAAAAGAATCCATGCCCTATCATATTGAAGCCGCTCGCAATGCGATTCTCTGCTATATTAACGAAACTGGAAAAGCAAATTTTGTGGATGGCAAAATGATTTTCCTTCAGGGAAGCCCAGAAATGCAGGAAAAGAACGGCATCAAAATAGGCCGACTTTCGGGAATTGTGGCACATTACGTTCCAGCCTATCTTCAAAAAAACCGCTTACCCAGCTGGGAAACAAACTGTATTGACGATTGGGAAACTAAAGTGGATGCAGTTGTGGAAGAAACCAAAGGCGAAAACATGACCGTAATAAGCGGCATTCCGTCGTGGGTACAAATGTATTTTGAAAAGCTTCAAAAGGATACGGGAAAAAAGGTGGGCGATCTTTTCAAAAATTTCAATCTCTTTATTTATGGTGGTGTAAATTTTGAACCCTATCGCGCAAAATTTGAAAATTTAATCGGCAGGAAAGTGGACAGCATCGAACTGTTTCCGGCAAGCGAAGGGTTTTTCGCTTTTCAGGACAGTCAAAAGGAAAAGGGAATGTTGCTGCTTTTGAACTCAGGAATTTTTTACGAATTCATTGAAGCATCAACTTTTTTTGATGAAAACCCCAAACGGTTGACCATTGGCGAAGTGGAAACAGGCATTAATTATGTAATGATTATTTCAACAAATGCGGGACTTTGGGCTTATAATTTGGGTGATACCGTTCAGTTTACCTCAACAAAACCATATCGTGTAATTGTATCGGGAAGAATAAAACATTTCATTTCCGCATTTGGAGAGCACGTAATTGGGAAAGAGGTGGAAGAAGCAATGAACGAAGCAATTTCAGAATTCAATTTCTCAATTACAGAATTCACCGTGGCTCCGCAAATTACGCCTTCGGAAGGAGAACTGCCTTTCCACCAATGGCTTGTTGAATTTGACAATTTTCCCGAAAACCTTCAAAAAGTAGCCGAATACCTGGATGCCGAAATGCAGCAACAAAATTCCTATTATTTTGATTTGATTAAAGGGAAAGTACTTCAACCCTTGAAAATCATTTCACTTAAAAAAGATAGTTTTCAGCATTATATGAAATCACAAGGCAAGTTGGGCGGCCAAAACAAGGTGCCGCGTCTCGCCAATGACCGTAAAATTGCAGATGCATTGCTTCAAATTCAGCCGCAAAATTAGTATTATCTTTGCCCCAATGAACAAATTGAAATCACATACAAGAACACGCGCACAGGAAAGCACTCAGGCAATTGAGCGACTCTACATCACAATGCGCCATCTTTTTAATCGCGGCTTTTACAAGCCTATGGGGGTTTCCGGAGAAACCCTTCGTGAATCGTTATTGACTCTTCGCCCAGAAATTTATGGATCTATTAAGGAAGACAAAATAGAGCTCCAAGGTTTGCTGTATGTTATGGACCGTCTGCCCTATGGAATAGAGGAATGTAGATTCATCAACTTAACGAGCGATGAAGGTTACAAAAACTCACATTTTGAACCGATAATTCCGCTGAAACGTCGCAGAAATTGTTACCGAATAGATTCGGAACAGATGAATATTGAAATTACCCGAGGCCGCTCGGAAATCTATGATATACTTACGCATTTAACATTCCTGTTTATTGAATCGCACAAGATTATGAAACAAGTGCTTCTCAGCGAGAATGGCGAAGTAATCCGCGATTGGAAAAAACTGGAACAAGCAGTTTTGAAAAAAGGGAAACTCACCCAAGAGGAAAAGGAAATAGCATTGACGCATACGGCTAATTTCCTCGGAAGAACTTTTGATGAAGTAAAAAGTGTTTATCCCTATTTTGCAAGTGAAAAGAACGAAAACAGATTCTTAAATATTATTTATTTTCTTGGCAAAATAGCAATTGAGGAAATTATTGAAGACAACAAACGCATCATCACTTTCAGTCCCGTGTTGCGTGAAAGTTTAGGCCACCACATTCACGGCGAACAGTGGGCTCATCAAATAAAGCAGACCTTGCAGCAAAACGGATTATTGGAACGGCCCATTCACATTATCAGTGCAAATATGCACAGCGTAATGAACAGTTTGTATGCACCCCACGCCTTAGCTTCCGAGTTTTCAAAGAAAAAACCAATGGAGGTGTTTGAGGCATTGAGTTGTGCTACAAATTTAAAATTGCGCGAAAAAGTAACCAAAACCGCCTTGGCTGAAGGAATGATTTTTATTGAAGACCAAAGCGGAACCAATATTGACGTTCAAATAATAGACACTTCCAAGATAACGGAAAGTCCATATGGTGCAGGATTAAAGGATGTTGAGAGCTCAAAAACCCCTGTAATTGTTGTAATGGACTATGCTTTTGGCGAACAGGCCTATGAAACTATGGACGAGCTTTTAAAACCATTTGTGGATGCCAATAAAGACCGACATTTCTTAAATGTGGTCTCGGTTTCAATTATGGGAAAAGCAGGTATTTTAGAGGGCGGCAAAGGCGATATTATGATTCCGTCAGCCCACGTTTTTGAAGGCACGGCAGATAATTATCCTTTCAAAAATAAATTGGATAAATCTATGTTTAAGGATGATGACGTAAAGGTTTGTACTGGAACAATGATTTCGGTTTTGGGAACTTCGCTTCAAAACCGCGATGTGCTCAAGTTTTTTCACAATTCCACCTGGAATGTTATCGGGCTTGAAATGGAAGGTGCCCATTATCAAAAAGCCATTCAGGCAGCAGCAAAAATACGCCGAAGTATTAGCCCAAAAGTGAAGGTTCGCTATGCCTATTATGCCTCGGATAATCCATTGGAAACCGGAAGCACTTTGGCTTCGGGCGGCTTGGGAACAACAGGCGTAAAACCGACCTATTTGATTACCGAAAAGATGTTAAATCAGATTTTAGACATATCTAAGAATTAATTTTGAAAAACGACAAAGTACTGATTACCGGAGGCGCAGGATTTATTGGTTCCAATTATGTGGAATACGTCCTGAAAAATTCAGAAGACGAAATATTCGTGCTGGACAAGCTTACCTATGCCGGAAATTTAAAGAATTTGGAAGCGGTTTCAGACAAAATCACCTTTATAAAAGGAGATATTTGTGATGTGGAAATGGTTCAAAAATTTTTCACTGAGCATCAATTCCAAAAAGTAGTTCACTTTGCCGCCGAAAGCCATGTGGACAATTCCATTTCGGGTCCTTCGCAATTTATTCAAACTAACATCGTGGGCACTTTCAATTTACTTCAAAGTGCTTATAAAACTTGGATGAGCGGGCCGAATGATTTAAAACCTGAATTCAAAAAAGCGCGTTTTCTGCATATTTCAACCGATGAGGTTTATGGCACTTTGGGCGAAACGGGTCTTTTTACGGAAGAAACTTCGTATGCACCCAACAGTCCGTACAGCGCTTCAAAAGCTTCTTCAGACTTTATAGTTCGCAGTTATTTTCACACCTACGGATTGCCGGTTGTAACTACAAACTGTTCCAACAATTATGGCCCAAATCAGCATAAAGAAAAGTTGATACCCACTATTATTCGCAAAGCTATTTCAGGTGAAAATATCCCTATTTATGGCGATGGAAAAAATGTTCGCGATTGGTTGTACGTAATGGATCATTGCAGCGGAATTTATTTAGCTTTGGAAAAAGGAAGGCTTGGCGAGACCTATAATATTGGAGGCCGAAATGAACGTGAAAACCTTTATATTGCGAATGTTATTTGTGAATTACTGGATGAAATGCTTCCGAAGAAGACTTCGTATAAAGAACAGATAGCCTTTGTAAAAGACCGCCCCGGCCACGATTTTAGATATGCCATTGACGCATCAAAAATTGAAACCGAACTAGGTTGGAAGGCGAAGGAAAATTTTGAAACAGGTATCCAGAAAACGATTGCTTGGTATTTGGAAAATGAAGAAAGACTTTTGCATTAGCATTTGTATAACACTCTGTTATTTCTTATTTTTAAGCATTATTAAAATATGATCCGATGAAAGTACAAACTGCCCTAAGATTTGACAAAGATTTGCTGGAACTCGTGAAGGAAAAGGCAAAAGCCCAAAAACGTAGCTTGAATAACTATATTGAATATCTTTTGTATAAGGACGTGGGGAATGTTCCGAACGAAGAAACGAAACAAGCAATCTATGAAGCCCATAATGATATTGATCTTACGGTTGTGGAGGATTATGATAAATGGAGGGATTCCTTGCTAAAGGGAGAATTTGATGTATGAATTTATATTGACTACTCGGTACAAAAAAGATTTTAAAAAACTCCAGAAACGAAGTATGGCTGAGGTTATTTTAGCTGTGGGAATTTTGGATATTCTTCGTGAGCAGGGAGCAAAAGGCATTCCATCCCAAATGAAACTGCATAAATTGAAAGGTGAATACAACGACAATTGGGAATGCCACATAAAACCAGACCTTTTGATTATTTGGTTTCAGATAGAATCTCCCAAAATAATTAAATTGATTAGAATCGGCTCCCATTCCGATTTGTTTTAATATATATACTACGAATACACTAATTTATATATTTACATTCGTGAATTCGTGGCAAAAAAACCACATATGAAAGGAATAATTTTAGCAGGAGGTTCAGGCACACGATTGCACCCAATTACTCTAGCAGTAAGTAAGCAATTGATGCCGGTTTATGACAAACCGATGATTTATTATCCATTGTCAACACTTATGATCGCTGGCATTAAGGATATTTTGATTGTTTCTACCCCCCAGGATTTACCGCTTTTCAAGCAACTTTTGGGGGACGGCAAAAAGCTGGGCTGTAACTTTCAATATGCAGAACAAGCCCATCCCAATGGACTTGCGGAAGCTTTTATAATTGGAAAGGAATTTATAGGAAATGATAAAGTTGCCTTAATTCTTGGCGACAACATTTTTTACGGCTCTGGTTTGAAGGAATTGTTGCAATCCAACAATAATCCAGACGGCGGCGTAATCTATGCCTATCACGTGTTGGATCCCGAACGATACGGGGTTGTTGAATTTGACAAAAACGGAAAAGCGCTTTCAATAGAAGAAAAGCCAAAGCACCCTAAATCAAATTATGCCGTTCCCGGAATTTATTTTTATGACAATAGTGTGGTAGAAATTGCGGCCAATATTAAGCCCAGCGCCCGTGGCGAACTGGAAATAACTGATGTAAACAATGCGTACTTAAAACAAGGAAAACTAAACGTAAGCATCCTTGATAAGGGCACAGCATGGCTAGACACGGGAACTTTTGCTTCGCTTATGCAAGCCGCCCAATTTGTTGAGGTAATTGAAGAAAGACAGGGATTGAAAATTGGTTCCATTGAGGAAGCAGCCTATGAAATGGGGTACATTTCAAAAGAACAATTAGTGGCTTTGGCAGAACCTTTATTAAAAAGCGGCTACGGCAAACATTTAATTCAACTTGATTAAATTTGGAACTGCAAAAAACCCCTTTAAAAGATTGTTTTTTATTGAAACCCAGTGTTTTTCGGGACGAGCGCGGGTTATTTTATGAAACCTACAATCAAAAGCTTTTTGAAAAAATTACGGGACTAAAAGTGGATTTTGTGCAGGATAATCAATCGGGTTCAACAAAAGGTGTGTTGCGTGGACTCCATTATCAAAACGGTGAAATGGCACAGGCCAAGCTGGTTCGGGTTGTTAAAGGAAAGGTTTTGGATATTGTGGTTGATATTCGGAAGGATTCTGAAACCTTTGGAAAATCATTCTCTGTAATTCTTGACGATGTAGAACATTTACAACTCTTTGTGCCAAGAGGTTTTGCACACGGCTTTATAACGCTTTCAGAACAATCTATTTTTTCCTATAAGTGTGATAACTACTATGATAAAACTTCGGAAAGCGGAATCATATATAATGACGCAACCTTAGCATTGGATTGGCATCTTCCAAAGGAAGAATTCATTATTTCAGAAAAAGATTTACAACTTCCCACATTTGAGGAGGCTGTAAATCCCATCCCCAGCCCTTCCCAAGGGGAAGGGAGTACTAATTGAGTTTAAAATAGTAGAAATTGCTTTATTTTATTGAGAAAGTAATATTATAATGATAGGGTAAAAGTCCCCTTTGGGGATTTAGGGGATATGAAAAAAATACTGGTTACAGGCGCGAACGGACAATTGGGAAGATGCATAAAAGATGCAGCGCCTGATTTTCCCGAGTTTGAATTTATTTTCGTTTCAAAAGAAGAACTGGATATTGAAAATGAGACCTCGCTAAAGGATTTTTTTAGTAAAAATTCATTTTCGCACTGCATAAATACCGCTGCATATACCAATGTTGAAAAAGCTGAAAGTGAGCCGGAAAGTGCCTTTAGAATCAATGCTGAAGCCGTAAAAAGCTTGGCTGAAACCTGCAAAGAAAATGATGTTGTTTTGCTTCATGTTTCCACCGATTATGTTTTTGACGGTAAAAAGGGACTACCCTATTTGGAAACTGATACTACAAATCCAATCAACGTTTATGGGGCTTCAAAACTGAAAGGAGAAGAATATATCCAGCAAACCTGTGATAAATACTTTATTTTCCGAACCTCGTGGTTGTATTCGCAATACGGGCATAATTTCTTAAAAACAATTTTGAAGTATGCCGAAGAAAACAAACAACTAACAATTACCACTGAACAAACGGGCACACCGACCAACGCCAATGACTTGGCAAAAACCCTGTTACAGGTAATTGAACAAGATTCAGGAAATTATGGCGTTTATCATTACAGCAACGGCGGTGAAACAACTTGGTTTGGCTTTGCAGAAGAGATACTCCGGCAAATTGGAAAATTAAAAGAGGCAAAACTTGCAAAAACCAACCATTACCGTACTTTTGCCGCACGGCCGAAGTATAGTGTTTTGGATAATACTAAGGCTTTCAATAAATTAAATTTTAAAAATATAGGTTGGCAGGAAAGTTTACAATCTGTATTAAAAAGATAGTCATTAATTTATAATAATAGTTTTTATGGCACAGCAAAATACATCGGAAGAGGTTGATTTGGGGACAATTTTCGGAAAAGTGCGGGAGGGTTATCATGGAATGTTGATTTCCTTTTATAGTGGAATTCAATTTTTACTCAGGAATTGGATTTTGATTTTAGGGATTATAATCCTTGGAGTTGTTATTGGATATTTTTTAGATAATAAAAAGAATAGTTCGAATGAAACTACTCTTTTAGTTCAGATAAATTTTGGCTCTGCAAATTATGTTTATGATGCAATTGATCAATTGAACGTTAAAATTCAAGAAAGTGACACTAAATTTCTTGAAGAAAATGGATTTCTTGTTGACGGTGTGAATGCCGTAACTAGTGCAACAATTGAGCCCATTGTAAATATAATGGACATCTTGAAGAATACAACTGGGAATGATGGGTATATCCAAGCTGTTTTTGAACAATCAAAATTTGAGGACGATTTATTGACCTCAGAGGTTTTTATTCCCGAATATAAGAACCATAGAATACTTGTAACAAGTAATGAAGATGATACCGAGTTGGTTTTAAATTCCCTTTTACAATATCTTAACAATAATACAATCCTAAATAAGATAAAAGATGTAACTATTGAAAACACTAAAACAATAATTGAAAAAAATCAAAATAGCATATCTTATATTGATTCAATTATGAAGGTGTATGGTACACCAATAGAAAACAATATTCAACCAAGCCAAATTTATTACAATTCTTATGAAGTTAACAATGGTAACATTCACTTGATTGTACAACAAAAAACCAGTTTGTTGGAAGAGAATGAAGAACTCGAAATAGAATTAATAAAATATGACCACATCGTTGAACTTTTAAATAAGCCAAAACTTCAAATAAAAAAGGGAATTTTGACTAACAAAATAGTCCTTATTCCAGTTGTATTTATTTTACTATTTATCTTATTGGCATTTTTAAAAAGGTTTTATCTTAAAGCTAAGAGATTAAGCTTATCTATAGAAAAATAAGAAATACTCGTATTTACTATCTCTGTTTCAATTGGGATATTTAAATGAAATTTCGACCAAAAGGGTTATGAAAAAGAAAAATCTAATTGTTTTTGGAACAAGGCCCGAAGCCATAAAAATGGCACCCTTGGTCCAGAAATTTTTAAAGAACAAAAATTTTGACACTAAAATATGCGTTACTGCCCAACATCGCGAAATGCTTGATCAAGTTCTGGATTTCTTCGAAATAACCCCAGACTTTGACCTCGACTTAATGCGTCCCAATCAAAATCTTTACTCACTAACTGCCACAATAATCGAAAACATGAAACCTGTCTTGGATGAGGTAAAACCTGACTATGTATATGTTCATGGAGATACTACAACATCAATGGCTGTTGGCATTGCGGCCTTTTACAGCGGCGCAAAAATTTGCCACGTAGAGGCAGGCCTACGAACTTTTGATAGGCAATATCCTTTTCCTGAAGAATTCAATCGTCAGCTTACGGGAAAAATTGCGGATTATCATTTTGCTCCCACGCAGCTTTCTAAAAAAAATCTTCTGAATGAAAATACACAAGAGAAAAATATTTTGGTTACCGGAAACACGGTTATCGATGCCTTACTTTATGGCATCGAAAAAGTAAATGCTAAAAATTTTAAGGATGAAGAAATTGAGGCTTTAAAAACTCTTTTGGATTTTCAGAAAAAAATTATTCTAGTAACTGGCCATCGAAGGGAAAATCACGGAGATGGATTAATAAATATATGTGCCGCATTAAAAACAATAGCACAAAACAATTCAGAAGTTGACATAATATATCCAGTACATTTAAATCCGAATGTAGTTGGTCCAGTCCATCAATTACTTAGCGGAGTTGAAAATATTCATCTTGTATCGCCATTAGCCTATCCTGCATTTATTTGGTTGATGGAAAAATCATATTTAATTATTACCGATAGTGGGGGCATTCAAGAGGAAGCGCCTAGCCTAGGGAAACCCGTATTGGTAACCCGCACAACCACAGAACGCCCGGAAGCTGTGGATGAAGGAACAGTGCTTTTAGTGGGAACTGATAAAATTAGAATTGTAGCTGAAACCAAAAAATTATTGAATAATACAGCGTATTATAACGCTATGAGTATGTTACACAATCCCTATGGTGATGGAAAGTCAACAGAACGAATAGTAAATTTCATTGAACAATTATAACATGGAAAATAAACCCACAGTGGTAATGATGGGATTGGGCTATATAGGTTTACCCACTGCTGCACTGATAGCGAGTAAAGGATTAAATGTTACCGGTGTAGATATTTCTCAACGTGTAGTAAATACTATAAATGAAGGAAAAATCCACATTGTGGAACCAGATCTTGATGGCCTGGTTCATCATGTGGTAAAGCAAGGCTACCTTCAAGCTTCAACAAATCCCGTATTGGCAGATGTTTATTTGATAGCTGTTCCCACTCCTTTTAAGGAAAATCACCAGCCAGATCTTTCTTTTGTAGAAAGCGCTGTTAAAAGTATAATTCCTACCCTTCAAAAAGGAGCTTTGGTTATTTTGGAATCTACAAGCCCCGTTGGGACAACCCATAAAATCCAAGAAATAATTTTTAAGGAACGTCCTGAATTAAAAGGTGAAATTTTCATTGCATATTGTCCTGAACGTGTTCTGCCTGGGAACGTAATTTATGAGCTGGAGCAAAATGATCGCGCCATAGGCGGAATTGATGAAGCCTCTACGGAAAAAGCAGTTAACTTCTATAAACATTTTGTGAAAGGGGAATTGCACAAAACCAATTCACAAACCGCCGAAATGTGCAAATTGGTTGAAAACTCTTCTCGCGATGTGCAAATAGCTTTTGCAAATGAACTTTCTATGATTTGTGACAAAGCAAACATCAATGTTTGGGAATTGATCCGTTTGGCAAACAAACATCCACGCGTAAATATTCTACAGCCAGGAACCGGCGTTGGAGGCCACTGTATTGCCGTTGACCCTTGGTTTATCGTTTCTGAATTTCCAGAGGAAGCAAAAATTATACGTTCAGCCCGCGAAATAAACAATTACAAAACAGAGTGGGCCATTGAAAAAGTTAAAAATGTAGCACTCCAGTTTAAAATAGATAATGGCAAGGATCCTGTTATAGCTTGCTTGGGACTCGCTTTTAAACCGAATATTGACGATTTAAGGGAATCTCCCGCCCTTCATGTAGCGGATCAATTGCAAACAGATGGCTTTAATGTCTTGTTTGTGGAACCAAACCTAAAATCTCACGACAAGTTTAATTTAACATCTTTATCAGATGCAAAAGCAACATCTGACATTATGGTGTTTTTGGTGGCACATAAAGAATTTAAAGGGTTGAATGGAGAGACCCGGATGCAGGTTTTGGATTTTTGTGGTGTGAGAAACTGATTTTTTATTCTTTTAAGGAAATATTATTTGAACAATGCTTTTTAACTCGATAGATTTTGCTGTATTTTTCCCAATATTTTTTGTCATCTATTGGATTGTTGCAAAAAAGCTGACACTTCGAAATGTTTTTTTATTAGCAGCTAGTTACCTATTCTATGGCTGGTGGGACTGGCGCTTTTTGTTTCTTATAATATTTAGCTCTTTCGTTGATTTTAGTATTGGCCAAAAAATTTATAATTCAACAAACAAAAGCACTCGAAAGAAGTATTTATTATTAAGTCTATTAATAAATCTTGGCCTATTAGCATACTTCAAATACACCAATTTTTTTATTGATTCTTTTGTTAATTCATTCCGATTGTTTGGGACGGAAATGGATTCTTTCACATTACATATAATCCTTCCAGTAGGTATTAGCTTTTATACTTTTCAAACCCTTAGTTATACCATAGATATTTATCGGGAACGCTTAAAGCCTACTAAAGATTGGCTATCATTTTTCACTTTTGTTGCATTTTTCCCACAATTGGTAGCCGGGCCTATTGAGCGTGCTTCACATTTATTGCCGCAATTTTTCAAAACCTATAATTTCGAATATAAGGCATTTAAAAGTGGGTTATTATTAATTGCGTTTGGCTTGTTTAAAAAAATGGTGATTGCAGATAGGCTTGCCATTGTTGTAAACGAGGTTTATAACAACCCAACGGGGCACAGCGGACAGGATTTAATCATAGCTACAATATTCTTTGCATTTCAGATTTATTGTGATTTTTCTGGATATTCAGATATCGCCATCGGTATTGCCCGAACGCTAGGTTTCGATTTAATGAAAAACTTTAACACCCCATATTTTTCAACTTCAATAACTGAGTTTTGGAGAAGATGGCACATTTCACTCTCCACGTGGTTTAGAGATTATGTTTATATACCTTTAGGCGGCAGTAGAAATGGTGAATACAGAACATATTTTAATTTATTCTTGGTTTTTGTGATTAGTGGTTTGTGGCATGGGGCAGCTATTACCTTTATTATATGGGGAGCAATCCATGGAATAATTATAGTGATAGAAAAAGCTTTGAGTAAGACGCCTTTAAAAGTTACGAGTAAACATTTAATTCCATCCTTGTTTTTTGCTCTTTTTACATTTGCAATTGTATGTTTTGCGTGGATTTTCTTTAGGGCTAATAGTTTTTCGGATAGTGTTTATATTGTAAAGCATTTAGTTGATTTTGCTCCAGATTATAATAATTATTACAATTTAGGACTTCCTAAACACGAATTTATTTTAGCGATAGTTGTTATAGGGTTGTTATTAATTTTTGATGCTACTCATAGAAGATATAATAGTCTAAGATTGCTAAATAAAACAAATATAATTGTACGGTGTGCAGTATATGCTTTCATTATTTATAGCATTGTAATCTTTGGTATATATGGTAATGACAGTGTTTCAGAGTTTATATATTTTCAATTTTAATAATGAAGAAAAGGCTTTTATCAATTTCATTACTAACTATATTTTTAATAGTTGGATTTAATTTTTTGAATAAATCCTTTGCTTCCCAACATATTTTTGTGAATGTTTATGAAGACTATTTGTCCCTATCAGAAAAAACAAATATTGATATTTTATTTTATGGAAGTTCACATGCTTATACAGCATTTAACCCACTAATAATCGATGATAAATGTAAAACTGTAAGTTACAATATAGGTTCAGCATCTTTAAACATTTCTTTAGCTGAATTAGTTTTAAATGAGACTCTGAAACACTCCAATCCAAAATTGGTAATTCTTGAAATTTTTGAAGGTTCAACAGAGGAGGTTACTTCAAAAAAAAATAAAGGATTTCAGCTTAGAGCTTTAGATATAATTCCTAATTATTCTTTTGATAAACTCCTTGCGGTTAAAAATATATATACTAAGGATGAGTACCTTGGGGTATTATTTCCCCTTATACGCAATCATGATAAGTGGGGTGATTCAACATTTATCGGAAAATCTAAAAGACAAGCTTTAAATAAGAATACTCTTTTTTTTCATTCTGGTTATCGAGGCCATTTTAAAAAACTAGAAATATCTGATCGGAAATTATTTGAGGATTCGAAGAAGGCAGATGAACCTCAAAAAAAGAATGAAGATTACATTAATAGTGATACAAAGAAAGCAATAAAGAAATTTGTCAAAACAGCAAAAAGTAACGGAATAGACGTATTAATAGTTACTTCCCCAGATTTAAATAGTATTGGAAAAGATAAGATTTTTTTCCAAGAATTGAATGAATTGTGCGCTTCTCTAAACACACCATATATAAATTTGAACGACTATTTCGAAAAAATTGGACTGACACTTGATGATTTTATGGACTTAGAGCATTTAAATATTTATGGCGGTTATAAAACAAGCCAATTTTTAGCAGACTATTTAAATAGTAATTATCATTTTATTGACCGATCCAATGAACCTTTATATAAAGAGAATAGTAATGTGTTTAATTTATCAGAAGATTTGTTTATAAAAGCCGAAGAAAGCTTTTCCACTCATCTAGATAAAAAGTTAATTGAAGGAATGCTAATACAAAACTTAAAAATTGAAAGGAATAATAGAGATTATACTATAAGTCTCAATTTTGAAAACGATAAAGGCCTAAAAGAAAATTTTAAGAAATATAATATTTCCTTTAAAATTTATCCTTTTGATGAAAAAAACCTGAGCGAACAAAGTATAAAAAAAGGAGAAAATTTTGATAAAATAGATATCAAATTAGCTCAACAAAATAGTCAAGTTAAACTTTATCTCAACAGTAAAATAAAACAGATAAAACAGGTAGAGTTTTTTATTTACAACTCTGAAAAATATAAAGGGGTTGTAGGGCAAAAAATTATTATGGATGATATTAATTTACAATAATAAAGTTTTGAACCTTTTATAAATAATGATTTCTGAAGATGAATAAAAGAATTTTATCAATATCAGTTCTTATTGTATTTCTTCTCGCAGGCTTTATTTATTTAAATAGAGTGTTTTCATCTAGCAGTCATTATGTTAATACATTTGAGACTTTTAAGAGCCTTTCAAAAAAAACAAACATTGATGTATTGTTTTTTGGCAGTTCTCATGCCTATACAGCTTATATTCCCTTAATAATAGATAAAGAAAGTAATACAGTTTCATTTAATTTAGGATCAGATGCATTAAGGGTGCCATTTACAGATTTGGTTGTTGAAGAATCCCTAGAGAACACAACACCAGAACTTATTGTTATTGAAATTTATCCTCCATCTATTCCAGGTCCAGAGAATGATGTAATTAAAGGCTATCAATTAAGGGCTTTGGACATGGTTTCTAATTTTTCTATAGATAAGTTTAAAAAAGTTAGAAGTTTTTATTCAAACAAAGAATTGGTAGGAGTATATTTTCCTTTGATTAGGAATCATAATAAATGGAATGAAATGAAATATTTTAAGCTATCACACGAACAAAAATTTAATGAAAAAACCACATTTTTCAACAAGGGTTATATAGGTTTTAATACCGTGATTGACTCTTTAGAAGGAACTAAATTTACTGATTTTAGAGAAATTGAAAAATATCCAGAAAATAATATGCCACTAATTACTGAAACTGGAAAGATAGATATTATTAGATTAATTGAAGTTTCAAAATCTCAGGGATCTCAAGTTTTAATAATTTCATCTCCAGATCTTAGAGCAAAATATAACTGGAGTAAGTCTTATTTAAATGATTTGGAAAACATTTGTAGAGAACAAGGAATAAAATTTCTAAACCTTAATGATTATTATTCAAAAATAGATTTAAAAGTCTCTGATTTTAAGGATCCGTCTCATCTTAACATTGAAGGAGCAGAGAAATCCAGTAGGTTTTTAGCAGAATATATTAATACAAACTATAAGTTAAAAGACAGGTCTTCAGATTCTATATGGCAGAAGAATCATAGAGAATTTATAAATTTCAAAAAAGCTTATAAAAGTATGATATTTAAAAAGGAATTAGATGTAAACCTTATTGAATCTGTAAAATTAAAGAACATTGAAATCGATAACAAAGCCCAAACCTATTCAATAAAATTAAGTATAGACGCATCTAAAAAGTATCAAGAAGCTTTTAATAAATTTAGCCTTTCATTAAATATTTTTCCGGTTAATGAAAATGAATTAAGTGATTATAGTAAATCCAAAAAATGGAAATTTGACAAAGTAGATTTAAAACTAAAAGATAAAGACAGTATACTAACTTTTCAGCTTAACAGTAAGATTAAAGAAATAAACCAAATAGAAATATTTCTTTTTAATTCTGAAAAGTATAAAGGTGTTATAGGAGAGAAGCTGATTCTTAAGGATATTCAATTTCAATAATTTTTTTTGCTAAAAAACTTATTAAATAAAAACTACTTAATTTACGGAGGCTCTATAGTCTTCAGTAGAGGCTTGGAATATGCAGTGCTTTTTTTTGCAGCACACCATCTTTCAAAATACGATTATGGTGAGCTTGAATATTATAAAAAAGTGATAGAGGTAGTCTCTTCCGTGTTTGCATTCGGTTTTCCCGCACTTATTTTAAGTTATACTAAAAGTAAGGAAAGTAAAAACTATTTTTTTTTATTAGGGCTTTTATTTGTTCTTTTTGTGGGTGCTATTACGGCTATTTTTTTCAGTCTTTTTAATTGGTTGTTCTTGATAGTTCCTTTTGTTTTTTACGCTATCTTTTTTACTGGAGGTATTGCCCAATCTTATTTTTTAGTGAGGCAAGGCAGCACTTATGCATCTTACTATAAGATAATTATTTCGATTCTTTTCTATGGGGTGATTTTTATTTCAATTTATTACTTTGATGTTACTAGTTATGCCTACGTATATGTCAACTATTTCCTTTTTCCGCTTTCATTTATTCATGTGGGTGCTTTATTTTATCGTGAAAAGATCGTTTGGCAAAAGATAAAAACATATTGGAGACTATTTAAAAAGCTTTTGTTAAGTTCATTCACACTTGTAATAAGTAACTTCGCAAACCTCACTTTCCTTTATACAGATATATTTGTAATAAAACTACTTTCTGAAAATTCTAATGTAGATATTGCAAATTATAGTTTTGCATTAAACGTGGCAAATATGTTACTTCTTATACCTCTAACCTTGGTTCAAGTAGATATTGAAAAATTGAAAATTGTGCCGAACTATTTAATAGAGATAAATAAAAAAATTCTTGTTTTAGTATTAGTTGCTTCATTATTCTTGTTTGGTTTCTATCTAATATTAGTAAACAATTTCTTTACTGATTATAGCAATACACAAAATGTTTTCATAATAATACTATTGGCTAAAATATTTCATTCTCTTTCAACTTTATATGGCACCAATTTAATAATTCTTAAGAAATTCAAGGAAAATTTATATGTAAACGTAGCGATGTTGCTTTTAAATATACTCTTAAGCTATTTACTGTATTTTCAATTTGATTTGATTGGAGTTGCTTTTGCAAGTTTATGCAGCCTATTAATAAGGTACTTTTTATTAATTTACTTAAATAAAAACATTGCTAAGCAGAAAAAATCGTAAAGACTTTTATCTCTTTATTAAAATGAGTGATTTTACAAAAAAACCAAATTTTTCTTTATATAAAACTGCATCTGGAAATAAACTTTTAAATCTCTTTTTAGTAAGCAGACTACAACCTTCAACATTACTTTTCGCCTCTTGATAGCTCTTTGCTTTTTTATACCATCCTAAATTAAAATTTTGTAATAATTTAATTCTTATTTCTTTAGGTAACCAATGAAAAAAAGGGGTGACAAAATGTGGTTCAATAGGAAACCAATAATTGGGAGTTTGAATATAATATTTTTCAGCCACCCTTTTTGATTCTTTTGAAAATGCAATCATATTATCCCAACTACCAACATGTTCTATTACCGAATTTGAATGTGAAAGATGAAAAGCATTATCGGTTATCTCAGAAAGGTCACAGCCATTTCCAGTAATGAAAGTAAAAATATCATCATTTTGGGATAATGGAGTTGATGGTAAATTTACTGCTGTTATATGAACATTGTTTTTAATTAAAAACTCTTCTGGAATTATCTTCCAATATACTTTAGTTCCGCCTATATCAATTATTTTAACCTCACCATATTCGTTATAACATTCATTAATTAATAACATTAATCTTTCTGCTCTCTTTTTTCTCATTTTAAAAGCGAAAGATTTATCCGACTGATAGTTAATTAATTTTTTTGCAATAAAATGTGTTACCGACATATTGTATATTTAAAATTTATTTTTCCAAATATATGTTATTTAAAATTTGTTGCCGATATATTACCTCCTATCTATTTTAAAATTAAATATCATCATAATAATAAAGAGCTTTTTAAAGTTTGGTTATCTTAGCACACATTTAATTTTTTAGAATTATGTCATTTTTATAGATCAAATTATTGAAATAAACCACAATGAATTTTAATATTTCAAAAAGGTATATTAACGAGATTTTTGTCATTTTGCCTTTCATTATAATTTATGGCGGCACTATTTTCCAGACTACTTTTAAAGAGATTACTTCTGTAAGTAAAGTATTAGCTTTTCTTTATATGATAGCTTACATTTTATATAGTAGAAAAGTCAATGCAAAGTTATTTTTGAGTACCATATTTTTTCTACCTTTCTTAATATATGGGGTAATTAACTCTTGGGTATTAAAAGCTGGTTTAAGCGATGGTATTAGATATTTGTTTCCCATTGTCGTTCTGTTTTTTAGCTACTCCATAAAAGATCATTTTCGATTTCTATTGAAGTTTATCATTTTTTTTGTTGTGCTCAATTTTTTTGTTCAAATTCTCAACTATGTCAATTGGGTCAGAGGCATAGAGCAATGGTTCTACTATAGAACAGAAAATGGATTTGTATACTACAATGAATCATCAGGAATCATTAGAGCAACAGGAACTGTTGTTTTCTTTAGTTTTTTTGGTTTCTTGAATATGATATCCTTTTTCATTATCAATAAATTTTATCACGGCAGGTTTAAGAAAATCTTATTGGGCATAACACTATTTTCTTTATTGGGTAGTATGTCATTTAAGGCCTTTGGCGCATTCTTAATAGTATTGTTATTTTATTTTTACAAACGCATTTATAAATTATTTTTATACTTTGCTTTATTATTTTTGGGTGTATATCTCACTTTTCCTGATAAGATAAATGAATTTGCACAAAGCTTATTATTGCGCATCAGCCTATACATTACAGAGGGAAATTCCGCAAGGAGTGAATCCTACAGGGTAATGTTTAACGAAATAGGCAATTTCAATTTGTTTGGCCAAGGTGTTGGGGTTTTTGGCGGGCCTGCTTCAACGGCATACAACTCTTGGTACTATAAAATGGTTGGTTTCAATTGGTACGATACCAAATGGCTAAATTTAACAACTACCGATACTTTTCCACCACACCTCTTTGTAGAATTGGGAATAATTGGGGGGCTTGTATATTTATTGGTACTAATTACGCCACTTTTTAGAAAAAAAATAAACAAGCGTTATTTATTGGTTCTAGCAATTTATTTCTGTTTGTTCTTTGACATGTTGTTCTCATTTTCCCTCAATAATTTAGACTATCTGCTGTTTTCATTAGTGTTTGTGTACCCCATATTAAATTACAAAGAAGAAATCAGTTATGATGACAAACCGCAACCAATCTATGAAAATTGAAAAAAAAACTAAGGTTCTTTTTTTTGCAAATATTCCCGTTCCAAATGAGGAACGTTCAATTGGTGGCGCTACAGTTTTGGCAAAAAACATATTGGATTTCATAGTATTAAACCCTCGAGTTGTTGTTACTCATAAACAAATTAGGACCTTTTGGAGAAACAAATTGCAGGTGATTGACTATTTTTTTTGGATTTTTCGCTTTCCATTTGTTGCTAGAAAATATGATGTAATCAGCTTTCACGGCACCAAAGATTTCCATTTTACTATCGCTCCAATTTTATGGCTTTGGGCAAAAGCTTTAAGAAAAAGAACTGTCTATCATTTTTTTGGCGGAAATTTTATGGATCAATATGAAGCTATGCCAAAAGCATTTCAATTTATTTTGAAAAAAACCGTTTTAAAATCAGATACTGTATTTTTTGAAACACAGCAATTAATGATCTTTTTTGAAAAAAAAGATGTTAAGAATGCCATATGGTTACCAAATGCTAGAAAACCCATTCCAATAAAAAGAACAGTGTCCAGTTTTGAAAAGAAGTTTGTTTTTATTTCCCGGGTAATACCCCAAAAGGGGATTATGGAAATTGTGCAAGCAGCTAGTATGTTGCCAAAAGAATATTCGATTGATATATATGGTCCAATCGATGATCGGCATTACGAAACCACTGTCTTTAAGAATTCCTGTGTCAATTATAAAGGACCGCTACGGCCTGATGAAATTGAAACCATTCTTTCAAAATATAATGTACTTTTATTACCATCCTATTTCGAGGGCGAAGGTTATCCGGGAATAATAATTGAAAGTTTGGCAATGGGTATTCCAGTTATTGCAACACAATGGAAGGCATTGCCAGAGGTTATTACCGATGGTTATAACGGCCTTTTGATTCCAATAAAGGATTCTGGGGCTTTGGCGCAGGCAATGCAAAAGTTCAATCAAAACAATTATCCTGAATATTGCAAAAATGCTTTAGAGAGTTTTGAAAAGTTTAATAGTGAGGTAGTATTCAGTAGAGTAATTAAAAGTTATATTAAAGAATGAATCCGTTTCCTTCAAATAAAATAATGCTAACTACCATTCTATTGGTTACACTTGGTTTTGGGATAAAATTCATCACTTCGTCTAACCAACAATTTTTTCAATTGAATTTTGATTGGGATAAAGAACAACCGATAAAAGAAGTAGGTGCCGCAACACTTGATTCCGTATCATACAATTTTGTCAAAATTAACAAAAACGATTTTTGGCCCGATCCACAAAATACATACAAGCTTTCAACAAAAACAGACAATTATTATTTTCGATATGTGTTTGCAATTAAAGATCCTTCAGGTATTCAATTTAAAGGCGTAGAATGGATAACCGACATTCCAGAATCAATTGGTATTGAATATAAAATTGAAGAGGTCTTTCTGCCCTTAAAAAAAGGAACAGGACCAGCGGTGGTTACCATAGGAGATAAATTACTTATTGAAAACGAGGCTAAATATTATAGAAAAGATTTAACGGGGATATATTCTGTTGTTTTTAAAGGAAATAACTCCGATGTGTTTAATTTTTCACATGAAGCTAAAAAACACCAAACTTCTGTTAGTATTCTAAACGGAATAAAAAAAATACCATCGGCAGATTATTATGTTTTGATGTACGGTACCAATGAGGAATTAGATTCCTTGGGAACTTTTCAAAAAAACAGCAAAAAAATTATAGATACACTACAAACCAATCTGCCACAAAAGATTGTTTTAATTATGCTACCCCCTTCTAGAGATGCTATAATAAACCAAAGAAATAGTAAAATTAATGATGTGTTTCTTGAACTATCTAAAACCAATGATCTAGAATTGATTGATACTTTTCAATTATTTTCAGAAAATCTTGACAAATACATTCGCAAAGACGGCATTAGCATTAGCCGGGATGGATACTATGAACTTGCTAAGGAAACCGTCAAAAGGATAAAATGATAATAAAGAACGAAATAATACGAGACGGGATTTTTTATTGGCTTTTGGCTTTTTGTCTAATTTCGTTGCCCTTTCCTGATTATAGTTTTAATTCGCAGGCAATTATTGCGCTTTCTGTTTATTGGCTATTTTATAATTCTTTTACAGAAAAGAAGGAACTTTTATTACAGAACAAGCTTCCTATACTCTTATTTTCAAGTTTATTTTGGGTTCCACTTTTAGGTGCAATTTATACAACTAACCTTGAAGCTGCCATAGAGGAATTACAACTTAAGCTTCCATTTTTGGTATTTCCTGTAATTTTGCTTACGCTTCGGCTAAAAGATTGTCGTCCTTTCGTGCTGAATAATTTTTTATTAGGTTTATTGGCAGCGTCTTTTCTCGCACTGGCAAAAGTGGGATACTTTAGGATTAATAATCTTGGAAATTACTTCTATTACAGCAAGTTCTCTGAGTTTTTAGATAAGCACACCACCTATTTCTCTTTGTTTGTGGTGATTTGTTTGCTTTGGTTATTGTGGTTGTTAGTAAACAAAAAAGCCAATAAATTACTTTTGATTATTGGCGGTCTTGCATTACTATATTTTTTTTATTTACTAAGCGTGCGAATAAGTATCATAGCTTTGACTATAGGAGCTTTAATAATCATTTTAAGTTCTATTGCTTCTCTTTTGAAAAGAGTTTTGTTAATGATTATTGTTCCAGTTCTTTTAGGCTCCGTTTACTTTACGCCCTATTTTCAAAAACGTTTTGAACCAAGCACTACAGAGACAACCCAGATAAGCGATATGGAATTTCGTGAAATGCACTGGAAGGCGGTTTTGGAAACAATTAACCATAATAACCTATTAATTGGTTACGGAACACGAAGCCATAGGGATTATTTATATTATAAATACAAGGAGTATGGTCTTACCTCAGCCAATAAAGAAGGCTATAATGCCCATAACCAATATTTAGAAATTTTCTTGGAGTTTGGACTGTTGGGGTTAGTAATTTTCTTGGGTTTGATTATTTATTTATTGTGGGTTTTTAAAAAGAAAAAAGATTATTTTGCACTAAGCATTCTATTTGTTTTCCTCGTTTATATGCTCACAGAATCTATTTTTCAAAGGCATAGTGGGATTGTGGTTTTTTCAATTTTAATTTCGTTATTTTTAAATAATAATTTATTAAGCTATGATTCACAAAATAGATAGACCAATTGTTGTCTTTTTAACCACCTTTCTTATTTCATTAAACGTGAATGCGCAAATAGACTTCGAAAACCATCTAATTATTGATGATACTCATTCAACTATAGGGGCATTTTCAATTTATGCTGCTGATATTAATGGAGACGGTTACAAAGATATCCTTTCGGCTTCTTTTGATGATAATAAAATAGCTTGGTACGAAAACCTAGAGGGATTAGGTATTTTTGGTGCCCAAAATATCATGTCGATAAATGAATTAGGAGCAATTGCCGTTTATGGAGCCGATATAGATAATGATGGTGATATAGATGTAATTTCTGCTTCCAGCGAAGGCAACACTGTATCTTGGTTTGAAAATTTGGATGGTCTTGGTAATTTTGGACCAAAGATAAATATAGGCAATAATCTTAATGGATTAACATCCATTTACATAAGCGATATTAATGGAGATGGAAAAATTGATATTTTATCAGCTTCTCGCTATGACAATAAAATAGCATGGTATGAAAATAATGGTAACGGTTCATTCAGTACTCAAAAATTAATAGCTACAAATGCCTATGGCGCAATGTCAGTTTATGCAGATGATTTAGATGGTGATGGCGATATAGACGTTGTTTCAGCTAATTCTTGGGATGATAAAATAGTGTGGTATAAAAATTTGAATGGGCAGGGCAATTTTGGTTCATCACAGGTCATAAGTTCAAATGCAAACTATGCTTCCGGAGTTTTCATCATTGATATTGATGGCGATGGCGACAATGACGTGCTTTCTGCTTCCCGAGATGATAATAAAATAGCTTGGTATGAAAATGTGAACAATTCCGAAAGTTTTGGCCCTCAACAAATAATAACTTCGGCTGCAAACGATGCAACGATGGTTTCTGCAGGCGATATAGATAATGATGGTGATATGGATGTTATTTGCCAATTCCAAAATGATAAACTTGCTTGGTTTGAAAATACTAATGGGGTTGGAGATTTCAGTTCACAACACGTTATCAGTTCATTTGTAAGTGCCCTTAAATCTGTTTCAGTTGTGGATATCAATAATGATGGTCAATTGGATGTTATTACAGCTTCAAAAGATGATAGTAAAATAGCTTGGTATAAGAACATTGATGGTCAGGGGGCGTTTGGCAAACAAAATATTATACCTAGATATGTAATTAATCCAAGAGGACTAAATACTTCAGATATTGATGGGGATGGTCATTTAGACTTACTTTCTGTTGACAGTAGTGGAGACCTTACTGTAGGTACAAAACTATCTTGGTATAAAAATATTGATGGAACTGGTAATTTTGGAGAACAGGAAGCAATAATAGCAGACCCTTATTTGCTTTCCATTACATCAGGTGATATTAACGGTGATGGGCATATAGATATAGTTGCTTCCAAATCTTATCCTGATGGGATTGTATGGTATGAAAACCTTGATGGATTTGGAAACTTTAGTTTTGAAAAAAGTATTTCTTCAAATGTTGATTTTGCTATATCACTTCAAGTTGATGATATAGATAATGATGGAGATCTAGATATTCTTTGTGGCTCTTATGGCGATGGCGTTATAAGTTTTCTCGAAAATTTAGATGGTCTTGGGAATTTTGGATCACACCAAATTATCTCCAGCAATACGGAGTGGGTAAAAAGATTGCGCTTGGCTGATCTAAATGGCGATGGATTTAATGATGTCGTAGCGGATTACAATAATCATATTGTTTGGTTTGAAAACTTAAATGGAACTTTTGGTCAAGAAAATATTATCTCTGCGAACAATGTTTATGGACAAAACAGCTTGGTTATTAATGATATTGATGGCGATGGATATTTAGACATTTTTTCCTGTCAAATAAGTTATCCAGATGCTAAAATGGTTTGGTTCAAAAATTTAGACGGGCAAGGTAATTTTAGTAATGGAAGAATTGTTTCAACTAATAATCTCTTAAGATATGCAAGCCTTAGTGATATTGACGGTGATGATGATTTAGACATACTCACATTTTCAGAATTTGATGATGAAATTATTTGTTTCATAAATGATGGCGCTGGTAATTTTGGTTCCCAACAGGTTCTTTGGTCTTTTCCTAAACCAAAAGATCTTCACTCATTAGATATTGATGGAGATGGTGACATGGATATTTTTCTGACATCGGGAGATGATAAAATTAATTGGTTAGAAAATATTGGGGACTTAGGACTTGAAGAAAATAGTTTTGAGAATGTAATAATCTATCCCAATCCAACATCGGATTGGTTAACAATTAAATCAGATACGAAAATTTCTAAAATCGAAATTTATAATAGCTTATTACAATTAGTTTTAACAAACTCAAATGAGCCTAAAATTAATCTTTCTAATTTAAACCAAGGTCTCTACTTTTGTAAATTGGTTGATATTAATCAAAATACAACTCTTTTTAAAGTTATAAAAAAATAATCCCCATTTAGCCGCTTGCTCACAGAATCCATTTTTCAAAGGCATAGTGGGATTGTGATTTTTTCTTTTTTGATTGCCTTATTTCTAAATGAAAATATCTCGAAACAGAAAGCAACGGTTCAAATAGAGTCTTATTAATCCTTAATAAACTTTTTGATAGTACTGTTATTTTCAATATCAGTCAATTCAAGAAAGTAAATGCCATTTCTTAAGTTGGAAACATTTATCTCATTCGTATATAAATTTTTTTCAGAGAATACATTTTGCCCCATAACATTGAATATTTGAGCGCTTTTTAAACCATAATCTGTATTGATGTTCAAAATATTCTTTACAGGATTTGGACTTATAGTTAAAGGTAAAATCTGGTTATCTGGTGTTTCCAATAAAACATCGCAGTTTTCTGAAGTATAAAAATCTACGTTGTGGCCGGTTTGGGTTAGAATTAAATTTATAAGTCCAAAATTTACGGGGTCATCATCAATACATACTTTATTAAGTAATGGTAGATCATAAAACGAGCACTCGCTTAAATCCATATATTCATTACTGGGATGATTCCGCATGTTAATTTCCAACATGTTAGGATTATCTGCACATTTTAAAACATGAACTCCTGGATGGTTTAAAACTAAATAAGTTAATTGATTTCCTTCACAAGCAAGATAATATGGCCCATTTCCCAACATAACATCAAAATCCAAATTTGTGAGATTGTTATTATTGCATTCTAAATGGTTAATGTTTGAATCGCTTATGTTTATTTCATCGAGATTATTATTATTTATATAAAGTTCACTTAATTCTGAACAATTGCTTAAATCAATTTCATTAATATAATTCTCACTTGCATAAAGAATTTCTAAATTTATACTATTGCTTAAATTGATATTGGAAATTTGATTGTTGGAGCAATAAAAGTTTTCAATACTCGGCACATTTGAGAGATCCAGAGTGGTTAACGAATTATTAGAAAAATCAACAGTCCTCAACCACGGCAGGTTTGAAAGAGAAAGATTTGTAATTTGATTATTAGAGACGAGAACAGACGTTAATCGTGGCGAATTGGAAATGTCTAAATTTGTTATTAGGTTATTTTCACATCTCACATGAGATATTTTGGGCAAATTTGATATATCTAATTCTGATAATGCATTATTATCACAAGTGAAATAAACAAGGTTCGTCGAATTGGATACATCAATTGTAGTTAAAGAATTATTACTACAATCCAAATCTTGTAATTCAGCAATAAAACTTATATCCAATACTTCTAATTGATTGTTATCACACCAAAAATGCCATAAAGGGTTGTTTGTCACGTTTATACTTGTTAATAAATTACTTCCACAATCTAAAAAAAGAAGTGAGTTTTGGCTCAAATCAAGAGTTGTTAATAAATTACCTCTACACCTAAGTTCTATAATATTTGTAAAATATCCAATACCGGTTAAATCTGTAATATTTTTCTCATTAACATTAACTTCTTCTTCAAATGCAGCAGCTTCACTTACTTGAATTTCACCATCTCCATTTAAATCAATAATTGGGTCGTGATTCAATAAAGCATTTTTAAAATTGCTGTCCGGAAAATTAATAATCTGGCTATGGCAAACCGAAGAAAAAAGTAATAGTGTAAAAGTAATAGTATAAAAGTATTTGTTTTTCATAATTCCTATTCTTTAAAAATCAAAAATGCATATATGCACTAATATAGTAAATAAGTATTTGATATTTAGGATTACTGGTTAAGTATAATTGAAAACGGCACTCTAATATTTCTTTTTTAAAACAGTATATTTGCGGAAATTTTCAAAACACGATTTGCCAAACACTAGAATAAAAATCCTAAACACCACCATAGACAACCTCTCCATGCAGGAAACCCTTGCCTTGGTCCAGGAAAAAATACAAACCGGTGAACAGCTCCATCACGTAGTAGTAAATGCAGGGAAAGTTGTGGCGATGCAAAAGGATCAAGATTTGCGGCACAGTGTCAATCAAAGTCATATCATAAATGCAGACGGGCAAGCTGTGGTCTGGGCTTCAAGATTTTTGGGTAAACCCCTAAAGGAACGCGTTGCAGGAATAGACCTAATGGCCAGTCTCGTAGAAATGGCACATAAAAACCACAACAAAATCTTTCTTTTTGGAGCAAAGGAAGAAGTGGTTAAAAACGTTGTTGAGAAATATTCCGAAATATACAGCCCCGAAATTATCGCGGGTTACCGCAACGGTTATTTCAACCCTTCTGAAGAGGAAGAAATTGCCCAGCAGATAGCAGATAGTGGCACACAAATGCTATTCGTAGCAATATCATCCCCCATTAAAGAAAATTTTCTTTATAAATACCGCGACACTCTTAAAAGCGTAAACCTAATTATGGGCGTAGGCGGCAGTTTTGATGTAGTTGCAGGAAAAACAAAACGCGCCCCAGCTTGGATGCAAAAATCTGGTTTGGAATGGTTCTACCGCTTTGCGCAGGAACCTCGACGCATGTGGAAACGCTACCTTGTTGGGAATTCAAAATTTATCTACTTGGTACTTAGGGAACGTTTTTCTAATAAACACTAATTGCAATATAAATCCTAATAAGGTATTTTAGAAATTTATTCTAAGACGCGGTAATAGTTATTTTGGGATGGGTCAAGGACGGGTCAAAGTCTAGGTTCACCCGTGTTTTAGCCTACGTAAAGCCTAGTCAAAGCCATAGTAAAGCCATAGCAAAGTCATTAGAATGTAAGAAAAGAGGCCTTTTTCCTTACAAATATAGCTTTGATAAAAACGCAGTGTTTTTCAAAATTAATAAAACCCCAAATATGGTTTTTAGGTTAGAGTTTTCTATCTTCCCCTAAAATTTTTTAGCCTTCCAATTTTCAATATGAGGATACTGCTTTCAGCCATATACCCGTTCGCTTTTATGCTACTCTACTTTATCATTCCTTTTGATAATTATATCAGAGTATTGCCGAACATACTTATGGGAATTTTAGTGGTAGCTTTTCCTTTTATTGTAAAAAAAGAAGATTTCAAAAAATTGAAGTCCATCCCACTTATCATATTCTTGGGGCTTTTTGTGTATCTCCTTCTCGATTCATTTTTAGCCGGAAGAATTGAAGAAGATTATAAAGTCATCAATAAAGTGATGATTGCTGCAGGCCTTGCCATTCTTTACATTCCGGTTGTCGACCAAAAAAAAATAAACAGCGCCATTATTTTTTCAGCTTTGGCCGCCATTGCTTTTTCAGTTTACAATTTTGTGTTGATTACCGATGCAACAGGCAGTTTTGCCTTGGGCGATTCCCCACAGGTTGTGGAATCTTTGTTGGTAGATAGGTTGTATCTGGGCTTGCTCAGTACCTTTAGTATCTTTATTTCTTTTCAGGCAATCCAAAAAAAATACCATCCAAATAACAACTACTATTTAGGGAATATCTTCATAAATGCCCTCTTCATAATTTTGATCGCTTCAAAAATAGCTATCATTTCGTTGTTTGTATTATTGCTGGTCCATCAATTTTATGGAAAACGTAAAATCTGGAAATTTCTAATTGCCGCTGTTGCAATTGCAGCGGTTGTTGCACTGTTATTTCTTTTAAAAAATGAAAAAAACCCCCAGTTCAACAAAGCA
The DNA here is from genome assembly GCA_030690315.1 of Aequorivita sp. Classification (GTDB taxonomy): domain Bacteria; phylum Bacteroidota; class Bacteroidia; order Flavobacteriales; family Flavobacteriaceae; genus Aequorivita. The sequence continues at coordinate 111,485 of JAUYGY010000028.1, forward strand.
GAAAAAAGCGCTCCTGCCTTTATTGAAAATTCTATGACCTATGAACTTAGGGCCGTTGCATGGCTGTGCTCGCAACAAATTATTCAGAATGAAGATTTTCTCCTAACAGGAATTGGGTCCGAGATGACAAAAGACAAACTGGTTTCTTGCTATAGTTCCCAGATTTCAAACCCAAATAAAAGGGAACGCTTTATTTCCCAGCGCTACAACACCCACAATCAGTTTTTGGATTTCTATATTAGCGCAGGCTTTATTGCGTTACTAATATTTTTGGGTTTTATTGGTGCAAGCTTTTTCTCAGTGCGAAAAGAGTTTTTCCCAACAGCCATGCTCGCCATTTTAATAATGTACTGTTTGGTTGAAAATGTATTTCACCGACAAATCGGGGCTTACTACATAGGATTCATTTTAATTATGCTACTTACAAGTACCCAAAACACCGAAAACAACACTCTAAAAAACAAATAAAGAGATTTGCAAATTGTACTTTTGCGCTTTGATAATAAAAAGGGAAAATTTTCAAATTATTTTGAAAGAACAAGAATAAATGAAAATAGCAGTAATAGGAACAGGCTACGTTGGCCTAGTAACAGGAACTTGTTTGGCCGAAACGGGAAATGAAGTTATTTGTGTAGATATTGATAAGGAAAAGGTAGAAAAAATGCGCAATGGCATTGTGCCAATCTATGAACCGCATTTAGACGTACTTTTTGAAAGAAATATTAAAGCAAATCGCCTAAATTTCACTACTTCGTTAGACGAAGGTCTGGCCCATGGCGAAATCATTTTTCTCGCACTCCCAACGCCCGAAGATGAAGATGGTTCTGCAGATCTTTCCTATGTTTTGAATGTTTCAGAAGAAATAGGGAAGAAAATAAAGGAATACAAAGTTATTGTTGACAAAAGTACCGTACCAGTAGGTACAGCCGAAAGAGTTCATGCTGTAATTTCCAAAAATGCTATTTGTGAATTCGACGTCGTTTCCAACCCAGAATTTCTAAGGGAAGGTTTTGCCGTTGATGACTTTTTAAAGCCGGAACGCATAGTGGTAGGCTCTAGCAGCGAAAGGGCCACGGCAATGATGAAAAAGCTTTACGGGCCATTCGTGCGCTCTGGAAACCCAATAATTATTATGGACGAAAAGTCGGCCGAACTCACAAAATACGCTGCGAATTCCTTCTTGGCCACCAAGATTACTTTTATGAATGAAATAGCCAACTATTGCGAAAAAGTTGGTGCCGATGTAGATATGGTCCGCGCTGGAATGGGCAGCGACAGTCGTATTGGCAAGCGTTTTCTTTTCCCCGGAATTGGCTATGGAGGCTCCTGCTTCCCCAAAGACGTGAAAGCGCTTCAGAAAGCAGGAAAAGATAAAAACTACGATTTCAAGATTTTAAATGCTGTAATCGAAATCAATTCAGCTCAGAAAACAATATTGTTGCCTAAAATTGACGCGTATTTCAACAACGATTTAAAAGGAAAAACAATCGCAATTTGGGGCTTGGCCTTTAAGCCTGAAACGGACGATATCCGCGAAGCTCCTTCCATTGATATGATGGAAGCATTGCTAAAAAAAGGAGCAAATCTTCAGGTTTTTGATCCCGAAGCAATGAAAAACATTGAAAAACGTTTCGGAGATAAACTAAAATATTCAGCATCTATGTATGCCGCTCTGGAAGGAGCTGATGCCTTGTTGATCTGCACCGAATGGAGCATTTTCCGTACCCCAGATTATAACAGATTGAGAAACCTATTAAAAAATCCAGTAGTTTTTGACGGTAGAAATTTATACAATGTAATTGACATGGAAACGGAAGGCTTTACCTATATTTCCGTGGGAAGAAAAGCAGTGAATCTATGAAATGCCCAATAAAAAATTATAAATTGAAAGAAGATGCAAGTGTGGGCATTCCATCTTCCTATTTTTCAAATATCTTATGCAGATGAAAAAGCGCGTACTGATTACAGGTGCTGCCGGATTTTTGGGTTCACATCTCTGTGATAAATTTATCGCCGAGGATTTCCAAGTTATCGCGATGGATAATCTTATAACTGGTGACCTTAAAAACATTGCCCATCTTTTCAAATTGGAAGCTTTTGAATTTTATCATCACGATGTAACAAAGTTTGTACATGTTCCCGGAAAAGTAGATTACATTCTTCATTTCGCTTCCCCGGCAAGCCCAATAGATTACTTAAAAATACCAATCCAAACTTTAAAAGTCGGATCTCTGGGCACACACAACCTGCTGGGTTTAGCAAGAGAAAAAAATGCGCGAATCCTTATCGCTTCCACTTCTGAAGTTTACGGAGATCCTCAAGTTCATCCGCAAACGGAAGAATACTTTGGTAATGTAAATACCATTGGACCTCGCGGGGTTTATGACGAAGCAAAACGCTTTCAGGAGTCTATAACCATGGCCTATCACCGGTTTCACGGATTGGAAACCCGAATCGCGCGTATCTTTAACACCTATGGCCCTCGCATGCGATTGAACGATGGGCGTGTAATCCCAGCATTTATTGGTCAATCCCTTCGAGGTGAAGATTTAACAGTGTTTGGAGATGGTATGCAAACCCGCTCTTTCTGCTATGTTGACGACGAGGTTGAAGGCTTGTACCGTTTGTTGCTGAGCGATTATCCGCTACCTGTAAACATTGGCAATCCCGAGGAAATAACCATTCTTGACTTTGCAAATGAGATAATCAAATTGACGGGTACAGAACAGAAAATAGTGTTCAAACCATTGCCCCAGGACGACCCGATGCAACGAGAGCCAGATATTTCAAAAGCAAGGGAAATATTAGGTTGGGAGCCTAAAGTTTCAAGGGAAGATGGTATGAAAAAAACATTTGAATACTTTAAAAATCTTTCTAAAGAAGAACTTTTTAAAAGCGAACATAAAGATTTTTCAAAACACAACAGATAAAATAGAAATGTTTAAAAGTGGAAGATATTCTGGATTGTTGCGGCCTATTTCTTATGGAATAGATCTCTTCTTTATCTATTTCTTTGCTTTTGAATTTTTTCTGAAACCCTTTCCATATTTTAATTATGTTATTTATTTAACCATCGCTTGGTTTTTACTTGCCTTGCGTTCAGGATTTTATGAAATCTACCGGTTTACGCATCTGTCAAAAATAATGTCGTTGATAGGTAAACAAAGTATTGTTTTCGTATTAATTGTTTTTTCCTTTTTCGGTTTTTATAATGAGTTGCCCACTTCGGCATCCACGATTTTTCAATATATATTTTCAGTAATACTTTGTATAACCGTTGTTAAGCTTGGGATTTTCTTCCTACTCAAAAAATATAGATTGTATCTTGGAGGAAATGTTAGAAAAGTGGTAATAATAGGCCTTAACCAAAAGACAGACCAACTCCGTAAGTTTTTTACAACCAATCCAGTTTACGGATATAAACTCTACAAAACCTTTGATCTTAAAGGCCCAAACAAGGTTTCCATAGAAGAATGTATGGACTATATTTTAAAAGAAGAAATTGATGAGGTTTACTCTTCCGTGGCAGAGATTGGAAACAGAGATTTGATAAAGCTTATGGAATTTGTGGACAACAATCTAAAGATTCTAAAATTCCTTCCAGACAATAAGGAAATCTATAGCAAAAAGCTCGATTTTACTTATTACGGCGTACTTCCCATTTTGTCAATGCGCAAAATACCAATGGACGAGCCATTCAATAAATTCATAAAACGAAGCTTTGATATTGTGCTTTCTCTTTTAATCATTGTAGGATTATTGTCTTGGCTAACCCCCATTTTGGGAATATTAATAAAGTTGGAATCCAAGGGCCCTGTATTTTTTAAACAAAAACGCAACGGGCTGGATTATCAGGAATTTTACTGCTATAAGTTTCGCTCCATGAAGCCAAACGCAATGGCCGATCTCTATCAAATATCAAAAGGAGATGCACGAGTAACGCGCGTGGGCAGGATAATCCGAAAAACTAGTATTGATGAGTTGCCTCAGTTTATAAATGTGCTAAAAGGTGAAATGTCCGTTGTGGGCCCAAGACCGCATATGGTGAGCCACACCCATATGTATGCCGAACGAATCAATAAGTTTATGGTCCGCCACTTTATAAAGCCAGGAATAACTGGATTGGCACAAGTTAGCGGGTTTCGTGGCGAGGTTGAAGACGATAACCATATTATAAACAGGGTTAAATACGATATTTTTTATCTCGAAAACTGGAGTCTTTTCCTCGATATAAAAATTGTGTTCCAAACAGTTTTTAATGCGCTACGCGGTGAAGATAAAGCATATTAATAATGAACGGCTTGGTTTCTATAATAACGCCAATCTACAATTCTTCAAAATATATTGCCGAAGCTATAATTAGCGTCCAGCAACAAACGTATACCAATTGGGAACATATTATTATTGATGATGCTTCCTCAGACTCTTCAACTGAAATTGTTGAAGGTTTTGCCGCCAAGGATTCTAGAGTCCGTTTTTATAAGCATTCCGAAAACAAAGGCACGGCCTTTTGTAGAAATTTCGCCACCGAAATGGCAACAGGAAAGTACATCGCTTTTTTAGACTCCGATGATCTCTGGGTTCCCGAAAAACTGAAAATCCAACTCGATTTTATGGAATATTATCAATGCGATGTTTCCTTCAGCAGTTATGTTCAAATTGATAAAAATAGACAACCGTTGCATAAAAGAATAATCGCGAAAAAGTCACTTTCCTATAAAAAGCAACATTCCAATAATTACATCGGAAATCTAACAGGAATGTATAATGTGCAAAAATTGGGCAAGATCATGGCGCCAAAAATACGAAAACGCCAAGACTGGGCTGTTTGGTTGGAAGCCATTAAAAGAAGTGGTAAACCCGCTATGGGAATCCAGCAGGACCTGGCGTATTATTGTGTAAGAAAAGGCTCGGTAAGTTCAAATAAATGGAAATTGGTAAAATATAATTTTCAATTTTATTATCGTTATCTAAACTATTCCTGGCCAAAGTCCGTTTATTTTTTACTCATTTTCTTTTGGGAATATTTTTTTGAAAGACCAAAATTTATTGAACGTGTAGTCTGTAGAAATGACCTTTTACCTTAAAATAATTTTTTAAAAAAATAAATATTAATCTTTACTCCTAATTTCAACAATCTGAGGTTTTCCCGAAGGTGAAGCCGCCAGGAAAGTTACGAGCATAAAGTTGATTTCCATAGAATTATCGACCAGTTTAAGAAGTTTTTCCTCAATTTCCTTTTGAATTTTTAAAGAGATTTCCTCACCACTATCCGTAATATATTCAATTGTTAACGTTTGTTTGGTAGTTTGTATGACTTTAAATTGTCTTATTTCATTATAAAACTCAATAATTCCCGTAAAGCTGTGAACAATCAATATATTCCCATTTGGAGCTTTTATAACCTCTGTTTCGCGTCCCGTTACTTCCTGAAGTAAAGGGTATTGAAATTTTCTTTTTTTTGGATAATTCTTTAGTGGTAGCATAATTCCCAAATCACCCAATTTATAGCGTATTAGTGGCATTGCAAAATTGGTTAAACAAGTAACCAAAATATTGCCCCTTTTACCATCATTTACTGGGTTTCCTTCATCGTCCACCACTTCTAAAAAAACGTGGGGCGACATTATATAATAATAAGTAATATCTGCAGTACAAGCCATTAATAACCCTTCTGCACAACCATAGGTATTTATAATAGTGGGGTTTTTAAACGCTTTCTTATAGTTATTTCTGTAAGTATCAAATAATTTATCGCCGTAAGAAATTAAACTTTTAAATGCATACACTTTATTTTCTTTTATTGCGGTCAGTGCCATCTCATTCAAAGCGGAGGGATAGCCGGCAAGATGCTTTGGATTTTTATTTTTAATCTTCAGTAAAACAGCCCTAACGTCTTTTTCTTTAAGGTTAAAAGCATTCATATATTTCACTTTAAAAAAGAAATCTTTAGAACTTTTTGTAAAACCTCTTTTTAAAGACATTCCAGCCTGTAAAAGTGTTTCCCCCGGTTTGTATCCCCCCCAAGTCCACCAATGCGTCTGCAAGGCGCGCAAATAAAATTTATGCCCATGCTCCATATAGGTAAGTGATTGAACGCCCGTACTCCCACTACTGTAGTTTCTTTCCAATCTATTCTTGGCGAATTCTCGAGAAATTAAATTGTCGGAATGGGCCCGTAGAATGCTCTTTGTAAGTATAGGAAAATCTTTTAGGCACTCATTGGCTGGTAATTTCAAATCTTTATAATATGGAACATTTTCTAAAGCATAGCGCATAATTTTAACCAAGCCGTCGTACTGCAATTTATTCAATTCCTCCGCTGTCATTGTATCATATTTTTTAAACTCTTTTAGTTGGCCGGCATAATTTCCACCGAAAAACAGGGATCCGATAGGCAACAAGATTTTATTCAGTAAAAAAGAATACATTAAAATAATTTTAAGTTGGTTTTTGACTTGATAAATTAGGGTGTCAATTTACAAACAATTATTTTTGACACCGAAACAAAATAGTTCAATTATGAATATTCTTATCCTAGGTTCCGGCGGTCGCGAACATACATTTGCCTATAAAATCTCACAAAGCAAACGCTGCTCAAAACTTTTTGTAGCCCCTGGAAACGCTGGCACAGCTTCCATCGCAACAAACGTGGAACTAAAGGTAACCGATTTTGAAGCGGTGAAAAAATGTGTGATTAAAAATAATATCAATATGGTCATTGTGGGCCCTGAAGATCCTCTGGTGCTCGGAATAGCGGACTATTTTGCAGAAACATCCGAACTTAAAAACGTAATGCTCATTGGCCCATCAAAGCGTGGTGCCTTGCTGGAAGGCAGCAAACAGCGCGCAAAAGAGTTTATGCTGCAACACAACATTCCTACGGCAGCCTATGAATGCTTTACCCCTTCCTCGGTGGAAGCGGGAAAAACATTTTTGGAAAAATTGAACCCACCATATGTATTAAAAGCAGATGGCTTGGCGGCCGGAAAGGGAGTTCTGATTATTTCCGATTTAAATGAAGCCAAGCAGGAACTTGAAAACATGCTTACCCACAGCAAATTTGGGAAAGCAAGCTCCAAAGTAGTAATTGAAGAGTTTTTGGATGGAATTGAATTAAGCGTTTTTGTGCTTACAGATGGCAAGAATTACAAAATTCTTCCCACGGCAAAAGATTACAAACGCATAGGCGAAGGCGATACAGGCTTGAATACAGGCGGAATGGGAGCAGTTTCCCCAGTTCCTTTTGTAGATGAAATCTTGATGAAAAAAATTGAAGATAGAATCGTGAAACCCACTATAAATGGTCTTTTAAAAGAAGAAATTGATTACAAAGGTTTCGTCTTCATTGGCTTGATTAAAGTGAATAACGAACCCTTCGTGATAGAATACAACGTGCGAATGGGCGATCCGGAAACGGAAGTGGTTTTGCCAAGAATAAAAACCGATTTGGTAGATTTATTGGAAGCCACCTACCATCAAACCTTAAACAATATAAATATTGAAATTGACGAAAGAGCCGCAACAACGGTGATGCTTGTTTCTGGAGGCTATCCCGAAGACTATGAAAAAGGAAAGGAAATTTTAGGGCTTGAAAACGTGGAAGTTTCCATTGTTTTTCACGCAGGAACAAAAGCGGAAAATGGAAAAATACTCAGTGATGGCGGACGGGTTTTGGCAGTAACTTCTTTAGACAAAGATTTCAGAATAGCACTAAAAAAATCCTATCAAAATATAGAAAAACTAACTTTTGATAGGATGCAGTATCGCAATGATATTGGTTTCGATCTTTAAAAAATCAAGGCTTTTCGTCGAAAGTATAGCTGCTTTCAGTGTTCTCGTTGAAATTCTTCAACTTCATCAGCCAATAAATGAAGGCTGATGCGCCAATTAGTAAAAAAAGCCAGGATACAATATTTGCAAGCCACCAACTATCAAGCTCAATTTTCATCAAAATATCGTAAGGAATAAAAAGCACATCTTCAAAAAGGGAAGCAATTCCTTCCCAAAAACCTTTCCAAGTCATATCTTTAATCTTTAGACCACAAAAATATAAAAATACCCCACATGCTTACAAGCTTTTTTGGAAAATCTAACCCAGTAAATTTTTTAATTCTTGGCGCTTTTATTATTGTGGGCTATTTATTGGGCGCAATTTCGGGATCCTCAATTATCATTACTTCCTTTTCATTGCTCAATCATGGATTTTTTATCGTTCTAAGTGTATTGAGTATGTTGCTGTTGGATTTTATTATCCGAAAAAATCACCTCACAAAAAACAACACTTTTGCGATTCTTTTTTTTACGTGTTTTTTAGTAATGCTGCCTGTTATTTTTCTTCAGCATAAAATTCTTTTGGCAAATGCCTTCCTATTATTGGCAATTCGAAGAATTATGAGCCTTCGAAGCGATAAAAATTCTTCAAAGAAAATTCTCGATGCAAGTATTTGGATTACCGTAGCATCGCTTTTTTATTTTTGGAGCCTCTTGTTTTTCATTCCGCTTTTCATCGCAGTTTTGCAAAAGCCAAATACAAATTACAAGCAAATATTAATTCCGTTTACTGGTTTTGTGGCGGTTTTAATGATCAATACCGCATACCAACTAATGGTTACCGATTCTCTTTTATGGTTTACGAATTGGCAGGACGCCATAAGTTTTGATTTTTCGCGTTACAATTCAGCCGCTGTTTTGGTGCCAATAACTGTGATACTTGCATTTTATATTTGGGCCGGAATCTATCGGGTTTTGAAGCTTTCAATGGTTCCTTTAAAAGAGCGGCCCAATTATCTTTTGCTGCTGTATTTAAGCATCACGGCCTTGCTTGTTGCCTTGGCAGGACCAGAAAAAACAGGCGCCGAGATACTATTTATTTTAGCGCCAATTGCAATTATAGTCACTAATTATATCGAAAATTTTGAAACCGAACGCTATGTTGAAAAGGATGTGGCAGAGTTTTGGTTTAAGGAAATTATGCTGTGGCTTGTTGTGGTTTTACCCTTTGTCTTTCTGTTTTTATGAGCGCGCTGGACCTGGAAAATATTGAAAAAGAACTAAAAAAAAGATGTCAATTTCCTTATAAATGGTTTCGGAAACAAAACGATCAATGGGATCGCTATTCACAGTTTATTTGCCAAATTCCCAATTGGGAAGCCTTTGTCCGCAAGATTGCAATTGTGGCAGAATCGCAGGAAGTGGATAAACAACAAATTTTTCAATATGCCGCCAATCGCTGGTACAATTTCTGGAGCGCCCAGGCCGTGGAGCAGATTTTTACTGAGCTTGACGACATTGAACCAGTAGCTCAACCCAAAGATCCCGATAAGGATTTTTACCTCTTCGGAATACCTTTTGATCATAAAACATCGGTTTTTCCGAAACAATTCAACAAATCATTTGAATATGCCCAAAACCACAAAGTCGAACTTATTGAGTGGCTTTACAAAAACCAAAGTACCCAAAAACGGCATCATTTCAAAAACCGCCTTTTTATTGTGGTTTTTGATAGGAATGGTGAACATTGGAAACTGAAAGCCGAAATTTCATTGCTAAAAAAAGCTATTCAAAAATATGTTTCTTCATTTAAGCCTGAACAGTTACATTCCTTTACTTTTGCGGATGGACAAACAACTTTGAGCGATATTATCTGGGTTTCCAGCGCACGTGCTGTTAAATAATATTTGCACGTGTTCATTATTTGTTTTATTTTTGAAATTGATTAAATTTTGAAATGATGAATACCAAACTTACGCTTACCATAGAACAGGAAATTATTGAAAAAGCAAAGAAATATGCTAAGTCAAAAGGTAGAAGCTTATCAAATCTTGTAGAAAACTACTTTAAGACCATTGTAGAAAATGACCCCTTAAAATATAAAAATCAAGGTTCTATTGCCGCCTCGCTTTTAGGTTCTTTTAAAGAACCGGAAAATTTTGATTACAAAAACGACCTTCAGAATTTCATTGCTGAAAAACACTTGAACAATGGATAGTGTTTTATTGGATAGTGATGTGGTATTAGATTTTCTATTTGATCGAAAACCTTTTTCTCTTGAAGCTCTTCAGATAATGTCCCTTTGTGAAAACCAAAAATTGAAAGGCTACATTACTCCCGTAATTATAAGCAATTTATATTATATTTTAAGAAAACAAGCATCACACAAATTGGTAGTTGAAAAGCTAAAACAATTGCTGACAATTATTGATGTGCTCTCCATGGATAAACAAACTGTCCTTTCAGCAATCCATTCAGAATTTAAGGATTTTGAAGATGCACTTCAAAATTGTTCTGCCCAAAACTCAGGAGAAGTAAAAACTATTTTAACACGAAATGGTAAGGATTTTAAAAAGAGCAAACTTGCAATTCTTACTCCAGAGATGTACCTGAATTCCCATCCAAATATCTAAATACAAAAAAATTGAACTACATAGGTTCCAAACACAAACTCTCCAATTTCATTTTTGAAACGGTTACCGAAACTTGCAGAAAAGACCTTTCAAATAAAATATTCTGCGATCTTTTTGCGGGAACGGGTATTGTGGGCAGAAACTTCAAGCCTTTCGTAAAGCAAGTAATCGCAAACGATGTTGAATATTACAGCTTTGTTTTAAACCGAAATTATATTGGCAATCATATTGCTTTCGAAGGCGAAGATTTCATAAATGAATTGAACTCACTGAAAGGAAAAAAAGGCTTCATTTTTCAGAATTATTCCGAAGGCGGAAAAGCGGGAAGAAACTATTTCACCTCAGAAAACGGACAGAAAATAGATGCTGTACGCCATCAAATTGAGGAATGGAAAGAAATCTCGAAAATTTCCGAGGACCACTATTTTTATCTGCTTGCCTCCTTGCTTGAAAGTGCCGATAAAGTTGCGAATACAGCTTCGGTTTATGGTGCATATTTAAAACACATTAAAGTTTCCGCAGCAAAAAAACTACTGATTAAACCCGCCGTTTTTCAACAAACAGAAAACACACATCAAGTTTTTCAGCAGGATAGCAATTCGCTTATCAAAAAAATTGAAGGCGATATTCTGTACTTAGATCCGCCGTATAATGCCCGCCAATATGGCGCCAACTACCATTTGCTGAATACTATCGCAAAATATGATACCTTTGTCCCCAAGGGAAAAACAGGCCTGCGCGAGTATTACAAAAGCGATTGGTGCAGAACCGGGGAAGTGCTAAAAAGTTTTGAGGAATTGATTGAAAATGCACAATTTCCCTACATTTTTCTAAGTTATAACAACGAAGGATTGATGGGCCAAAAGGATGTGCAAACGGTAATGGAACGCTTCGGAAAATATACTTTGAAAACGAAAAAATACCAACGCTTCAAAGCTGACAAAACCGAAAACCGAAACCACAAAGCCTCAGAAACTTTTGAATATTTACACATTTTAGAAAAGAAATAGACCTGGTGTCTGAGCGGAGCCGAAGACACAATAAAAATAACAATAAACAATAGATAATGTTTTCAGACAAAGCCAATAAAATCTTCGCAGAAGTAATAAACAAATACCACGAACTGAATACCGTGGAGCAAAATTTTACTAACCCATATGACAAAAACAGCCATTTAATTGAACATTTGTTGTACCGCAAATGTTGGATAGATACGGTGCAATGGCATTATGAAGACATAATCCGCGACCCGAATATTGATCCTGTTGCTGCTCTTAAATTGAAACGCCAAATTGATGCCTCAAACCAAGATCGGACAGATATGGTTGAGTATATTGATAGTTATTTCCTCGAAAAATTCAAGGATGTAAAAGTGAATGAAGCCGCAACCATCAACACCGAAAGTCCCGCTTGGGGGATTGACCGACTTTCAATTTTGGCACTGAAAGTATTTCATATGAATGAAGAAGCAACCCGAACAGATGCTTCCCAAGAGCACATTACGGCCTGTAAAACGAAGCTGAACGTTCTGCTGGAACAACGCATAGATTTAAGTACAGCCATCAACCAATTGTTGGAGGATATTGCCCACGGCAGAAAATTTATGAAAGTCTATAAACAGATGAAAATGTACAACGACGATCAATTAAATCCAGTGCTTCGCGGTAAAAAATGACCCATTTGTCACCCTGAGCGAAGTCGAAGGGTTTCTGGCAAAACTATGGAAAAACCTATCCACATATTAGTAATCCGCCTCTCCGCAATGGGCGATGTGGCTATGGTTGTGCCAGTGCTTCGCGTATTGGCGCAGACTTATCCCGAAGTTAAAATAACAATGCTTTCGCGCCCCTTTTTTAAACCACTTTTTGAAGGAATCCCCAATCTCGAATTTTTGGAGGCTGATGTTTATGGGGAACACAAACGATTTGGATTAATCAAACTAGCAAGCCAAGCTAAGGAACTTGGAATTGACGCCGTTGCAGATCTTCACAGCGTAATTCGTTCCAAAATCATTACGAAATATTTGAAGTTTAAAGGTTTAAAAACTGCCACAATAGATAAGGGCAGGGCAGAAAAAAAAAGGTTGATTGCTGCTAAAGGCAAAACTATTTCACAATTAAAAACCACGCATCAGCGCTATGCAGCTGTTTTTGAAAAGCTCGGTTTTCCTATAGATTTAGCAAATCATATTGCCCCACCAAAGAAAAGATTATCCCCAAAACTCAACGGACTTTTAGGTATTGAACCAAAAAAATTAATCGGTATCGCCCCTTTTGCGACATATCAAAGTAAAATGTATCCTTTAAGTTTAATGGCTGAAGTAATCCGCGAATTAGACTTAAGTGAAAAATACCGAATCTTCCTTTTCGGCGGTGGAAAAAAGGAAATTGAACAGCTGAAAAAACTTGAAAACCCATTCGCAAACGTAACCAACGTTGCAGGCAAACTCACTTTTGAGGAAGAACTCGCGCTGATTTCTAATCTTGACTTAATGCTTTCCATGGACAGCGGCAACGGTCATTTGGCAGCTATGTTTGGCGTGCCGGTAGTTACACTTTGGGGCGTGACGCATCCGTATGCGGGGTTTGCGCCTTTCAACCAGCCCGAAAATAATCAATTGTTTGCTGATCGGGAAAAATATCCCTTGATTCCTACTTCTGTTTATGGGAATAAATTTCCGACCGGTTATGATGAAGCAATGCAGACCATTACTCCTGAAAAAGTAACTTCGAAAATTAAAGAGATTTTAAAGTGAATATGAGTCGAGAATATTTTATGATATTATCTTTTTTCGCTTGACAACAGACGCAAAATATCGTATATTGGCTTTCATTTCTAAATGATTACTGAAGCTTCATCTGTAATCTTTAAAGTTCTTGCCCAAGGTTTAATTTTCTTTTTATCTTTCAATGTTGTAATACTATATGTGGACTGTATGTTGACTATATGTTGAATTTATGTGGGCTTTATGTTGATTGTATCCATAGTAACTACATAGAAACCCCATATCAACTTCCAATATCTAACACTTAGGAACTAGAGATTCGTAAATTACACATCATCATAATCCACAACAACGGTCGCCGTTGTGGGGTGCGCTTGGCAGGTAAGTATTAGGCCTTCCGCAATTTCAGACTCGGTGAGTATTTGGTTTTTGCGCATTTCTGCCTTTCCTTCTTTCAGTCGTGCAATACAGGTACTGCAAATTCCGCCTTGGCAGGAATATGGCGGGTCTAAGCCTGCGTCCAAAGCAGCCTCAAGTATGGATTTTGTTTGTGGCATTTCAAAAGTTTCCACATCATTATCCAAATGGATGGTAATATTGGTGTGTCCGTCATGCTTTTCGACCAAAAGTCCTTTTTCGGCAGTTGAAAAAAGCTCGTGGTGAATTTGTTTTGTGTTGATACCGTTTTGCTTCAACGTTGATGAAACTTCGTCAATCATTTCTTCGGGACCACATAAATAGAATGCTTCGTAGGTAGTTTCAGCATATTTATTTTTAAGGAAAAAGTTCACGATGGAACGGTCAATGCGTCCAAATTTTGAATTTTCTTCTTCCTTTCTGCTGAAAACAAATTCAGCCGCAAAACGGTTGGGATACTGTTTTTGCAGTTCCAGAATTTCATTGTAAAACATTGTTTCCGCTAAATTCCTGTTGCCAAATACCAAGAGAAAAGTGCTCTGGGGCATTTCTTCCAAAGTAGATTTTATCAAGGAAAGTACGGGCGTAATTCCGCTTCCAGCCGCAAAAGCAGCATAATTTTTTAAGTTTGGTTCCAGTATAAATTTCCCCGTGGGGGGCATCACTTGTAGGGTGTCGCCAACTTTTAAATCAGTATTTGCATATTCTGAAAAAACTCCTTTTTCCACTTTTTTCACAGCAACTTTAAGCACCCCACTTTTTGGGGAAGAGCAAATGGAATAGGCCCGGCGCAACTCTTTGCCGCCACTTTGGTGTTTAATGGTGATATATTGCCCAGCCTTAAATGCGAAAAGATTTTTTAAGTGTTCGGGCACTGAGAATGCTATAGAAACCGAACTTGGGGTCTCTTTTTTTACTTCGGAAACGGTAAGCGCATGAAATTCGCTCATAATCATAATAAATTTTGTGCAAAAGTACAAAGGAAATCAAGGAAACAAAGCTTAGACCGCTTTTATGTGAAGCATTTTTTCGGCGTTTCATTAAGCAGATATTAAAAAGAAATGTATTTTTACCGCTCTTTAGTGATTCTACATACTAAAATAGAACCTTTTAAGTTAGAATATCATATAAACTGAAACCGTTTTGAAGGGCACATATAAAATTACTCTATTTATTTTCGCTGTTGTTTTGTTGGCAGCTTGTTCACGCAAAAAAAACACCTTTTTGAACCGTAATATGCACGCGGTCTCTACTGAATACAATACGCTTTACAATGGCGATTTAGCCTTTACCAGCGGAAAAGATCAATTGGCCGCTGGGTATCGCGACAATTTTTGGGCAATTCTTCCCGTAGAGCGAATTGAAATTGAAGAAGCGGAAACAAAATCGCCGGGCGCCTCCAAAAACGCCGATTTTAACCGTGCTGAGGAAAAGGCGGCAAAGGCAATTCAAAAACATTCCATGTACATTAACGGCAAGGAATACAACCCACAGATTGATGAGGCCTATATTTTGCTAGGAAAAGCGCGCTATTATGACGGCCGTTTCATTCCTGCTTTGGATGCTTTCAACTTTATTTTGGACCGTTATCCAACCAGCAACAATATTAATGTTGCGAAAGTTTGGAAAGCAAAGGCTAACATTCGTTTAAAGAATGAAGAGTACGCTATTGAAACCTTGAAAAAGATGTTTAATGAAGCGGAACTTGAAGAAGAAGAAATTGCCGATGGTGCCGCTATGATGGCTCAGGCATACATAAATCTAGATTCTTTGCCTCAGGCCCTTGATTATATTAAACTTGCAACCGAAAATGTACAGGATAAAGAACTAAAGGGAAGATATACCTTTATAAAAGGGCAACTTTACAACCGTTTAGACCAGAAAGACAGCGCAAATATAGCTTTTGATGAAGTAATTGAAATGAACCGCAAAACTTCCAGATCATATATGATTAATGCCTATTTGGAAAAGGGAAAAAACTTCGATTACGAAAAAGGAGACCGCACCGCCTTTTTGGAACTTTTACAGGACCTTGAAAAAAACCGAGAAAACCGTCCCTATTTGGATAAAATCTACAACCAGTTTGGAGATTATTATAGAAATAGCGATAGCGTGGAAACAGCTGTAAAATATTACAACAAATCTATTAAGGCTTTTAGGCAGGACAGAATTCTTCAATCTGTAAACTACCAAACGCTTGCAGAAATAAATTTTGACAATGCCGAATACAAAAATGCTGGCGCTTATTATGACAGCACATTAACGTACCTTGAAGAAAAAAGCCGTCAGTGGCGCCGCATCACCAAAAAGAGAGAAAATCTTGACGATGTAATTAAGTATGAAGACATCGCCACCAATAACGACAGCATTCTGAAATTAACAAAAATGAGCGAGGGCGAACAGCTTGCTTTTTTCACGGATTATACTTCAAAATTAAAAGAACAAGCCGTAAAGGATTCTTTGGAAGCAATTAAAGTTGAACAAAAAATTGCAAACAATGAGTTCTATCAAAAAGAAAAAGGTGTTTCTGGCCCGAACAAGGGAGGTACTTTCTATTTCTACAATACTTCAACGGTTGCATACGGGAAAGGGGAATTCCGAAAAATTTGGGGTGACCGTAAATTGGAAGACAATTGGAGACTTTCCAGCAAAAAATCATCATTGGAAACCCTTGAAGATGTAGTTGTTGAACAAGCGCCCATTTCTGAAAACGAACTTTACATGCCGCAAACATATATTGCGAGAATACCTACCGACCAAAAAGTAATTGACAGTTTGGCGAAAGATAGAAACTTTGCATATTACCAATTGGGGTTGATTTATAAAGAGAAATTTAAAGAATATAACCTTGCCGCAAATAGGCTTGAAAAATTGCTGACATACGGCCCTGAAGAGCGATTGGTGGTGCCTGCAAAATACAATTTGGTGCAAATTTATGAAATATTGGAAAACACTTCCGAAGCATCCAAATACCGAAATGATATATTGACAAACCACGGTGATACACGTTATGCCGAAATTCTTCGCAACCCAAATTCACAATTGCCCACGGACGAATCGAGCCCAGAATTTAAATACAAACAATTGTATAAGGAATTTGAAGCCGCAAAATATGCTGAGGTTATTCAAAAAAGCGATGAATATATGATGGTGTATAACGGCAACGATATAGTTCCAAAATTTGAATTGTTGAAGGCTACGGCAATTGGCCGTCAGCAAGGTTTTGAAGCGTATAAAAAAGCCTTGAATTTCGTTTCGCTAAACTACCCAAATAGTGAAGAAGGAAAACAAGCCCAGCAAATTTACAGCAGCGTCTTGCCTTTATTGGCGGTAAAAGATTTTGCCCCAGAAGCAGAAACGGATAGCTGGAAACTGGTTTATCAATTCACCAATGAAGAAGGTGAAGCTGCACAAAAACTGAAAGAACAATTGGAAAAAGCCATTACGGACTATAAGTATACCAATATGTCAAGTTCTATTGATTATTACGATCCGCAAACGCGATTAGTAATTGTCCACGGATTGTCAACAAAATTGGGTGCTCGTGGTTTTGGCGAAGTGTTGAAAGAAAATAAGGATTTCAAGATTAAACACCCATTTTTCGAAATCTCAAGCCCTAATTATAAAATTATTCAAATCCATAAAAATCTTGGGGAATATCTTCAAGTGCCAGTAACACCAGCAGAACAAACGGAATAATAACCTTTAAAACCAACGCCATGTTTGACAAAAAAGAGAAAACCATTGCGGCCGAACCGGGAAGTGCCCAAAACAGAATCAATGAAGGAACAAAACTAAAAGGGGATATTTCCTCCACTGGTTTTTTTAGGATTGACGGTACGGTTGAAGGCAATGTAAAAACTCCCTCAAAAGTGGTTTTAGGAAAAACGGGAGTTATTATAGGAACATTAACCTGTGAAAATGCCGATATTGAAGGTAAGTTTGAAGGAAATCTTCAAGTCTCCGGAACGCTTTCCTTGCGCTCTACCGCAGTAGTTGAAGGTGATGTTATTGTAGGCAAATTGGCCGTTGAACCAGGCGCAACCTTAAACGCATCCTGTGTGATGCAAGATGGAAAGCCTAATATTAATGCAATATTAAGCCAGCCAACTGCTGAAAATTCCAAAGGACATCCTTTTGACCGCCAACAGCGCATTAAAAAAACGATTGTTGAACCAGATTTGGACGATTAATTTTTTTCATTTTATGGCCAATAAAGACAATAGTTTAAAAAGATGGGCCATCCTTTCTGGAATTGGAATACAGATGGGCGTTATTATTTACCTTTTTGTGAAACTTGGCCAATGGCTGGACGGTAGATATTCCGACGGCGGAAAGACATTTCTTATAATTTGTACACTGGTTGGCGTTGGCGCTTCACTCTTTTTGGTGATTAAACAGACCAATAAATTAAATTCCTAAATCTTTTGATGAAAAAATCTACGTTCAAATTTTTGACTGTCCTTTTATTGGTGTTGACCGTGATTTTTGCAGCACACCTATTTATACTTCAAAATATGGAATTGCCAATTTTTGCAGATAGAATTGTACTTTCCTATTTGCTTAATTACGGCTTGGCAGCAAGTATTTTAATAATCATACAATCAAAATTCAACAAGAAATCATCCCATACTGGCTTTATATTTCTTGGCGGCAGTGGGCTTAAGTTCCTGGTTTTCTTTCTAGTTTTTTATCCTTTTTATCGCGAGGACGGAACAATGTCAACTTCGGAATTTGCTGCGTTTTTTGTGCCCTACGCCACTTGTTTAATTTTGGAAGTAGCATTTCTTTCAAAACAGCTTAATAATCAGGATTCCTAGCAGATTTTTTACGAAGAAAAAAACACAAAAAATAGTTTTTTCTTTCTCAGAAAGAAATGTATTTTTGCACCGATTTTAAGGACACCGTTATTTGTTCAAAGATGCAAAGAAAAACATTGGTTAGAATACTTTCAGTTTTATTGTTTATTGTTTCTTTTTCGGGCATAGCCCAAGAAGAACACGCCATGGAGGTGAAAGAAATTGCTCCGGGTGAAGCGGGAAGTAAAACAAAAAAGGAGGAAATAAAGGAATTTATCAATCATCACTTGATGGATTCGCATGATTTTAATCTTTTCGGTTCTACCGATGAGGAAACTGGCAAAACCCATCATTATGGTTTTCCACTTCCTGTAATTCTTTGGGACGGCGGCCTGCACACGTTTATGTCTTCTAAATTTCACCACGGCGAAAGTGTGGCTGAATCAAACGGAAACTACTACAAACTTTACCATAGCAAAATATACAAAACAGACGCTGAGGGCACCATTAATTATGATGAAAAACATCACCCAACAAATGTTCGTCCGTTAGATTTCTCGATAACCAAAAGTGTTGTTATGATGCTTGTGGTTGGCCTTATGCTTATTTGGTTATTCAGCAGCCTTGCAAAAAGCTATGCCAAAAACGGAAGTATTCCTCGTGGCATCGGTCGTCTTTTTGAGCCCATTGTACTTTATATTCGCGATGATATTGCTATCGCAAACATCGGCGAGAACAAGTATAAAAAATATTTGCCATTTCTTCTAACCACATTTTTCTTTATTTGGTTTTTGAATATGTTCGGTTTAACGCCACTTGGCGTAAACGTTACCGGAAACATTGCAGTAACTACTGGGTTGGCCGTAATAGTTTTTTTGATTACCACTTTTACCGGAACAAAGGATTATTGGAAACACATTTTTGATCCATTGGGCGATGGAATGCCTTGGGCCGGTAAAATATTCATTTACATCATCCTGGTTCCAATCGAAATTTTAGGATTATTCATCAAGCCTTTCGCACTGCTTATACGTTTGTACGCAAACATGACAGCAGGCCACGTGGTATTGATGAGCTTGATTGGGTTGATATTTATTTTCAAAAGCTGGATTGGCGGGCCACTGTCTTTCGGACTTTCATTTGCAATTTCACTTATAGAATTATTGGTAGCATTGCTACAAGCATATATTTTCACAATGTTGGCAGCCTTGTATTTCGGTTTTGCAAGCGAAACGCACGCAGAGCACGAAGCACACGAAGGCGAGGTTCAGCATTTATAAAAGAATGTCACGCTGAGCGCAGTCGAAGCGCTAAGAGGTTTCGACTGCGCTCAACCTGACACCATAAAAACGAGTGTTTAATTTTTAATAAATATATATTATGACAATTCCAATGTTGATTCAAGAAGGCGGTACAGTTATCCCTACTATTATTGGTGCAGGTTTAGCAGTAATCGGTGCCGGTATCGGTATCGGTATGATTGGTGGGAAAGCTATGGAAGCTATCGCACGTCAGCCAGAAGCTTACGGAAAAATTCAAACAGCAATGCTTATTGCAGCGGCGCTTATTGAAGGTATTGGTTTCGCAGCGATTTTCGCTGGGTAATCAAAAAAACTAACAAATAGCTGTGACGGTTGGTTACAGCTGTTTGTTATAATTAAAATTAAGCATAAAGTTAAATTAAATAAATACCCGCCACGGCGGCTGTTGATATGGAAAAATTAATTAACGACTTTTCATTCGGACTTTTCTTCTGGCAAATTATCATTTTTGTGTTGCTTCTTTTGTTGCTTCGCAAATTTGCTTGGAAACCAATCCTTAACGCAGTTAACGATCGTGAAGAGGGAATAAAAACTGCATTGGATTCTGCTGAAAAAGCAAAACTTGAAATGCAAAATCTGCAAGCAGATAACGAAAAATTATTGCAGGAAGCCCGTGCAGAGCGCGAAATGATGATGAAGGAAGCCCGTGAAATTAAAGCGAAAATGATTGCTGATGCCAAAGAGGATGCAAAAACCGAAGCTGACAAAATGGTTGCCCAAGCTCAGGCTGCAATTGAAAGTGAAAAGAAATCAGCTATCGCAGAATTGAAACAACAAGTAGCAAGCCTTTCTTTGGAAATTGCCGAGAAAGTAGTAAAACACGAACTTTCCGATAAAGACAAGCAGTTGAAACTTGTTGAAGAAATGTTGGGCGACGCCAAATTAAACTAATATTAAATGAGCAGAGCAGCGATTAGATACGCGAAAGCAATTTTGCAAAAAGCCAATGAAAACAACACAGAAGCTGTTTTGTTCGGCGATATGCAATCTGTTTATAAAACTATTGAAGACAGTCGCGAATTGCAATCTGTACTTCAAAGTCCGGTAATCAAAACCACTGACAAAAAACAGGCACTGTTGAAAATTTTCAGCGAGCAATCAGAAATCACTCATTCGCTTATCAATATTTTGGTAGCTAACAAACGTGCCGCATTGTTGGGCAATGTAGCAAAAAGCTATATCGATCTTTACAATGACGAGCAAGGCGTAAAAGTAGCAACCGTAATTACAGCCGTACCACTTTCTTCAGAATTGGAAGTAAAGGTAATGGCCAAGGTAAAAGAATTGACCGGCAGCGAAAAAGTAACGCTTACAAATGAAATTGATGCGTCAATTATTGGGGGATTCATCCTTCGCGTTGGCGATATTCAATACAATGCAAGCATCGCAAATCAATTCGGAAATTTAAAAAGAGAATTCAGTAAATCAATATAATTGTTGACAGATTTTAAATTTTAGGCGTAAATCTAAAATCGTAAATCTAAAATCGTAAATCAAAATGGCAGAAGTAAAACCAGCTGAAGTATCAGCAATATTAAAGCAACAACTTACAGGCTTTGAAGCAACTGCTTCCCTGGACGAAGTAGGAACTGTTTTAACCGTGGGTGACGGTATTGTTCGTGCATACGGACTTTCAAACGCCCAATACGGCGAATTGGTAGCCTTCGATAGTGGTCTTGAAGGTATTGTATTGAACCTTGAAGAAGACAACGTAGGGATCGTACTTTTGGGCCCTTCAAAAGGAGTAAAGGAAGGTTCAACTGTTAAGCGGACTAACCGTATTGCTTCCCTTAAAGTAGGTGAAGGTATTGTTGGTCGTGTTGTAAACACACTAGGTCAGCCCATAGACGGGAAAGGACCGATCACTGGTGAAACTTACGAAATGCCTTTGGAGCGTAAAGCACCCGGAGTTATTTATCGTCAGCCGGTAACTGAACCACTTCAAACAGGTATTAAGTCTATCGATGCAATGATTCCCGTAGGCCGTGGCCAACGTGAGCTTGTTATTGGTGACCGTCAAACAGGTAAATCTACCGTTTGTATCGATACCATTTTGAACCAAAAAGAATTTTACGATGCAGGCGAGCCTGTATATTGTATATATGTAGCTATTGGGCAAAAGGCTTCAACCGTTGCAAACATTGCAAACGTTTTGGAAGAAAAAGGCGCTTTGGCCTATACAACAATCGTAGCTGCAAACGCATCCGATCCTGCACCTATGCAAGTTTATGCTCCGTTCGCAGGTGCTGCAATTGGTGAGTATTTCCGCGATACTGGTCGTCCAGCGTTAATTGTTTTTGATGATCTTTCCAAACAAGCCGTGGCATATCGTGAAATTTCACTTTTGCTTCGTCGCCCACCAGGACGTGAGGCTTATCCTGGAGATGTATTTTATCTTCACTCCCGTTTGTTGGAGCGTTCGGCAAAGATTATTGCTGATGATGATATTGCAAGAGAAATGAACGATCTTCCAGACTCTTTGAAAGGAATGGTAAAAGGTGGAGGCTCATTAACGGCGCTTCCTATTATTGAAACACAAGCGGGTGACGTTTCGGCCTATATCCCTACAAACGTAATCTCGATTACCGATGGCCAGATTTTCTTGGATGGAGATTTGTTCAACGCCGGTGTACGTCCAGCTATTAACGTAGGTATCTCGGTATCTCGTGTGGGTGGTAATGCTCAGATTAAATCAATGAAAAAAGTAGCAGGTACCTTGAAACTGGATCAAGCAGCTTTCCGTGAATTGGAAGCTTTCTCGAAATTCGGTTCAGATTTGGATGCTGCAACCTTAAACGTAATTGAAAAAGGAAGACGTAACGTAGAAATATTAAAGCAAGCGCAAAACGATCCTTACACTGTTGAAGATCAAATTGCGGTTATTTATGCAGGTTCAAAAAACCTGATGCGTAATGTTCCAGTAGATAAGATTAAAGAATTTGAAAGAGATTACCTAGAAATGTTGAACGTAAAGCACAGAGACACGCTTAACGATTTAAAAGCAGGTAAACTTACTGACGAAGCAATTGATGTATTGACTTCAGTTGCAAAAGATCTTTCAGCGAAATATAAAAAGTAGTTAGATTTTAGTATTGAGTATTGAAAAGCATTTTCTCAGTACTCAATACTAAATACTCAATTCTATAAAAGAATGGCGAATCTTAAAGAAATTAGAAACAGAATATCATCCGTCAGCTCAACGATGCAAATTACCAGTGCCATGAAAATGGTTTCTGCCGCAAAGTTGAAAAAGGCGCAGGATGCCATTACCGCAATGCGTCCCTATTCTGAAAAACTTACAGAGCTTTTGCAAAACCTAAGCGCCACACTTGATGCCGATACCGGAAGCAAGTATTCAGAGCAGCGCGAGGCCAACAAAATATTGGTGGTTGCCATTACCAGTAACCGTGGTTTGGCGGGAGCTTTTAATACCAATGTTATAAAGGAAGCACGTAATTTGGCTGCCAAAACCTATGCCGGCAAGCAAGTGGATTTTATGACACTCGGTAAAAAAGGAAATGATATCCTTAAAAAAACCGGAACTGTTCTAGAAAATAACAACGCTATTTTTGACGATCTTACCTTCGATAACACTTCAGAAATTGCTGAAAAATTGATGCTCCTTTTTTCCGAAGGGAAATATGATAAAATTATTGTTGTCTATAACAATTTCAAAAACGCTGCCACACAAATAGTAATGACCGAGCAGTTTTTGCCAATTATGCCTCCAAAATTAATTGAAGGACAAGAAGCAAAAACTACCGAAACATTCTACATTTTTGAACCTTCAAAAGAGGAAATTGTTGAGGCGTTGATTCCAAAAAGTTTAAAAACACAATTGTTCAAAGCGCTTCGCGATAGCGTTGCCAGCGAGCATGGCGCACGAATGACGGCGATGCACAAAGCAACCGACAACGCTACCGAACTTCGCGATGCCTTGAAACTTCAATACAACAAAGCCCGCCAAGCTGCAATTACCAACGAAATCCTCGAGATTGTTGGTGGTGCGGAGGCATTGGCCGGATAATTTATTATAAAACTGATTTAAAAAAAGCCTTTCGTTTTACGGAAGGCTTTTTTTATGACTGAATATTTTAGTTATCTTCATTCAAAATTTTATTAATGAAAAAAATATTATTTCTATTCACTTTTCTTTTTTGTATAACTGTATTCGCCCAAAATCAAAAAGGTGAAACACTACTTTCTTTGGGAATTTCCCCATACCCGACGACTACAAATAATAAAGACGATTTTGGAGCAATCGGTTTGGGGAGTTTTGAGTTTTTTGTTTCAAATAAAGTTTCCCTTTCCGGAAGCTTTTTTACTTCAAATAATACGTTGTTAAAAGACAATAGTGGCGTTACTATTCATTCCTACGGGTTTATTCCATCTCTTCAATATTACATTGTAAATAAAGAAAAATGGAATGTTTTTGCGCAGGCTGGTTATGGTTTCGGCTTCGAAGATCAGACCCAAGGTTATATTGAAAACAGTGCACTTACCGTTTATAATCTTGGCGCGGGAGCTCATTACAGAGTTGGAGAAAAATTATATTTAAAACTATTGTTGCCTTATTTTAATGCCAGAAATATTACCTTAAATGTTGATGCCGCAAATGGAATTGCCGTATTTTTAGGTCTCGCTTTTAAATTGTAATTTTATTATATGATGAAAAATATAAAAATCTTGATATTTCTTTTTACAGTGCCATTGCTTCTGCTAAGTTTTTCAAACTGCGGAGGAGCGCAAACCGCTAGTTCAAAAACCACTTTTGAACAAAACCCGCCTTTTAAAATAGCAGAAGCATACTATCAAAATTGGATCGCCGGGGTAAAAGATGGTGGCTCGGCCACTAACATTCACATTCTTTTTAACGAAATGGATCCCGATGCAGTTATTCAGAATATTTACTTCAGAAACCAAAAACTGGAAGCAAAAGGGAATGTAAACGAACCAAATAAATTTGTGGGCTATCTTAAAAATGAACCCCAAAGAGATGTTATTATGGATTCCGATCCAATAAAAGAAGCACAAAATAAGTTGCCCGACCCATTTCCTTTTCAACTGGAAGACAACGAAGCGGTAGTAGAATATTGGTTTGGCGGGAAAAAGAATTATTATAAAGTTTCCAATCTTTCACAAAAGGAAATGATTCCATATCCGCAGGCAAATCCGCACGAATAGTATGCAAACCATCAATCTACAAACTAAGTTTTCAACTTTCAAAAAACATTGGCATCCGCACCAAATAGCGGTTGTGGACAATATGCAAGTGCTTTTGGCCAAGCTGAAAGACGAATTTGTTTGGCACAAACACGAGGAAGAGGACGAGTTGTTTTTTGTGCAAAAAGGCACTTTGGAAATGCATTTTCGGAACAAAGTTGAAATTGTAAATGAAGGCGAATTAATTGTTGTTCCGAAAGGTGTGGAGCATTGCCCAAAAACCCAAAATGGGGAAGAGGTACATGTGCTTCTTTTTGAGAAAATTTCTACCAAACATACTGGAAATGTAACTTCGGAAAAAACGGTTTCTGATTATCCCAAAATCTAAAAAATGAAAATCCTTCATCTCGATAGCAACCATTCATTATTATTGAAAATGCTAAAGGAAGCAGGATTTTGGAATGAAGAAAACTACAAAGCTTCAAAAGCTGAAATTGAGGAAATTATTTCAAAATACGATGGATTAGTAATCCGAAGCCGCTTCAATATTGACAAACAATTCCTCGATGCGGCAAAAAATCTGAAATTCATTGCCCGCGTGGGCGCCGGTTTGGAGAGTATCGATACAGAATATGCTGAAAAGCTTGGCATTAAATTGATCGCCGCGCCCGAAGGCAATAGAAATGCCGTGGCTGAACACGCGCTTGGAATGCTTCTTTCGCTATTCAACAATTTAAATAATGCCGACAGAGAGGTTAAAAGTGGCCTTTGGAACCGTGAACCAAACCGCGGAATAGAACTGGACGGAAAAACCGTTGGAATAATTGGTTACGGCAATATGGGCAAAGCGTTCGCAAAAAAACTGAAAGGTTTTGACTGTGAAGTGATTTGTTACGATATAAAAGAAAATGTTGGCGATGAAAATGCAACCCAAGTTTCGTTGAAAGAGCTTCAACGAAAAACGGATGTTTTAAGCCTTCACACGCCGTGGACGCCATTGACGGACAAAATGATCGATTCTGAATTCATAAATTCATTTTCAAAACCATTTTGGCTTATAAATACCGCCCGCGGGAAAAGTGTAGTCACGGCCGATTTGGTCGCAGCGTTGCAATCAGGGAAAATTCTCGGCGCGGGATTGGATGTTTTGGAATTTGAAAAACTTTCATTTGAAACCCTTTTTGATTCCGATAATCTTCCCAATTCTTTAAAGGAATTGTTCGCAATGAACAATGTAATATTAAGTCCGCATATCGCCGGATGGACTGTGGAAAGCAAGGAAAAACTAGCAAAAGTAATTGCCGAAAAGATAATTCAAAATTTTAAAAATCAATAAAATGAAAAAGAGAGTAACGGGAATTGGTGGAATTTTCTTCAAAACAAATGATCCCGATAAAACGAAGGATTGGTATAAAAACCATTTGGGTTTAAATACAGATAATTATGGCTGCACGTTTTGGTGGCAAGATGAAAATGGAAACAAATGTTCCACACAATGGAGCCCTTTTAATGCGGACACCAACTATTTTTCACCTAGCGAAAAGGAATTTATGGTCAATTATCGTGTTGAAAACCTTGAAGAATTGTTGAAAGTTTTAAAAGAGGAAGGTGTAACAATTGTAGGCGAAATGGAGACTTATGATTATGGCAGATTTGGCTGGATCCTCGACCCCGAAGGAAACAAAATTGAACTTTGGGAACCTGTTGACAGCGCATTTCTATAATTTTTTATACATTTATTACACATTAACAACCAACTAATTAAAACATGGAAGAACAACAAAATTCAGGATATGATAGCGCCCAGCAGCAATCAAGAAACACCACCAACGAAAACTGGAACCAAGCTCCACCCAACTACCCCCAAGAAAACAAAAAGATTCTTGCGGGGATTTTGGCTATTGTTATCGGTTCTTTGGGGATCCACAAATTCATTCTTGGTTATACGCAAGAAGGCATTATTCAAATAGTTATTACAATTGTAACTTGTGGTATTGGCGGAATTATTCCCCTTATTGAAGGAATTATTTACCTCACCAAAAGCGACGAAGAATTCTACCAAACCTATCAAGTAGGAAAAAGAGGATGGTTCTAAAATTTTAAAAGCCTTTGGATTTTTTCAAAGGCTTTTTTTTAATTTAAAAAACTAAACTATGAGCAAGTACGGCGCAATACCCGCAATGAGCTACAAAGATGCAAATGCTGCAGTAGATTTTATAACCACAGCCTTAGGCTTTAAAGAGCATTTCGTTTATAGAGATGAAAATAATAGTGTGCACCACGCCGAACTTTCGCTTGGCAATGCCATGGTCATGATTGGCCCACAACGTGCAGAAAGTGAATTCGGGAAAATGACCGGAACACCAGCTCAAGCAAACGGATTGAACACCCAAACCGCATATATTATTATTGATGAAGTGGACGAACATTACAAAAATGCAAAAGCAAATGGAGCTGAAATAGTAATGGACATTAAAGATGAAGACTACGGTGGCCGCGGCTATAGCTGCAAAGACCCCGAAGGATATATCTGGAATTTTGGAAGCTATAATCCGTATTCGGAGAAATAATTTTATTCCTTTTTAAGCACTGCTACTATTTGCGGTACATCTTTCTTTTCAAAGAAATAAATGGTTTTCACCAAATATTTCAGCAACCAACTTTTTTGGGTTATCAATTTCTCGGCAAGTATTGCTATTACTGTATCACGGTCGTTTAATTCGTTTGCTTTATTTGGCGAGATATGATATTGGTTCGCGAAAAGCCAAGCGCCGTCCCGTGCTATATTGATACTAAAACTTACAATTTTATCTTCACGGCCTTTTCCAAATCTGTCCAGCAATCCAAATAAAGGTGAAACGGAAATAATTTTAGCTTCCAAATTCGCAATCATTGAACCCAAAATAGCATTGATTTTGTTGAAATCGTTTTCAAAATCCATCAATTCGCCATCGTCGCCAACGGTTTCTGAAACCGCAATTCCCAAGTCTAAATTTATATGTGCGTTAATCCCCAAAAGGAGATGTTGCATAATCAACAACTTTCCAGTTATCGCGGCTTCGAAGGCATTTTTCCAGCTTTTTGTATATGGTTTGTTGAAGCCAGAACTTTCATAAGCATCAATATATCTGTTGGCGAAAAGAACATCAAGTTTTTCCATTCGCTGGTTGTTTTCAAATTCGTTGTTGATGATTCCTTCTTTTATTCGAACGGTAACTTTTCGGTAAAGAATTGGGAAATATGCCATACAGGAATTATTGGCACATTCTTTTTCAATAATTCCATCGAGCGCTGAAATTACTTCGTCTATGGTTTTGGCGGGCATATTCAGATAGTTAGCAATTACGAAGTTATGCTATTTTGAAACTATTTTATAAAAGTTGAAAAAAGAAAAGTGAATTATTTATCGCCGTTTTGGGAGTCTGAATATTTTTTCTCAAGCTCTGCCTGAAATTCCTCCATTACAGGCTTTACGGTACTTTCGGGCAAATCTGCAATGCGAATATACATCAATCCGTCCACCGCATTATTGAAAAGTGGATCAACATTGAAGGCTACAACCTTTGCATTCTGCTTTATGTATTTTTTAATAAGCACCGGCAAGCGAAGACTTCCCGGCTCCACTTCGTCAATTATTTTATCGAATTTGTTGAGGTCGGCTTCACTTTCATCAAAAATAAAATCCTTATCGGCGTCCTTCAGTTTTACTTTGTATTCTTTTTTCGGATTGATGTATTGCGCCACATACGGATCGTAATAGTTTGATTTCATAAATTCAATCATCAAACTTTTTGAGAACTCCGAAAACTTATTGCTGATACTCACACCACCAATTAAATAACGGTGTTCGGGATAACGGAGCGTGGTGTGCACAATTCCTTTCCAAAGCAAAAAGAGCGGCATCGGGCGAAGTTGGTATTCCTTAATAATGAAAGCACGCCCCATTTCAATGGATTTGCTCATCATTTCATACAATTCAGGCTCAAAACGGAAGAGGTCCTGCAAGTAAAAACCGTCAATTCCAAACCGCGGAAAAATCTCTGAACCCAAGCCCATTCTATATGCACCAGCCATTTTTTGGGCATCGTTGTCCCACAAAAACATATGGTGGTAATAACTATCAAATTTGTCAAGATCTGTGCTATTGTTGGTACCTTCGCCCACTTCGCGGAACGTAATTTCCCGTAAACGACCAATTTCCTGAAGAATGTATGGAATGGAATTTGCCTCGGCCAAAAACACTTCGTAGTTTTTACTTACAAGCAATCGTTTGTCATTTAACCGTAGTTTTTCAATTTCAGCCTCCATTGCCTTCAGCGGAATTGGGCCTGCAATTTTCTTCGGTGGTTTTGGAAATTTCAAGGTTTTAGGAATGTTGTCCAACAGTTTTTTCTTTTGAAATGCATTAGAAAGCATATAGGTTTTCTTCCGAAGAAATTCAGTAAAAACGGATAGTGATTCGTGTTCCTTTTGGTCTTCAACCGATATAGGATTTCCAATCCTAACTTTTATTAAGCGTTCCTTTTGCGTGAGCAATTCGGAAGGTAATTTAGCGGTGCGCAGCGTGTCGCTCATCTTCGCCAAACGGTAAAATAACTTGCTGTTTTTTGCGTGAAAATATATCGGAACTATGGGTACTTCGGCTTTTTTAACCAGTTTCATCGCGGCCTCTTCCCATGGTTTGTCAACCAATAATTTGCCATCCCTATAAGTTGAAACTTCCCCCGCGGGAAAAATTCCCAAGGGATGGCCTTCCCGTAAATGTTTCAGCGCAGATTTAAAACCGGTAATACTGGATTTTACGTCTTTCCGGCCCTCAAAAGGATTTACGGGCATTACATAAGGTTTCAGCGGTTCAATACGGTGCAAAAGAAAATTGGCAACAATTTTAAAATCCGGCCGGTGTTCCAACAATAATTTTAGAAGAAGTATGCCATCAATTCCACCCAGAGGATGGTTTGAAATTGTTATAAAAGCGCCTGTTTTTGGGATACGGCGCAAATCTTCTTCGGGAATTTCAAACTTTATTTCAAATTCTTCAATTAAAGCATTTATAAATACAAGATCTTTTAAATGTTTATTTCGGTCGTAAATTTTATTAAGGGTAGTAATATTTAAAACTTTCATCAAAGACCAGCCCATAAAAGTGCCAAAAAAGCCGAATTTATCGACGTTTATTGCTTTTGCAACTTCCTTTGCATTGACTAATCCCATTAAATAATTTGGTTGTTTGGTTTTCAACAAATATAACGAAACCAATCGATTCTATTCTTTAATGACCAATTGTACTGTTTCCTTGCTTTCC
This sequence comes from Aequorivita sp., assembly GCA_030690315.1. Taxonomy (GTDB): domain Bacteria; phylum Bacteroidota; class Bacteroidia; order Flavobacteriales; family Flavobacteriaceae; genus Aequorivita. The sequence continues at coordinate 141,622 of JAUYGY010000028.1, forward strand.
TGCTTCAAAAGCACGTTTTTATTTTCGGCAAGTGCCTTCACCTCAGTGGGATTAAAATGGCGAATTGTGTAAAGCGTTACGTTCTCGTTCCATTTAACGCTGAATTTTTCGCGAAGCTTTGCCAACAATGGCTCCAAATTATTGAATTTATTGTCCACACATACCGAAAAACTGATGGCGGAATTCTGGATAAGCTCCACTTTCATCTTGTATTCGTGCAACCATTTAAACACATCGCCAATATTGTCTTCCATCATAAATGAAAAGTCGAGGGAAGAAAGTGAAATCAAAACCTGGCCCTTTTTCAAAATAAAACTGGAAACCATTGGGTCCAACATAACTCCTTTCCCCACACAAGTTCCGGGAGCAGTGGGATTTAAAAAGGATTTCACGAACAGCGGAATTTCTTTACGCTGCAATGGCTGCAAGGTTTTTGGGTGAATTACGGACGCACCGTAAAAGGCCAATTCAATCGCTTCACGATAGGAAATATGGTTGTACAATTGTGTTTGTGTGAAATAGCGCGGATCGGCATTCAGCACGCCGGGAACGTCTTTCCAAATTGTCACGCTTTCCGCATTCAAGCAATAGGCGAAAATTGCCGCAGTATAATCACTTCCTTCGCGCCCCAAAGTGGTTGTAAAGTTGTTAGTGTGTTCAGCACCCAAAAATCCTTGTGTGACCGTGATGCCGTTGGGACTTACATTTTCAGATATTCTTTGTTGGGTTTTCTCCCAATCTATATTGGCATCGCGGTAATTGGCATCTGTTTTAATACATTGGCGAACGTCCAGCCAAGTATTTTTGATTCCATTTTCCGAAAAGTAGGCCGAAATAATTGTTGAGGAAATAATTTCGCCAAAGGAAACCACTTGGTCGTAAACAAAGGCGTGGTTTTTCGATTTATTGTTTTCAAGAAACCGTCTAAGATTTTTGAAAATTTTATCCAAATCAGAAAAAATGGGATGCGTAGAGGCAGCGAACAACTCATTTAAAATATTGAAATGATAATCGTAAACGTTACTTAGGGAATTTATGAAGTTTCCTTCTTCCGAAAAATAATCGGTAACAACTTCTTCCAGGGCATTGGTAATTTTCCCCATTGCTGAAACTACCACAACTAAATCCTTTTCACCGGTTTGGTTAATTACGGAAACTACATTTTTTATACTTTCGGCATCTTTAGTTGATGCCCCACCAAATTTGAAGATTTTCATATTCGTATATTAATAACCACGAATACACGAATATTTTTTTTTCGTGAATTCGTGGTCAATTTTTTTTACACTTTATTTCTCGATAAAATTTTTCAGTCCTTTTTCGTCCATGTGCACCACCCGCCAATCTTTCACAATATTTGCTCCGCTGCGTTCGTAAAAGCGGATAGCGCCCGTGTTCCAGTCCAGCACATCCCAAGCCACGCGCTTTAAACCACGGTCATAGGCAAATTGCATCACTTGTTTATAGAGTGCTTCGCCAATTCCCATTCCGCGTTTTTCTTCTTTTACAATTAAATCTTCCAAATGCAGAGTACGTCCCTTCCAAGTAGAAAAGCGAAAATAAACCAAAGCCGCACCCACAATTTCTTCATCAATTTCGGCCACAAAGCAAGTGAAAAGTGGATTTTCAACAAATCCTTCGCGTTCTAAATCTGCAACTGTAACTTCAACAGCATCGGGTTCCTTTTCAAAAATGGCGAGCTCTTTTATGAGTTCCAAAACTTGCGGCATATCACTTTTTATGGCTTCTCTTACTTTCATTCTTATTAATTCAATTTGAATTTCGTTTTCGTTTTACCTTCACAAATATCGGTTCAATTTCTTAAAAATCCCGATATTTGCGTGAAATTCAGGATACCTTCAACCCAATGGCAAAAATAAATCAATCTCTCGGCGAGTTTATAATTGAAAATCAAAGCGAATTTAAATACTCTTCCGGCGAGCTTTCCCGATTAATAAATTCAATCCGTTTAGCGGCCAAAGTGGTTAACCATAAAGTGAACAAAGCTGGATTGGTGGATATTTTAGGAAATGCTGGCAATAGCAATATTCAGGGTGAAGATCAGCAAAAGCTGGATGTGTTTGCGAATGAAGTTTTTATAAACACGCTCACCAACCGTGAAATTGTCTGCGGAATTGCTAGCGAGGAAGAAGACGATTTCATAACCATTAAAGGCAGAAATGAGAAAAATGACAACAAATATGTAGTCTTGATCGATCCGTTGGACGGGTCTTCCAATATAGACGTAAACGTTTCCGTTGGCACCATTTTTTCAATCTACCGACGGATTACTCCTTCGGGCACGCCAGTTACCATCAAGGATTTTTTACAACCCGGCAATCAACAGGTTGCTGCTGGCTATATTGTGTACGGAACTTCCACGATGCTGGTGTACACTACCGGCCACGGGGTAAATGGTTTTACGCTTAATCCCGCAATTGGCACCTATTATCTTAGCCATCCCAATATGAAATATCCTGAAAATGGGTCTATTTATTCTGTAAATGAAGGCAACTATATACACTTTCCTCAAGGCGTAAAGGATTACATAAAATACTGCCAAAAGGAAGAGGAAGATCGCCCATACACTTCGCGTTATATAGGTTCTTTAGTTTCAGATTTCCACAGGAATATGATTAAGGGCGGAATCTATATTTACCCCAGCACTTCAAAAGATCCAAAAGGAAAACTTCGTCTTTTATACGAATGCAACCCAATGGCAATGATTGCGGAACAAGCAGGCGGTAAGGCGAGTAATGGTTTTGAAAGTATTTTGGATATTCAGCCAACAAGTTTGCACCAAAGGGTGCCCTTTTTCTGCGGAAGTACCAAAATGGTAGAAAAGGCGGAAGAATTTATGAAAAACGCCAAATAAAAAAACCCGAAGCTTTCGCAACGGGTTTTAAATTTCTTTAAAATAAGAATTATTCTTTTCTATTAAGTAAATAACGATAATCTTCCAAGCTCAGACCACCGCTGTAAATCTTGATAGACCTTTTTATCAAATCTTGGGCAATTTCAGCAGTATAGCCCAGACCGATAGCATATCTTTCAATTAAAAATCGCTCGTGATCGTCAATTTCGTGGTCGGCAAAAATCATTTCAAAAAGATCGTGGATGCGCTCCAAACGTCTTTCGGCATCATTGGGAGGGTTGATCGGATATTTCGTAGGATTTTTTAAAATCGCAGTGTACTCCGTCTCATCAATATCCAGTTTTCGGGCAAAACGTTTCAACATTTTTTCCTCTTCTGCTCCTAATTCACCATGAACCGAAGCAATATTTGCAATAGAAGCAAAATGCCCTAAATTGCGGGAATGCTCACCACTTTCGAATAAATCTGTAAATGACATAATTTGGTTTTTATATTGCAAATATAAAGTTTGTAATTCATTTTTGAAGCCTTATTTCTTTTGAAAAATTATCTGTTTTAAACTTTTCTTAATTGCAAAAAAGATTAGTTAATAAAATCCTAACTTTATGCAGGATTAATAAATTCTTTATGAAAAAAACATTACAACTAGCCAACATCATTGCTTTCGTAGCAACCGTTTTTGTCAATTACCTTTCAAATACGGGAGCCATAAATAACACAACTATTGGAGATATTTCTGATGCTTCAAAAAATCTTTTCACTCCTGCAGGCTACGCTTTTTCCATTTGGGGACTCATTTATTTGATGCTCTTGGGGTTTGTTATTTACCAAAGTAGAAGTCTCTTCACAAAAGTTAGGGATGATGAATTCATTTTAAAAACAGGTTGGTGGTTTGTGCTTTCGTGCTTTGCGAATATTATGTGGATCACCTTTTGGCTTTACGGCTTTATGGAATATTCCATTTTGGCGATTTTCGTTTTGTTGTATTCCCTTTTGAAAATCGTGATGAACAATCGAATGGAATTGTGGGACGCACCAATTTCCGTCATCGCTTTCCTATGGTGGCCTTTTGTTTTTTATAGCGGTTGGGTTACCGTTGCAAGCATTGCAAATGTTGCGGCCTATTTAAAGAATATAGAATGGGAAGCGTGGGGTTATAGTGAAGTTTCGTGGGCAGTTACAATGATTATTATCGCTGGAATAATAAATCTAGTGGTTACATGGAAACGCAATATGCGTGAATTCGCATTGGTAGGAGTTTGGGCTTTAATAGCTATTGCGGTTGCCAATTGGGAAGCGAGCCAAAAAGTTGCGTATGCCGCAATTGCAGTTGCAGTGGTTTTATTTGTGAGTAGCAGTTATCACGCTTTTAAGAATCGAGCTACAAGTCCAGTAAACAAATGCAAGGAATATTTAAGCAGGAAGTAAATCATTTAGCAGTTTCTTTATATGAGACGCCAATAATTCAAAAATCAGCAATCAGCAATCGTTAATCTAAAATCCTTAAACCATTCCCTTAATATCATTTCCCCAAGTGGGATAGGCAAAAATCATCGCTTTTATAGCTTCAGTAGTGAGCTTTCCGCACATCGCGAGAACGAAAAGATTGATCATTTCCCCAGCTTCGGAAGCTATAATGTGAGCTCCCAAAACAATATTTCGTTTCTTGTCTACTATAGTTTTGTACGCATAAACTTTTTCATTTATATGTTTTGCGCTAAACCATTTCGGCACACTTTTATACTCCACCACAAAATCATAGCCCTTTTTTTTAGCTTCCTCTTCCGTCAAACCGATTGAGGCAACTTGTGGAATGGTAAAAACAACGGACGGCACCGGTGGAAAATCCATTCTTGTATGGTTTCCTTTTCTGATATTCAGCGAAACAATCCGCGCTTCCTGCGATGATGTGGGCGTAAGCGGAAGCGCGCCACTCGCTGAAACATCTCCGCAAGCGTACACATTTTTATTTGTTGTATTCTGAAGAAATTCATTCACGGAAACGCCGTTCTTTTCAAATGCTACATTTCCAATTTCCAAATCTAGATCATCAATAGAGGGAACACGCCCAGCCGTATTAAAAATCATTCGAGCAGTAACCGTTTCTATTTTAGAATTTTTTTCAAAGGAAACCCGATAGTTTTTCTGAAGTTTCTCTACTGCGGAAACCCTTGCGTTGAATATGAATTCAATTCCCAATGCTTCCGAAGCTTTTGTGAGGTGCGAAACAATATCGGCTTCAAAAGGTGCGAGCGGTCTATCTCCAAATTCAACAACTGTAACTTTGGCACCACACCGTGCGGCAATATGTGCAAACTCCATCCCAATATAGCCAGCGCCCACAAATACAATACTTTCGGGCAACTCTTCTAACTCAAAAAAATCATCGCTCACTTTTAAATATTCCCTCCCGGGAATTTTAAGTTCCATTGGTTTTTGTCCCGTTGCGATGACTATTTTTTTAGCTCTTATAGTTTTTCCTTCCACCGAAAGCGTGTTTTCATCCAAAAATTTCGGGGATTGGTGGAACATTTCAATTCCCGCTTCCTTTAGTTTTTTTTCTGTGGAAGCAGGTACGGAATCCGTAAAAGTAGCTTTGTATTTTTGAAGAGCGGCCCAATCAATGTTGGGGACGGAATCAATTCCTTTCCCTTTTAAATTTACAGCGAGTTGCATCGCGTGGGTAATTCCCACCAAAACTTTTTTCGGGTCACAACCCCGTTGGGAACAAGTTCCGCCAAACTCACGGTTGTCTGCAATTGCTACTTTCATTCCTTCCGCAGCACATTCGAAGGCCACACTTTTTCCGGCGGTACCGGTTCCTATCACAAAAACATCGTATTCTTTTATTGTCATAACTCGAAAATAGGGAAACACTAAAGTTATTTGTGTTATCAAAATGATAAAGTTGGATTTTGAAGTTTGAAAAATGAACCAACGTATTATCTTTGCCCACCAATGAGCAAAACACTCGTTACTTCACTTTATTCACAGTCTTCGCAAACACGAAAACTGGGGGATTCTATTGCCTCTTCGGAAAATAAAATCCAAGTTTCTGGCCTCGTTGGTTCTTCGCTTTCGTTGGTAATTGCTGAAACTTTTTCTATTTCTGAATTGCCTTTTCTTCTCATTTTCAATGACAAAGAAGAAGCGGCCTACCATTTAAACGATTTGGAAAATCTGCTGGGCGACCAAAATGTGCTTTTCTATCCAGGAAGTTATCGGCGGCCATACCAAATTGAAGAAACCGACAACGCCAACGTTTTACTACGAAGCGAGGTTTTAAATCGAATCAATTCCCGAAAAAAACCAGCGCTTATTGTAACCTATCCCGAAGCGCTTTTTGAAAAAGTGGTCACACGAAAGGAATTGGAACGGAATACTTTAAAAATTGCCGTAAACGACCAACTTTCCATCGATTTTGTAAACGAGGTTTTGTTTGAATACAATTTCAAACGAACTGATTTTGTTACCGAACCTGGCGAGTTTTCGGTCCGTGGTGGGATTTTGGATGTGTTCAGTTTTAGCAATGATGAACCGTACCGAATTGAATTTTTTGGTGATGAGGTTGACAGCATTCGCACTTTCGATGTTGAAACGCAACTTTCTTTGGAACAGGTGAAAAAAGTATCCATTATCCCGAACGTTGAAAACAAAATGATTGATGAAAACCGCGAAAGTTTTCTGAAATACATCGCCTCCAAAACAGTGGTTTTCCTTAAAAATGAAGAACTTTTCAGCACCGCCATCGATAATCTTTTCAAAAAGGCAACAGAGGCTTTTAATGCGATCGATTCAGAAATACAACGCACAAAGCCTTCGGAATTGTTTTGTAGTTCGGAATTATTAAAAGAGCAACTTTCTGAATTTACAACAGTTCATTTAAAAAGCAAAACTCCCCTCCCGAAGGGAGGGGCAGGGGGTGTGATTTTGTTTTCAACCAAACCGCAGCCTTCTTTCAATAAGCAATTCAATTTACTAATTGAAAATTTGAATGAAAACACTGAAAAAGGGTATAAAAACTATATTTTTTGCAGTACTGAACAACAGGCAAAACGTTTTCACGACATTTTTGAAGATGCCGAACAACACGTGGAACAGTTTGAAACGATTGTTTTTCCGCTGTTTCAAGGTTTTATCGATGACGATTTAAAACTTGTTTGCTACACCGATCACCAAATTTTTGAGCGTTACCATAAATTCCAACTTAAAAACGGTTACGCCAAAAAGCAAGCGATCACTTTAAAGGAAATCACGAATCTGGAAGTGGGCGATTACGTAACGCATATTGACCACGGAATCGGGAAATTCGGCGGTTTGCAAAAAATTGATGTTGAAGGAAAAATGCAGGAAGCCATCAAACTTTTTTATGGCGATAGGGATATTTTATACCTCAGCATTCACTCCCTGCATAAAATTTCAAAATACAACGGCAAGGACGGAAAAGAGCCCAAAATGTACAAATTGGGCAGCGATGCGTGGAAAAAACTGAAGCAAAAAACCAAAACCCGCGTCAAGGAAATTGCCTTCAATTTAATTGAACTATACGCCAAACGCCGAACGCTGAAAGGTTTTGCCTTTGATCCGGACAGTTATTTACAAGCGGAGCTGGAATCATCCTTCATTTACGAAGACACGCCAGACCAAAGTACCGCGACCGAAGACGTAAAAAAAGATATGGAAAACGAACGCCCAATGGACCGTTTGGTTTGTGGCGACGTAGGTTTCGGGAAAACGGAAGTCGCTATTCGGGCAGCTTTTAAAGCGGTGGACAATGGAAAACAAGTCGCGGTTTTGGTACCGACCACTATTTTGGCATTTCAGCATTTCAAAACTTTTACAGAGCGACTTTCTGAAATGCCCGTAAAAGTTGATTACCTCAACCGATTTAGAACCGCCAAAGAACGGAAAATAGTACTCGATGGCTTGAAAGACGGACGGTTGGATATTGTTATCGGCACCCATCAATTGGTCAGTAAATCGGTAGTGTTTAAAGATTTGGGACTTTTGATTATTGACGAAGAACAGAAATTTGGGGTTGGGGTAAAAGATAAATTGAAAACCATCAAAGAAAATGTAGATACGCTTACCCTCACGGCAACGCCCATTCCGCGTACGCTGCAGTTCAGTTTGATGGCGGCGCGAGATCTTTCTGTTATTACTACGCCGCCTCCAAACCGTTATCCCGTGGAAACACACGTTATTCGTTTTGGGGAAGAAAGTATTCGCGATGCTGTTCGCTATGAAATCTCGCGGGGGGGGCAGGTTTTCTTCGTTCATAATAGAATTGAAAACATAAAAGAAGTGGCCGGAATGATTCAAAGATTGGTTCCCGATGCAAAAATTGGAATCGGTCACGGGCAAATGGACGGCAAGAAACTGGAAGATTTGATGCTTCGGTTTATGAACAATGAATTTGACGTACTCGTTTCCACAACCATTATTGAAAGTGGTTTGGATGTACCAAATGCAAACACAATTTTCATCAACAACGCCAATAATTTCGGGCTTTCAGATCTGCACCAAATGCGCGGCCGTGTGGGCCGAAGTAATAAAAAAGCCTTCTGTTATTTCATCACGCCAGAATATTCATCGATGACGGACGAAGCGCGAAAACGAATCACCGCTTTGGAACAGTTTTCCGAATTGGGAAGTGGGATAAACATTGCAATGAAGGATTTGGAAATCCGCGGTGCGGGCGATTTGTTGGGCGGGGAACAAAGTGGATTTATCAACGAAATTGGTTTTGAAACCTATCAAAAAATCCTTTCCGAAGCAATTGAGGAATTGAAAGAAAAGGAATTCAAATCGCTTTACGAAGAAACCGAAGGCCCGAAGAAAAGTTTTGTAAAGGAAATGACGATCGATACAGATTTCGAACTTCTTTTCCCGGATGATTACGTAAACAACATAACCGAAAGACTCAATCTTTACACAAAACTGAACGAACTAAAGAACGAAGCCGAACTTCAAAAATTCGAAAAAGAACTTTTGGATCGTTTCGGGGAACTGCCAAAACGGGCGGAAGATTTGCTTAACAGTGTTCGCGTAAAGTGGATTGCAATTTCGATGGGCTTGGAACGCGTAATTATGAAACAAAAAAAATTGGTCGGCTATTTTGTGGCAGACCAAAATAGTGCATTTTACCAAAGCCCTTCTTTCACAAAAGTACTTCAGTACGTACAAAGCCACCCGCAAAGAGTGACGATGAAAGAAAAACAAACCCGCAACGGATTGCGCTTGTTGTTGACTTTTGAAGGAATTTCTTCCGTGGAAAAAGCACTTCGGGCTTTGGAACCATTTTCAGAGTAATAAAATCAGATCATTTTGTATATTTGATTTATGGACACATCGCACCATTTTACTGTTGAAGAACTTGCCGAAGCTTTTCAGGAATTGAGCATTTCTGAAAGAGCAAAACTTGCATCGCTACTACCCGAAAATTGGTTTGAAAAAAATTCAAAAGAATTGAATGAAATCCAAAAACAAGCTTTGGATCTTGCTTCAGAAAAAGTTGTTGATGGAAGAGCGGTTTTTCATACTTGGGAAGAGGTGGAAAATTATGTGAAGCATCGAACATAATGAGCAACTATCGAGTTTCGATAGAAGAAGATGCAAAGCTCGACATCGCAGAAGGATACGATTGGTATTCTAAAATTTCAGAAAAAATTTGTGCTTCTTTTCTTTTTGAAATAAAGAAAACACTTGATTATTTAGCAGAAAATCCCTTGCTCTTTCAATTTGTATATAAAGATTTCCGACAGGTTCCGGTAAAAAAATTCCCTTTTGTAATTTTATACAAAACTGAAGCACAAACCGTAAAAGTATACCGTATTTTCCCAACCAATATGAACCCTTCCGGAAGATTTACAATTCTCAGAAAATAATACAAATCCTTTAAATCCACCCAATGTCGGGTAAATGCCGCGTGAAATACCTCTGAAAATATTGCACTATATTTACTGCCATCGTACTATTGCTTCATAAATTTTTAAACAATGAAACAACCAGAACTTGGTCGAAAATTATTAGAACTTCGGAAGCAAAAAGGCTTTACGCAGGAAGAACTTGTGGAGCAGTGCAATATAAACGTTCGAACCATTCAGCGAATTGAAGCCGGGGAAGTAATGCCGCGCAGTTTTACGTTGAAGACAATTTTGAATGTGTTGGGTGAGGATTTGGAGAATTTGCAAGATTCAAAAGCTTCCGATTTTGGAAATATCAATTTACAAGAATTTAAAATTTCATCATTTTATCTTAAAATGGCGTGGATTTGCGGATTGATTTATTTCCTTTCAGGCTTTGTGGAATTCGCTGTTGATTATGCTCGATTTTATGAAAATGAACTCATTATTTCCAAAGGCGCATACATCAGTATGAAATTTATAATACTCATCACTTACATTTATTTTATGTGGGGCTTTGTTCTTAGTGGGAAAATCTTTAATAATTATTTGTTGAAAATCGGGGCTTTCTTTTTAATTGGCACTACAATTTTATTTTATGGTTACGATATGGCTTCACTTTATTTTGATGGGTTTTACACAGAATATGTTTTGGTTACACAATCTATTTTCTGCGGAATAGGAAGCTTTATTTTTGGCTTTGCCTTGTTGCGATTGGTAAAACCGATGGGAAACATCGCCCAAATTGCAGGCGGATTTGAAATAGCGACCGGTGTATTTTTTATAATTGTTTTTATGGCTTGGCTGGGGCTTATTTTTTTAATCCCATCAGTGTTGCTGCAAATTATTTTACTCTACAAAATTGAGGAACTTCTTAAAAATCGAAACGAAGTAGAAATGGCTTAAAAATGATAAAAAGCATTCTCAAAATGCTCCACTTTCTCCATTTTTTGGTTTTTTAAAACTGCAATAATATCGAAACGTACTTCAACTTCCAGTTCGTTTGAAACAATAAACTCGTTGGCTGCTTTTACCAAAAGTTTGATTTTTGCAGGTGTCACAAAACTTTGGGGATCTCCGAAAAAATCACTATTTCGGGTTTTCACTTCAACAATTACAACCGTTCCTTCCTCTTTTTGGGCAATGATATCAATTTCGGCTTTGTCGAAAAAAAAGTTGCGACGCAGGATTTTGTAGCCGCTCCGAAGCAAATATTGTACGGCTATTTCTTCCCCTATTTTCCCGAGCTCGTTGTGCGTTGCCATTTTGATTTACGATTTACGATTGCCGATTTTTGATTTTTGATTTTTAAAATTGAATTTTAATTTGTGATGGTTCAATGGTTATTTTAATTTCCCTGCCGAAAATCAAAGCCATATTATCTTTAATATGTCCGGCGGGAAAATTTGTAATCACTGGATAGTTGTATTCCTTTACCAAATCGATAATAATTTCCTCAGCCGTTTTTCCGAAGTACACTTTATTGTCTTTCATCTCTGTCATTCCACCAATAATGAGCGCTTTCAGGTTTTTTAAATAACCCTTTCGTTTTAAATTCATCATCATTCTGTCAATATGATATAACATTTCGTCAAGATCTTCAATAAACAGAATTTTGCCATCGGTTTTCATTTCCGATGCACTGCCGCAAAGCGAATACAGCACCGAAAGGTTTCCGCCAACCAAAACTCCATTTATAGTTTGGGTTTCCGCACGGGTTGCGGAACCGCTTGATTCAACTTCAAGCTTATAATCTTCCCCAAACAAAACTTTTCGGATTGATTCCGAAGTTTCTTGGGTTTTATTTTCAATTTCCAAACACATCTGTGCGTGCAGCGTTTCAATCCCAAAAGTATGGATGTGCGAATGCAAAACCGTAACATCACTATAGCCCACAATCCATTTCGGATTTTTTTTAAATTTTGAAAAATCCAATTTATCGATAATTCGAACGGTTCCGTAGCCACCTCGGGCACACCAAATGGCTTTAATTTTTGGGTCGTCCAGCATTTGTTGGAAATCGGCTGCCCGTAACTCGTCATTTCCCGCAAATTGGTTTTGTTCTGCGCCGATGGTTTTTCCCAAAATGCCTTTCAAACCCCAGCTTTCAAGTAATTGAAGAGCAGGGTTTAATTCTTCTTTTGAAATTTTCCGAGCGGTGGAAATAATAGCAACCGTATCGCCTTTTTGAAGTGTGTTTGGAGTAATCATGAATCTATTTAAAACCACAAATTACTACATTTATGTGTACTTTTGTGCTTTCAAAAAAAATTATGGATCAGAACCCAAATAGATATACGATTACTGCGGCTTTGCCCTACACCAACGGTCCCGTTCACATTGGTCATTTGGCGGGCGTTTATGTTCCCGCTGATATTTATGCGCGCTATCAAAGGCTTCAAAATAAAGATGTTGCGTTTATCTGCGGAAGCGATGAACACGGCGTTGCCATTACGTTGAAAGCGAAAAAGGATGGAATTTCACCGCAGGAAGTGGTTGATAAATATCACGCAATCATCAAAAAAAGTTTTGCAGATTTCGGGATTTCCTTTGATAATTATTCGCGCACTTCTGCGGAAATTCACCATAAAACCGCTTCGGAATTTTTTAAGAAATTATACGAAGATGATAAATTTATAGAGGAAGTTACCGAGCAATTGTTTGACGAAGAAGCAAACCAATTTTTGGCGGATCGTTTTGTAGTTGGCACTTGCCCAAAATGTGGTTTTGAGGAAAGCTATGGCGACCAATGCGAAAACTGCGGAACCAGCCACAATGCTACCGATTTGATAAATCCGCGAAGTGTAATTTCTGGAAATAAACCTGTTTTAAAAGAAACAAAACACTGGTTTTTGCCTTTAAACGAATATGAAGATTTTCTAAAACAATGGATTCTCGTTGACCATAAAAAGGATTGGAAAACTAATGTTTATGGGCAGTGCAAAAGCTGGATTGACGATGGTTTGCGCCCCCGCGCGGTAACCCGCGATTTGGATTGGGGAATTCCAGTTCCCGCAAAAGATGCTGAAGGAAAAGTGCTCTATGTTTGGTTTGATGCTCCCATTGGTTATATTTCTTCAACCAAAGAATGGGCAGAACGCGAAGGAAAAAATTGGGAGGATTATTGGAAAGACGAAAACACGAAACTCCTTCATTTTATTGGGAAAGACAACATTGTTTTCCATTGCATTATTTTTCCGGCGATGTTGAAAGCGGAAGGAAGTTATATTCTTCCAAATAATGTTCCCGCGAATGAATTTTTAAATCTTGAAGGGAATAAAATTTCAACCAGCAAAAACTGGGCGGTTTGGTTGCACGAATACTTGGAGGATTTTCCAAATCAGCAAGATGTGTTGCGCTACACACTTACTGCAAACGCCCCGGAAACAAAGGATAATGATTTTACGTGGGCCGATTTTCAAGCCCGAAATAATAATGAATTGGTAGCCATTTTCGGGAATTTCATCAATCGTGTGATGGTTTTGACGGATAAATATTACGAAGGGATTGTACCAGAACCATCAACTTTTTCAGAAGTTGACGAACAGACTTTAAGCGAATTGAAAGCATATCCCGCAGTAATTGGAAGTTCGTTGGAGCGTTACCGTTTCCGCGAAGCACAGGGAGAATTGATGAACGTTGCCCGCCTTGGAAACAAATATTTGGCAGATGAAGAGCCTTGGAAAACCATCAAAACTAACGAAGAGCGTACCAAAACTGTTATGTATGTTGCTTTGCAGATTGCTTCGGCTTTAGCAGTTTTAAGTGAACCATTTTTGCCGTTTACTTCAGAAAAATTAAAAAATATGCTCGCTTCGGCTCCGCTCAGCGACCGTACCCAGAACGGAGCCGAAGGGTGGAAAGACGTTTCATCAATATCAGAATTACTGAAACCCGGCCATCAAATAAACAAAGCCGAATTGCTCTTCAGCAAAATAGAAGACGAACAGATTCAACAACAATTGGATAAACTACAAGCCAGCAAAAAAATGAACGCCGAAGCCAACAAAAAAGTAACGCCACAGAAAGATACAATTCAATATGACGATTTCGCAAAACTTGATATGCGTGTGGGAACCATTATTGAAGCCGAAAAAATGCCCAAAGCAGACAAACTATTAGTTTTGAAAATTGATACGGGAATTGATGTGCGCACCATAGTTTCTGGTATTGCGCAAAGCTTTAAACCCGAGGAAATCATCGGAAAAAAAGTGACCGTTTTGGTAAATCTTGCGCCGCGAGCTCTTCGAGGCGTGGAAAGCCAAGGAATGATTTTGATGACGGAAAATGCGGAAGGGAAAGTTGTTTTTGTGAATCCTGGGGAAGAAGGGGTTGACAATGGGGCGAGTATCAATTGAGTATCATTCGTAAAATTCAATATCAATCATTAGAATTTAAATTTATGTCATTGAGAATACTATTCCTCCTATTTTTTTCTATTTCATCCTTAGCACAGACATCTTTATTATCAATACCGAATGATTTAAAAACTCGAAGTAAATTACCAAGCGATGCATTTGCAGTGGTTGATGAAACAAGAAAAACATTTGCAATTTTTCTGGATGACGATAAAACATTGAATGGCTATTTATACTCCGAAGACCTGAAACCTATAGGAAAGTTTGCCTCCAAAGGTCTTCCTTCAATCTACACTGAAATAATTGGTCAAACTATAAAAAACGGGCAAATTCGATTGTTTTTAAAAAACTTAAACAATAGAAACTTTGGAAGTGTCTTATTTGATTTTGAAAGAGAAGCAACCATTGAAACAGAGTTTGGCTTCAAATTAAATGATGAAGTCTACCTACAATCCCATAGTTATAAGGACAAATTTTACATTCTCACCGTTACTAAAAGAAGTTCAATTTTAAATATATATACTTTTGATCACGATGGGAAGTTTGGAAAAAAAATATTTGATTTTAGCGATAAAAATTTCGGTGACCGTGACAATAAGCCCACGCGATTGGATAAATTATTAACTGAATTTTCACGAGCTTTAAAGACGGAAACTTCAGTAGTTAAAATCGTGGAGACCAATCCAAACTCGATTGCAATTACCAGCAATGTCTGTAAAGTTTATGACAGAGGAAACAAGTTCATTTTAACCATTGATGAAGGGATTTTATACACCTATCTTTTTGAGTTCACTGTACCGGAACTTACGGGAGCATTAAAAACTGTCCAAAAAAAGCAATTGCCAAATGACGGAAATCCTACCATGAATAACTCATATTTACTTGAGGGTAATATTTTTCAGATTACCGCCAATAGCAATAAAATGCTTTTTACGGTTAAAAATCTTGAAACCGAGGAAGTGCTTAAACAGATTGAGTTATCAAAGGATGGAGAGATTACGTTCAAAAATAGTCCAATAATACAAGAGGGGACTGCTATGGGATCTGGTGAAAGAAGGGAACTTGACGAAACATCCCAGTTTCTCAGAAAAATTAGTACCGAAGATATTGGGGTTTCTGTAATTCCGGTGAAGGAAGGATATCGAATTACGATCGGTGGTAATAAAACGATAAATGTTAATACCCACGGAGCTTTTGCTGGACAATATACAATTGGCGGAACTGTTGGAAGTTCTGGGTATAGTACTACATATTTTAATCCAGCTTTTACTGCATTCAACTCATATCAATACAATAAATCTACCCGTATTGAATGTTTGTTTAATGATGATTTTGAACACATAGAAGGTATAATTCCACAAAATGCTTTTGATAAAATTCGAATTTTTACATTACGCAACCCTAACGGAGTGGCCGAAAACGTATTTAAAATGAACGAATATTTTATTTATGGCCGATACAATTCCAAAGAAGATGATTATCAACTTTTTAAATTTTCTGATTAATTTCCCAAATGGTAAATCTTCTTAATTATATAACCTCCCAAACCCAACTCCCCGAAAAAAGCGTCCAAAACACGGTGAAGCTTTTAAACGAAGACTGCACCATTCCTTTTATTTCACGTTATCGAAAAGAGCTAACCGGAAATCTGGATGAGGTTCAAATTGGCGATATTGTAAAATTTAAGGAACAGTTTGAAGCACTGGAAAAACGCAAAAACGCAATCTTAAAATCTTTGGAAGAACAAGAAGTTTTGACAGCGGAATTTCAGAAAAAAATAGAAGAGGCTACAGATTTAATCGCTTTAGAAGATTTGTATTTGCCTTATAAAAAGAAGCGAAAAACCAAAACAGATACGGCTCGGGAAAATGGCTTGGAGCCGTTGGCAAAAATTCTAATGGCTCAGACACAAAGTATTTCGAGTTCCGATATTTCTTCACTTGCTGCAAAATATATAAAAGGTGAAGTAAATTCCGAAGAGGAAGCTTTGGAGGGCGCCCGACATATTATTGCGGAATGGATCAACGAACGAACGGATATCAGAAATATGCTTCGAAACCAATTGGAGCGTTTCGCGATGATTTCCACGAAAGTGGTAAAAAAGTTTGAAGACGACGAAAAAGCCCAGAAATTCCGTGATTATTTTGATTGGAACGAAGCTTTAAACAGAATTCCTTCGCACAGATTATTGGCGATTCTTCGCGCAACATCGGAAGGATTTATTCGTCAAAAAATAGAGATTGATGATGAAAAGACAATTTTAAAAATTGAGGAACGCGTCATAAAATCGAATGACGCCGCTTCAAAACAAATTAAACTTGCCATTGAAGACAGCTACGAACGGCTATTGTTTCCGGCCCTTTCAAACGAAGCATTATCCATTGCGAAAGAAAAGGCAGACGAAACCGCAATCAACGTTTTTGCTAAAAATTTAAAACAATTATTGCTCGGTTCGCCATTGGGCGAAAAGCGTGTTTTGGCCATCGATCCGGGGTTTAGGACTGGTTGCAAAGTAGTTTGCCTCGACGCGCAGGGCGGATTGCAACACAATGAAACCATTTATCCGCATCCACCAAAAAACGACACCAAAGGAGCGATGAAAAAAATAAGTTCCCTCGCCGATGCCTATAAAATTGAAGCCATTGCAATCGGGAACGGTACAGCTTCGCGGGAAACGGAGCAATTCATTAAACGAATCCAATTTAAAAACCCAATGCAGGTTTTTGTGGTTAGTGAGGCTGGAGCTTCAATCTATTCGGCTTCAAAAGTTGCGAGGGATGAATTCCCGAACTATGATGTTACAGTTCGAGGTTCAGTTTCCATCGGTCGGCGTTTGCAGGATCCGTTGGCGGAACTTGTAAAAATTGATGCAAAATCCATTGGTGTTGGCCAATATCAGCACGATGTTGATCAGTCAAAATTGAAAAGTTCGTTGGACACTTCGGTGGAATTGTGCGTGAATTCTGTGGGGGTAAATATAAACACGGCAAGCGTTCCACTGTTGAGTTACGTGTCTGGAATCGGGCCAAAACTCGCTGAAAATGTGGTGAACTATCGCGACGAAAACGGCGCATTTTCTTCGCGGGAAGAAATAAAAAAAGTACCGCGTTTGGGCGGAAAAGCATTTGAACAAGCGGCTGGATTTCTTCGGATAAAAAACGGGGAAAATCCTTTGGATGATTCTTCGGTGCATCCGGAAAGTTATGCGGTGGTTTCAAAAATGGCGAAGGATGAAAAAGTAAGAGTTTCAGAATTGATAGGAAACAAAACGCTTCTTCATAAAATAAATTTGGAAAAATACATTTCTGAAAAAACTGGACTTCCCACGTTGCAGGATATTTTAAAGGAATTGGAAAAACCCGGATTGGATATTCGCGAAGAGGCAAAGGTGTTCACTTTTAACCAAAACATTAAAACCATCAACGATTTGCAGGAAGGTCAATTACTGCCCGGGATTGTAAATAACATCACTAATTTCGGCTGTTTTGTTGATATCGGGATAAAGGAAAGCGGTTTGATTCACGTTTCAAATCTTTCAGATTCGTTTGTAAAAGATGTGAATGAGCACGTCCATTTGAACCAACAAATCATTGTAAAAGTTTTGGATGTTGACGTTCCGCGCAAGCGAATTCAATTAAAACTTCATAAATAATAGGGCGCGTTAATTATTTTGCAAAAGTTGACTTATATTATCATCCAACGGTTAATTAAGACTAATTTTGCCGTCTTATTTAAACTTCTCAATTTCAATTTATGACAAAGCCTAGAATTGCCCTTGTCATTGGAATAGTTTGTATTTCCATTTTCCCTATTTTGGTAAAACTCAGCTTGTCGCCGGGCGTTATATCTGCATTTTACCGAATGGCAATTGCTGCGGCTCTTTTGGTTCCGTTCACTATTTTGACTGGAAAATTAAAAATCCCTTCCCTGAAAATTTTATTGCTTACTGTTTTGTGTGGCGCCCTTTTCGCCGCCGATGTTGCTGTTTGGAATATTGCAATCCAAGAATCCACGGCTACCCAGGCAACTTTGCTCACTAATCTTTCACCAGTTTGGGTGGGAATTGGGGCATTTTTCTTTTTAAAAAATAAGCCAACATTCAATTTTTGGATAGGCACTGCAATTGCCATTTTTGGAATGATTACGTTAGTGGGTTTTCGGTTTTTCGCGGCCTTGGATTTTGACCTCGCCTTTGTATTTGCGGTGCTTTCCGGTATATTTTACGCCACATATATGTTGCTAAGTAAATACGTGCTTTATGAAGTTGAAGTGCTTCCCTTTATAACAATTAGCACACTTTCGTCTGCTTTCTTTTTGGCTATTTTGAGTTATTTTATTGGAGAACCTTTTTCGGGTTTCAGCAATATGGGCTGGTTTGTTTTGGTAATCCAAGGTGTTATTTGCCAATTACTGGCGTGGCTACTTTTGGGTTATGCCACCAAACATATGCGGGCAACGCGCGTTTCCGTTAGTCTTTTGGGGCAGGCGGTTTTAACCACTATTTTAGCGTGGCTTTTTATTGGCGAAGCGATAAGCTTTCAAATGATTTTTGGGGGAGTGATTTTATTGTTTGGAATTCGGATTACTTTTTACAACAAACCAATTCCTTTTTTCGGAAGAAACAATAGTAGCGAAGAAGCTGCTTGAAAAATTAGACCAATTTTGTTGAAATGATTTTCACAGGGCAAGCTTTGGCTGCTTGTTCACAGGGTTCAAATGTTGCGTTGTCGGCAATTTTCAAAGTAAAAAATCCACGTTTTTCTTCGGAATGGAGCAGCACGCACTTTCCGTCTTTTTTTGACATTCGGAAATAAGCTGGCGCCTGCTCAACACAGTAGTTACAACCAATACATTTGTTTCTTTGCAGGGTAACGACAACCATTTTATGTAGCGACTATTTTATACAATTTGTCTGAAGGCCTTACTCTGAAAGGTGTTGGAATCGTGCAAGAATCTCCTTTTTTTGCAGTTGAGAGCGACTCGTCATTTACAAACATTTCAGAAAGTTCAAATTCTTTGGCGCCAGTAGTTGGGCCCGTAATTAAAATTTTGTCGCCTACATTTAAATCGTATGCTTCAATTTTAAATTCAGCAATTTTTGTTTTTGGGAAATAATGCACTCCTTTGCCAACATACACTTTTTTCTGGGTTGCTTGCGAACCATCGGTTTTACTCCATTCGCCCAGCTTTTGGCCTAAATAGTAGCCGCTCCAAAAACCGCGGTTATATACTTTGGCTAGTTCGGTCATCCACAGCTCCACCTTTTCTTCGGAATAGGTGCCGGCGTAATATGCATCGATAGCTTCTCGATAGGTTTTGGTTACCGTTGCCACATATTCTGGAGCACGACCCCGACCTTCAATTTTTAAAACTTTGACGCCTGTTTCAATTACTTCATCTAAAAAATTTACGGTGCAAAGGTCCTTGGGAGACATCATATATTCATTGTCTAGTTCAATCTCAAAACCGGTTTCTTGATCGATTACGGTATATTTTTTCCGACAGTTTTGTTTGCAAGCCCCTCGGTTTGCTGAGGAATTGTACGAATGCAAACTCAGATAACATTTGCCCGAAACGGCCATACAAAGTGCGCCGTGCCCAAAAATTTCAACTTCAACCAAGTTGCCGGAAGGTCCTTTTACCTGCTCTTTTTCAATTTGTTCGGTTATTTTCTTTACTTGTCTAAGGCTTAGTTCTCGGCTCATTACCATTGTATCGGCAAAAAGCGCATAGAATTTTACCGTTTCAATATTGGTAATATTTATTTGTGTTGAAATGTGCACTTCAAACCCAATCTGGCGTGCATAGGCAATCACAGCCTGATCCATCGCAATTACTGCAGTAATTCCTGCATTTTTGGCTGCGTTCAAAATGGTTTTGATGATGGAAAGGTCGTGGTCGTAAATAATGGTGTTCAGTGTGATATAAGTTCTCACATTACTTTTTTTGCACCGTTTTGCAATTTCCGAAAGGTCGTCAATGGTAAAGTTGATACTCGCACGGGCACGCATATTAAGTTGCTCAACCCCAAAATACACTGAGTCTGCGCCGTTATCCAGTGCAGCTTGCAACGATTCAAAATTACCGGCCGGAGCCATCAATTCTATTTTTCCGGAAGTAGTCATTTGCTTAAATATTTTAAAAATGGCTACAAAGTTCGGGGATACTTTTTTCTTAAAATATGATATATGTTTGGTTTTGTTGAAATAATAGTATTGTTCTGAAAATTTTGAATTCTATTTGGTTTCAATTATACAAATACAAATTGTTTAGAAATTTCAGTTTCACAAATACAGCCCAAGTTTTATCTTCCAATACGGCATTTTATCTTCGAAATATTCAAAATACGGTTTTAGCGCTTCGGGGTTTTCAAGCGATTTTTGTGCCGTTTTTACTTGCTGAATTTCTGCGGAAGTAATGAATTGGAGGAGGTCAATTTCACTTCCCAATTCATTCATTTTGATAAAATGACCATAAATTGAATCTTCCGTAAGGCCACGGATTTTTGCAATTTCGGAAGGGGAAAGGTTTTCTTCCTTAAACATTTTATAACTGCGTTCGTGGGTAGGCAAATTGCTTTCCAAACCGTCCAAATGCCGATTGATTACTTTTAAAAAATCATCTGCATATTTTTCGAGTTTCGCTTGCCCTACTCCTGAAACTACTGCAAATTCTTCGCGAGTTCTAGGTTTTTTGAATTCCATATCCTCCAAAGTAGCATCGCTGAAAACCACAAATGCGGGCATGTTTAACTCTTGAGCCAATTTCAACCGCAACGTTCTCAATTTTTCAAATAGATCGGCACGTTTTCTTGGCGCTCTTTCGGTTTTTACTGTTTCAGTTTCTTGAATAATATTTGCCAATCGCACTTTTTTTCCTTCAAACAAAACCTTTTTTGCGAAAGGCGTAAGCAGCAACCGACCGTTTTCGTGAAAATAGATTTGCAAAACGCCTTGATTTAAAAGTTGAATAACATATTGTTGCAAATCGCGCCAAGAAATATCTTTTGCGGCGCCGAAGGTTTTTATATTTTGGTACCCTTTGTCAAAAACCTGTGCGTTTTGTGATCCGCGCAGCACATCCAAAACCATCCCTAAGGCTTCCTTTTCTTGCAATCGCGAAACGGCAGAGCAAACTTTTTGGGCGATGAGCGTGCCGTCAAAATATTTGGGCGGAGTTTTGCAGATGTCACAATTGCCGCAATCTTCTGTTATGTGTTCGCCAAAATAGCCGAGCAATGCTTTTCGTCGGCAACTCAATGCTTCGGCAAATTGCTGCATCCGTTCCAGTTTTGCCAATTGATATGTTTCTGTTTCGGAGCCTTCAGCAAATTTCCGAAGCATAATTACATCGGCAAAACTGTAGAAAAGAATGGTATGCGCCGGCATTCCATCGCGTCCACTTCTGCCAATTTCCTGATAATACCCATCAATATTTTTCGGCATGTTATAATGAATAACCCAGCGCACATTGCTTTTGTCGATACCCATTCCAAAGGCAATGGTAGCAACGATTATAGGTGAAATATCATTAATAAAATTTTCTTGAATTTGAGTTCTTTCTTCGGAAGTCAACCCGGCGTGATAGGCTTCGGCTTTGTAACCTTTTGCGATAAGGCTTGCCGCTACTTTTTCGGTACTTTTTCTGCTTAGGCAATAAATAATGCCACTTTCTTCTGAATGTCTTTTCAGAAAATCGAGAATCTGTTTGTTGCGGTTTTGGCCGGGGCGAACGTCTAAATATAAATTTGGTCTATCAAAAGAAGCAATAAACGTTTTGGCTTCCGGAATTGAAAGTTGTATTGCAATATCTTCCCGAGTTGCGCGATCGGCGGTAGCTGTTAAAGCAATCAAAGGGACATTTGGAAATTGTTCCTTTAAACTTTTAAGTTGTGTATATGCTGGGCGAAAATCGTGGCCCCAACTGGAAATACAATGGGCTTCATCAACGGCGAAGAGACTTATTTTGATGGAGTTTAGAATAAAATTTAACTGTGGAAGACTTTCAGGCGCTACATAAATCAACTTTAAATCGCCGTTTTGTAAATTTCTTAAAACCTGCTGCTGTTCTTCGTATGGTTGGGAACTGTTGAAAAATGTTGCTAAAATTCCGTTTGCTTTTAAAGCGTCAACTTGGTCTTTCATCAAAGCAATTAATGGAGAAATTACTATTGCCGTTCCTTCCAAAGCCAAGGCTGGCAATTGAAAACATAACGATTTTCCGCCGCCCGTGGGCATAATGGCAATGGTGTCTTTTTGATTTAAAACATTATGTATTATATCTTCCTGATTGGGAAGAAATTTCTCGTACCCGAAATGCGTTTTGAGCAAATCGAATATGCTTAGCTGGGTATTTGTATCCATTTCTGTAAAAATAAAGATTTGAAATTTAAAAAAGCCCCCGCAAAAGGCGAGGGCTTAATTGGCCAGTCATTTATTTACTCCCCAGCATGACTAGCTCGTTGCATACTACCTCCGTAATATATTTTTTATTTCCTTCTTTATCATCATATGATCTGGAAGTTAGTTTTCCTTCAATTGCCACTTCTTTTCCTTTTGTGACATAGTTTTCAATAATTTCAGCGGTTTTTCCCCAGGCTACGATGTTGTGCCATTGGGTGTCCGTGACCTTTTCACCTTTTTGGTTTTTATAGGTTTCATTCGTTGCGATGCTGAATTTGGCAAGCTTCTTTCCACCATCAAGATTTACAATTTCAGGATCCTTTCCTAAATTTCCAATCAACTGTACTTTGTTTCTAAGTGTGCTCATGATTTCTAATATTTAATGTTAAACAATTGATACTATCGAATTTCATTTTATTCGACAGGACAAACTTACATTGGCTTCCAAATTTTAGTTGGTTGTTACTTATTTACTTTCGTTTATAGTTGTTTGTAATCGTTTGAAAATGACTATAACATTAAAAATCAGAATATTAAGAAATTTTAGTAATTTCTGAGTTGTAAATATTTTTTTGTAAATTCAATTTTAAAGAACGTATTTCTTTAATATCGAATTAAATTATTGTGTATGAATAGCAACAGATTGGAAGCTTTTAGCGATGGCGTGCTCGCCATTATTATTACCATTATGGTTTTGGAATTGAAAATTCCCCACGGTACCGATATCGAAGATATTACGCACCTATTTCCAGTTTTTTTAAGTTATGTGCTAAGTTTTATTTACATAGGAATTTACTGGAACAATCACCACCATATGATGCATGTCGTACAAAAAGTGAATGGCAGTATTTTGTGGGCAAACCTTCACTTGCTGTTTTGGCTGTCGTTGATTCCTTTTGCAACTGGGTGGATGGGCGAAAATAATTTTGTGGAATTGCCAATGGCACTTTACGGAATAGTGCTTTTAATGGCCGCAATTGCATATTTTATTCTGCAAAATAGAATTTTAGCAATCCAAGGAAAAGATTCCTCATTATCAAAAGCAGTGGGGAAAGATTTTAAAGGAAAAGCATCTCCAATTTTATATGGTATCGCAATTATTTCGGCATTTTATAAACCGTGGATTGCCGCTGCGCTTTATGTTTTGGTAGCACTTATGTGGCTTATCCCAGATAAACGTATTGAAAAGATTTATAAGGAAAATTAGAAACTTTACCAAGTCTGCCCTTTAAGGTCCATGGCAGCCCTCAGCACATCCCGCTGACTTATTTGCCCAGCCAGTTTTCCATTTTCTATTATGGGAAATCGGCGGTGTTTTGATTCCAAAAATTTATTGGCCGCATCCAGTACGTTCATATCGCCATCAATGGTATCCACATTTTTAATCATGTGCTGCTCTACTTTCACGTCTTCCATGGGGTGGTTGTGATAGCGGCAATCACTCAACTGTTTCATACAATCGCCTTCGGAAATGATCCCGACCAATTCATTTTTATCGTTGACAACAGGTCCGCCGGATATTTTTTTCTTCAAAAGAATTTCCATCACTTCAAGAACGGATTGTTCGGGCTTGAATGTGATTAAGTTTCGCGTCATATAATCGGAAACCTTTATTTTTTCCGAAGAACCTTTTTGGGGCTTTGCCCTTCTGCCAATAAAACTTTTAATTCCCATACTATCAAATTTTTGCGAACTTCTAATATAATCATTTTTGTCAAATTAAGTTATTAGGGTATTAAGTAATTAATTATTGGAGGTCTTCGGTGAGTGAGCGCTAACAATTCAATAATCAGTAACCCCTAACTTAACGCGATAAAATTGTATTTTTATCAACCTAAACTTCCCAACCATGAAAAAAATTGACGCAGTTCTTTCGCTCCTGCTCATTATTGCGCTCATCTTTTACAGTTTTTATAGTTTGTCTCCACATTACAAGGCAGATGAAGTGGTTCCGGCAACTGAATTTTCTGTTGATAGGGCACTGCAACCCTTAAGCGAAATTTCAAAAAAACCACATTATTTAGGTTCCGAAGGACACGCAGAGGTTCGTGAATTTTTAATAACTGAGTTGCGAAAATTGGGCCTCGATCCACATATTCAAGAAGGCTTTAGCCTAAATCCCGAATCGAAAACACTGAACAAGCCTATCAATATTGTTGCACGAATAAAAGGTTTAGAAGAAGGTAATACACTTTTACTGCTTTCACATTACGATAGTGCGCTGGTACCTTCCTTTGGCGCGAGCGATGCCGGAAGTGGGTTGGTCACAATTTTGGAAAGCGTGCGCGCATATCTGGCTTCGCGGGAACAGCCAAAAAACGATATTATAATTCTTTTTTCCGATGCCGAAGAAATTGGGTTGGATGGAGCCAAGCTTTTTGTGAACGAACACCCGTGGGCAAAAAATGTGGGGTTGGTGCTCAACTTTGAAGCACGCGGAAGCAGTGGACCCAGTAATATGATTTTGGAAACTAACGGCGGAAATTCCGTACTAGTAAAAGAATTCGTAAAAGCCAACCCAGATTTTCCCGTGGCTTCCTCATTGATGTACAGCGTTTACAAAATGTTGCCGAATGATACCGATTCCACCATTTTTAGGGAAGACGGCGATGTACCTAGTTTTTTCTTCGCCTTTATTGACAGTCATTTTAACTATCACACTGCCAATGACAACTATTATAATTTAAGCGACAATTCACTGGCGCATCAAGGCAGTTATTTGCTTCCGTTAATTCATTATTTTGCAAATGCCGATCTCTCAAAGTTGAAGTCTGAAACCGACGATGTTTATGTAAATTTCCCGTGGGTAAAAATGATAAGCTACCCGTTTTCGTGGATTTTACCGATGCTCATTTTGGCAACGCTGTTATTTTTGTTCCTAATTTTTTACGGACTTTACAGAAGAAAATTGAACGGGAAAATGATGGGGTTGGGTTTTATTCCATTTTTGATTTCTCTTATTAGTTGTGGCATTATTGGTTTTTTTGGGTGGAAATTGATTTTGGCACTCTATCCGCAATACGCCGAAATCCAACAAGGTTTTACCTATAACGGGCATTGGTATATTGCATTTTTTGTTTTTCTTTCCTTGACTATTACGTTTGCGATTTATAAAAAATTCACCAAAAAATTCTTCGAGCCCTCATTTTATGTTGCCCCGATGTTGTTTTGGCTTTTGATAAACGTTGCGGTATTTATTATTCTGAAAGGCGCCGCCTTCTTCATTATTCCCGTGTTTTTTGGGTTGTTGTCGTTTTTTGTAATGCTTCGGCAGGAACGCCCCAGCCTTTTGTCGATGGCGCTTATGGCAGTTCCCGCAATCTTTATTTTTGCACCGCTCATTCAGTTTTTTCCGGTGGGACTTGGTTTAAAAATGCTCGTGATTAGTTGTGTTTTCACCGTTTTACTCTTTGCGTTGCTTTGGCCGGTTTTTGGATATTATAAAATGAAAGGCTTCCTTTCTGTACTATGTTTGTTGCTCGCCGTGTTTTTCTTCATAAAAGCACATTCCAAAAGTGATTTTTCCGAAGAACGAAAAAAACCAAACAGCTTGGTTTATTTTAAAGACGCCGATGCCAGCAAATCTTATTGGTTGACTTACGATAAAGAAATTGATGAATGGACCCAGCAATATTTAGGCGAAAACCCCGAAGATGCTTCCCAAATTTTGGGCGAAGCTTCCTATAATAAATATGGAACCAATTTCAGTTATGCAGCCGAAGCTCCCAAAAAATCCATTCCTGATTTTGAAGTGATTTTGGAAGAGGATGCCCTTGTTGAAAATAGTAGGAATGTACGTTTTACAATCGTTCCAAAGCGAAAAGTAAACAAAATAGATTTGTACAGTGTTGAAAATACTCCTTTTAAAACCTTGGAATTCAATGGAAAAAAGGCGTTGATTTCAGATGCTTCAGAAAATTACAGAGGCACAAAGAATGAAGCGCTCATCAATTATTACGTTTCTGAAAATGATTCCCTAAAAGTGACATTTTCAGTAGAAAAAGGCATTCCCGTTTCTTTTAAAGTGATGGAATATTCTTTTGATTTGATTACCGACCCCCAATTTAATATTTCAAAACGCCCGAATTATATAATGCCGAAACCTTTTGTGATTACGGATGCCGTTGCCGTGAAGCGTACGTTTTCAGTAGATTCTTTAAAGTTGAGGGTTTTTGATACCTTGCAAGCCAACCCCAAAATACGTTTGAATAATGAGTAAAACAATAGCTATTGCCGGGCTGGGTTGGCTCGGACAACCATTGGCATTTCGTTTAACGACGCTGGGCTATACCGTGAAAGGCTCCGTAACCACTGTTGAAAAGGCAACTTTGCTGCAGCAAAATGGGTTTGATGTTTATCCCGTAGAAATTTCAGAAAGCGGAATTGAGGGCGAAGTTCAAGCTTTGTTGAACAATGCCGATTCTTTGATAGTGATGATTCCCCCCGGACTTCGGAAAAATACTGGAGCAGATTATGTGCTGAAAATGATCCATTTGCTTGAAGAAATACGGAATTCTTCCGTGTCGAAAATAATTTTAGTGAGCAGTACTTCGGTGTATTCCGATTCGCAGGGGAAAATCACCGAAAAGGACGAACCCGTACCCGATACAATCGCTGGAAAACAACTGCGACAAGTGGAAGAACTCTTTATAAATACGGAAGAATTGAAAACCACAATTGTACGTTTTGGCGGTTTAATCGGCGGAAGTCGTCAGCCCGTAAAATATCTAGCTGGGCGAAAGGATTTGGCAGATGGAAACGCTCCCGTAAATTTGATTAACCGCCAGGATTGTATCAATATTTTGGTTGAAATTTTAAAACAGAATGCCTTCGGAAAAGTATTTAATGCAGTAAACCCATATCACCCCAAAAAAGCGGACTATTACATTCAAAAGGCAAAGGAGCTGAGTTTGGAACCGCCAACCTTTATGAAAGCCGATTCAAATGAAATTTTTAAGCAAGTAGATTCTGAAAATTTGAAAACTTTTTTAAATTATTCTTTTAAAATTTCTATATAAAAAAAAGGAGCCTTTTACAGCTCCTTTTCATTTAAAACATTTCGACTGCGCTCAATGTGACATCGGGCAATCTACCAAATGCGAACCCTGTTCTCAGGAGCAACGTACATTGGATCACCTTCCTTAATATCAAACGCTTCATAAAAAGCATCAATATTTACCAAAGGCTGTGTAGCACGAACCATTCCTGGAGAGTGCGGATCTGTTTTTACTTGGTTGCGTAAAGCTTCCTCACGAGACTTTGTGCGCCAAACGGTTGCCCAGCTCATAAAGAAACGTTGCTCTGGCGTGAAGCCATCAATATTATCGGGACGGCCGTTTTCTTTGTAAAAACGTTGCAGACCATCGTAAGCACCAAGCACCCCACCAAGGTCACCAATGTTTTCACCCAAAGTGAATTGTCCGTTGATGTAAACACTGTCCAAAACTTCAATATTACTGTATTGTTCCGCAAGCTTGTTACCGCGCTCGGTAAAGTTTTTCAAATCAGTTTCAGTCCACCAGTTTACCAAGTTTCCGTTGGAGTCAAAACGCGAACCGCTGTCATCAAAAGCGTGTGAAATTTCGTGGCCTATTACTGCGCCAATTCCACCGTAGTTTACCGCTTCATCTGCTTTGTAATCGTAGAAAGGGGGTTGAAGGATTGCAGCTGGGAAAACTATTTCATTGTTAAATGGGTTGAAATACGCATTCACAGTTTGTGGGCTCATTCCCCATTCAGTGCGATCCACGGGCTCATCTATTTTAGCTAGGTTATCTTTAAAATTCCAGGTTTGTACGGCTACCATATTGTCATAATATGTATTGCCCGTCTTCACTTTCATTTCTGAATAGTCTTTCCACTTATCTGGATATCCAACCTTTACGGTGAATTTGTCAAGTTTTTCAATAGCTTTCACTTTCGTGCTGTCACTCATCCATTCCAATGCGTTGATGCGGTCTTTGTAAGCCGCAATCACATTTGCAATCATAGATTCTGCTTTTTCTTTTGCTTCCGGCGGGAACATTTGGTCCACATACAATTTCCCCAAAGCTTCACCTACGCTTCCGTTAACGGTTGCAAGAGCACGCTCGGTTGCAGGTTTTTGCTTTTTGGTTCCGTTCAGGGTTTGGCTGTAAAAGTCCCAATTTGCTTTATCAATCTCGGTACTCAACATTCCTGCAGAATTATTAAGGGTTGACCAACGCATTACCGTTTTCCAAGTTTCAAAATCTGGTTTTGCAAACATTTGGTTTAATGTTTCCATATATTTTGGTTGCATCACGATAACGGTATCCATTTTTTTGGAAACACCCAATCCTTTAAAAGCCTCTTCCCACTGAATTTGCGGAAGGCTATTTTGAAGTTCCGCAACGCTACGTGGATTGTTGAAATTTCTAAAATCGCGACTCGCTACTTTGTCCAATCTTGGGGTGGCAAGTTTTGTTTCAAAAGCTAAAATAGTTTCTGCTTGCTTGCGCGCAGATTCTTCCGTATCACCCAAAAATTGAAGCATTCGTGTAATATGATCTACATACTGCTGACGGATTTTTACCGAAGCCGGATCTGTATTTGTATAAAAATCACGGTCGGGAAGACCCAATCCACCGGGAGTGATGTATGCGGAGTTCATCGCACTATTGTTTGGGTTTGAAAATGCCGCAAGACCCAAAAATGGTTGTGAAACAGCAACAGCATCCTCACTCATCAATTTTTGAAAATCTTCCATGCTGTTCATGGCTGCAATTTTTTCAAGTGTTGGTTTTAGTGGATCAATACCGGCTTTATTTCTAGCAACCGAATCTAACTGAGATTCATAAATCATCAAAGCTTTGGCTTGGTCTGTTTCAGGGGCGTACTTTCCACTTTCTTTTGCTTTTGCCAAAATATTCAGCATATCGGCATCAGTTTTCTTTCTTAGGATTGTGAACCCGGCCCAACTTGTTTGGTCGTCTGGAATCTCGTTGTTCTTCATCCAGTTTCCGTTCACGTAATTGTAAAAATCTACTTTCGGACTAACGGTAGTGTCCATGTTTGCCAAGATAATTCCGTGTGGTTCATTATCTGTTACGGCCACTTCGGTCTTCTCTTTACAAGCGGTTGCGGCTACGGCAATAACTGCAAAAGCCACAACGGGTTTTAAAAAATTTGTTTTCATCGGGGTTTATTATTTGTTTTTAACGGAAGATGGAATGCCCAAATTATTCATCTTCGATTAATTAAATTTAATAGCGGGGCATTTTATTATTTTAAATTCTAGTATTTATTGTTTGAATTTATTTGAAATGATAAGTTGTCTTTTCCCTGTGTTTGTTACACTTTTTTGTTCTTTTTGTCCTGAAGTTCCAAATTCAATATTGAATCTTGGTAACGTTTTTGTTTTTTCAGTTCGGTTTCTTCGTCGTCTTTTCTTTGGAAATCGATTTCGTCTTTTTGGAACTTTTCGTTCAGTTGCACTATTAAGTTGTTTACGGCAATATTCATCTCAATTACGGAATTTTGGATTTGGGAAGAATCCATAATGGATTGATGAGCCGTTTGAAACAACAATTCAGACCGCGTTTTTAAAACCAGCAATCTACTGTTTATGGGCGCTGTGTTGAGCGTATCTGGAATTTTTTTGAAAAGTGAATCTGAAAATTCCTTCATGCGTTCGGAGCGGGTTTGTAAGGCTTCATAGTTGCTGCCGTTCATGTTTTTTGCTTCGAGCAAAAAGTCTTCCAAAACGCCCCAATGTATTGCTTGCTCTTTCGCCGGGGCGGAAAGCTCAGGAAAATTATATTCTTTATAGCCAAAAATAATGGAAGCGTCGTTTGAAGGCTTTTGGTTTTGGTTTTCTTCGGAAGTATTTCCGCAGGAAAAAATAAAACCAACAATCACAAAAAGGGAAATTATAAATCTCATAAAAATTTAAAGAGGCACAAAGATACTGGATATTAACCACATGGAAGGTAAATATTTTTGCCTTTGAAAGAAGTGATAATATGTATATTTACACTTCATTTTTGAAAAAGAAAAATATGAAGAAACGAATTCTAATCATTGGCGCCTGCGGACAGATAGGGACGGAATTAACGGTTTATTTGCGCGAAAAATTCGGGAAGCACAAAGTAATAGCCAGTGACATTCGCGAAGGGGATGAGGAATTGATGAAAAGTGGTCCATTTGAAATTTTGGACGCCATGGATTACAATGCGGTTGAAGAAATAGTGATGCGCCATGAAATTACCGATGTTTATTTAATGGCGGCCATGCTTTCAGCAACGGCGGAAAAATTTCCGATGAAAGGTTGGAACCTGAATATGGATTCACTTTTTCATGTATTGAATTTGGCGAAGGAGAAAAAAATCGAAAAAATTTTCTGGCCTTCCAGCATTGCTGTTTTTGGCCCCACAACACCCAAAACAGACACGCCACAGCGCACGGTTATGGAGCCTAGCACGGTTTACGGAATCACCAAACAAACGGGCGAGCGTTGGTGTGAATATTATTTTAACCGTTACGGGGTGGATGTGCGCAGCATCCGTTATCCGGGCTTGATAAGCTATAAAACGCTTCCGGGCGGCGGTACTACGGATTATGCGGTGGATATTTACCACAAAGCCATGAAACACAAAAAATACGTTTGTTTTTTGAATTCGGAAACCACACTGCCCATGATGTTTATGGATGATGCAATAAAGGCCACGGTGAATATTATGGAGGCTGAACCTGAAAAGGTTAAAATTAGAAGTTCCTATAATCTTGCCGCAATGAGTTTTAATCCCGAAGAAATTACCGCCAGTATCCAAAAACACATCCCAGAATTTAAAATTGGGTATGAACCCGATTTTAGGCAGGCTATTGCAGACAGCTGGCCACAGAGTATTGACGATACGGAAGCAAGAAATGATTGGGGTTGGAAAAGTGAAATTTCTTTGGATGAAATGACCAATATTATGTTGGAAAATTTGAAGGGAAAGTATTGAATCTTCCAATTGTAATAATACTGAAATGTTAGATTTCAATAAAAAAGCCGTTCTTTTTTTAGAACGGTTTTTTTGTAGCCTCGCCAACCCCCAAGCGTCGTGGGAACTTGGGAACTAAAGTTTATTTGTAGCCTCACCAAGAATCGAACTTGGATCTAAAGTTTAGGAAACTTCTATTCTATCCATTGAACTATGAGGCCATAATCTTGGAGGGCAAATTTAGCTTTTTTTCAATTATAGTTATGAATGCAGAAAACTCTTTATTTCTTTTTTAAGCGATTTCGAAGCATGCACAAAACGCCAATTTCTTCTTTGGAAAGATTTTCAGCTTTTTTGAGCAATTGGTTTATTTCCTTTTCAAAATTTTGCAGCGTACGTCCTTTAGTATAATCGTCGAGCACGCGCGGATCAATATAGGAACCTCGGGCTACGGAAGGAGTATTGCCCAATCTTTCGGAAACGCGATTTACCGCTTCTTTTATATTTTTGTCCAAAAGTCTTTGGTCCTTTTTATCAACTACCCCCAGTTCGTCCAACGCTATTGCGGCAATCATTGTTCCCGCCCAGGTTCTAAAATCCTTGGCTGAAAATCCTTCACCCATTACTTCGTGGATATAAGCATTTAAATCGTCGCTTTTAACATCAACAATATTATCGTTCTCATCCAGATATTTAAAGATTTCATATCCGGGCATGTCGTCTATTTCCTGTACAATTTTGGCCAATTTTTTATCTACTATATGTTTTTCTTGGTCTTGGCCAGATTTTCCGTTATAGGTAAAGATTATTTCGTCCCCGTCAATAGTGAGATGCTTACTTCTTAAAGTAGTTAAGCCATAGGTAGCATTTTCCTTGGAATAGCTTTCGCTGCCCGGCCGAAAGAATGCAGATTCTAAAAGACGGAGCATCACGGCCATCACTTTCTCGCGGTTCAATTTTCTCTTGCGCAGGTGTTGCCCCGTCACTCGCCGCATATGTTCCAATTGATCGGCAAAGTCTATAATCCGATCAAACTTTTGGGAATTTTGGCGGGCTGTATATTTGGGATTATAGAGGTATTGTTTGCGGTCTTTGTCATCTCTTCCTGTGACCAGTAAGTCGGCATTTCTGTTTTCACTTATTTCAACATTTGTCCACGCCGGAGGAATTACTAGCGATTTTATCCAATCGCGGGTTTCTTTATCTTGAATCGTTTTTCCATTTTCTTCCTTATAGGTAAAGCCTTTTCCGTGCGCTTTTCTGTAATACATAGCATTTTTACTTTAAATGTAAAACAAAAATGTATTCTTGGGGAAACATTATATCCTTCTTAAGAAATTTGATAAAATGAGGCATTAAGTTGAGGCAGCCCGATGTTTTATTCATTTTTTCTAACAGCTGTAAAAGCACAGTGAAGATTGGGTTATAATCCTTTTGAGAGTAGGGGTATTTGAAATCTGACCAAAGGTTACAGTAAGTTTTATATTAATGTAGTATGAGTTTAGAATGCTATATACTTGCTATAAAGATACTATAAACATACTATAAAGATACTGTAAATATGCTATAAAGATACTATAAACTGATATGATTATACTGATATATGAGGGTGACGCCTCTGCCACAAATAGTACAGAAATGGCTATGGGTTTACGGAAGTAGCCTGATCAATACGGGCAATGGAGTTTTGTGGTTCAAGAACTCCCACCATTGTTCCCCCGCCCCGATTTCCCGCGCGATTGCATCTCAAATCCGCAACTCTATAAAAGAACCTGTTATTTCTTCCTCTGAAACTGCTAAAGATAGAAATTGGTCGTTTCAGGTGATTTTTCAGTTCTGTAAAGAGCATACCTCTCCCTTTAAAGGATTTATTCTTTCTGAAT
>JAUYGY010000047.1 GCA_030690315.1 Aequorivita sp.
CCGGCCGGAGAGCCGAAACTCCATTACCAATTTACGCATCCGCAAAGCATTATCCTTTTTTGTCATAACTCAAATAGTTTATGCCAAAGGTAAAAAGCCACATCACGTCATAAAAGACGCAGTTGCTCGGAGGGATACATTAGGATGTTCGTGGTAACGGGGGTCGCATTGCAAATGCTCAAAGTAGATGGGCACGCTTTGCAAAAGCGCGCAAGAGGGTTTCAGGTTTCTGGTTTCACCACGAATACACGAATTGTTTATTGGTCTGGGCTGTCAGATTTTTTTCCAATATAAAATATCATTGATAGCTCTATCTGTGTAGATTATTTCCACAAATCATCGGTGCTGATGGCTTTTGTTTTGCCGTGCTTTTCCTCTTCTTCGCTGGCTTTTATTTTTGCTACAAACTCGGGGTTATAGTTGCCTTCGCTTTTGGTTTCAAAAGGAATTTCCATTGCTTTCAGTACAGCTTTGATGGCTTTGGACTGTGCTTTGTTTTTTGTGTGGATTGTTAGAGTTTCCATCTTGTTTGTTTTTAAAGAGATTGCTTTTTCAAAGATACTGAAATATTTTAGGAAGAGATATTGTTGTGGACACGAGGGGGAAGCTCGCGCTAGCGGGGAGGAACATTTTTAATATTTTATAATTTTGAAATATTCTGGAGCAAATTTTTCAGCTTGAGTTTTTACCATATAAACTCCATCAGGCTTATCGAGTTTTAACGTAATAGATTTCGTATTAACATAAGAGTTTACAAAAACCAAAAAACCTTTCATGTCAAAAATCTCAACCTTAATTTCTGAATAAGTTCTTTTCAAATCTATGTTTAAAACCTCATTGTATGGATTTGGATAAATGAGGGCAATATTTTCAATTTCAAAATTTTCAGTTCCCAAAAACATACAATCCAAACTGTATTGTGCTATAGCGTCCTTTTCCCAGCCTGAAGTTTCCGCATATTCAACATCATCAACTTGAATGCATTCTAAATATGGATTATTTGTAGCAGTTATTCCCTGTATTTCTTCATTAAAACCATTCTTTAAATTCAGACCTGTAAGTACTCCATTTTGACATCTTAAAATATCTAATTCTGAATTTTGGCTCAGATCTAAAAATTGGAGGGAACTACCATGGGTAAATAATTGTTTCAAATTAATATTATTACTTAAGTCAACCGCTGTTATTGGAGTATTAATCATATATAGCTCTTCTAAAGCTATATTTTGACTCGTATCTATATGGGAAACTGGGGTGGACCAAATTGAAATTTTTTTTAAACCTAAGCTCTGGGTAACATCAATTTCTAAAAGATTTGGTGATTCCGCAGCTAAATTTTCAATATTTGTATTAGGCCACATCGTTAATGAAGTAAACTCGTTAACGGAACAATCCAATGTAATTAAATTGGTGAAATACTGAAGTCCTTCCAATGATTCAATAAATCTTCCTGCGAGATTCAGCCCTATAACCGCTTCGGCTTCACAAACATCAATTTCCCCGTCGTTGTTAGTATCTACATCCCCATCGTAATTTCCATCGCCATCAAAATCGGCAGCGTAATAAGGGAAATACGTTAATGCAAATTTTAAATTGTTATCTGGAATTTCAATTATTTGACCATAACTAATTTGAAAGACATTAATAATTAACAGAAAAATAAGTGCTTTTTTCATATGCTATTTATTGAAAGTAAATTATTTACTTAATTATTATTTTTTTTGAATCTACTAAACGAGTGTTTTCATTGAAAAATTGGACAATGTAAACTCCGGAATTTAGTGCGAGATCTAAACTAACTTGGGTTGAGTCTATAACAGTTGTATTATAAACTTCTCTACTGAGTATATCCGTCACCTTAATTTTTGAGACGTTAAGCTTTTGGGGCAGTTCTATTGTTAATTCACCATGAGAGGGGTTCGGAAACAGAACTATGGCACTGTTTAAATTTTCAGAAGGAAGTCCTAATTCCCCATCATATTCAATTAAAAATGTAGCACCTGCATTAACTTGAGGGTTTTGACCGTTTACATCCGTTCTATGTTTTGGAGAACCTCCAAAAGCATATTCTTGATCAATTGCTACGGCTGTCCCATACCGGTCATTATTATTTCTGTGAATGGCATCAAATTGATTTACATAAGCCCAATTTCCATTGTTTCGCCCAAACAAGAAAATAGCACCTGCGTCTGCAATATTATTAGCCCCAGAAGCATCCAATTGTTGTGAAGGAGCGCCAACGAACGCGAAATTCCCAGAAATAGACACATCAAAACCGAAAGTAGTATTCACACCTGTAGAATTTGTATTTATAAATTTTTCTATCTGTGACCATTGGTTTGAATCATTTTCAAAAAAATAAACTGAATTATCTGAAGGTGCTCCTACTATCAATGAGCCAGCATCCAAACTTACCGACGTTCCAAACTGCTTTATGGTAGTGCCCGGCACATTTCTATCATCAGGAACTATTTTTAAAGTTTGGTTCCAATCATTGCCGTTTCTTTGAAAAACGTAAGCTGAACCCGCTTGATCTTCTATATTTCCTGGGCCTATATCATACGTGTCGAAAGGTGAGCCAACAACAATAAAATCATCATCAATAGTGACCGAAGAACCAAATTTGGATTGAGCACTTCTATCTGTCGCTACAATTTTTTGTGTTTCACTATAAATATTTCCAGAACGTTTAAAGACATAAGCTGAACCGGAAGCACCCAAAAAATTATTCCCATTTTCATCACTGGATTCTTCATTTGCACCCACTACTAAATATTCCCCACTCATAGCAATTGAAAACCCAAAGTAATCAAACTCATCCCTATCAGACGCCACAAGTTTTTGAGATTGTTGCCATAAACCACTGGCTTGCTTTTTGAATATATATACCGAACCTGCTGATTCAAAAAATTCTGCGCCGTTTGCATTATGATCCTCAAGATATGCCGCGATTGCAATATAGTCGCCAGCAATAGCAACCTTATTTCCAAAATTATCTCCAAAAACAATATCGTTTCCGCCTATTTTTTGAATATTGATCCACTCACCGCTCATATTTCTTTCAAAAATATATACGCGACCTCCCCCCGTAGCTGGGTCAATTTCATCCCATTCATAAGGAGCCGAAATTACTGCAATATTATCCTGTATAGCAATCGCTCCACCAAACTGATCCCCAAAAGTTCTATCGGGTGATACAACTTTTTCTAATTGATTCCATTGCTGTGCGTGTAGTTGAAATAGACAAAAAAACAGCAAAACCGTTGAAGTAATTATTTTCATATATTTTATTTTGGGGTTAAATCTAAAGTTTCTTTTTAAAAATATAGAATTAATTGCAATTTCACTCCACCCCCGCAATCAAAACCCCCAACATCTCAATAGCGGCATCGCTAATGCGGGTGCCGGGGCCATAGACGGCCACTGCGCCGGCATCAAAAAGGTACTGGTAGTCCTGCGCGGGTATCACGCCGCCCACGATGACCATAATATCCTCACGGCCATACTTTTTTAGGGCTTCGATAACCTGTGGCACAAGGGTTTTGTGGCCTGCGGCAAGGGAGGAAACGCCCAGGATGTGCACGTCGTTTTCCACCGCCTGTTTTGCGGCTTCGGCCGGGGTTTGGAAAAGGGGGCCAATGTCTACATCAAAACCTACATCGGCATAGCCGGTAGCTACCACCTTGGCGCCGCGGTCGTGCCCGTCCTGCCCCATTTTGGCAATCATAATACGGGGGCGGCGGCCTTCAAGTTCCGCGAACTTGTCTGCCAGTTGTCTTGCCTTGTCAAAACTTGGGTCTTTTTTCATCTCTTTACTATAAACGCCGCTAACCGACCTTATTTGTGCCTTGTACCTGCCGAATTCCTTTTCCAAAGCGGAAGAGATTTCGCCGAGGGTTGCCCTGTGGCGGGCAGCTTCTACGGCTAAAGCTAATAAATTTCCGGCACCCGTGCGGGCGCATTCGGTTAAATCTGCAAGCGCCTTTGCTACTTTTTGGGCATCGCGGGTGGCTTTTATGTGGTTGAGGCGTTCAATCTGCGAGGTGCGGACTTTTTGGTTGTCCACATCCAAGATTTGCAGCGGGTCTTCCTTGGCTAGGCGGTATTTGTTTACGCCCACGATGATATCCTGGGTGCTATCAATACGCGCCTGTTTGCGGGCAGAGGCTTCCTCTATACGGAGTTTGGGGATGCCGGCCTCAATGGCCTTGGTCATGCCGCCCAGTTCTTCTACTTCCTCTATTAGCGCCCAGGCCTTGTTAGCTATTTCATTGGTAAGGCTTTCCACGTAATAACTTCCCGCCCAAGGATCGACCGTTTTGGTGATTTGGGTTTCGGTCTGAAGGAAAATCTGTGTATTTCTTGCGATACGGGCGGAGAAATCTGTTGGTAATGCGATGGCTTCATCCAAAGCGTTTGTGTGAAGCGATTGTGTGCCGCCAAAAACTGCTGCGGCGGCTTCTATGGCGGTTCGTGCTACGTTATTGAATGGATCTTGTTCGGTAAGGCTCCACCCGCTGGTTTGGCAGTGGGTGCGTAACGCTAATGATTTTTCGTCCTTTGGGTTGAACTGTTTTACAATCTTTGCCCACAGCATTCTGGCGGCGCGCATTTTTGCGATTTCCATAAAATGGTTCATCCCGATGGCCCAAAAGAAGGAGAGCCTCGGGGCGAAAGTGTCTATGTCCATTCCCGCTTTTATGCCGGTGCGGATGTACTCTAGGCCGTCCGCTAATGTGTAAGCAAGTTCAATATCTGCCGTTGCTCCAGCTTCCTGCATGTGGTAACCGGAGATGGAGATGCTGTTGAACTTGGGCATATTTTTGGAGGCGAACTCAAAAATATCGCTGATGATTTTCATGGAAGGCGTGGGCGGATAAATGTATGTGTTGCGCACCATGAATTCCTTTAAAATATCGTTTTGGATGGTGCCTTCCAGCTCTTTAGGAGAAACGCCCTGCTCTTCCGCAGCAACAATATAGAACGCCATGATGGGAAGCACAGCGCCGTTCATGGTCATGGAAACGCTCATTTCGTTCAGCGGAATCTGGTCGAAAAGGATTTTCATATCCTCTACGCTGTCTATTGCTACGCCTGCTTTGCCCACATCGCCCTCTACCCTTTCGTGGTCGCTGTCATAGCCACGGTGGGTGGCAAGATCGAAGGCTACGGAGAGTCCTTTTTGGCCTGCGGCTAAGTTTCTTCTGTAAAAGGCGTTGCTGTCCTCGGCAGTTGAAAACCCTGCGTACTGGCGGATGGTCCACGGGCGCCGGACGTACATGGTAGAATATGGGCCGCGGAGGTGTGGGGCGATTCCGGCTACGAAGTTTAGGTGGTGGAGGTTTTCTATATCTTCTTTGCTGTATTCTTTTTTGAGCGCTATGTTTTCTGCGGTTGAAAAAGTTTCTAGTTTCTCGTTTGCTTCGCCAGTTCGCTTTTGCTCGGGTCTGGTTTCTAGTTTCTGGTTACTGGTTGCAGGTTTTCCAGAAATTGTCCCTTCGGCTCCTTTCAAAAATCGAGTCCCTTCGGCTCCGCTCAGGGACCGAGTATTTAAAGTAATATGTTGTAAATCTTTTCTACTCATTGCTTAGTCTTTCCTGTTCAACTTTTTCTGCCAAGCGTTTTTCAATGATTGGAGCGATTAGCGTTTTTACAGGGTTGTGTTTTACGAAGGGGAAAAGTTGCAAATCGGCTTTCATACTATCATTCTTGTTTGTGTGGTAATTTGTTCCCAGTAATTTCAATTCACCGTTGTCAAATAGTTCCTGCTCCTTTTCTGCACTTTCCTTTATTTTTTTCTGAATAATTCCTTCTTTTAATTGCTGAAGAAAGCCGCCGCCTTTTTCAATTTCCTTAAAAAGTTGAAGGGCTTTTTCTGCCAATTCATCCGTTAAACTTTCGATATAATACGTTCCATCCGCTGGATTGCTTACGGCGTCAAAATAGCTTTCGTGCTTTAAGATAAGTAATTGGTTGCGGGAAATGCGTTCGCCGAATTCGTTGCTTTTGTGGTACAATTCGTCATAGGGCATATTGCAAACCGTGTCTGCGCCACCCAAAATTGCGCTCATACATTCGGTGGTGCTGCGAAGTAGGTTTACATTGTAATCGTAAAGTGTTTTGTTGCGCTTTGAAGGCGTGGCGAGGATGTGGCAGGTTTCTGTTGTTCCGTATTCCTTTGCGAGGGTTGCATATAGTTTTCGGAGGGCGCGGATTTTTGCTATTTCGAAGAAGTAGTTTGGACCGGTGGCTAGGTGGAAGGTTATTACTTCAGCAGGCCTTCGACTGCGCTCAGGCTGACATAGGTGGTTTAAATATTCATTAGCATGAGCTAAAGCGTATGCTAACTGTTGCACCATATTTGCACCTGCATTTTGGTATAGCGTTGCGTCAACTGAAAGGAGATTTTCAGAGGGATGTTTCTGAAAAATGGTGCCCAGCATTTCGTGGTCCTTTTTCAGATTGTGGAACCAATTGCCTGTGCGGACCAGGTTTCCTATTAAATCTATACTGTAAAAAACGATTGCATTTTTAGGTGAAAAGAATTTGATGAGCTTGCCATAAAATGCTTCGGAAAGAAAGGTAAGGTTGAAATAAACAGAAACCGTTTCAAATGCAAAATCCTTGAAAACTGTTCGTGGGTCAAAATCTTCGGCGGCAGTGAAGATTATGGCTTCTGCCCCTCGGTTTATTGCGTCCAGGGCTATTGTGTTCGCAATTCTTTCATCGTCGATAAATATTTTTTGGGCGATTTTCAAAGTTTGCGGCTGGCCCGGAATGGGTTGAAAATCTTCCTTAAAATCGTCTTCGTGATAGAAGGGCTTTACGTTTATGCCCTCCGGACTTTTCCAAACCAAGGTTTCGTTATAGTCGGCGCCCTTTAAATCGTATTGTATTTTTTGTTTCCATTGCTTCGCGGAAACTTCATCAAACCCATCAAATAAAAAATCACTCATCGCTTTTCTTCTTTTTTGATGCTGTCTTCATTTTCAATTATATAAATGTCCTCGTTTTCCCTTTTCAGATAATACCTTTCACGGGCAAATTTTTCCATTTGGTTGCTGTCCTCCATTTTTTTGATGAAGGTTTTGTCATGGTTTATTTCCTTTTGATAAAACTCTGCGTTATCATCCAGCGCGTTGATTTCGCTATCTAATTCGTGGTGGATTAAATAGGAATTGGCGTCAAAAAAAAACATCCAAACAAAGAAAAGCATAAGGATTAGCACATATTTATTGCTTATAAACCTTACCCATTTATTCTTTTTTATTTCTGAGAGTTTCACGATTCGGTATAACTTAGTTTTTGGTGAATAATACTGCGAATTACATTAACGGCCACAGTGTTGTATTTGTTGGTAGGAATTATAATATCTGCAAATTCCTTGGTAGGCTCGATGAATTGTTGGTGCATCGGTTTTAGCGTGGTTTGGTAGCGGTTCAATACTTCCTCCAAATCGCGGCCACGGGTGGCGATGTCGCGCTTCAATCTGCGTATCAAGCGTTCGTCGCTATCGGCGTGCACGAAAATTTTTATATCGAACATTTCACGAATATCGGGGTGCGCCAAGATTAAAATTCCTTCAACAATAATAACCTTTTTTGGGAAAGTAGTGATAGTTTGTCCCGTTCTATTGTGCTCTACGAAAGAATAAACAGGTTGTTCAAAGGAATTTCCCTTTCGCAGTTCTTTTAAATGGCTTACCAATAAATCAAAATCGATGGCTTTGGGATGATCAAAATTTATTTGCTTACGTTCCTCAAAAGATAAATGACTAGTGTCGTGATAGTAGGAATCCTGTGAAATAACACACACTTCATCCGCGGGAATTTCTTCCACAATTTGGTCAACCACAGTTGTTTTTCCGCTCCCGGTGCCGCCGGCGATGCCAATTATTAGCATATTTTAAAGGTTTTTACAAATGTAGCGAAAATGGTTTCAAGTTTCGGGTTTCAGGTTTCAGGTTTCAAGTTTCAAGTTCCAATCTTTCCACGTTGCAAGTTTCAAGTTCAGCTTTTTGAAAATTCACATTTTAATCTTGGCTCTTGGCTCTTTGTTCTTTTCTCTTTGTTCTTTTCTCTTTGTTCTTTTTTCTTTGTTCTTTTTTCTTTCCTATTTTTGAAGTTTTTAATTTCCGAATGAAAACCATACTGCTACATCCCTCCTATTTTCCTTCCATTGAGCAAATGGCTGCAGTGGCGCAAGCCGACAAAGTGGTTTTTGAAGTGGAGGACAATTACCAAAAACAGACCTACCGCAACCGAACGTTTATTGCGCACAGCAACGGAAAGTTGCTTTTGAATATTCCCATAAAGCACAACAAGGCCGGAATGCGGCAAAAAACGAAGGACGTTGTGGTGGAAAACGATTTTCCGTGGCAGGAGCAGCATTGGAAAAGCTTGCAGAGCGCGTATCGCACTTCGCCTTTTTTTGAATATTATGAAGACGAGTTAGAGCATTTGTTCACAGAATCCGTTGAAGGTTTAATGGCGCACAATCTTAAAATATTCGATTTGCTGTGTGAATTGATTGGGATTGATATTGAGGTTTCTAAAACCATTTCCTTCGAAACAAATCCTGAAATTAGAGATCTTCGGATTTTGATTGATGCAAAAAGAAAGTCTGCTTTTGAGGCGGAAGCATACACGCAAGTGCACCAAGCAAACCATCCCTTTTTGCCGAATCTTTCGGTGTTGGATCTACTTTTTAACGAAGGGCCGAATGCGTTGGGGTATTTGGAGGCTTCGATACTTTTTGAAAACGATTATTAAAGTGCCCACAAATAGGAATTCGTCCGTTTTCAAAAAACTCAGCCCTCTTTTTAGCAAAAATAGATACAGATTTTCAGGCCACACTCATACATCGTAAATCGTAAATCAAAATTACCATCCAATTGTGGCCCGCACGGGATAGTGATCTGAGAAAGTTTTCTCCATAGTGTCAAACGAAATAATATCCAATCCTTCGGAAACGAAAAAATAATCTATCCGCATCGGGAACTTCTCAAACCTAAAAGTTGTTCCCAAGCCGTTGCCACGCTCCCGGAAAGCGTCCTGCATTCCATCCTTCAATTTTCGATAGCTGTATGAAAATGGCGTATTGTTTAAATCGCCGCAAATCAATATTGGATTTGTTGTTGTTTGCTTGTGCTTCAAAATAGCTTCCACTTGGCTTTGCTGTTTTTCAAAGGCGTCGGCAACACGTTTTCTAAGTTTTTCATTATCGCTTTCCTGTAAAAAACTTACACGGGGAATAATGCCGAGCGATTGCAAATGCACGCTGTATATGCGAATTGTATCCGTTCCTTTAACAATATCGGCATAAATTGTATTGTTGTAGGTATTTTCAAAATCGAAAGCGCCCGTATTAATTAGCGGATATTTTGAAAAAATGGCGTGGCCAAGTTTTGCTTTTTCAGATTTGAAGTGGATGTATTTATACTTATACACCGAAAGGTCTATTTTGTTCGGCTTATAATATTCCTGCACACAAACTACATCTGGGTTTTCCTCTGTGAGCAGTTCCGAAATTATTTGTGGGGCATTGGTACTCGGCGTTTTTTCATAAGCATTGAAAAGACGGACGTTATAAGAAAGTACGTTTAATGTGTTTTTGTACTGTGATTCATCCACTTGGGACGAGACTTCATAAAATACATTGAAATAAAAAAAGGAAATAAAAAGTACGGTAAATGATATAAAAAATCTGCGTCGTAGCTGAATTGCCCAATAAATAGCGAAAAGAATATTCACAATTATCAATAATGAAACCACCAAACTCAGCAATGAGAGCGTTGGGAAATTTTTGGGCGGCAAATAGGGCAAAATGAAAGAGACCAACAATAGAAATGCCACAAGCAGGTTGCCCCAGTAAATCGTGTTGTTGAGAAATTTCCGCATGGGTTAGTCTTCTTTTCCGGCTTTAAAAAGAAAATCCTTTTCTTCTTTGGTAAGACTTTCGTAGCCGCTTTTACCTATTTTATCCAAAATACCATCCACCTTTTTTTGATGGTCAGATTTTGCTTCTTTGGGTTTAGAACGCTGGGGGGCGGGCTGTGTTGTACGATGTACGGTTTTGAAAGGCTTTTTCGTTCTTGGCTTAAAAAGATATGCAATCCAATCCATGAAATTTTCGAACCATTTGCCAATGTCGTTCCCTTTGGCGAGTTGTGTGGCATATACAAATCCGAAAATAGCCCCGCCCACGTGTGCCATCAATCCGCCGGCATTCCCCGAAGAAGGAATACGCACCAAATCTAAAAGAAACAGGAACAGCGCGATGTGCCAAAGTTTTAAGGTGAAAGTGAAAAGCCGCACTTCAGTATTGGGAGCATAAGTTGCGATAAAAACCATTATAGCTGTAACAGCCCCAGAAGCACCGATTAGAGGTCGGTTATCCTTTTCAAATACAGGGAAAAAATTATAGGAAAGAACAAACAGCAAGCCGCCAAAAAGGGCGCCGAGCAAATAGATTGTCAGCAATCGTTTCCCATTAAAAAGATTTAAAACAAACTGCCCAAACCAATACAGCCAAAGCATGTTAAAGAGAATATGAAAGAAACTAAAATGCAGAAAACCATAAGTAATCAAAGTCCACGGGCGAAACAAAAGTGTATCAAAATCATCGCTCAAAACAAACCATCGGGAAAGGTACTGCGGACTTACACTAAAGAAAAACGAACCCAAACTCACCAACAAAAACAAAACAGCGTTAATAACGATGAGTTTCACCACCACATTTGCGGTTTTGTATTGATATGAAAGATTATTGCCTGTCATTAGTTCCAGCGATGGTTATCAAAACTATTTTTTTTCCAGTACCAAGCCATAATAAAGCCGAACAAGGCGCCACCAATATGTGCCCAATGTGCAATTCCAGTTGCTGTCCCGGTAATTCCGAAAATTAAATCCAGCAATATTATTCCCGGAATGAAAAATTTCGCTTTAATAGGAACTGGGACAAACATTAACATCAATTCTATATTCGGAAACATGATTGCAAAGGCTACCAATATTCCATAAACGGCACCGGAGGCACCAAGGGCTACTCCATTAAAAGAATTATACAATCCCTGAATGGTGTCTTGCGAAACATAATCTAAAATTGCAGTATTATAGCTTCCTGTATTTAAAAGTTCCATTACCTGTTCTTGACTCATTCCGGCACTTACCAGAGCATCCATTGCGCTGTGTATTTGGAAATAGTTTACTGCG
Organism: Aequorivita sp.; assembly: GCA_030690315.1. Classification (GTDB taxonomy): domain Bacteria; phylum Bacteroidota; class Bacteroidia; order Flavobacteriales; family Flavobacteriaceae; genus Aequorivita. The sequence continues at coordinate 11,214 of JAUYGY010000047.1, forward strand.
GTATGGATAATGGCTGCACCCAAACCTGCGGAAAAGTAAAAAAACAAAAACTTTTTTTGTCCCCAACGCATTTCCAAAGGTGAACCAAATGCCCACAGCGCATACATATTAAAAAGTATATGGAATATAGATGAAGGATCATGCATAAACATATGCGTGATTGGCTGCCAGTATTGAAAATTAGGATTTTCAAAATAATAAAGCGCAAACAATTTGGTTGCTAAGTCGCCGATTATAAATGATCCTATGTAAAAGATCACATTCAGTATTAAAAGAAACTTTACGGTATCGGTTATTCTTCCCATTTACATAAATTTTTTGTCGAGGTCGCTCGCGTCAATTGTTGTAAAAACCAATTTGTTGGTCGGACTCACACTTGGTTCTTTGCACGCAAACAGTTGGTTTATTAAATGTTCCCGTTCCTCCCTATTCAGCGAAACGCCTGTTTTTATTGCCATACTCGCAGCCATCGATTTCGCGAGCTTATCGTTTTGGCTGAAACCACTATCGGGCACTTCTTCTTTTATGTCGTGCACCAATTGGCTGAGCAAATTTACAACATGGCTTTCCAATATCATCACCGGAATTCCGCTAATCTCTATCGTTTCGTCTTTCAATGCTGAAAAAACAAAACCTGTGTGCTCCAATTGTTCACGGATTTTTTCGATGATTTCCACATCGGGTTTTGAAAAATGAAGTTGAAGCGGAAACAATAATTGTTGGCTCACGGCTTCTTTCACCGTAATATTTTTTAGCAATTCTTCGTAAAGAATCCGCTGGTGCGCAAGGTTTTGATGGATGATCATCATGCCACTCTTCAACGGACTCACGATATATTTGTTTTGAAGCTGAAAGGTAATCTGCCCGGTTTCGGCTTCGTTATTTTCGAACAAACTTCCGGTTACTTCCTCGCTTTCAAACTCCATTTCCATCTCGGCTCCGCTCGATGAACGGCCGCGCGGTGGCTGAGCGGAGTCGAAGTCATCTTTCAACCCAACATAAAGTGATTCCCACGATTGGGTCAATCCTGAGCCTGACGAAGGGTCTCTTTTAAAAGGAAAATTGATATTGCCTTGTTTCGCTCTTTCTTTAAATGGATTGAAATCCCGATCCACATCAATTGATGGCGCTGTTGGTTGTTTTTTGCTATAATCATAGGGCATGTCAAAACCCTTGTCCCTTTCAAAATCGAGCACGGGCGCAATATTGAATTGCCCCAAACTGTGCTTTACAGTGGCGCGAAGCATGGCATAAATGGAATGCTCGTCATCAAATTTTATTTCGGTTTTTGTGGGATGGATGTTGATATCAATTGAATGGGTATCTACTTCCAAAAAAAGAAAATAGCCGGGATGAATGTCGTTTTTAACCAAGCCTTCAAACGCCGAAGCCACTGCGTGGTGCAGATACGGGCTTTTTATGAAGCGATCGTTTACAAAAAAAAACTGCTCTCCCCTGCTCTTTTTTCCGAATTCGGGTTTTAAAACGAAACCTTCAACTTTTAAAATTTCGGTTTCTTCGTGTACGGGAACCAATTTTTCATTGGTTTTACTGCCGAAAATATTTACAATCCGTTGCCGCGAATTTGAGGCAGGAAGATTAAAAACATCGCCTCCATTATGAAGCATTTGGAATGCAACATTTGGATGCGCCAAAGCCACACGATGGAATTCGTCAATAATATGGCGGGTTTCCACAGGATTGCTTTTGAGGAAATTTCGCCGTGCGGGAATATTGTAAAAAAGATTTTTAACAGAAATAGTTGTGCCTTTTGAAACTACTGCGGGATCTTGTGAAATTACCTTGCTGCCCTCAATGGTCAAATGTGTACCTATTTCAGAATCCTCAGTTTTGGTTTTCAGCTCAACATGAGCAATTGCTGCAATTGAAGCAAGTGCTTCGCCGCGAAAGCCTTTGGTGTGCAAATTAAAAAGATCTTCCGCCGATTTAATTTTTGAAGTGGCATGCCTTTCAAAGCTAAGCCTCGCATCGGTAACGCTCATTCCCATTCCGTTGTCGGTTACTTGAACGAGTGTTTTTCCGGCGTCTTTTATTATAAGCGTTATGGAAGTTGCCTTGGCATCAATGGCGTTTTCAAGTAATTCTTTTACTACCGAAGCGGGCCGTTGAACGACTTCGCCAGCTGCAATTTGATTTGCAACGTGATCCGGTAATAACTGAATAATGTCTGCCATTAAAATTTATGCGTAGAAAATAGATAAATCGAATCCGATGATAAATAGGAAAAGAAGCACAAGTATAGCAATAATTACAATCAATCTTCGGTTTGCGGTTTTATCGGAAGACTGCCGTAAATCTCCCCAAGCGGTTTTAAATTTCCCTTTTAATCCTTGGTTTTCACCCACGGTAGTTCTGTATTGGTCAAATTTATGACCCATTGAAAACGGGCTGCTTTCACCGTCAAATTCATAATGGCGGGGTTTGTAACCGTACTTTTTATTTTTTCTTTTGCCTATTAGTCCCATAATTGTCGTGCTTCAAAGTTACTGAAAATAGTGTGTTTTCTAAAGTCTTTTGAGGGCTTGTTTTGAACAATTATTATACCGTGAGACGTGAGACGTAAGACGTGAGACGTAAGACGTGAGACAAAATAAAATTAAAATTTAGAATCTTTCCGAAGCTGCGCCATTTTTATTGCAGCAATTGCGGCTTCCGTGCCTTTGTTGCCATGTTTTCCACCGCTACGGTCTATGGCTTGTTGCAAAGTATTGTCAGTAAGCACGCAGAAAATTACGGGAATATTACCGTGAACATTTAAGTCTTTTATTCCTTGGGAAACGGCTTCACAAACGTAATCGAAATGTTTTGTTTCGCCTTGGATAACGCTTCCAATAGCAATAACTGCATCCAGCATATCATAGCTTTGCGTTATTTGCTTGCATCCGAAAATTAGTTCAAAACTGCCGGGAACATTCCAACGAACAATGTTTTCATTAATGGCGCCACAATCTTTTAAGGCTTCAAAAGCGCCTTGGAACATGCCTTCAGTTATATTATGGTTCCATTCTGAAACAACAATCCCAAACCGAAAGTCCTTCGCGTTTGGGATTGTGTTTTTATCGTAAGCCGATAAATTTGTATTTGCTGTAGCCATTATTTTTTCATTGCTTCCGCGCGACCGGTATATATTTCGGCTTTTGCAGCTTCTGCTGATTTTGGATATTCGTCAGCTATTTTTTTGAAATGCGCCAATGCTTTGTCATTTTGGTTTAAAGCCATCGCAGCAATTCCAGCTTTCAAAAGAAAACGTGGGGTTGTGAAATCATTAGTTCGCATAGAGGCCGCTTCTTCGTAATATTTCAACGCATCCTCATTTTGGCCCAATTGTGCAAATGAATCACCAATTGCTCCTTTTGCCAAAGGTGCCAAAACATCATCATCACTGCTGAATTTGTCCAACTGTGCAATTGCCTCTTGGTATTTATTGGTGTTCAAATACGCCATTCCTGCATAATAATGCGCAAGGTTGGCAGCATTGGTACCGCTATAATTTTCAATAATATCTATAAACCCGTATTTACCTTCGCCTCCCTGTAATGAAAGATTATAAAGTGAATCCTTTGCGGGAGCGGTCAACGCTTGTTCCCAATAGCTCTGGGCTTGGAACATTTCGTTCATCGCCTCTGCTTCTTTTGGGCCTTTAATATATTGATCATATGCAAAGTATCCCAAAACAGCAACAGCTACAACCACAATAAAGGCCAAGATGGCTTTTTGGTTTTTTTCTACCCAAGCTTCGGTTCTGGACGCGCCCTGATCTAGGGTGTTGAACACCTCTGCCGTTGTACTGTTTTCTTCAAGCTGAGATTCCTTTTCAGCTTTTGTTTTTGATTTGCCTCCGCGTTTATTGTACGTTGCCATATTATTACTTCTAATTATTAAGATTCCCGCCTTCACGGGAATGGCGCAAAAATAAAATTTTTAATGGAATTAAAAAGGATTAATATTTCTTATTTTTTAATAATTTGCAAACCTATAAAAATCTTGACTTAAGATTAAAAGACGTAGGACGTATGACAAAAAAGAAAAACACAATATTTTTGTTAACACTTTGATTCTTTTAGTCTTACGTCTTATATCCTTTCGTCCTACGTCTATTAATCAATGATTTTACAAAAACTGTCATTACTCAACTATAAAAACTTTGAAGCTGAAACCTTTGAATTCGACCCAAAAATAAATTGTTTTGTGGGAAACAACGGCGTGGGAAAGACAAATGTGCTTGATGCAATCTACCATCTTTCATTCGGGAAAAGTTATTTTAATCCCATTACAACCCAGAACATTAAACACGAGGCCGAGTTTTTTGTGGTGGAAGGATTTTACGAAAGAAAAGACACACCTGAAAAGATTATAGTCAGTGCAAAAAAAGGGCAGAAAAAAATAATAAAACGCAATGGGAAGGCTTATGAAAAGTTCAGCGAGCATATCGGGTTTTTGCCTTTGGTTATCATTTCGCCGGCAGATCGGGATTTGATTATTGAAGGCAGCGAAACGCGAAGGAAATTTGTGGATGGCGTGATCTCGCAGCGCGATTCCGATTATTTGAACACGCTAATTAAATACAACAAAGTGCTAGCACAGCGCAATTCATTGCTGAAATATTTTGCGGTGAACAACACTTTCAGCCAGGATACTCTTGATATTTACAACGAGCAACTCCACGCGTTTGGCACTTCAATTTTTGGGAAGCGGACTGCATTTTTGGAAGAATTTTTACCAATATTTTTAAATCGGTACCAATCTATCAGCAGCGGCGAGGAAAGCATTAATCTGGCTTATGAAAGTCAGTTGCAGGAAAATGATCTGTTGAGGCTGCTTCAAAAGAATATTACAAAAGACAAAATTACACAGTACACTAATTTCGGAATACACAAAGACGATCTCGTTTTTGAAATTGATGGGCATCCTATAAAGAAATTTGGTTCGCAGGGGCAACAAAAATCGTATCTTATAGCTTTGAAATTGGCGCAATTTGATTTTATAAAACGCCATTCAAAAACGAACCCGATTTTGCTATTGGATGATATTTTTGACAAATTGGACGAAACGCGGGTGGAGCATTTAATTTCTTTAGTGGACAATGAAAATTTCGGGCAGCTATTCATCACCGATACCCACGCCGAGCGAACAGAGGAAGTAATCAAAAAAGTACATCAAACCTATAAAATGTTTCCATTGAAAAGTTAATTGTTATTAGTTAATCGCCATATGTTAAGCTTTACGCCTTTATGAGAAAAATGGCACGCAAAGGCGCAAAGACGCAAAGAAAATTTGAAAACAAATGAATTATAAAATTACATATTTACTTTTTTCTCTTTTAGTTGTTTCCTGCGACAAACCCAATCCCGAGGAACAAAAACAAAACCTCAGCGGCTATTGGGAAATAAAAACGGTGGAAATGCCGAATGGTGAAAAAAAGGAATTCAATATAAATACGGTTGTTGATTATATTGAAATGAAAGGCGACAGCGGTTCACGAACGAAACTTACACCGAAATTTGACGGCACTTTCAACACCAATGGCATTTCAGAAGACTTTACTTTGAAAATTGAGGAGGACAGTTTGCGGATGTATTACAAAACCCCTTTTGACGAATGGAAAGAAACCGTGATTAAAGCAAAAGATAGTACGTTAACCGTGAAAAATAGAGATAATAAAATTTACACTTATAACAAATTTAGAAAGTTCGATTTTAAGGAATGATGCTTGATGACGGATGACGAAGCTAAAAACTACAATTAATGTATCCTAAACTCCTAAACCATTAAACTTTTAAACTTTTTCAAAAATGGCAAAACGACACGCAGAAAACATATCAATTGGAGATGCTTTAAAAGAATTTATTGGCACAAACCGTTTGGAAAAAGGTTTGGACAAAGTGAATGCCAAAGAAGCGTGGGATTCGGTTATGGGCGTAGCGATTTCAAAATATACTACAGATGTTACATTGGATCGCGATACACTTTATGTGCAGCTTTCCTCTTCGGTTTTGCGCGAGGAATTGAGTTATGGCAAAGAAAAAATCATTAAGCTGTTGAATGGGGAATTGGGGAAAGAGTTGATAAAAAAATTGATTTTACGCTAAATAAACAAATTGAAATAATCCCAAGTATTTTAATCCAAATATTCCTAAATTTGAAATAAATCTTTGATATGAAAACCCTTAAACTTGAAATCAGCAATAAAATTTACGACAAGATATTGTGGTTATTACAGCAATTCAACTCAGAAGACGTAAAAGTTATTGAAGAGAATCATATTGAGAAAGAGTATCTTTCAAAAGAACTTGAAAAAATTGATAATGGCACCTCTCAGTTTATCTCAATAGAAGAATTAGACAAAGTAATGGAAGAAAGGATTTCAAAGTATGAAAATAAAAATCCTTGATAGCTTTTCAATAAAATTAACAGACCAAGTTGAGTTCATTGCATTAGACAAACCTTATGCGACGAGAAAATTTAAAAAAGACGTTCTCAATTCTTTAAAAGAATTAGAAGTTTTGCCCTACAAACATAGAAAATCCATTTATTTTGAAGATGAAAATATAAGAGATTTAATTTTTAAAGGATATACAATTGTATACAGAATCAAGCCGAGAGAAGAAATAATTGAAGTTTTCGGTTTTATCAAATTCAAACAGTTTCTATAAAAAACGCCTCCCAAATGGAAGGCGTTTTCAGTATAAAATATTTCGTAAATGCCTAAAACATTTCGCGACCTGCAAAATGGAAAGCACCTTCAATAGCTGCATTTTCATCGCTATCACTTCCGTGAACTGCGTTTTCGCCAATGGAAGCTGCGTATAATTTACGGATGGTCCCTTCAGCTGCATCAGCTGGGTTGGTAGCACCAATTAATGTACGGAAATCCTCCACTGCATTTTCTTTTTCAAGAATTGCCGCAACGATTGGTCCGCGCGTCATATATTCTACCAATTCGCCATAAAATGGGCGGGCACTGTGAACTGCATAAAATGCTTGGGCATCCTGTGTAGTCATGTGGGTAAGTTTCAACGCTACGATTCTAAAACCCGAGGCGCTTATTTTGTCAAGAATGGCGCCTATGTGTCCTTTTTCAACCGCATCTGGCTTTAACATTGTGAATGTTCTGTCTGTTCTCATTGTGTCTTTTAAAATTTCGGCAAAAATACTATTTATAGTTTAAAGCCCAAAGTATAAAGCTCAAAGAAAATCATATATGAAAAAATATATTGCAAATAATAAAAACAATAGAAACAATAGTATCAATAGCATCAATAGCATCACCTTTACCACCATTGTAGTTTTATAGCCATTGTTGTATCTTCGCACCCTATGAATGAAGAAACTACCCAGATTGTAAAAAAACTGCTCACTTCCCCACAAAAAATTGCAATTGTGGGCCATAAAAATCCCGATGGTGACGCGGTTGGTTCTTGTTTGGGACTTTCCTTTTTTCTGAAAAGTTTGGGGCACACCACCACAGTAATAATGCCCAACGATTTTCCTGATTTTCTGAAATGGTTGCCGGGATACGAGGAAATCGTTATTTACGAAAAAGAAGTGCAGAAAAGTACACAGGTATTTGAAAGTGCTAATTTGATTTTTACATTAGATTTCAACAGTTTGGATAGAGTTGGCGAGCTGCAAACGGTTTTGGAAAATGCAACTGCAAAATTTGTGTTGATAGACCATCATCAGCAACCCGCAGATTATGCGGTGGCAACCTATAGCGATGTGAAAATGAGTTCCACTTCCGAAATGGTGTTCCATTTTATGGATGCTCTGGGCCAAGCGAAAAAACTTTCAAAAGAAATAGCCGTAAATCTCTACACGGGAATTATGACAGATACCGGCTCGTTCCGCTTCTCCTCCACTAGCCCGACTACACATAGGGTTGCTGCAAAATTGATTGAAGCTGGTGCCGAAAGTGCGGTTATAAACCAAAACATATACGACACCAACAGCCCCGAAAGTATGAAACTTTTAGGCGTAGCATTAAATAATTTGGTTATTCTGCCTGAATTTCATACGGCATACATTACAATGACACAAAAAGAATTGGACGAACACAATTTTAAAAAAGGTGATACTGAAGGTTTTGTGAATTATGCACTTTCAGTGAAAGGAGTAGTTTTTGCTGCCATCTTTATTGAAAACAAACAGGAGAATTTGGTGAAAATTTCATTCAGAAGCAAAGACGATTTTTCGGTGAACGATTTTGCCCGTAACCATTACAGCGGTGGCGGACACATTAATGCTGCCGGGGGAAAAAGTTCGCAATCTCTTAACAAAACAATAAACGAATTTATTAGTATCTTGCCCCGTTATAAAAACGCACTTTCAAATGCTTCATAAGCTGTTTTATATTTTACTTTTTTCAGCCTTAATCGGTTCATGTAAGAGCCCTGAAGCTAGGCGCCCTCTGCAAAGTCATTCAGGAACCTTTATTAAGGAATCTGCAGAACGGAACAAAAAAATTTACGAAGAGGAGAAAAGTTATATTGAAAAAATCATAGCAAAGGATTCTACCCACGACTATATTTCCTCCGAAAACGGGTTTTGGTATTTTTATAATCAACGCGATACTACAACCACCGAAATGCCCGATTTGGGTGATGTGGTAAAATTTACCTACGATATTAAAGACTTAAACGGCAGCGTTATTCTTTCAGAAAAAGAGAACGGCCTGCAACAATACAAGGTGGACCAAAGCAACCAAGAGCTTATTTCTGGCGTTCGCGAGGGCATAAAACTTATGAAGGAAGGCGAAACAGTAACCTTCCTTTTTCCTTCCTATAAAGCGTTTGGCTATTATGGGATTGAAGAAAAACTCGGCACCAATATTCCGGTGCAGAGCACTGTAACTTTACACTCAATTGAACAATCAAACGAAAATTAATTAAACAATGAAAAAACTAACATTTTTATTTTTATTTCTTACGCTTGCATTTGCGTCTTGCCAGGAAAAATATCCTGATTTGAAAGACGGCGTGTATGCTGAATTTATTACGAACAAAGGAACCTTTGTTGCCAAATTGAAAAACGAAAGCGCTCCGCTAACGGTTTCAAACTTTGTTGCTCTCGCAGAAGGCACAAACGGAATGGTAGATTCTCTTCACAAAGGAAAACGTTTTTATGACGGGCTAACCTTCCACCGAATTATCAAGGATTTTATGATACAAGGCGGTGATCCAAAAGGAGATGGCAGCGGTAGTCCAGGATATGCGTTTCCTGATGAGATTACTGACACTATCCGTTTCAGCAAAAAAGGACTTTTGGCAATGGCAAATTCTGGCCCGGGAACAAACGGTAGCCAATTTTTTATCACTTTAAAAGAAACTCCTTGGTTAGACGGTCGCCACACAATTTTTGGCGAAATAGTAATCGGGCAGGAAGTTGTAGATTCTATCGGAAACCTTGAAACCGAAAAGCCGGGCGACAAGCCAAAAGAGCCTGTTACTATTACATCTATTACTATTATCAACAAAGGCGATGTAAAAGTTCCTTATTTCACTGAAGAAATGGGTAAACTTGAAAAAGAAAAGAAAGAAAAAGAAGAACGCATCAATAAAGTAGCAGCTTCACAGGCGGAAGAGCTAAATGCACTTAGAGCAAAAGCAGACTCACTTCCTTCAGGAGTTAAAATTTATTTTAATGAAAAAGGAACAGGACCACAACCAAAACAAGGTGATAAGATTTTGATGAACTATGCCGGTTACCTTACAGATGGACATATGTTTGACTCAAACATATTGTCTAACGCTGAACGATTTGAAATGGTTGATGAAATGCGCAAAGCTGCACAACAATACACACCAGTACCAACAGATTACAGCACAGAAGCACAACTTATTCCAGGTTTCCGCGAAGGACTGTTGAATATGAAAGTGGGAGACAAAGCGACCGTTTTTATCCCAGCACATTTAGCCTATGGCAAAAGAGGAATTCCAGGAGTTATCCCTCCAGATTCTGAATTGATCTTTAATCTTGAAATAGTTGAGATAGTTCAATAATTTCAGTTTAAATTAAATACAAAAGAGGAAGCAGTTTTAAATTGGTTCCTCTTTTTTTTGAATCAAGATACAAGAACCAAGAAGAAAGACTGATTACATTTTTAATCATATTGAAAACCTGTCTTGATTCTTAACTCTTGGTTCTTCGGTCTATTTCTTCGGAATGTTCTTTAAAATTTCCAATACAAATTCCCAGTATTTTTGAGCGGATGAAATACTAGCGCGCTCATCGGGAGAATGCGCTCCTTTAATGGTTGGCCCAAAAGAAATCATATCCATTTCTGGATAATTTTGGCCCAAAATACCACATTCCAATCCGGCGTGGCAGGCAGCAACGTTTGCCTTTGCACCGTTCATTTTTTCGTAAAGACTGTCTAAAACCTTCAAAATGGGACTATCCATATTTGGTGCCCATCCGGGATAATCACCCGCGAGTTTTGCTTTGTAACCCGCCAGTTCAAAAACAGAAGTAAGCGCGTTTGCCAAAACATCTTTGGAAGATTCCACAGAGCTTCGGGTTAAACATTCAATTTTAATACTTCCGTTTTCGACAGAAACTTTCGCGATATTGTTTGAAGTCTCAACCAAATCCTCAATATCTGGACTCATTCGGTAAACGCCGTTGTGGGCTGCATTCATTGCGTTCAAAAATATTTTTTGTGCGTCAATATTCATCACTTTCGTAAAAGTTTCGTCGCTTTTTTTAGCAGTAATGGAAAGGTTTGGTTCTAAAGATTTGTATTCGGAAAGAATATCCATTTTCATCTTATCAAAAGCAGCAAGAAATTTTTCTTCCGAAGAAACCACAACATTAGCAACACTTTCGCGAGGAATGGCATTGCGAAGACTTCCGCCTTCAAGTTTCGCCAACTGCATAAAATCCTTCGTAGCGAAAAGCAAACGATTCATCAATTTGTTCGCGTTGCCCAAACCTTTTATAATGTCCATTCCACTGTGGCCGCCGTTTAATCCTTTCACTTGAATAGTGAAGGTTGGGGCATTTTGTGGGGCATCAGTTTCCGCATATGTTCCCGTTGCCGTAACATCAACTCCCCCGGCGCAGCCCACGCCAATTTCATCATCCTCTTCTGTGTCTAGATTTAAAAGAATATCGCCTTTTAGCAAACCACCTTTTAGGCCTTTGGCGCCCGTCATTCCTGTTTCCTCATCTATTGTGAAAAGTGCCTCGATTGCGGGATGTTGAATTTCATTGCTTTCCAGAATGGCCATAATTGTTGCAACACCCAAACCGTTATCTGCGCCAAGCGTGGTACCTTTTGCACGAACCCAATCGCCATCAACAACCATTTCAATTCCTTGGGTATCAAAATTAAAATTAGTGTCGCCATTTTTTTGGTGAACCATATCCAAATGGCTCTGTAGAACCACAACTTTGCGGTCTTCCATTCCTTTTGTTGCGGGTTTGCGGATTATCACGTTGCCCACTTCATCTTCCATAGTTTCCAAACCGAGATTCTTTCCGAATACTTTCATAAAAGCAATAACGCGTTCCTCTTTTTTTGAAGGGCGCGGCACGGCGTTCAGGTCTGCAAATTTGTTCCAAAGGGCTTTGGGTTCAAGGTTTCTTATTTCTGTGTTCATTGTTTGTGTTTTTTTGCTGTGAAATGGTTTACCACGAATACACGAATATTTTTGTTTTTTTGTAGTATTTCTTCGAAATACTACGAATACCGATAATTAGAAAAAACATTCGTGAATTCGTGGTAAACTCCCCACAAAATTACCTTTTTTCACCCGCTATAAAAATTATGTGGAGAAAGAATTCCTTTGTATGTTTGGATTATGCAAAAAAGAACCTCGGCATTCCTCACTATATTCCTAATTGTGCAGATAATTGCACTCCAGGTTTTAAAGCATTTCCCTGAATTTGTTGAAAAATATTACAGCCTCGGAGTTTATCCGTGGATTTCAAAAATGTCGCGGTACATTTTTGGGTGGGTGCCTTTTTCGGTGGGTGATTTGTTTTATTTGTTGATAGCCATTGTAGCCATTCGCTGGCTTTATAAAAATGTGAAAAGACTTCGGAATGACCAAGTGAGCTTTGTTGTGGATATTCTGGCAGCGGTTTCAGTTGTATATTTTATGTTTCATGTGCTTTGGGGATTTAATTATTACAGACTTCCGTTACACCAATCGCTGAAGTTGGAGAGCGATTATACCACTGAACAACTCCTCAATACAACATATCGATTTATTGAAAAAAGCAACGCGATGCACCGCGAATTGGGTTTTGCAGATAGCGTGAAAATTGAATTGCCTTATACGCAAAAAGAAATGTTTAAAAAAACATTGAATGGCTATGAAAATCTAGAGAAGGAATTTCCGCAACTTGCCATTTCACCCAGAAGCATTAAAAAAAGTGGGTGGAGTTTGGGGCTTACGATTATGGGTTACAGCGGATACTTAAATCCATTTTCAGGCGAAGCGCAGGTAAATAATCTCATCACGACCTACAAATTTCCGGTGGTGGCTTGCCACGAAGAAGCGCATCAAATAGGCTATGCCGCAGAAAACGAAGCCAATTTTCTCGCCACACTTTCAACATTGCACAATGACGATAAGTATATGCAATATGCAGGTTATATTTTTACGCTGCGTTATTTAATAAATGAAATAGCCCGGCGGGATGAGGCAAAATACTACGAAATTACAACTACCATAAATCCCGGTATTCTGGAAAGCTATAAGGAAATGCGCGATTTTTGGGAAAGTTATCAAAATCCATTGGAAGACTTTTCAAAAATATTTTGGGACAACTTTTTAAAAGCAAACAACCAAAGCCGTGGAATCATGAGTTATGATTATATGGTGGCTTTGGTTGTTAATTATTATGAGGATAAACCTTTGTGAAAACGAAATCGAAAACGAAATCGAGATCGAAAGCGAGTTTCAAGAATTTTATAAATGAATACTGAACACTGAATACTGATTACTATTTCACATATTCCGCTTCCTTGGGTTTTGCAAATACCGAAGCTTCCAACATTGTTTCAGTAGCTGCAATTTTATCAAATTTTATATCCATTTCTTCACCTTTCGGTTTACCGTTTTCTACTTTCCACCAAGTTATTTTTTCAGGAAGTTGAAGACCGTTTATCTCCTGCCATTTGTCATATTTTATGTAATGCCAATCCTCGCTTTTCTTTTGGTCCGAAAAAGTAACAGTATAGGCCAACCAAGTCATTTGGTTAGTTTTTTGGTCAAAGTATAAAATGTATTCATCGTTGGAAGAATCGCCTACGCCATCATCGTAGGAAACCTTATAGCCGTTATACATTTTTCCATCAAGTTCAGTAGCGCCCACTGCAGCATAATTGGTTCCCGGATCTGCAATTATAAAAGGCATGGCATAAAAATAGAACATTAAATTATGGTAAAACACGGGGTTGCCTTCATAGCCCAATTTATGTTTCAAAAGCCAAACGCCTTTGCCATCGTAGCCAATGGACCAATCTTTCGATTCAATTTTTGTTTTTCTATCCGGCAGTGAAATTGTATGGGTTTCGTTCCCGTTTTTGCCTTTCATTTCAAAACACAAATTGTTCATTTTTTTCCATTGGTTTAAACCTCCGTGGGCTGTAAAAACACTTTGAAGTTGGGCGGGATAACTTTTTTCGGCATCTACTTTAGATTCTTTCATGTCAGCTTCACCCACCACTACCCCTGTTGAGTCAATTTCGGTGCCTTCAACTATTGTGCTTTCATCGTTTGTTTTTTTATCGTCTTTACAAGACCAAAGTGCTAGCATTACGGCAAATAATATAATCGATTTATTCATGAGGGTGGGTTTTAGTTTCTTAAAAGTAAAAAAGCTTCCCGATTGTGGGAAGCTTTTTAGAAAGGTTTATGATTTATGAGTTGCTGGATGACGGATGACCGATGACAGATGACAGATGACAGATGACGGAACTTACATATTTTAATTCTTAACAAGTTTTTTAACTACTGAATTCCCATCGGAAGAAATTTTTAAGAAATAAACCCCATTCTCCAAAGACGAAACATTTATCGTCAGTTTCCCGTTTTGCGGAAGCATTTTTTTAGAAAACAACAATTTTCCTTGAAGGTCATAAAGTGATATGGCTGATTCCAAAACCAATTGTGAGGATTGTACTGTAACGTTTTCGGAAGTTGGATTTGGGTAAATGCTCAAATCTTCAAAACCGAAAGAATTTACTGAAAGAAATACTTCGTCATCCAGAAAATCAGGAATGCCGTTTGCGTTAGTATCATCATCTATTGGATTTCCGTTGTTGTTGTAATCCTCGTCTATTGTTAAGGTGCCATCGCCATCGTCGTCATTATCCAGATAATTTTCAATTGTATCACCGTCAGTGTCAATATAAATATAGGAAGGTGCAACGCCAGCGCCAATTCCGGTTGTTTCGTCAATGGTTTGCACTGTGTCGCCATCATCATCGCTGTCCAAGTAATTTGGAATGCCGTCGCCATCAGTGTCGTCGTCGTTTAAATCTCCGTTATTGTTTAGATCTTCATCCTCGTTCGCTATTCCGTCGCCGTCTGCATCGGGGGTGAGTTCATCCGTAAGTATTTCAAAGGATGTTACTACAAAACAGCCCGTATTTACATTTTCTACACGAACAAAAATGGTTTGTGGGTTTGATGTATTTTCATAACTCATTGAATTATTTATGGGATTTGTATTGTTTTGGGCATCTGCTTCAGTTTCATAGAAAAACACTTGAAAATCTGAAGGATTTAAACCACCCAACATAACAGGAATATTGACGGTAAGGTCAAAAATTGCAAAACCATCGCCATCGCCTTCGTTTATAAAAAGGTTATTGGGTTGGGTTATTGGGGGGAGTTCGTTTACGATAAGCTCCAATTCAACAATGGTATAACACGGAAGCAGGTTTGGTGGAACTAGATTGGCTACCCGTGCATAAACAACTTGATTAAATGGTACTATATTTATGTAAGGCGATGGAATCTCTGTTCCGGGGGTCCCATTTTGTGCATCCGCAAGAGTTTCATGGTAAGTAATCTCAACATCGTTTTGCCCATTTATGATTTCAGCATCTTTTGAATTTAAGTCAAAAACAGAAAAACCATCATTATCATCATCGCAAACTTCAAGCGGTGTTGGATTCATGTTTGGGGTTGGGTTTGGCATTACAACCAATGTGAGTGTAACAAGTGTTTTACAACCAAATGCGTTTTCAACTCTACCAATTACTGTTTGTGGAGTAGATGAATTTTGAAAAGTTGTTGGGTTTGGAATGGGAAGATTGGCTGCTTCATCAGCGTAGGAAAAGAACCATTCCACGGTAAGACCAGGATCTCCGTTTGATACCTCATTGTGCATACTTGTTAAATCAAATGTAGAAATTACATCTGTTGGTGTACTTCCCTGTAGTTCATCATCACATAGTACCATTTCAAATGGGCCATGATCTGGTGGTGATGCATCAACAATAATATTAAGTTCAATAATATCATAACAACCTTCAGCACTATTTGGATTTGGCGGAATAGTTCCATTTGTATTACTCACTAGCAAAATATAAATATATTGCGGATTAATTGAATTTAAAAAGTTTGTAGGATCGGGGATTGCCTGCGAAAAATCAGGGTTTGTCGTAAGTGCCAAATCTCCCGCTAAAACGGCTTGATTTTGATTTTCATAATAATAAAGATCAAAACCTAAGGGGTCTAAACTTCCGAGAACTTCAGTGGCAACAACGGTAAGATCAAAAATTGTGAATTCGTCGGCAATCGCATCATCACATTTACGCAATGGTGCCGGAGTATTTCCAACGGGAGCGGAGCGCACTTCCAATGCAAATGGAACAATATTTATTTCATTACTGGTACTACTTTCCACTCGAGCCCAAATTCCACCAGTGCCATAACCGGGATCTTGAGAATCGGTAATTGGGATATCCAAATATATTTGGTCATTCATATATGGATTTGGCGATTGCAATATCCCATTCTCAGCATCCAAAAGAGTTCTGTGGTAGGTTACCGTCAAGTTTGGACCGCCTAGAGTAATCACTTCGTCTTGTAATGTGAGGTCAAACCAAGCAAAACCATCATCGTTATCATCACAAGCTACTAAATTAGCAACGGGTGGGTTTACTATAATCTGCGCTTGTGTTGAAACAGAGAACACTATAACTAAAAAAAGTACTATTTTATTCATGGATATAATTTCCCGCAAGATATAAAAACATTCCGCAACGTTAAGAAAAATTTAACTTAAGCCTTTTTAAACTTGACCCTTATATTTTTCTAGAGTACTATTGCTTTGCTTGAAACCCATCACATTTCCATATATATGGCACCCGAACTCCGACACGATTTGATGAAAATAGACGTACCTTCAGAATTGGAAGACACGTTTGGCGACGTTAACTACTTTAATATTGGTTTCAGCCTGCGCTTCAATTTGGGCACCGGATATAAGTTTCAGTAGCGTATCTTTGCGCAATGCAAAAGTCCATTACCAGTTTTCAAAATCCGCTTATAAAACAAATTGTTTTATTACAGGAAAAATCGCGCGAACGTCGAAAAAATAACCTTTTTGTTATTGAAGGCCTCCGCGAAATTTCACTTGCAATTAAAGGCGGCTATTTTTTGAAAACCTTACTTTTCTGTTCCGAAATCATTTCCGAGGAAGAAATTTTCACACTCAAAGAATCTGCAAACAGTGAAACTGAATTCATAGAAATTACGCCAGAAATCTATGAAAAACTAGCCTATAGAAGTTCCACCGAAGGCGTTTTGGCAATCGCGCATACCAAAGATTTAAACATCTCAAACCTGCCCATTTCGGCTCCGCTCAATGACCGGTCCCTGAGCGGAGCCGAAGGGGCCCTAATACTCGTGGCTGAAGCCCCTGAAAAACCTGGCAATATCGGCGCATTGCTTCGCACGGCAGATGCGGCAAATGTGGACGCAGTAATAATTGCCAACCCAAAGACCGATTTGTACAATCCAAACATCATCCGCAGCAGTGTGGGCTGTTTGTTTACGAATAAAATTGCCACGGGAAGTTCTTCGGAAATCATTTCGTTTTTAAAGGAAAACAACATCAACATTTATTGCGCCGCACTACAAGCATCTGTACACTACGATACAATAGATTTTAAAAAAGCAACCGCAATAGTTGTAGGCACCGAAGCTACGGGTCTTTCCGAGGAATGGCTACAAAACAGCACCCAAAACATCATTATCCCCATGCAAGGCGAAATAGATAGCATGAACGTTTCAGTAGCGGCGGGAATCCTTATATTTGAGGCGAAACGGCAACGGGGGTTTTAATTAATAATGTGTAATGAATAATTAGTAATGTGTAATGTGTAATGTGTAATGTGTAAATGGTAATTATAATATGAAAGAAAATATAATTGCGGAACGAACCTATCTGTTTGCTATTGAAATTGTAAAACTTACCAAAGAATTGATATCTGAAAAGGAATATGTCCTTTCAAAACAGATTTTAAAATCGGGCACATCTATTGGTGCAAATGTGGAAGAAGCAATTGGCGGTATTTCCAAAAAGGATTTTAGGGCAAAAATGTCTATATCATACAAAGAAGCAAGAGAAACCCAATACTGGTTAAAATTACTAAGGGATACAAATTATATTTCCATTGAAAAATTCAATACTCTAAATACAGAACTAACAAGCATTCTGAAAATCCTTTATAAGATAATAGAAACCTCTAGAGAATGAATTATTAATAATTTTTCATTATTCATTACTAATTATTCATTACTAATTATTCATTACTAATTATTCATTACTAATTAAATGAGCCTTTTCTATATAATAATTGCAATCTTAGTTGTCAGTTTTGTGATTGACCAAATCCTCGATTTTTTAAACGCAAAACATTACAATGATCCTCTTCCTGCTGAATTACAGGATGTTTTTGATGAAGCCGAATACAAAAAATCACAGCGCTACAAAAAGGAAAGCTACAAATTCGGAATGCTTACCTCAGTTATTTCCCTCCTTGCCACGCTCCTCTTTTTCTTTTTGGACGGTTTCGCTTATGTTGATAATTTGGCCCGTACTGTTTCAAACAATGAAATAATCATCGCCTTGGTTTTCTTCGGAATCATAATGATAACCAGCGATATTCTCAGCACGCCTTTCAGCTATTACAGTACATTCGTAATCGAGGAAAAATACGGCTTCAATAAAACTACCCGAAAAACATTCTTTCTTGATAAACTGAAAGGTTGGCTCATGGGCGCAATCATCGGTGGGATTATTTTGGGGGCCATCATTTGGTTTTACCAAAGCACGGGCAAAAACTTTTGGCTCTATGCTTGGGGAATCATTACCGCTTTCACGATATTGATGAACCTTTTTTATGCCCGTTTCATTGTTCCGCTGTTCAACAAACAAACCCCTTTGGAAGAAGGTTCGCTCCGTTCCCAAATAGAAACTTACGCCTTAAAAGTAGGTTTCACCCTCGATAAAATCTTCGTAATAGACGGCAGCAAACGAAGCACAAAAGCGAATGCCTATTTCTCAGGCTTCGGCAGCGAAAAGCGGGTAACCCTTTATGACACATTGATAAAAGATTTAAATGAAGAAGAAATAGTAGCCGTACTCGCCCACGAAGTTGGCCATTACAAGCGCAACCACATTATCATCAACCTGTTTGCAGCGGTTATTACCACGGGGTTTACCCTTTGGCTGTTGTCAGTATTTATAGGCAATCCATTACTTTCTGAAGCCTTGAATGTTTCGCATCCATCCTTTCATATTGGTCTGATTGCTTTCGGCGTACTTTATAGTCCAATTTCTGGCATCACGGGACTGATTATGAAATACCTAAGCCGAAAATTCGAGTACCAAGCAGACAATTACGCAAAGAAGACTTACGCCGCCATTCCTTTGATTTCAGGTCTAAAAAAACTTTCCAAAAATAGCCTCAGCAACCTCACCCCGCACCCACTGTATGTTTTTGCGCATTATTCGCACCCTACGCTGTTGCAACGGTTTCGGAATTTAAAGAAATGATTTTATTAATTTAATATAATGTAAGAATACGTTACTTTGCGACCTCAATAAATTTCACATGAAAACAAAACTACTATTCCTTTCAACAATACTTTTTTCTTTTTCAATTAGTGCTCAGATAGATTTTGAAGCGCATACCATTGTGGATTCTCACCCCGATGCTTTAGGACCAATAAGTTTAATCTCTGCCGATATAGACTCAGACGGCGATAAAGATATTCTCACAAATGCTTACGATGCAGATAAAATTGTATGGTTTGAAAACTTAGACGGGCAGGGAACTTTTTCTGAACCAAGAATCATAACCTCAAACATAGATTATCCTGTTGATATTACAGTTGCTGATATTGACAACGATGGTAATTTAGATGTCATCGCAGTTCTTGGTCTTAATGATAGAGTTTCCTGGTTTGAAAATATAGATGGATTAGGAAACTTTAGTCAAGAAAAATTGATTCGAAATTTACCTTTTTCAAGAACTGTCGAGGCCAAAGATATAGATGGGGATGGGGATATAGATATTGTATCAGTAAATGATTTAAAAGTTATTTGGTTAGAAAACATGGATGGCTTAGGAACATTTGGACCAGAAAAAATAGTTGCAAATTACACTTACCTAACCTATTCATTAAATGTAAATGACTTAGATGCTGACGGTGATATGGACATTTTAATGGCAGACAATGGTAGACACACAGTTACTTGGTACAAAAATACAGACGGTCAGGGAATTTTTGGTCCAGAAATTATTATATCCTCTGAAGCCTATTACACAAACACTGCGATAACATCCGATATTGATAAAGATGGAGACCTAGATGTGGTTTCTGTTTCTAACGAAAATTATAACTCTTATGTCGCCTGGTTTGAAAATACAGATGGACTCGGTAATTTTGGAACCCCAAATATTATAGCTTCAGATAATCATGTAAATAAATTGTTTGCAACAGATATTGATAGTGATGGAGATGACGATATTATTGCAACCATACCAAACATTGGAAGAATAATATGGCTAGAAAATGATGGGGTTGGAAATTTTGGAGAACAACAGTTTATTTATCTAAATGCTCTAGATCCATTAGATATCATTGCCGATGACTTTAACGATGATGGTAAAATGGATGTGGCATCCACTATCTATGGCTCAGACAAAATAATCTGGTTCGAAAACAAAGGTCCTTTAAGTATTGAAGAAAACACGGCCAATCTTTTCAGTCTTTATCCAAATCCGACAACTGGATTGCTTACTATAAATAGCTCGTCAAAAGTTTCTGAAATAACTGTTTACAACAACCTCGGTCAATTGCTTTTCACGTCTGAAGAAAAAAAACAAATAGACATTTCGACCCTAAGCGAAGGAATCTATTTCGTGAAAATTAAAGACCAAAACGGACAAATTGAAACTAATAAAGTGCTGAAAAAATAAATTGAAGTACCTTTCAATGTAAATTAAACATAACATTGAAAACCATAACCCGCACCGTTTGGATCCTCTCTCTCGTCAGTCTGTTTACAGATATGGCCAGCGAAATGCTCTATCCCATTATGCCCATCTACCTCAAAAGCATAGGGTTTTCCATTCTTTTGATAGGGATTTTGGAAGGAATGGTGGAAGCTGTTGCGGGTCTCAGCAAAGGTTATTTCGGTCAACTTAGTGATAGTAAGGCAAAACGCGCACCTTTTGTGCAACTCGGGTATGCCCTTAGCGCCATTTCAAAACCGATGATGGCGTTCTTTGTTTATCCGCTTTGGATTTTCTTCGTAAGAACCACAGACCGATTGGGAAAAGGCATACGCACCGGCGCCCGCGATGCCATGCTTTCGGCAGAAACAACAAAAGAGAACAAAGGAAAAGTTTTCGGCTTCCACCGCTCCATGGATACCTTTGGCGCCGTCCTCGGTCCTGCCCTCGCACTTATCTATTTGTATTTCTATCCGGAGGATTATATCAATTTATTTTATATTGCCTTTATTCCCGGGGTATTGGCAGTAATTGCATCCTTTCTTCTGAAGGACAAAAAAGCTGAAACAATTTCCAAAAAGAAAAAAATAAATTTCTTTTCCTTTATTAACTATTGGAAACAAAGCTCGCCCGAATATAGAAAAGTAGTTCTCGGGCTTTTGTTTTTCGCCCTCTTCAACAGCAGCGATGTTTTTCTTTTATTGAAAGCCAAAGACGCCGGATTGGACGACACTTGGGTTATAGGTATCTACATTTTTTATAATTTAATTTATGCTTTAACCGCTTTCCCCTTGGGAAGTATTGCAGATAAAATTGGGCTTAAAAAAATGTTCGTCTTCGGATTAATTATTTTCAGTTTGGTTTACTTCGGAATGGGTGTAACAACAAACCTATATTTAATTATCGGCCTTTTCCTCGGCTACGGAATTTACGCCGCCGCCACCGAAGGTATTTCCAAAGCGTGGATCACTAATATTTCCAAAGATGAAAATACCGCTACTGCGGTTGGAACTTATTCCGCTTTCCAAAGTATTGTCGCAATGATAGCCAGCGTTGTGGCAGGGTTATTATGGTTTTACTTCGGAGCAAATATTACATTTTTAGTTACAGCAATGGCAACTATTTTCGTTATAATTTATTTTCTTCAATTAAAACTTTCAGCATAAAACTTAAAGCTTTCATCGTAAAACTTCAAACTTTAAACTTTCAACTTTAAACTAAATAGTATCTTTGCCCACTGTTAAGAATTTACACCTATGACGATTTCATACAACTGGCTAAAACAATTCATCAACCTCCCGTGGGACGCCGATAAAACTGGCGAATTATTGACAGACCTCGGTCTTGAAGTAGAGGGAATTGAAGATTTTTCCCCCGTAAAAGGCGGCTTGGAAGGCGTTGTGGTTGGCCACGTTTTGGAATGTGTACAGCACTCAAATGCAGACCGACTTAAAGTTACAAAAGTTGACATAGGCTCTGGGGAAACAATACAAATAGTTTGCGGCGCGCCAAACGTAGCCGTAGGCCAAAAAGTTCCGGTAGCCACAATTGGCACCACACTTTACGATGCCGAAGGAAAACCTTGGCAGATAAATAAAGGCAAAATCCGTGGCGAAGAAAGCGAAGGAATGATTTGTGCCGAAGATGAACTGGGTCTGGGAAAATCACACGACGGCATTATGGTTTTGGACGGAAAGCTTAAACCAGGAACCTCTTTAGCCAAGGTATTGGAAATTGAAAACGACAAAGTTTTTGAAATAGGATTGACCCCAAACCGTTCCGACGCGATGAGCCACTGGGGCGTTGCGCGCGATTTGAAAGCTGGTTTGCTTCACAAAAGCATTTCCGCAAAATTGAATACACCATCATCCAGCAGTTTCAGAGTTGACAATCGTACCCTGAAAATTCCAGTTAAAGTTGAAGATCCAACACTCGCACCTCGTTATTGTGGCATCACAATAAGCAATATAAAAGTTGGGCCATCTCCTGCTTGGCTTCAAAACAGATTAAAATCCATTGGGCTTTCGCCAATAAATAATATTGTGGACGTCACCAATTATGTGCTTCACGAACTTGGCCAACCGCTACACGCTTTTGATGCTGCAAAAATTTCCGGTAATACCGTGAATGTAAAAACATTGCCCGCAGGAACAAAATTTACAACATTGGATGGCATTGAACGCGAACTGCACGAAGATGATCTAATGATCTGCGATGCCGAAAAACCGATGTGCATCGCCGGCGTTTTTGGAGGAATAAATAGTGGGGTAACTGAAGAAACCACAAGCATTTTCTTGGAAAGCGCATACTTCAACCCAGTGAACATTCGTAAAACAGCAAAACGCCACAGCTTGAGCACCGATGCTTCCTTCCGTTTTGAAAGAGGAATTGATCCAAACATAGCAGATTACGCACTTCGGTATGCTTCCATTTTAATTATTCAAGTGGCGGGTGGACAAATAACCAGCGACTTGGTTGATATTTATCCCAAGAAAGTTGATGACCACCAAGTATTTTTGAATTTTGAAAAGGCAAACAATCTTATTGGAGAGGAAATACCAAAGGAAACTATAAAGGAAATTCTCACTTCACTTGAAATGAAGATCAATAACGTAACTGAAACGGGCATAGGAATGACAATACCTGCCTATCGAAACGATGTTACCCGAGATGTTGACGTAATTGAAGAAATTCTGCGTGTATATGGATATAACAATATAAAGTTCACCCAAAAGTTGAATGCTTCCATTTCTGCAGTTTTACCGGGTGAAGATTATGATGTGCAAAACAAAACCGCGTCACAGTTAACGGCGCTAGGTTTTCACGAAATGTTGAATAACTCGCTAACAACACCAAAATATAGCTCTTTAAGCGATTCCATAAAAGAAAACTATAACGTTACAATGTTGAACCCTTTGAGTCATGATCTTTCCGTAATGCGGCAATCTATGCTATTTTCGGGTTTGGAAGCCATTTCTTATAACAACAACCGGAAGAAAAACGATTTAAAATTGTTTGAATTTGGAAAGACATACCACAACTTTCCTGGCGGAAGAACGGAAACCAAACATCTTTCACTATTTATCACTGGCTTAAAGCTTGAAGGTAATTGGGCAATTCCGGATGCCAAGAGCAATTTCTTCTTTGGAAAAGGAACCGTCGCCGCAATAATGGCACGCCTTGGATTTGATACATATACCGAAGAAACAAGCGATAATGATATTTTTTCTGAAGCAGTCGCCTTCAAAAGAAACAAAGAAACGATTGTGGAATTTGGAATTGTAAAGAAGAAAATAACAACCGCACTGGATGTTGACGCAGAAGTTTTCTACGCAGATTTTCATTGGGATAATGTGTTGAAGCAAATTTCTACCAATAGTTTCAAATTGAAGCCTATTGCCAAATTTCCAGCTGCCCAAAGGGATTTTGCACTTTTGGTGGACAATTCAGTTAGCTTTGGGGCACTTCGCGATGCTGCGCTTTCAACAGAGAAGAAGTTACTTAAAACCGTCAATCTTTTTGATGTTTACAAAGGCGAAAACCTGCCCGAAGGGAAAAAAAGTTACGCCCTAACTTTCACCATTCAAGATGAAGAAAAAACATTGACCGACAAACAGATCGAAAAAATAATGGGGAAACTACAAGAAAAATTTGAAACAGATTTTGGCGCCGTGCTGCGGTAAAAGAATATTTCAAAAAAAACAGCGACTTAAATAGTCGCTGTTTTCATTTTCAATAATTTGGTGTTATTGGGGCAAATTATCTTGGTAATACAACGCTGTCAATTACATGGATTACACCGTTTGATTGGTTAACATCTGCAATAGTTACCGTGGCCATTCCACCGTTTTCGTCCATAATCACTACTTTTTTTCCCTTCATCATCGCGGTTAAAGTTCCACCGCTCACGGTTTTATAGCTTGCTTTTCCGTTTCCATTTTTAATGTCCTTCATTATTTGTGCAGCGCTTTGTTTTCCGGCAACTACATGATAGGTAAGAATACTTTGCAATTTTGCTTTGTTTTCAGGCATTAATAATGTTTCCACAGTTCCTTTTGGAAGCTTTTCAAATGCAGCATTGGTTGGAGCGAAAACTGTAAATGGGCCTTCACTTTGGAGGGTTTCAACCAAATCTGCTGCCTTAACCGCTGCAACGAGTGTAGTGTGATCTTTTGAATTAACTGCGTTTTCAACAATGTTTTTGCTTGGATACATTTCGGCTCCTCCAACCATTACTGTTTTTTCATCATTCATCATTTTGCTCTGTGCAAATATTGTTGTTGATCCAGCCAAAAGGGCAATTGAAAATAATACTGCTGTAAAGATTTTTGATTTCATAAAAGTGTGTTTTAGTTTTTGTTTATGTGGTTATAAACGAAAGTCCGGAAACTGCGGTTTTGCAGTTTCCGGACTTTATGATTTTTTTAACTTAAACCACTTCTTATCCCGAAGGAGAAAAAATAATTCCATCAATTATATGAAAAAACCCATTTTTATGATAAAAATCTGGCGCTATTATTCTTGCAGTATGGTTATTTTTATCAGCCAAAACAAGTTGTCCGGCCTCCTCCCGTATTTCCAATCTTTGCCCTTCAACTGTAGTTAAATAGGCTTTTCCGCCATTTTTTTCAACAGCAGTTTTAAGGCTGTGGCTATCCAATCTACCTGGCACGGCCAAATACGTTATTATTGAATTCACCAATTTAGTATTCCCCAAAATTGAATCTCTACTCTTTTTGGGCAAATTCAAAAAAGACTCATCGGCCAAAGCGAAAATCGTTATCATTTCTTGGCGTTCCAGCGTTTTCCGCAACGCATCGTTTTTTAATATTTTCGCAAGAATGGTAAAGTCTGAAGCTTCCTCAATATTTTCAAAAAAGCTTTTACTTGAAGTGAAATTGCTTTCGCCCAACACTTTGGAAACCTCCGCATTTTTGGTTGAAATGTATTTTTGTGCTGAAACGGTAGCTCCAAAGCAAATCATAAAAAGGAACAGAAATGTATTTTTGATTAACATAAAAAAGTATTTAAGATTGTAAATATAACAAATACAACGGCAATAATGTTTTAAACGCAGAAACCACTTCAATATTTAAAATTTCATTCAAACTATGTTAAATAGTTGTTTTGAAAAATTGTAGGGTGTAAATTTAATTTCCGAAAAATTTCAAGTATGTTTTCCAAGACCAATATTGAAAAACAGTTGCTAAAATACCGTTCCAAAAGAATTGACGAGCATTTTATTATGGAAGAAGTGCAGCGCATCTTTTCAGAAAATGAAAAACAGCGCGCCGAAATTGTTTCAGCGTTATCGAAAAATTCGATTGATATTGGCAATGATTTTAATTTTGAAAAGCTAAATACGGAACATATTTTTCATATTGAAGACATTAAAAAACTTTGTATCACTTATAGGCTTCGCTTCTTAGATTCCCATTTTTTTAAAGGAAATTTTCCCGAAGAAGCCATTTCCGAAATAAGAAAACTTGAAAATGAACATCAAGTTTCTTTAAAAAACTTCAAAATTATAGCACCTGCAAAACTTTTAAAGCTGGAAAATGCAGACGATCCTTTACTTTTTGCACCTATGGGAAATGATTATTATTATTTGATACACAAATGGGGAAATGATTTGCATCCTTTCCGAAGATTGCTAATGTGGCCTTATAAAAATTTTGAGAATTTGGTTTTTACCGTTGCCATGCTCAGTGTTTTGATTACCGTTCTAGTGCCAATGCATTGGTTCTCCCCAAATCCTGGAATTGGGGAATATTTGTTTTTAGCACTTTTCATTTTTAAAGGCGCTGGCGGATTCGTAATTTTTTATGGTTTTTCAAAAGGGAAAGATTTTAATGGGGCTATTTGGAACAGTAAATATTATAATGCGTGATTTAGTAGTGAATAGTGAAAAAATCTAAAAATCTAATGATCCAACAATCAAAAAATCTAAAAAATATGTCAGAAAACACAGAAGAAACAGTTCGAATATACACCGGTTCAGATATTATGGCCGAAGCCCTTGTGGGAAGATTGGAAGAAATAAATATCTCCCCTATCCTTCGAGACGATCAGCAAAGTGGAGTTATGTTTGGCTCAGGAAATAAATTTGATGATCAGGTACGCATTTTTGTTCGAAAGGACGAACTTGCCCTTGCCCAACCAATTGTTGATGCTTTTTTGAAAGAAATAGAAGAATAAATTTATGTCTGAAACAACCAGAATTTACACCGGCCCAACGCTAATCGCAAAAGGTTTGGTAGCTCGTCTCAATGAAATTGGTATCAGCCCTATTGAAAGGAACGATCACGACAGTAGTGTAAGAGCGGGTTTCGCGATGAGCATTGCGAACCAAACGATGATTTTCATAAGAAAAGATGAAATGGAAAAAGCACAACCTATAATCGATGAGTTTTTAAATGAAATAGGCGACCATTAAACGGGTCGCCTATTTTTTTATACATTTACAGCATACATTTTATCGCGGAGTTCGCGGATTTTCTTATCGTCCATATATTCGTCAAAAGTCATATAACGGTCTATTGCCCCGTTTGGAGTTAACTCAATAACCCGAGTTCCAACTGTCTGTGCAAATTCGTGATCGTGGGTTGTGAACAACACAGTTCCCTTAAAATTTTTCAATGAGTTGTTGAACGCTGTAATTGATTCCAAGTCTAAATGGTTTGTTGGTTCGTCCAGCATCAACACGTTTGCGCGAAGCATCATCATACGGCTTAACATACATCTCACTTTTTCGCCTCCAGAAAGTACGTTGCTTTTTTTCAACGCTTCTTCGCCACTGAAAAGCATTTTCCCCAAAAACCCACGAAGGAATACTTCTTCGCGTTCTTCTTCGGTTTTTGCATACTGGCGCAACCAATCTACCAATGATAAATTATTTTTGAAGAATTCTTCATTATCGAGCGGCAAATAACTTTGATTTGTAGTAATTCCCCATTGAAAAGAACCAGAAGTTGGCTTTAAATGGCCATTCAAAATTTCATAAAAAGCAGTGGCAGCCCTTGAATCTCTGGAATAGATAACCACTTTATCACCCTTCGCCAAATTTATATCCACATTTTTGAAAAGCACTTCACCATCTATGGCACTTGAAAGATTTTCAACATTCAAAATTTGATCGCCAGCCTCGCGCTCGCGCTCAAAGATGATTGCTGGATAGCGGCGGCTTGATGGCTGTATTTCTTCAACATTCAATTTTTCAAGCATTTTTTTACGGGAAGTTGCTTGCTTGCTTTTTGCCACGTTTGCGCTGAAACGCATAATAAATTCCTGTAGTTCTTTGCGTTTTTCGTCAGCCTTTTTGTTTTGTTGTGCACGCTGGCGCGCTGCCAACTGGCTACTTTCGTACCAAAAAGTATAGTTGCCGCTGTAATGGTTTACTTTTCCAAAATCAATATCGCTGATGTGCGTACATACTGAATCTAAAAAGTGACGGTCGTGGGAAACCACAATTACACAATTGTCATAATTTGCCAAAAAGTTTTCCAACCAATTGATGGTTTCGTAATCCAAATCGTTGGTGGGCTCATCCATAATAAGCACATCCGGGTTTCCAAAAAGGGCTTGTGCCAAAAGCACGCGAACTTTTTGTTTTCCGTCCAAATCTTTCATCAACATATAATGAAGACTTTCATCAATGCCGAGATTTGAAAGCATCGCGGCAGCATCACTATCAGCGTTCCAGCCGTTCATTTCTTCAAAAGCAACCTGAAGTTCGCCTATCTTTTCAGCGTTTGCGTCTGTGTAATCTTCGTAAAGTTTATCTATTTGGGTTTTTATGGAAAATAATTCCTTATTGCCACGCACTACTGTTTCCAGCACATTAAAATCATCATAGGCATTGTGATTCTGCTCAAGCACAGACATACGTTTTCCTTTTTCCAAATGCACATGGCCAGAGGTAGGATCTTGTTTGCCAGAAATAATTTTCAACAAAGTGGATTTTCCGGCGCCGTTAGCACCAATAATTCCATAAATATTTCCTGTATGGAATTGCGTGCTCACCTCATCGAACAACACGCGTTTCCCAAACTGAACCGAAAGGTTTGAAACTGAAAGCATAAAATTTTGAATTTTGCGCAAAAGTAGCCATTTAAGTCACACGCCGAAAATATTAACGTTTTAAAAATCCTTTTAACTACCATTTAACAAAATGCCGCAAATACCTCGGCTACATTTGTTGATTATCTTAAATAACAGTGCTATTGTTAAAAAAAATACTTCTTCTTTTATTGGTTGCCGCTCTATTTTCTTGTAAAAACAAGGAAGAAAATGTTGTGAAATCAACTTATATAGGCGGCCAAATAATAAATCCAACTGTTGATTATATTATATTTTTCAAAGGAAACGATGTTTTAGACACCATAAAACTGGATGCCAATAATTTCTTTCATTTCCGAACAGATAAATTAAAGTCGGGACTTTATTCCTTAAAGCACAATGAAAACCAGGTTTTCTTCATTGAACCGGGCGACAGTTTATTAATGCACATAAACACAATAGATTTTGACGAGTCGCTTGCCTATTCCGGAAAAGGCGGGGAACAAAACAACCTTTTGATGGATCTGTACCTGAAAAATGAAGCCGAGAACCAAATTTTACCAACATGGTATGGGCTTTCATCTAAAGAATTTGATCGCAAAATTGATTCGTTAAAGGAAATTAAAGACACTGAATACGAGGAATTTCTTGAAGCAAATGAAGTTTCAGATGCGTTCAAAAATGTTGCAGTTTCAAATATATTGTACGACTATTATGCCAAAAAGGAGATGTATGCTGCCGCTAACAGAAGCAATCCAGATAAATTTGACGAACAATTTTTTGATTATCGGAAGAATATAAATTTTGGCATGAATGAGCTTAAATTTTATTATCCCTATTATCGTTTTATGAATCGGTACTTTGAAAATATGGCCTGTTCAAAATTCAATAAAAAAAATCCTGTAGATCGTTATTCATTTGAATATAACTATCGAAAATTACAGTTGATAGATAGTGTTGTAACTTCAGATTCAATAAAAAATACACTTTTGCGAAATAATGCGATGTATTATTTTGTAAACGCCAAAAATTCAGAGGAAGAACGAAAGTTTTTTGAGATGTACTCAAAAATGAACACCGATGAAAAAAATCTTGAGGAAGTGAGCAAAATGTTCAACGCTTCGGTAAAGCTTACCGCCGGGAATACAATGCCTAATATTCTATTAGTAAATACCGACAATGTTGTAAAGGATTTACAGACCCTTATTACCCAACCTACGGTACTTTTCTTTTGGTCTTCCCAATCTGCAACCCAAATCCACAATCGCGTGGCTGAATTGAAATCGAAATATCCAGAATATAAATTTTTTGGTATAAATACCGACTCCCATTTTAAGAAATGGCGCGAGACGGTAAATAAAGCTGGATATAATTCTATTTCGGAATTTCAGTTAGAAAATAGGACCGATGCCGAAAAGAAGCTTATTTTGAATTCAATGAATACGGTTTTTATTGTGGACAAAAATGCCGTAATTCTTGAAGGAAAAACAAATATGTTCAACACCAATTTTGAAGAACTGCTTCTGGGGTATTTAAACAAATAACTTTTCGATTCCGCTGTATGTCTGCACGGAACGCAAGCAAAATTAATTGCCTTTTTTATAATCTTCCAAAAACTGCTTCAAACCACTATCGGTCAACGGGTGCTTCAACAACCCTTCAATGGATGAAAGTGGACCGGTCATAACGTCTGCCCCAATTTTTGCACAATTTATAACGTGCATAGTGTGACGGATGGAAGCTGCAAGAATTTTTGTTTCGAAACCGTAGTTGTCATAAATCAGGCGGATGTCTGCAATCAGCTCGAGTCCGTCTGTTGAAATATCATCCAATCTTCCGATGAATGGAGAAACGTAAGTTGCACCGGCTTTTGCTGCCAATAATGCCTGTCCAGCTGAAAAGACCAACGTACAATTGGTACGGATGCCGTGATCTGTGAAATATTTTATTGCTTTTATTCCCTCTTTTATCATCGGTACTTTTACCACTATTTGTGGGTGAAGCTCGGCAAGTTCCTCGCCTTCTTTTACCATTCCTTCAAAATCGGTTGCAATCACTTCTGCGGAAACATCGCCATCCACAATGTTGCAGATGTCTACATAATGTTTCAAAATATTGTTTTTGCCTTTTATTCCCTCTTTCGCCATCAACGATGGATTGGTGGTTACGCCATCAAGCACACCCAAATCTTGGGCTTCGCGGATTTGGTCAAGGTTTGCGGTATCTATAAAGAATTTCATAGGTATTGTTTGAGATTTATTGTTGCAAAAATAGGGAAGAAAATTTCGATTGTATTGGGTTGTTTATAAAGATTGATAAGTTGGTATTAACTTTTGATTTCTAAATAAAATATGAATTTTTTAGTCTTAAAGCAGTGAAAATCTTAAGAAAATTTGATTTAATTCATTCTATCTCTATTCTTTAAATCAAATCTATAGTGGAGTTATATTTCTTATATAATTTAATCCATTCTTTTAAGATAAAAATATGTTATACCTATTACAATACCAGGAAGTATGATTGCCATAATATTCCAAACATCCATTGTTAATAATACTATTTGGTTTAAACCTACAAATCCAGTATATAAGTAAGCAGCCCATTTTTTCATTTGCCATAATCCAATCATGCAAATTAATCCCACAATAGCCGAGAAGCCTAAGTATGGTGGATACCAGCTTCCAATAATTGATGCTTTATCTGAAAAAATAAGTGGAATAGTGAAGATGGCTCCAATAAATCCTAATATGCAAATTATGGTGATTGCTATAGGCCTCTTTATTATTTCAAAATTTTCAAATACTTCTTCATTTGTTTTATTATTTTCCATATCTCTATTATTTACTTTAATTAATTATGGGTTTTTTTCAAATTCACAATTCTTTATTTAAATAAATTTTTATCTATTTCTGCGTTGATTTTCGCATGGCAACGATTAAAATTGAATATCAATCTATTAAATTGTTTTTTCAAAAAACCTACTTCAACCCATAATGCTTCAAAAGCATCCGTTCATAAACCTTATCCGGTAAAATACGTTTCAACACAATAGAGAATTTCTGTAAAGAAGAACCCACTTTATAGTGGATTCGCGGGTTTTGAGTTTCAATAATCTTATGTACCGCCTTTGCCATTTCCAATGGGTTGCCTCCATTGGCAACGTGTTCATTCATCATTTTCAGCGTGTTGCCGTAATCTTTTTTATAGGGGGAGTTTTCCAAAACCGGAGCGTGATAGCGGCCGGAAGCAATATTGGTTGCAAAATCGCCCGGGGCCACGTTGGTCATTTTTATTCCGAATTGCAATGTTTCCATGCGCATGGCTTCAATAGTGATTTCCAAAGCGGCTTTACTGGCAGAATAAATTCCGCGGTACGGAAGTCCCATATATGCAGCGATGGAAGTAATATTCAAAATATGCCCAAAACCTTGTTTGCGCATTTGTGGTAAAACAGCCTTTACAACATTTATAGGACCGTGAAAATTGGTTTGGAAGGCTTTTTTTACTTCACTTTCGGGTGTTTCTTCAATTGGGCCGGTAATGCCCACGCCGGCATTGTTTATGACAACATCAATTTTATCGGTTTTGCGAAGTATTTCAGCAATAACAGCTTCAATAGAAGTTACTTCATTCACGTCCATTTTTAGTAGCGGGAATAACGAATTACGAATATTTTCAGGGTTGCGGCTGGTTCCGAAAACTTGATAGCCACGTTCGGTAAGATATTCGCCAATGGCTTTCCCAATTCCCGAAGAACCGCCTGTAATGAGTACTGTTTTTGGCATAAATGGTTGTTGAAAAACAAAGGTGCGCTTCTGTGGTCAGTTTTCCAAATAGTTTTTTGAAAAAGAGGAAAGAATAAAGAGAAAAGAATAAAGATGTAAGATTAATAGGAAATTCTGCGATCCTGATTTCTTGTAATTTTGGAGGACTTGAAACGCGAAACGCGAAACTTGAAACGTGAAACGTGAAACTTTGCCATTTTTTGTTCCCGCTCCCGAAGTTTCGGGATCGGGAACAAAAAATGGCAAGCTACCTACATCACACCGCTACGACCATATACCTTTGCTGCGTTCCCGCCCTGGAGGATTCAACAGGAGCTGGTTGTGTAGGACTTGCCGCTGCAAAGATAAGGCTTTTTGAAGTATT
Organism: Aequorivita sp.; assembly: GCA_030690315.1. GTDB lineage: Bacteria > Bacteroidota > Bacteroidia > Flavobacteriales > Flavobacteriaceae > Aequorivita. Next base: position 43,933 of record JAUYGY010000047.1, read on the forward strand.
TGCAAGTATTTTCACATTTCAATTATAATAAATACCTTGCGGGAAATTTACTATAAGCTATGAAAATTTATAACGTTTTAGCTCCTACCCTTTTAGTGCTTTTACTGGCTGGCTGTGGAAATAATTCCGAAGAAAAAAAAGATAACTTTTCACTGGAAATAAAGAATCCGAAGAAAACTTACACCCCCGAAGATGCGCTGACCGTTTCTTTGATCAATAAAAAAAATATTGAAACCGATTCCATTGTTTATTTCTTGAACGATAACAAAATTGAAATTTCAGGAAACACTATTTCCCTTTCGGGGAAAAAACTCGGCGAAAAAACGGTATCTGCCAAAATATACAGTGATGGCGATGAATTTGAAGCTTCACAAAATATTACGATTCTTTCTTCCATAAAACCGAAACTTTATACCTATAAAATTCTTGAAACCTATCCGCACGACATAAAATCCTATACACAGGGATTGGAGTTTGAGAATGACACTTTATATGAAAGTACCGGCCAATACAAGGAATCTACCCTTCGGAAAACAGATTATAAAACTGGCGAGGTTTTCAAAATGGTGAAACTTGCCGATCCGTATTTTGGGGAAGGGCTTACCATTCTCAACAACAAAATCTACCAACTTACTTGGCGCGAGAACACTGGTTTTATTTATAACCTAAAAACAATGGAACAAACCGGAACCTTTGTTTACGGGAAAAGCCGCGAAGGTTGGGGTCTCTGCCACGACGCCGATAACAATATTTACAAAAGCGATGGTACGGATAGAATTTGGACCCTAAATTCAAACACACTGGCTGAAAAGGATTACATCGAAATTTTCACGAACACCAGTAAAA
>JAUYGY010000002.1 GCA_030690315.1 Aequorivita sp.
ACTCTTCAGGTTCAGAACTCCCGTGGTAGGGTTCGGGTAATAGCTGAAACCAGCTATCGTATTGTCCGCAGTGCCAAGGTTCGTCCCGTCTATAACGATGTCGGTAACCGCACCGCTGTTCAGTACGAACACATAGTACGCTTGTCCGGCAAGGGTAAAGATAGAAGCCGAGGTGCCCGGAAGGCACTGGTTGCTGTTCTGTGGAACAAGGACAAGGTCTGTTTCCACAGAATTCTCGTCTGGTGCTGTATAGAATGTTACTGAGCTGGCGCCGCCAGGAGTTACAATCATCGCAGTGGCGGTACCGTCGCCGGCCGGCACAAAGTTGTACCAGACACCATTGGCTCCAGTAAGGTCGCAGCCTGCTGGATTGCCATCCTCGGTAGTTGCCGCTGGCATGTGCACCGCAGGATCAGTATAAGGGAAGCCTATTTCATCAACATCAATTGAATTCACAATCATATCGTTTGGTGGAGGTGATAGGGCACAAGTAACATCTGCTTCCCATCCAGCGCGTGGTACAGAACCATCACTCATAAAGACAAAAGTAAGAGCACCACTGGCATCTGAGGAAACAAATGGCCCAGGTATAGTTGTTCCATAATAACCTCCCGCAGGGAAACCACCGTTAGTTTGTGGGTTTCCGCTGGAAATAATTGGAAAGCTTGCATCGGGTCCATCGTAAACGTATAGTGCATCCCAAGCTGTTTCCACATCAAAGGCAGTAAAAGTTACTGTTACCTGCTCACCAGCATTCACCGGGCTTATTACAGTAGTTACATTTTCATTGTTATCATAATCTCCACCTGGGCCTCCAGTATCATAGAACTTACCGCCGCAAGCTGGTGGGGTGGCAAATGTAATAGGTCCTGCATACTGACTCAATCCATCAGCATTACAATCTGCGACCACATAAAAATCATAAGTAAATCCTCCGCCTAGACCTGTTGCAGTAGCAGTAGTTGTTCCCGCTGGAGTTGTTCCTGTAGCTACTGGTGTATCAGTAACCGGATTTGCTCCCTGGTCAAAAACGTACCAGATATATCCGCTACTTGCGTTTGGTTCTGCATCCCAAGATAGATCAGCAGAATCAGGCGTAACATTCGAAACCGTTAGGTTTGTTGGCTCAGGACAAGCTGGAGGAGGTAAAGTTTCTCCAATAGACACCCAAGCTACCTGAGTAGTTGCAGCAGTTGTAACGATTGGGCCTATTAAAGTAGTTGCTCCTGTGGCTTTATTTACAGATCTCCATTCCGCAGCAAATGTAATGCTGTTGAAAGCGGCCATATATACAGTATCAGTAAGAGCATCGTAACACATTCCTTGTCCAAAATTGGCGTCAAAACCAATGTTCCCAACAAGTGTTGCGATTCCAGTTGCCAGATCTATTGAATACAAACTGTCAGTTACTAACTCATAGGTATAACCTACCCCAGCACCGTCTATGGCCAATGCAATAGGAAGATCCGCAGGGTTTATACCTGTAGCGCCTACCAAAGTAGCAGTTACAGCCACTGGATCAATGGTGTAAAGGTCTGCCCCTGCAATAGCATATAAAATACCCGTAGATTGATCAAACTCCATACCTACCCAGTCACCAGGAATATTACCCAATAAAACGTAAAATCCTGATGCTACATCAAAAGAATAAAACTGTCCTCCATTATCAAGTACATAACCAGTTGTTGGATTTGCAGGGTCAATAGCTCCAGCATTTTCAAAGTTTACGGTAACTGGCGAATCACCAAATACCTCAACAGTTGAAGGATCTGATACTGGGAAACCAATAAGTTCAATGTTACTATTATTCACTCCATAAGCAGTGTCAAGGATACCGCCGCCGCCGCCTATTGGCTCGCAGTTACCGGAAACAGTGTAAACAGTATTCCACATACCATCAACAGGTAGCGTTGGGGTCCATCCACCATTTGCTACATCATAATGTACCCGATAGTCTGTTCCTGCATTAGGAAGACTCGTAGTTTCCCAATACGCATCTGACGCAGGGTTTATTGGATTTGGGGTTTCAACACCTATCCAATAAACAGTCTCAGAACCTGAAGTGCCATTAAGCATTACTGGTGCAATGTCCAACACAATTGAAAGAACATCTCTACCAAAGGCAGTACCAATTACTGTGGAAGATGTAGGAACAATGGTCATAATTGAACCAATCATGGTGCCTGGCATACCCCCAGCATCTTCATAAAAGGCAACATCTATAGAGTTGAAACCTCCATTGTTAATCATATTTATTGTAAGTTGATTTACTTCGAAGTCAGTATCAGCCTCCACAATAATTTCATCTCCTATTTCAACAGTATTGTTAGTATTTCCATATCCGTTTTCAAAGGCGTTGCTCGCATCGGCTTGTGAACATGCAGAACCGCCACCGCCAATTGGCTCGCAGTCTCCACTATAAGTATATATTACTTCATGAGTTGGGTCTTGAACACTCCAAGTACCTATAGTAGAATCGAACTGAACCTTTGGCTGACCTTCAACAGGAATATCATTAGTGTATTCCCAGAAAACTGTAGCCTGATTCGTTGCCGTACCCATACTGATCTCTATCCAATATGTAGTATCGGAACCAGCATCACCAGCAAAAGTGAAAGGAGTTACTGCCAAACTAGTCATAAATTGAATGGCAACTGGGTTAGCCCAAGGAGCTGAACTCAAAATTGTTGGAACAACAGTCTCACTTCCTATCATCGTTCCTGGCAAACCACCAGCGTCTTCATAATAAACAATGTTTGCGGTTGTTGGAGGATCGTTTGGCGCGAAAGTAAGGAAAGGAACCTCAATAGTATCCAAAGTAAAATCTTCCCCTACAGCCACAACAATGTCTGAAGCTGTTTTAAATGTAGAATCAACAGAAGAGCCGGAACCCCCTGCTGCAGCTACTCCAAAAGGATGGCTTTGCGAACATGCACTTCCTCCACCGCCGCCGCCAGGCTCCGGTCCTGAAAAGGTCATTGTACCGCCCTGTACACAAGGGCTATCTGGAGCAGGCCAGGTATCAATCCAAATGAAGTATTCAGTTCCCTCAATAGCATTAAAGTTAACTGTCCTTGTAGCTGTCGTTGATCTTGTTGCAACTACACAGGTTCCACCTGATGAGGGGCAACCATCATATACAAAAATAGCAGCCCATGTGGTATTGTCCACTGTTAGGGTTACAAGGCCATCGGAACCTGGTGTGTAAGTATAAGTTGCTTCAAATCCATCGCCGTAAAAAGCAGGAACTTCCGCTCCTGTATTTACATCATTACAAAAGGGTGTAACTGAAGTGCTGTTTAACAAATCTTCGGTACCACATACTAAAAGCTCATTGGTTATGGTTCCCGAAGTAATTTCAGTTGCAAAATCACAGGGAGGCATCATTGAATTTTGAGGCCCCTGAGGATTAAATGATGACGCATCACCATTAACATTTTCGGAAAATCTCAATTGCTCTTCTGGAGTTAAATTTTGAGCGCCCCTTTTTGCGGCAGCTAAAATTTCACCATCCCCTTCAAACACTTTTGGAGCCAAAAATAAAGGCGCTTGTTGTTTCGTAGCAGTTCTATTCTCCGGGGAAACAATAATCCCTCTAGCTTCCTCAGAATTGTCCTTCAGATTAGAAGTCATAAACAAAGGAGTGTACTGCGTGTTTGCAGTAGGATTAATAGCATTGGCAGCTGATGTGGGCAGAACAGTATTTTTGCCACTTACCCCCTTAACAATCTGATTAGACTTTGCAGGCCTTTGGTTGCTGAAATAGGAATGCAGCATTTGCTGCTCCTCTTTTGAAAAATATTCAGTCAACGAGCCACTTTGACTTCCCACATTGTTATACCTTGCCAGCAACTCCTGGATAGAAGCGACAGGCTTTTTTTGCATCTCCACATTCGTTGTTCCCGTATTGGACTTTGAAGTGGAGGGTTGAGTAATTTGGGCATTCATCGTGAGCGCAAACAAACCGACGAAACACCCAATAATAGTACTTCTTCTCATAATTTGATATATTATTAGTTAATAAACCTCTAAAGTATCTAAAAAAATGTTAAGAACAAACAATTACATCAACTACTTTATGGCCTTCAAAAAAAAATCCCACCCAAGTAATTGGGCAGGATTTAAAAATTTTAATATATAAAATGCTACTTTCCTTCTACAAATTTTTGCATTACAGCATCGCTCACTCCCATATTGGAAAAGCCGCCGTCATTATATAAATTCTGCAGTGTTACACGTTTTGTGAGGTCACTGAACATGGCAATAGTATAGTTTGCACAATCCAAAGCAGTTGCATTGCCTAACGGCGACATTTTATCTGCATAGCTTATAAAACCGTCAAAGCCTTTTACTCCTTGGCCAGCCGTAGTTGGTGTTGGCGATTGCGATATAGTATTTACACGTACTTTTTTATCCCTTCCGAAGAAATATCCAAAACTGCGCGCAATGCTTTCCAAATATGCCTTATTGTCTGCCATATCGTTATAATCTGGGAAAACGCGCTGTGAAGCCATATAGGTGAGCGCAATAATACTCCCCCACTCGTTCATGGCGTCTTTTTGGTAAAGCACTTGCATTGTTTTATGAAAAGATCCGGCTGAAACATCCCATCCCTTATGGGTAAATTCGTAATTCTGGGCAGTGTAATGGTTTCCCTTTCTCACATTAATAGACATTCCAATTGAATGCAAAACAAAATCCAGTTTCCCTCCCAAAATTTCCACTGCCTTTTCCACCAAGTTTTCAAGGTCTTCCATGCTAGTTGCATCTGCTGGGATAATTTCAGAATTAGTCTTTACCGCAAGTTCCTTTATTTGGCCCATTCGCATAGCAATGGGGGCATTTGTAAGTACAAATTTTCCACCTTCCTCGTGCACGCGCTCTGCAGTTTTCCAAGCAATGGAATTCTCATCCAATGCCCCAAAAATAATCCCCCGTTTTCCTTTTAATAAATTGTAAGACATGTTTTATGGTATTTTATGTTTGAATTGGTTCTAAAGATTTCAAATTAAATTTAAAAAGTAAAGATACATTTTAATTCAATAATTCTTTCGCATTGGCTATTGCTGCTTCCGAAGCATTATTTCCGCCCAACATTTGTGCAATTTCAACAATGCGCTCATCTTCGTTCAGAATTTTTAAATGTGTGGCCGTAACTTCGTTACTGTCTTCTTTGTAAACTTTTATGTGGTGATCGCCTTTGGCCGCAATCTGTGGCAAATGCGTAATACTTAAAAGCTGCATGGCTTTGCTCATTTTTTGCATAATATCAGCCATTTTGTTGGCTATTTCACCGGAAACACCTGTGTCAATTTCATCAAAAACAATTGTTGGCAGTTTTTTATAATCGGCTAAAACCGCTTTTATCGCAAGCATTATTCGGCTCATTTCACCACCGGAAGCAACTTTTTTCAGCGGACCGAAAGATAACCCTTTGTTGGCCGTAAATAATAATTGCAAAGCATCGGTACCATTGTTTTTAAAATCTTCGGATGCGGAAAGTTCAAACTTAAACTGTGCATTGGGCAAACCCAAAGGCAAAAGTGTTTCCTCCAGTTTTTTCTTAAGTATGGGTATTGATTCTTCTCTTTTATTGTGAAGCGCTTCAGCTGTTTTTAATGCTTTATCCCGCAGTGCATTTTTCTGATTTTCCAGATTTTCAATTTCTTCATCAAGCCCTAAAGTAATATTCACTTTTTCCTCAAGCCGCTGCTCTATTCCAATCAATTCCGAAACCGTAGCAACAGCATGTTTTTGTTGCAATTTATAAAGTGTCTGCAATTTTTCATTTACCAAAAAAAGCATTTCGGGATCAGCCTCAATTTTTTCTGCGGAATTGTTTACTTCTGCGGCAATATCTTCTAATTCAATGATCACGCTATTTAGTCGTTGCCAAAATTCCTCAAATGTTTTTGAAAATTCCTTTATCCGGCCCAAAACAATTCGGGCTTCCTTTGCGGTTTCCAACGCACCAATCTTTTCTTCCTGTAAAAGTTGATTAACATTTGCAAGCGCTTCCTGTATTGCTTCTGCATTGTCCAGCGTTTCATAGGTTTCCTCAAGTTCTTGCTGGTTCAATTTTTTTAAACCGGCAAGCTGCAGTTCATTATAAAGAAAGGTGTTGTAATCAAGCTCCTTGGATGCACTTTCCTTTTGAAGCTTTAAAGCGTCGAGCGCTTCCGAAGTTTTTTTGAAATCCTGAAATTGCGATTGATATAATTTCAAAAGCGAACTGTTTCCCGCCAAGGCATCAATCACTTCCATCTGAAAATTTTCCGAAACTACTTCCAGGGTTTCGTGCTGGCTGTGAACATCTATTAAATAAGGCGAAAGTGCCTGCAGCTGTGTTAACGCAACCGGAGTATCATTCACGAAAGCACGGGATTTACCGCCAGGCAGAATTTCCCGACGGATGATTGTTTGGGGCTCGTAATCCAAATCGTTTTCCTCAAAAACGGCTTGCAACCCATAATTTTTAATGAAGAAATGCCCTTCAACAACACATTTTTTGGAAGCGTCTTTCACGCTACCGAGATCTGCCCTTTTCCCAAGTAAAAGTGCCAATGCTCCTAAAAGTATAGATTTTCCAGCGCCAGTTTCCCCAGTGATAATGGTTAAGCCTTCATTAAACTCCACGCGAATATCTTCAATAAGCGCATAGTTTTTTATGGCGAGGGTGGTTATCACTAAATTGTTTTTTGGAACTTAAAAATAATGAAAAGATGCTATATAAAAATCTAAATCTTCCAATGAAAAGTAACATTGAAAAAGATCAAAATTCATTTTAATTATTAAAACTTTATCTCAGCCCAATTGGTTTGTTTGGTAGGTGCCATTCTGTTTAGGTTTTCAACCAACTTTGTGATATCCACCTGCGGTCCTCCGCTGAAAACGGCTTGTATTTCGTCACTTTTCGCATCAAAAAAGGTGCGTACCAAAAAGGAATTCGGCCTTCTGTCATTAATCCCTTTCAGTTTGTTAATGGCATCCGCAATTTTTAGTTTTGCTACTTTAGGATCTGTGGACATAACATCCAATCCTTGACGATGGTACTGATACATTGCATCGTGAAATTCCTTATAAACATTAGAAAGCAGCGCATCGTTATATCGATATCTGGATTGGGTGCCATCGTTGGCTTTCCATCCCTGAAACGCACTGGAAGCGGCTGTATTTGTTATTTGCTTTGCGATTTCAAAATATTCTGCACCTCCATTTGGAATATACGTATCTGCATCCAATCCTAACATAGTATAAACGTGAAACGCCACTACCGAAACCAGGTTTGAGCCAAAGCTGTTCATATTGAAATTTAACGGCTCAAATTCCTTGTAGGTAAAACTTACTTGCTTATCAAAATAATTATAAACCGGACTGTCATACGTAGAATCAAAAGTTGGGCGTGAAGATTGTATTTGCAAGGTCGCGCTAAAGGTATCGCCATCAAATTGGCTTATCACCAAAGTCATATTGCAATCTATCCGCTCTTGGTCTTTGTATTCCTTGTCCGTCCATTTTGTGTTGTTCACAAACTCCAAAAGCTGGGTTTCGAGAGTGCGAAATATTTGCAAATTAGGTTGCCCAGTCTGCTCGGCGTCAATATTTACGGTACAATTAAATTCTTGGGCTTTTGCCGATAAAACCGCGATACAACACAATAAGAAAAGTAAAATTTTACGCATTTGTCTGTTCTATAATATATTCTAAAATATCTTTTGCTACCTCTTTTTTAGGTTTAACAGAAAAAGGAAGTGTTTTATTGTCTTTGCCAATCAAAGTAATTTTGTTGGTGTCTTTCTGAAAACCCGCACCCTTGTCCCGAAGCGAATTTAACACAATTAAATCTAAATTCTTTTTTTTCAGTTTCAATTTTGCGTTTTCTTCCTCGTTTTCGGTTTCCAAGGCAAAACCCACCAAAAATTGGTTTTTCTTTATTTCGCCAAGAGAAGCAAGTATATCTTTGGTTTTTGTAAGTTGAAGTGTTAATTCTTCTTCTTTCTTTTTAATTTTTTCCGAAGCAATCTGCGAAGGACGATAATCAGCCACCGCTGCGCTTAAAATTGCTACGTCGCAACTATTGAAATATTGATGCGCGGCATTATACATTTCTTCGGCTGAAGTAACGCGAATAATTTTAATAAAATCGTTTTCAAGTTTTAGAGCTGTTGGGCCAGAAATTAACACAACCTCAGCTCCAAGTGCTGCAGCGGCTTCAGCAATTGCATATCCCATTTTTCCGCTGGAATGGTTTCCGATGAAACGCACGGGATCAATAGCTTCATAAGTTGGTCCGGCGGTTATCAAAAATTTTTTACCGCGAAGGGGAAGGTTTTTCAGAATATCATTTTCTATAAACGACACAATTTCCTCAGGCTCGGCCATTCTGCCCTGCCCTATCAAGCCACTGGCAAGTTCGCCAAAAGCTGCTGGAATTTTAATGTTTCCGAAACTGTCAAGCTTTTCAAAAGTTGCTGCCGTTGATGGATGTTTATACATATCCAAATCCATAGCAGGGGCATAATAAACGGGACATTTTGCTGAAAGATAACAGGCCAGCAAAAGGTTATCGCAGGTGCCATTCGCCATTTTGGAGAGCGTATTTGCGGTGGCAGGAGCCACTACAAACAAATCTGCCCAAAGGGCTAACTCTACGTGGTTGTTCCATTGGGCATTATCGTTTTCTTCATTTGTAAAAGAAGAAAACACTTCATTTTTTGAAAGTGTGGAAAGCGTGAGCGGGGTAACAAATTCTTTCGCAGAAGCGGTCATTACAACTTTTACGTTGGCTCCCTTTTTCACAAAAAGCCTAACTAAAAAAGCTGCTTTGTACGCGGCAATCCCGCCGGTAACGCCAAGCAAGATATTTTTCCCGTTCATTTTTCAGTATTCAGTGTTCAGTAGCCAGTATTCCATACTGATTTCCCGTTCAGGGTTAGGACTTTTTAGTCCTCTACAACTTGGTCTGCAGTGTTTCTGTAGTAGATTTTGTTTTCCAACCACTCTTGTACAGCCAATGCGTGGGGTTTCGGAAGTTTTTCGTAAAATTTCGAAACTTCGATTTGTTCTTTGTTTTCAAAAATTTCTTCCAAACTATCGTTGTAAGTGGCAAACTCATCAAGCTTTTCAAGCAATTCCTTTTTGATATCACCATTTATTTGCGAAGCGCGTTTCGAAATAATTGAAATTGCTTCATAAATATTGTTTGTTGGGGCATCAATCAAGTTTTTGTCAAGAGTAACGGTGTTGATGGGTGCGTCTGAATTTTTAATATCCATAATAAATTAATTAAATAGTGGGTTCTGTTTCCGTGGTTACAACTCTGCGCTCTATGTCCTGATAATATTCCGTAGCCTCGGGCGCCAAGTCTGTATCCTTGTAATATTTCATAAAATTGTTGTAATATCCTTTTGCAGTAATAAGGCGCTCCTGAACTAAGACGGGCACACTGTTAATTGCAAGTTTATAAGCTGCTAAAAACCTTCCGTAAAAGGCATCTTTTCGTAAAGATGACCCCGGATGATCTGTAATAAAATTATCAAAAGCACTAATGGCAGCTTTATAATCCTCTACCCTTAAATATTGTTTTGCGGTTTCGTAATCTTTCTTTTCCAATTTCCCCCTAAGCTCGGCTACAAGGGCATTGGCCTCTATTCTTTTATCGGAATTGGGATATAGATTTATGAATTCCTGCAATTTTTCAAGTCCTTTATCTGTGTCTTTTTGGTCTAAGGAAAACCTGGGGGAAAGCTGATAAAAGCTTTTAGCCGATTTAAATGAAGCCACTTCCGCACTATCGCTCTGCGGATAGGCTTGGGTAAAACGTTCAAATTGATACCCTGAAAGATAATAATCTTCTAAATTGTAATATGTGTTTGCGTAAATGAACATCAGCTTTTCACCTTGTGGTTTTCCACGATATGAAGGCACTATTTGCTCCATCAATTTTAGCGCTTTTTTATATTTGCCTTTTTTGTAAAGTGAATCGGCAAACGCAAATTTTTTACCCATATCATCCTTCCGAAGTACCTTTTGGTACTCGCTACAGGAAGCAAAAATAAAAGTTAGGCAAAGGGCAATAAAAACAGGTAATCGCATAGGCTTAAAAAACATCGTGCAAAAATAGGGAATTAAACATGATTGAACAAACTTATTATTCGGCTAAAATATTGCTTGGAAGGCTATTATTTGCAAGCCTTCTGAAATATTTAACTTCCAAACAAAAAAGACAATTTTAAAAATTTTTGGTGAATGAATCAATTTTGGCTCTCAAGCCATCGCTAATTCCCACTAAAGGAAGCCGTACCGTATCGCCACAAATTCCCAACTTTTTAAAAACCGCTTTAATTCCTGCTGGATTTCCTTCAGCAAAAATATAGTCGATTGCTGGGGCTATTTTATAATGGATTTTATAGGCTTCATCGGCCTTTTTATCCAAACCGAGTTTTACCATTTTTGAAAATTCCTTCGGAAAACCTTCGCCAATTACGGATATCACCCCCGCTCCACCGGCCAAAATCATTGGTAACGTAACCATATCATCCCCAGAAATTATCAAAAAATCCTTTGGGCATCCGGAAATCAGTCGCATTGCCTGAACAATATCGCCGGCGGCTTCTTTTATGGCAACGATTTTTTCAAAATCATTTGCTAATCGAATCACAGTCTCCGGAAGCATGTTTGAAGCCGTTCTTCCCGGAACATTATACAAAATTATAGGCAGCGGCGCTACTTTTGCGATAGCTGCAAAGTGCTGATAAATCCCTTCCTGAGTAGGTTTATTATAATATGGCGAAACCGAAAGAATGGCCGTAAATGCGGAAAGGTCACGGGTTTTCATTTCGTCAATTACTTCCATGGTATTGTTGCCACCAATGCCCAAAACCAAAGGCAATCTCCCATTATTTGCTGCAACAACGGTGTCAACAACCACCTGCTTTTCTTCTTTTGAAAGGGTGGCACTTTCCGCAGTTGTTCCTAAAACCACCAAATAATTAATTCCATTTTCAATATTGAAATTCACTACTTTTTTAAGCCCTTCCACATCTACGGAAAAGTCACTTTTAAACGGAGTGATTAATGCTACGCCGGTTCCAATTAGGTTTTTCATTTTTTTATTATTTTGATACTGTTGAATCTATTGAGACTATGAATACTCTTGCAATTGTAAATTGCTTATTGTTAATTGGTTATTGCTAATTGGTTATTGCTAATTGTAAATTGTAAACTAAATCTTCTTGAAAATTTGCAAGTATTTTTTCACTTCACTTTTAAAAAGTTCTGGCTTTCGGATATCCAAGGTAAGCAACAAATCATAAAGTCGCTCATCTGCCCCATTGAAACCAATTTTAAATTTCGCTTTGCTCTGCGCGACCATTGCGCTCAAAAATTCGTGTTTCCCATTATAAAAACCAATCAGCACATCAAACGGGAAATCTAGAAATTCCATTGCATTTTGGCTGTGAATTTCTCCCCGAAAGGTAAATTCCTTATTGGTTATTTGGTTCTGCCGAAGGGATGGAATTTTGCGCCGTGTTTCAATAAAAGTAAACATTTTCACATCTTTTCGTTGCAACCCGAGCTCGTTTCCAAATTCATAAAGCATTTCAAAATCGTCAAAAAAAACTTCGTCCACCAAAAATCCCAAATATTTCAACGGAGTATTTCGCTGCGAAATATCCCGCTCCATTAGCTTTTTTTCGGTGTGTTTTTTTAAGGAATGTTTCTTTACTTTTTTTAACATGGAATGCCCGATTCTTGTGAGACAAAAATAACTATTTTAAAGGTTTTAAGTTTAAAGAAAGGAGAAAACCTGCAAAGGCAAGTGTTCAGTATTTCGTGTTAGGAAATCATTTGTAAAAAATCGTCCTCAGAAATGATGGCCACGCCCAAACTTTCGGCCTTTGTTTTCTTGCTCGGCCCCATATTGTCGCCCGCCACCACATAATTTGTTTTTGCCGAAATGGAACTGGAAACTTTTCCGCCGTTGTCCTCTATCAGTTTTTTGAGTTCGTCGCGCGAAACTTTTGTGAAGACGCCGGAAACGACGAATTTTAAGTTTATTAGAATATTTGATTCTGATTCTAAAAGCTCTTCTATACTTTCTCTTTTAAAATAATAATCAACCGCAGATTTGCTGTTTGAAATTCTTTTATCAATTTTTTTTCTATCAACTGATCTAAGGGAATAATTATTCGCCTTTTTAAATTTTTCGAAATCATTTACATCTTGTAAAAGCCTATAAAACAATTCGCCACAAATTTTAGCATCTTCTAAAGCATTATGATGATTTTTTTGAATAATGTTGTAATAATGTGCGACAGTGGTTAGTTTATAATTGGTTAAATCTAAAAATTGACGGGATATTCTAAGTGTGCAAAAGCAAACGTGTTTTGGAATATCAATGTTATATCTTTTCAAAGAATAAATTAACACTGAAATATCAAAACTTGAATTGTGAGCTACAATCGTGCAATCATCAAAGTAGTGTTCAATTGCTTTCCAAACCTCTTTAAAATTTGGCTCGAATCTTACATCTTCTTCGGTAATACCATGAATTCTAATGGTGTAAGGATTAAACTGTTCAATCTCAGGATTAATTAACGAATAATAGCTGTCAATTACTTTTCCGTTTTCAAATTGGACAATACCAATTGAACACGGATTTTTACCACTCGCAGTTTCAAAATCAAATGCTGTGTAGCAACTAATCATTTTAGCATTTTAAAAAATTCCTCTTCAGAAATCATTTTTATATTGTCTTTCTCTGCTTTTACTCTTTTTGATGGCCCCATATTCTCTCCAACTATCAAATAGGATGTACTTTTACTTAATGCGCTCACGTTTTTCCCTCCATTATCTTCAATCATCTTTTTCAATTCGTTTCTTTCAAGCGAGAATGTACCGGAAACAACAAATGTTAAGCCATCAAGATTATTAGAGACAAGTTCCTTTTCTACAATTTCAAATTTTAATCCAGCAACTTTGAGTCTTTCAATAATTTCTAAATTGTTTTTTTTAGAGAAAAAATCTAAAATATTCCTTGCGACAGAATTTCCCACGTCACGAATGGAAATTAATTCCTCATAAGAGGCATTGATTAAATTATCAAGATTCTTGAAATGATTAGCTAAGTTTTTGGCTCCTACTTCACCCACATCTTTAATTCCTATAGCAAATAAAACCTTATCAAACTCTCGATTTTTTGATTCCTCGATTGCCAAAAGCATATTATTTGCTGTTAGTGCTTGAATACTAATTCTATTTCTATCTGCAAGTTTAACAATAAAAGCTTCAAAATCTTTGGTTCTGTTATAATTCCTTGATTTTAAAATCTCATCAATATAATTTAATTTATCCAATTCACTGTTTCCAAATAAATCTGACCCAGAGATTTCGGGAAACTTCATTTGCAGCAAAAGATTAAATGAAACATAACCTTCTAAAGTTGGAAAATTCTGGAATTCAATTGATTTTAAAATTCTCTTTAATTTATCTTGAAACTTTAAAAATTTCTTTTCATCGATATCTATGAAATCTCCATTATAATCAAGTATTTCGGTTAATTTATCTATTTTTCTACTTAAAGATTCTGATTCTTTTAAAGTTAAATTTCCCCACTTATAACTTAATCCAAAAATTGCAGTTTTAATATCAACTTGAAGCTGATTTTTATATTTTAATCCTGCCGTTTCATTATCGAGCCATCTTTCTAACCCTACAATCTGCTCATACTTTAGATAATATAAATCTGAATAATTTTTAATTAAACCGTTATAGTATAAAATCTCAATTATTCCTTTACCCAAACCTTCAATATCCATAGCTTTCCGTGAAATGAAGTGCTGAATCCTGCCAATAATCTGCGGCGGACAACCTTCAGCATTTGGACAATAGTGCTGTGCTTCCCCTTCGGTACGCACCAACGGCGTTGCACATTCGGGACATTCAGTTATATAATTTGTTGGCCTTGAATTTGGATCGCGCTGCGTAAAATCTACCCCAATTATCTTCGGAATAATCTCGCCTCCTTTTTCTACGAAAACGGTATCGCATTCACGAATATCAAGCTTCGCTATTTGGTCGGCGTTGTGAAGGGAAGCACGTTTCACGATAGTTCCAGCGAGTTCAACAGGTTCCAAATTTGCAACGGGTGTGATTGCGCCCGTTCTTCCCACTTGATAGGTAATTTGGTTTAAAACCGTAGAAACCTGTTCTGCTTTAAATTTATAGGCCATCGCCCAACGTGGTGATTTTGCGGTATAGCCAAGTTCTTCCTGCTGTTGCAGATTGTTCACTTTCACCACTACCCCATCGGTTTCGTAGGGGAGTTGGTGGCGGTGGATGTCCCAATAGTTTACGAACTCCAAAACCTCATCCAAGTTTGTGGCCAGCTTTGCGGCTTCGGGAACTTTAAAGCCCCATTGTCGGGCTTTTTCGAGACTTTCAAATTGTGTTTTTATGGGAAGCCGCTCCCCTTTCAAACTATATAAAAGACAATCCAATGGGCGTTTGGCAACTTCGGCGCTGTCCTGCAATTTTAAGCTGCCGGAAGCTGTATTTCTCGGGTTTCGATAAGGTTCTTCGCCCAGTTCCACTCTTTCAACATTCATTTTTGCGAAACCTTCAAAAGGCAAAACTATTTCGCCGCGAATGTCAAACAATGGCGGATAATCTCCTTTCAACTGTAAAGGGATAGAACGGATGGTTTTTACATTTGCGGTAACATCATCACCTTGGAAACCATCGCCTCGGGTTACGGCTTTTTTCAGCTTGCCATTTTCATAGGTTAAGCTTATTGAAGCGCCATCGTATTTTAGTTCGCAGGTGAATTCCACCTTTCCATCCACCATTTTTTCGATTCGTTTTTCCCAATCTTCGAGGTCTTCTTTTGAATAGGAGTTTTCCAACGAAAACATTCGGTACGTATGCGCAACCGTTTCAAAGTTTTTTGTGATTTCGCCCCCAACCCGAAGTGTGGGCGAATTGGCATCGTAAAACTCGGGGTGTGCCTTTTCCAATTCTTGAAGTTGCTTTAGTTTTAGGTCAAATTCAAAGTCGGAAATGGTGGGAGTATCCAGTACGTAATAGTTATAATTATGCTCGCTGAGTTCGTTGCGAAGGGATGTGATTTGCTGTTCAATATTCATAGAACAAATATAGAAATAATGCGGTTTTTGTATTGATGGTTTCAAAAAAAGAACCACGAATAAACGAATATTTTTACATAATTATTCGTGTATTCGTGGTAAAAATTTTACAGTTTCAAATTAAATCAATCTTCCAAAAAGACATTGCGAACCAAGGCAGCACAAAGTCCGCCAGCTATTGGAGCAACAATGAAAAGCCACAGTTGCTGCAACGCCATTCCGCCCGCAAAAAGTGCCGGCCCCAAACTACGGGCTGGATTAACGGAAGTGCCCGTAATTGGGATAATGACCATATGGATCAAAGCCAAGGAAATACCAATGGCAAGCCCAGCCATCATGGGTGAAGTATGCTTGGAAGCGGTGGCTCCAAAAATTACCATTAAGAATAGAAATGTGAAAACAAATTCTGCAACCAGTGCCGAAGTCATATTGTATTCCCCGAGATAGCCAGGCCCCCAGCCATTAGAGCCTAAGCCCCATTCTGGCATAGAAAATCCTGCACTTCCCATAGCCAATATATACAGCAACCCTGCAGCTGCAATGGCTCCGGCACATTGTGAAATAACATAGCCAACGGTATCTTTTGCGGAAAGTTTTCCTGCCGCGAGCATGGCAATGGAAATAGCGGGGTTAATGTGGCAGCCAGAGATTGGGCCAATGGTATAAACCATTACCAACACCGCAAAACCAAAAGCCAAGGAGATACCCAGCAGACCAATTCCTGCGGGACCAGATTGGGTTACGCTGGCAATTGTTGCGGCACCGCAGCCAAATAAAACTAATGCAAACGTGCCGAGTGCTTCGGCAAAATACTTTTTTGAGGAATTCATAATTTACATTTTTAGTGGTTAGATATGTAAATTTAACAAAATACCTTTCCGAAAAGATTTTTGTTTATAATTCCCGTAAATTGTTGATAACGTGTTATGTCCTCTCAGAATTCAGCCATTTTGGACGTTGTGGAGTTTTAAATTCCTCCATTTTTTTAAGAAGCTGTTCTGGATTTGAATCTACTAAAAGTAGGTTGTAATTGTCTAAGGAAAGAAAGCCCTTTCGAACCATAGTTTCTAGCATTTTTACAAGGTCATTATAAAAACCATTAATGTTCAATAATCCGATGGGTTTTTGGTGCAGCCCGAGTTGAAGCCAAGTTATAATTTCAAAAAGTTCTTCCAAAGTGCCCATGCCGCCAGGAAGTGCTATGAAACCATCACTTTCTTCCTGCATTTTCATTTTTCGCTCGTGCATGTTTTGTGTCGTGATTAATTCCGTTAACCCCAAATGCACAACTTCTTTCTTCTTTAAAAAATTTGGAATGATACCAATTACTTTTCCTTTGTTGTCCAAAACACTTTTAGCGATCGTTCCCATCACTCCAATTTTTGCTGCGCCGTAAACCAATGTTATGTTTCGCTCGGCAAATATTTCACCTAGTTTTTTGGCGGCATCGGTTATGGCCAAGTCGTTGCCATCGCTACTTCCGCAGAAGACGCATATTTTTTCAAGATTATTCATTTAAACTGCATTTAATCATTCTGTCTTTTCCAAAAATGTCTTTTTTCACTTCAATATTTTGAAAGCCTTCGCTTTTTAAAAGCAAAACCAATTCCCCAGCAAGGTACTCATTAATCTCGAAAAAGAGTTTTCCATTGGGTTGCAAATGATTTTTTGCCAGTTTGGAAATGACTCTATAAAACAGTAACGGATCTTCGTCTTTAACATACAAAGCCGA
Source organism: Aequorivita sp. (assembly GCA_030690315.1). Classification (GTDB taxonomy): domain Bacteria; phylum Bacteroidota; class Bacteroidia; order Flavobacteriales; family Flavobacteriaceae; genus Aequorivita. The sequence goes on from JAUYGY010000002.1 coordinate 16,879, forward strand.
ATCGGGTTCATAGTTTAAAACGTTCTGCTGCATTTGCTTTTTTTCCAATTCGCGCACGTACGGCGGATTTGAAACTATCACATTATATTTCCTCGGAAGTGTTTTCGTTTTTAAAATATCGGTTTGGAAAAATTCAACCTTCACTTTGTTTAACTCCGCATTTTGTTGGGCCATATTTAAGGCTTCTTCTGAAAAATCCAGTGCGGAAATTTTTGCTTCGGAAAGGTTTTTTGCAAGCGAAACAGCGATGCACCCACTGCCTGTGCCAATGTCCAATAATTCAGAATTCTGAATTCTGAATTCTGAATTATCCAAAATCCATTCTACAAGTTCCTCCGTTTCGGGGCGGGGAATTAGGGTATGTTTGTTTACTTTAAAGGTGAGTCCAAAAAATGCGGTTTCCCCAATTATATATTGAATGGGTTCGTGGGTTTGAAGTCGGAGCAGAGTTTGTTGAAACATTTCAACATCTTCTTTGGAAATTATTTTTTCTGAATTTAACGCTATTTCTATTCGTGAAAAGTGTAAATATTTTTCAGAAAGAATGTTGAAAAATGATTGTATTTCTTCCGAAGGGTATAAGCTTGAAAGAGAAGATGTGAAATTGGTTTTTAATTCTTTTAATTTCAAAACTAAAGAGTTTTCAGCATATGCACCGGGCAGGAATAATGGCCAGTGTCGCCCATTGCGCAATCTATATATTCAAAACCTGACTGTTTGTACAATTTTTGGGCGTGGGTCATATAATCCATCGTTTCGAGATATATTTTTTCGAAACCAAATTCGCGCGCCTTTGCCAAACAAAACTCCATCATCTGTGCCCCAACTCCCCTTCCGCGGGCTTCGGGCAAGAAATACATTTTTTGGAGTTCGCACACGTTGCCTTCATAATTATCCAATTTCGCAACCCCTGCGCCTCCTATTATTTTGTCATTTTCTTCAACCACAAAATAAACGGCTTTTGGTTTTTGGTAGTTTTCAAACATGCAATCCAAAGAAACATCTGCATAAGCGGTTCCCACTTTCGGTACGTTGAAATCTTCCAAAACGGTGCGTATCACTTTAGCAATTTCGGCATTGTCCTTCTTTTCAATAAGACGGATTATTGGTGTGTCCATTCTAATTAAATCCTTGTATTTTTACGCGGTGAAGATACACGAAAAATATATGTTGCGCTGCATCCAACTGGCCAAAAACGGGCTGGGAACCACCTATCCAAATCCGTTGGTGGGCAGTCTGATTGTTCACGAAAATAAAATTATTGGCGAAGGCTGGCATTACAAAGCAGGACAGCCACACGCGGAGGTGAATGCCATAAATAGCGTTGAAAATAAACAGCTTTTAAAAAAAGCAACTATTTATGTGAGTTTGGAACCGTGTAGTCATTTTGGGAAAACACCGCCCTGCTCCGATTTAATTGTTGCCAGCGGAATAAAAAAAGTGGTGGTTGGCAGTTTGGATCCAAACCCAAAAGTTTCGGGACGCGGGATCAAAAAATTGATGGAGGCTGGCTGTAAAGTAAATGTGGGTGTTTTAGATAACGAATGTGACGAATTGAACAAACGGTTTTTTACATTTCACCAAAAAAAACGGCCCTATATTTTTCTGAAATGGGCTGAGACCGTAGATGGATTTATTTCGCCTAAAAATGAAACGCGGAACGAAACAAAACCCGTCTGGATTACCAATGAATTTTCACGACAATTGGCTCATAAAATGCGGGCGGAGGAACAAGCTATTTTAGTGGGAACAAATACGGTTTTGCAAGACAATCCTTCGCTAACGGTTCGTGATTGGGCAGGGGAAAATCCTACGCGAATTGTTATTGACAAGGATTTAAAAATTCCGAAGGATTTTTCTGTTTTTGACAACAATTCGAAAACGATAATTTTTAATGAAAAGGTAAAAAATACTATCGGAAATTTAGATTTCGAAAAAATTAGTTTTTCTGAAGAAATCCCGCAACAAATCTGCGAAGCACTTTACCGAAGAAATATTCAATCCATTATTATTGAAGGCGGGGCGAAAACCCTCCAATCCTTTATCAATACAAATCTTTGGGATGAAACATTCGTTTTTAACGGAAGCATCAGTTTTGGGGAAGGAATTAAAGCTCCAAACTTTAAAGGAGTTTTTATTTCCGAAGAGATAATAAAAGGCGATACACTGCGAATTTTTAAAAACTCAAACCCTTGGTAGCACTGGCGCTCAGCATTCTTTCGTCCACAATGATTTTTGTGGTTTTCAAGCTTTTTTCAAGGTTTAAGGTCAACACAATGCAGGCCATTGTTTACAATTATGTTACGGCCTGTTTCTGTGGGATTATATTTCAGAAAAATACCATAGACATCTCCGTGATACCCGAATATGCCTGGTTTCCATTTGCTCTGGGTTTGGGCGTACTTTTTATAACAGTGTTTAATTTAATGGCTTTAACCACGCAGCGTAGCGGACTTTCAGTAGTTTCCGTAGCTACCAAAATGAGCGTAGTTATACCTATTATTTTTGGGTTGGTATATTATAAGGAGAGCCTCGGGATTTTCAAAATAATTGGAATTTTTTTGGCGCTAATCGCGGTCTATCTGGCTTCAATAAAAACGAGTGATGGTTTAAAAATAAAACCATCCAATATTATTTTTCCAATTTTGGTTTTTTTGGGAAGCGGAATTATTGATACAACCTTAAAATATCTGGAAGGTGAATTTATAGCAGAGAACGATATTCCAATATTTTCAGCAACCATTTACGCAATGGCTGCAACAATTGGGTTTTTCATCTTAATTTTTCAAGCTAGTAAGGGCAAATTTCAATTTCAAATAAAAAATGTTATCGGCGGATTAGCCTTGGGAATCCCAAATTACTTTTCGGTTTATTTTTTAGTGCAGACGCTGCGAAGCGGAATTCTAGATAGTTCGGGCGTTTTCACAATTAATAATGTTGCTATCGTGATGGTTTCGACCGTGCTGGGTATTTTACTTTTTAAGGAGAAATTATTGACTAAAAATTGGATCGGGATTGGGTTGGCTATTCTCGGAATTATATTGATTTCTTTTGATAAATGGTAAACTGAAGCTAGATGACAGGTGACGGATGACTTCTTAAAATAAAAATATTGAATACTGAAAAAGACACATATAGAACCATTTTAAAACCTTCGGAAGAAGTGCTTTTTAAAGAAAAAGGAAGCAAATTCTTTGGTTATGCGTTTCCAGTTTCTTCGGAAGAAAATGTAAAGGAACATATTGAAAACCTCAAAAGGCAGCATCATTCAGCGCGGCATTGGTGCTATGCTTGGCAGCTCGGCAAAAACTATGAGCACTATCGCGCCAATGATGACGGCGAACCTTCAAACAGCGCAGGAATGCCTATTTATGGACAATTGCAATCTTTTGATGTTACAAATATTTTGGTAGTTGTGGTTCGTTATTTCGGCGGAACAAAACTTGGCGTGGGCGGGTTGATACAAGCTTACAAAACCACCGCCCAAATGGCTTTGGAAACCTGCAAAATTGTTGAAAAAACCATTGACGTAAACTTCCATCTAAAATTTGAATATCCCGAAATGAACACCGTTATGCGGATACTAAAAGATGAAGACATCCACCTCGTACAACAAAAAATGGAAATGGATTGTGAATTTGAAATCGCAGTCCGTAAAAAAGATGCGGAACGGATTTTTGAGCTGTTCGAAAATACTTATAAAGTGATGATCAAACGAATTGAGGATTGACTATTCTTCCTTCAATTTCTGGATTAAATAATCTGGCGCTTTCATCAACTTTTTTGTGGTGCTGTTCACAAAAACCAAAACAGTGGTCGCTGTGACCAAAAGTTGTTTGGACTCGTTATAAATTTCATATTGAAATTCAATTTTTACCGTGGGCAATTGTTTTAAAGTTGTTTTTACCGTGAGCAAATCATCATAAAAGGCAGGCTGTTTATAATCTATACTTAAATGCACAACGGGCAGGTGTACATTATTTCCTTCCATCCATTTATATGAAAAACCAAGCTCGCGGAGCCATTCGGTTCTACCCTGCTCTAAGTATTGGGCGTAGTTACCGTAATAAACGATACCCATCTGGTCGGTTTCGCCATAACGTACTCTAATTTTTGTATTTGTATTCTTCAAAATATTTTGTTAAATAAAGAAAGTTTTTTCGTAGTTTTATCGAAAGGGAAGTATGCGGAAAAAAAACTAATAATTCAACCCTATAGTAGTTTTTTTTATAACTTTTTTGTTCACATATTTGCATTGTCAGGAAATAGCCAGGAAACACTCCACCCCCTATTTTTTGGCCACACCTTTTAAAAAACAAAAATCAGAATTTTAACTATGAGCAAAACTGCGGAATCGGTTTGGAACAATTGTTTGGCTTTTATCGAAGATAATATAACTTCGCAAGCATACAAAACTTGGTTCGAGCCAATTAAAGCGGTAAAGTTAACCGACAACGCTCTTAGCATACAAGTTCCCAGCAAGTTCTTTTACGAATGGCTTGAAGAACATTACGTTAAAATTTTGAAGGTTGCCCTAACCAAGGAATTGGGAACCAATGCAAAGTTAGTTTACATCATACGGATGGAAAACACTTACGGCAACAAACAACCCTTCACCGAGAAAATACCTAGTGCCAACCGAAGCAACTTGCAATCACAGGAAGTTGACGTTCCCTTGAAAAACAAAAGTCCAGAGCTTAAAAATCCATTTGTTATTCCCGGTATTCGCAACGTAAAAATTGAATCACAGCTCAACCCTAACTATAATTTTGAAAGCTTCCTTGAAGGTGAATCGAACCGTTTGGCCCGATCAGCCGGTTTAGCAGTTGCCAACAAACCTGGTGGAACTTCCTTCAACCCGTTACTAATTTTTGGCGGCGTAGGTTTGGGAAAAACACATTTGGGGCACGCAATTGGCGTTGACATTAAAGACAAATATCCCGAAAAAACCGTGCTATATATTTCTGCGGAAAAGTTTACGCAGCAATACA
>JAUYGY010000003.1 GCA_030690315.1 Aequorivita sp.
TTTTAACAGTTGCGAAAAGATGGGCTGTCCGATAAAATTTGCATTTTTGCTCATAGTATTTAATTGTTTTGTGGTGAAACAAAAATACTATCTTGCGGGTTGATTTATTCAACTCGCATTTTTTTTATCGGACAACAGTGATCCCAAATTCCAAAACAACAATTCAACGATTAAACAATCCCTAAAATTGACGAAGAAAAGGGCAGTCAAAGTGCCAAATTAGCAAATCCCAAATCTGTCACCCTGAGCGAAGCCGAAGGGCCAAATTAACGAATCCCCAATCTCCATTCACACACTTACATATTCACAGATTCACCATCCACAGCCCCCTTCATTTTCCCCCTGTTACGGTTTTCCGTACTATGAATGTTTTATTTAAATTATATTTGAAATGATATTTGGTTGCGCACATGTGTGATATAACAGCAATAGAAATTTAAAACATGCGTATATACGCATGTTGGCAACAAGCTGAAAGAAAATACAATCTACAAAAAATCAAAGAAAAGCTAACCGCACAAGCAGCACATTTCGTTTTTTACCGACACAAAAGCTAACGCACTAAAAACCAAAAGAGCTGTTTTTTCCACCGCTCAAATTACATAATAAAAAATGCATAGCAATTGCATCAATTATTTGATATCTTTGTGAAATAGTATGAAAAGTTTCGTTTCCATAGCAATGTCTTTTCTTTTCCTTTTTCAAGGGATAGTGGCTAATATGGAAGTTTGTGAACAAATAGAAAAAATATCCGATTTTATTGCCCATTACCAACAGCATAAAAGTTTTGATGGCGATTCTTTTTTTGAATTTGCTTATGACGATTTGATTGCCAACAACCACGACTCGGATGGACATCACAATAATACCAATGATGATAATACGCCTTTACATTCCAATCATCAATGCTGTCAGCATTTTGTAATATTAACTCGTTTTGAAACAATCAATCTAAATAGTGTTTTTTCAGAAAAACAAACCCAATTCAATTACTACACCTTTAATTTCCATTCAAGATATTTGGAAACTCTTTTCCAACCACCTCAAGTTTAATGAATGCCTGTTATCGCAGGTAGATTATAAATATTAGTTACTTCAATAATCATTAGGTAGCTGCAGTCGGTTTATACATTCATTAAATTTTTTCTATGCTTAATAAAATTATTAGGTATTCCATAACCCATAAATTGGTTATAGGATTACTCACAATTGCCCTGATCTTAACAGGAGTCTATTCGCTTGGTCAACTTCCGGTCGATGCCGTCCCGGATATTACCAATAATCAAGTACAGGTTATAACAACATCGCCAACCCTTGCAGCACAGGAGGTGGAGCGATTAATAACATTTCCCATTGAACTCACAATGGCAACCATTCCCCAAATTGATGAAATCCGTTCCTTTTCACGTTTTGGATTATCGGTAGTAACCATTGTTTTTGAGGAAAATGTAGATGTGTATTGGGCAAGACAGCAAGTGAGTGAACGCCTTGCAGATGCACAGACCCAAATTCCCGAAGGCATCGGTAAGCCAGGAATCGCACCATTAACGACAGGACTTGGCGAAATTTACCAATATGTGATTACTACAAAGTCTGGTTTTGAAGAAAAATATACTGCAACAGAACTTCGGACGATTCAAGATTGGGTCATTAAAAGGCAGCTATTGGGAACGAAGGGCGTTGCAGACGTTAGTAGTTTTGGTGGCTATCTAAAACAATACGAAATAGCAGTCCGTCCCGAACGCTTGAACGGAATGGGTGTTTCCATTTCCGACCTTTTCGAAGCACTGGAAAATAACAACCAAAACACAGGTGGTGCATATATCGAAAAAAATGATAAAGCTTTATTCATTAGAAGTGAAGGATTGGTTGGTAGCGTTGAAGACATTCAAAATATTCTCGTCAAACAAACCGAAACCGGAAATCCCATTTTAATTCGTGATGTTGCAACGGTGCAGACAGGTAAAGCCATCCGTTACGGCGCAACAACCAGAAACGGTGAAGGCGAGGTGGTAAGTGCGATTGTGATGATGCTTAAAGGTGCGAACTCTGCAAAAGTCATTGAAGATGTCAAAGACAGAATTGAAACCATCAGCAAAACCTTGCCCGAAGGTGTTGTCATTGAACCCTTTTTAGATAGAACAAAATTGGTTGACAATGCCATAGGTACAGTCACTACAAATCTTGTGGAAGGGGCGCTCATTGTAATTTTTATTTTACTCTTGTTATTGGGTAATTGGCGCGCAGGTCTCATTACAGCATCAGTTATTCCATTGGCATTGTTATTTGCATTTAGTATGATGCACCTCTTTGGTGTTTCTGCAAACTTAATGAGCTTGGGAGCTATCGATTTCGGATTGATTGTAGATGGCGCAGTTATCATTGTGGAAGCCACTTTATTCCATTTAGGAGCATTAAAATTAAAACGCAAACTCACGCAGGATGAAATGGATGAAGAAGTGTTTCAATCCGCCAGTAAAATAAGGAATTCAGCAGCCTTTGGAGAAATCATCATCCTTATTGTATATCTACCCATTTTAGCCTTGGTGGGTACTGAAGGTAAAATGTTCGGGCCAATGGCGCAAACGGTCAGTTTTGCCATTTTAGGGGCTTTCATACTTTCACTTACTTATATTCCAATGGTCTCGGCCTTGGCGTTGAGTAAAAACACAGAACATAAGCGAAATATTTCCGATATAATAATGGATTTCTTTTACCGTATTTACAATCCCATCATTCATTGGGCAATGCGCACAAGGGTTTTGGTGGTTGCCACAACCATTGCCTTATTTGTGGTTGCCTTTATTGTGTTCCAAAATTTGGGTGGCGAATTTATCCCTACACTTGAAGAAGGCGACTTTGCAGTGGAAACTCGGGTTATTACAGGAAGTTCCTTATCCAATACCATAAAAGCTACCACTAAAGCTGAAAAAATATTGTTGGATAATTTCCCCGAGGTCGAACAAGTAGTTTCCAAAATTGGTTCAGGCGAAATCCCAACAGACCCAATGCCCATCGAGGCTGCCGATTTAATGATTATTCTAAAGGATAAATCAGAATGGGTTTCGGCATCCAATAGGGAAGAATTGGCAAATAAAATGGCAGAAGCTTTGGAAGTGATTCCTGGAGTAACCTTTGGCTTTCAGCAACCCATTCAAATGCGTTTTAACGAACTTATGACGGGTGTACGACAAGATGTTGCCATTAAAATTTATGGGGAGGATTTAAACCAACTTTCAACCTATGCCAACCAAATAGGAAAACTGTCAGGAACTGTTGATGGCGCGGAAGATATTTACATTGAAGAAGTTACAGGCGTACCACAAATTGTTATCAATTACAATCGCGGACAACTGGCTAAATATGGTTTGGATATAAAAACGGTAAACACAGCTATCCAAGCTGCCTTTGCGGGAGCCTCTGCAGGATTGGTGTATGAAGGGGAAAAGCAGTTTGATTTAGTGGTTCGATTGGAAAATAATAACCGAACATCCATAAATGATGTTCAAAATTTATATCTCAACGGTTCTAATGGCCAGCAAATACCGCTACAACAAGTAGCAGAAGTTTCCATAAAAGACGGCCCATACCAAATTCAGCGTGATGATACCCGCAGGCGTATCATTGTAGCGTTTAATGTCCGTAATCGGGATGTGGAAAGTGTGGTAGATGAAATAAGTGCTAAAATAGATTCTCAAATCAATCTGGAGCCTGGATATAGTATTTCGTATGGTGGTCAATTTGAAAATTTGGTGGAAGCTAGACAACGTTTGGCCATTGCAGTGCCGTTGGCACTTCTGCTCATTTTTATTCTGCTTTATTTCACTTTTGGCTCCATCAAACAAGGTGTACTCATTTTTACGGCCATACCATTATCTGCCATTGGTGGTGTCTTTGCCCTTTGGTTGCGGGATATGCCCTTTAGTATTTCGGCAGGCGTTGGTTTTATTGCGCTTTTTGGGGTAGCCGTCTTGAATGGCATTGTGTTGATTGCCGAATTTAACCGACTCAAAAAAGAAGGTATGACCGATATTTTGCAGCGTATTTACCAAGGAACAAAAACACGGCTACGTCCTGTAATTATGACAGCTTCGGTAGCTTCCTTGGGATTTTTGCCTATGGCAATTTCGCAGACATCCGGAGCTGAAGTACAACGGCCACTGGCAACTGTGGTCATCGGCGGTTTGATTACCGCAACATTTCTAACGCTCGTGGTACTGCCTATTCTCTATTATTATTCAGAAAAAAAATTAAAAATGAAAGTCAATAAAACCGCAATGATATTGTTATTTGGTCTCTTGGGAAGCGTATATTCCATAACCGCACAAACAACTTCCGAAACAAAAGTATATCAAAATTTAGACGACATACTTAAAGTGGCACTTAAAAATAATCCCGATGTCAGAGTTTCAGCGCTACAAACCCAACAGCAACAAGCATTAAAAGGAACTAGCTTTGATATACCTAAAACGGAATTCGGATTGGAATATGGCCAAACCAATAGCATCGCTGATGATGACACGCGTTTTAGTATTAGTCAAACCTTTGCATTCCCTACGCTTTACAGTTCTCAAAATAAATTATCAAAAACAAGGGTTCAAGTAAGCGAACTCAATGAAGCGATTGTGAAGAATGAATTGATTGCGCATGTGACTTCGACTTACTACCAATTGTGGTACTTAAAGAGCAAGCAAACGCTATTGCAAAAGCAGGACAGCATTTATGAACGCTTTGCTTATGCTGCCAATTTACGTTACAAAACAGGGGAAAGCAATGCTCTGGAACAAGCAACAGCTAATGTGGAATTGGCAGATATACAAATTCTGATTTCCGATAATAATGCAGCGTTGAAAAACCAACAGTTCCAACTACAGAATTTGATAAACACGGATAGCTTGGTAGACATCAAGGTAGGTAATCTGGATGTTATGCAAGCAATGCTCTCTAAAAATCAAGAGGACAATATCCTTTCTAAAAACCCAATGATTGCCTATTACGACAAACAAATTGAGCTGGCCGAGAATGAAAAATCCGTTGCGGTATCCCAAATGTTGCCCGACATCACATTGGGATATTTCAACCAATCATTTATAGGAACGGGTGATAATGTGAACGGCACAACTGCCGTTTTTGATTCCAGAGACCGTTTTACAGGGGTTCAAGTGGGTTTGAGTATCCCCATTTGGTTCAAACCACATATCGCAAAAATAAAGGCGGCCAAAATTCAAAAAATGGAAAATGAAGCCCAGTTGGAAGGCGTAAAGAACAACACCCAAACCCAATTGGAAACCTTCTTTCAACGCTTACAACAAGAACATTCCAATCTCGAATCCTATAAAAGCAACGCCTTGCCACAAGCGGAATTACTGTTGAAAAATTCGCAACGTGGTTTTCAGGAGGGCGAAATTGGCTATGTGGAATATGTACAGGGACTCAACAGGGCATTGTCCATTCAAATAAAATATCTGGACTTTGTAAATCAATACAATCAAACACTTATTAAAATAGAACAACTCATCGCAAATAATCTATAAAATGAAGAAGATATATATAATTACAGTTTTAACCACGCTTTTTATGACTGTTGGCTGCAAGGACAACACGCAAACAATTGTGGAAGAAGACCACGCTGAAAATGAAAACAGAATAGAATTGACTGATGCACAATTGGCACAGACCAACATCGTTATTGGAAAAGTTGAAAAACGGCAAATAGGCAAAGAAATTATTGTGAATGGAATGATTGAAGTTCCGCCACAAGGCAATATTTCGATAACAGTGCCTTACGGAGGCTTTTTAAAATATACCCAAATGCTTCCCGGAAGTCGTATAAAAAAAGGACAGGTCATCGCCACAGTTGAGAACCCAGAATTTATTGATTTTCAAAGGGAATATATGGAAGCTTTAGCGAACAATGATTATTTAAAAGCAGATTTTGAGCGTCAGGAAACCTTGAATACTGAAAATGTGACGTCATCTAAAGTATTTCAAAAATCCAAGAGTATGTATCTGACCAATCAAGCAAATATTAAAGCATTGGAAAGTAAATTAAGGTTGATTGGATTAAATCCAACTAGCGTAAAAAAAGGAAATATTTCAACGGTTGTCAATATTTATTCGCCCATAAACGGTGTCGTTCGTGAAGTATACATCAATACCGGAAAATATTTCAATCCGCAGGATGTGCTTATGGATATTACGGACGCATCCGATTTGCACGTGGAGCTGAACGTTTATGAAGACGATATCCATTCGGTGCGCAATGGGCAGCGCATCCGTTTTAGGTTGGCAAACGCCCCAGAAAATTGGATGGAAGCCGAAGTGTTTTTAATAGGCAACAACGTTCGGGAAGACAGGTCCATAACCATACACGGTCATCTAAAGGAAAAAAATGATGAATTGTTGCCCGGTATGTTCGTCAATGCGGCCATTGAAGTTGAAGCAACAGAACAATACGCCATTCCAGAGGAAGCCATTGTACGGTTTGAAGGAAAACAGTATGTTTTTAAATCCCTTGGAAAACGGAAAGAGGGCGAAAGCTCAATGAACGATTTCGAAATGCTCGAAATCACAAAAGGAAATGAGGAAGAAGGTTTTATTGCGTTCAATTTTGTAGATGAAACACAGGATATTTCAACAATGGAGGTGGTTTTAAAAGATGCCTTTACACTTTTGGCAAAGGCAAAAAATAGCGAAGACGAAGGCGGTCACGGACATTAAACCATAATTATGAAAGAGATAGAAACCTTATTTGCATCAAAAGAGATTCGTATCACAGCAATGCGGTTATTAATTTATAAGTTTCTTGTACAAAAGGAAACAGCGGTAACATTGAGCGATATTGAAAATGCTTTTGAAAAGGCAGACAGAACAACATTGTACCGAACTATTAAAACTTTTGAAGAAAAAGCAATAGTCCACCAAATAGACGACGGAACTGGAATAACCAAATACGCGCTTTGCGAAAAAGGCTGCAACTGCGAAATCGAGACCGACTTGCATCTGCATTTTCATTGCAACAATTGTAATGAGACCATTTGCTTGACAGACCACAAAATTCCGCAAATAAAAGTACCAAATGGGTTTATTTCCGAAGATATAAATTTGGTAGTAAAAGGAATATGCGATAAATGTAGCGGTCAGTAATTGCACTTCCATTGCACTTTATAATGGTATACCTTTATAATAAATTAAAGGATATGAAATTTAATCTCAAAATATCAAATCAACTTAAAGTAGCCTACAATGAAGAGTTGAAGTATTATAGACATCATTTATTAAACAAACAATATGATAATGCTTGGTATCATTTAGAGCGCAGTCATATTATTGGTCAATCCTATCCCATTGAGCATACCTATTCGCATTGGTTAATGTTACAGTTCGGATTGATGCAGAAAAACACTAAAGAAGTATTTGGACAATTATTGCGATTAGCTGTTGGTGGGTGGAAATCATTTATTAATCACGTTCCTGTTGGTAATACTGGTGGAGCAGATGTGCTACCTTTAAAGCGTATGCCTATTCCAAATGACATTAAAGAAATATTTATGTAAATGAAAAAAAGGAAAGTTAATTTAAGGGATTTAAAACCAGATTCAGAGACCCAACATAGCCACGACGATGGCCACAATCACAGCAATCCGGAAAAACTCGGTAATTTCAGAACATACTTACCTGCAATTTTCAGTTTTGTAATGCTACTTGCAGGTATTGCTTTTGACTATTTTGAAGCATTTCCACAATTTTCGGGCTGGATACGGATTTTATGGTACGGCGTGGCATACCTTCCGGTTGGATTTCCTGTAATTAAGGAAGGTTGTAACAGCATCATAAAAGGGGATTTCTTTACGGAATTTCTTTTGATGTCCATCGCTACCATTGGAGCATTCGCTATTGGCGAATATCCCGAAGGTGTGGCAGTAATGCTATTTTATGCGGTTGGAGAATTGTTTCAGAACGCAGCTGTCAATAGGGCAAAAAGGAATATTAAAGCCTTGCTCGATGTACGTCCAAATGAGGCCTTGGTATATCGAAATAACGATTACGTGTCCGTAAATCCAGAAACGGTTGAAATTGGCGAGAAAGTGCAAGTTCGTGTAGGCGAAAAAATTCCTTTGGATGGTATTCTGATTTCTGAAAAAGGCTCGTTCAACACTGCAGCCCTAACAGGCGAAAGCAAACCCAGTACCATTATACAGGGAGAAAAAGTTTATGCGGGAAGCATTAATTTGGATGGTGTTATAGAAATTGAAACCACGAAGGAATTTAAAGATAGTTCCATTGCCAGAATTTTGGATATGGTACAAAATGCCACCGCACGAAAATCAAAAACCGAATTGTTTATCCGCAAATTTGCAAGGGTTTATACGCCCATCGTTGTATTTCTTGCTATTGGGTTAACATTCTTACCTTACTTTTTTGTGGATGAATACGTGTTTCAGGAATGGTTATATCGAGCCTTGATTTTCCTTGTTATTTCCTGTCCTTGTGCATTGGTAATTTCCATTCCATTAGGCTATTTTGGAGGTTTGGGTGCCGCATCTAAAAATGGTATTTTATTTAAGGGAGCTTCTTATTTAGATGAAATGACAAAGGTAAACACGGTTGTGATGGATAAAACTGGAACCGTGACCAAAGGTGTTTTTAAGATAAAGGAAGTTCAGGCACTTGGTTGGGATGAGGCAGAATTTATGAAATACCTGATGGCGATGGAAGAACAATCCACACACCCGATAGCAAAAGCAATAATGGAATATAAAGCCGATGGTACCGATTTTGAGGCTACCGATGTTTCAGAGATTGCTGGTAAAGGATTGAAAGGAACAGTAAATGGAAAAACCGTGTTAGTGGGAAATAAAGCCCTGATGACTTCAAACACCATCGAAGTTCCAGCAGAAACAGATACGATTGTGGAATCTATAGTTATGGTTGCCATTGAAGGGAAATTCGCTGGCTACGTTATTATTGCAGACGAATTAAAAGACGACGCACACGAGACCATCAAACAGATTCGGGAATCGGGCATTTCAAAAATCATAATGCTTTCTGGTGACAAAGATTCCATTACGCAGCAAGTCGCAAAAGAACTGGGTATCGAGATTGCAAAAGGCGGCTTATTGCCAGAAGACAAACTCAACGAGGTGGAACAATTAAAAAAACAACCCAACACCAAAGTGGCTTTTATTGGTGATGGCATTAATGATGCTCCAGTATTGGCGGCAAGCGATGTAGGTATTGCAATGGGAGGTTTAGGTAGCGATGTGGCCATAGAAACCGCGGATGTTATCATACAAACCGACCAACCGAGCAAGATTGCAAAGGCAATAAAAATAGGGCGTTCTACACGAACAATCGTTTGGCAAAATATTGGTTTGGCATTTGGTGTAAAAGCAATCGTATTGATTTTGGGTGCAGGTGGTCTGGCCACGATGTGGGAAGCTGTTTTTGCAGATGTGGGTGTGGCATTGTTAGCAATTTTAAATGCAGTGAGGTTACAGAAGATGAAATGGAACTAGGATTTTTTAATTTCATTTCATAACTTCGAACTAGTGACAGCTGAAATGCCAACGCTAAAAGCCATACACATTTACAGTCGCTACAGCTTGCGCATCACCAAAACTGTAAAAGAGTATGTCTTTGCCAAAGCCCAAATCTGAACTGAATTGAAAACATCGGAATTGAAAATTAGAACGGAATAAAGCCAGTTGCCAACACCGCCTAACCACAATCTGAACATTAAACCTCTGTGAAATTGCGCTTTTTAAAAAAAATTCGGGTGTAATATTTTTCAGAGTACTTTGGGAAAGCGTTCCGTAAGAGTATAAAATTTTGCCAGCCACATCTGCCAGCCACAAAAATTTTATACACTTACTACATTTGTCTTCGATTTATATTTTAAAAGGTTTGCGGAAATAAAACGCTGACTAAATTGCTTGCTTAAATTTTATCAAGTTTGCGGATTTTTGCTTTCCGAATATTTTTTGAGCAACTTCTGTGTAAAAATGATGCTGTTCTAAAAATTTAATATTCAAGGTTATCCATTCTTTATCTGTGAATGTCATATCCAAAAAGGTTTCCCATTCTTCACGCAGTAAACGGTTTCTTTCTGTAAAGGTTGTCATTCCCAAATGGCTAAAATCTGCATCGTTCAAAATTTCTTCTAAAAGATTTGTTGGCTCTCTTCCCATTTCGGTAGAAAGTATGGTGTGTTCAACAATGCTGATTTTCTCTTCTGGAAAATTCTGTTTTTGCAAGAATTCTCGTGCAATTGTGCAACTTAACTTTTCGTGACCTGATGCGGTTTCAATATTTCCGACATCGTGAAAATAGGCAGATATTACAACCATTTCTCTTTCGGCATCTGTAAGATTTGACTTTTGAGCAATTAGATTTGCGTTGTGGGCAACTTCTGCTGTGTGACAATAATTATGAAATTGTAATAGATTACATCTTCCATTATTCAAAAGCTCTTTGCAGTATTTTTCTGCTTTTATTATTAATTCATTATTCATTTTAAGCCAATTTCTTTTTATGACTGTAAAGAACCAAAATGCCCAAAAGGGCAACGCTCACTATGGTTGCGGGAATTGTGCCTAAATCCAAACCGCCTTCGGCGGTTGTTTTTGTGAGCAAATCACCAAAGGTTGCACCAAATGGGCGAGTAAAAATAAACGCAATCCAAAACAGAATAATATGACTGATTTTGGTCGTGTAATGCAACAAAACAACAATTATGATAACGCCAGCAGTCACCATTGCACCTTGCAAATAACTCAACCCAGCGTTATCACTTAAAAAATCGCCAAAGGCTGTACCCAAACTATTTGAGAACAAAATTGCAATCCAATAAAACAGTTCCACTTTTTTATTAAAAATAGGATATACTTCAATTTTTCCAACAGAACTATTCCAAATCCAAAGTGTATTCAAAAGCAACGTTATTAAAATCAATGAACCTGCGAGATAGCCTAAATGCAACGTTCTATCCATAAAATCTGATATTTCGGTGCCTACGGTTGTAGTGCCAACAATAACCAACCAAAATAAAATAGGAATGTACTTTTTGGCTTTCAATTGTACCGCCAAAACCAAAAGAAAAAATACGCCAGTTATGTAAAGACCAATCGCATAACCCAATTTTAGTGTGTGTGCTAAAAGGTCGCCCAAAGTTTCGCCTAACGTTGTTGCGATAATTTTCATTATCCAAAACAGCAAGGTAATCTTTGCGACTTTGTTTAAACCGTCTGTAATAACAAGTGTTTTTTTCATTTTATCGGTTTGTTTCGTCCAACATTTTTCGTTTTTTCATCACTTTCAAAATCAAATAAAATACAGTTGTGATAATTGCACCGTAAAACCAAAAGCCTGTTTCAAATTCAAAAGGTTCTTTTTCTAACAAGTCGCCCACCAAATCAAAAATCCAAAAAAGTAGAAAAATTGCGCAAAGGCCATTCTTTTCTTTTTTAAGCACTTTTTTAATGCTAAATGGATATTTCGGATTTGTATAATTTTTAATAGATGGAATAAATGCGGGAACATTTTCTGCCCAATCTAAATACGATTGCCCGAACTTACTCCTTAAAAAGTTTTCTTCCGCATACATAATACGCTCATAATAAAAGGCATAAAAGAAAATGAACGCAACTGAAAACCAAGCATTTTCAGTAAGCATTGCAACACCGAGCCACATAAAAAAGTTTCCGAGATACAAGGGATGCCGAACAACGGAATAAATTCCCGAAGTATTCAGTTCGTCTGCTAATTGCCCACCTTTTGTATTTCGTCCCGACGTGTTTTTTGGGGTATGCCCAACGGTAAAAATTCTGATTAAAAGACCGAGTATACTAAAACCGAGACAGATAAATTCAAAACTTTCGGAAAACCACGTTTCGGGTGTTTCAATTTCATAAAATTCGGTGTAGATATAAACCGATAATCCAATTCCTAAAATAAATAAAGGCAGATAACTTCTATTCTTAAATAAAAAATCGCCTTGTGTTTTTAATTCTTCCTGTAATGCCATATTGTTAAAATTTATAAGTGAAACCTAATAAGTATTTGCCCTTTCCACTATTAAAAGAAAGTTGATAATGGTCTTGTTGATAAGGCGTTGTAAATAAATAAGTGCTACCTACACCTAAAATTATTCCGCCAAGAATATCCCAGCCGTCGTGCCTATCGTTAATACCCTCCAATCGTGAATAGGCGACATAGCCGGCAATTGCATAAGCAGGTATGCCATATTCCCAACCATATCTGCGCTGTAAAAATGAAGCACCAGAAAATGCAACTGCCGTATGTCCTGATGGAAAGGCGTGACCATCTGTTGCGCCGTCTGGTCTTGGCTTATTGATACCATATTTTAAAATATAAGTTGCGCCAAGCGTTGCGCCATAACTTTCAGCAAATTGCCAAAACCCTTTTTTGTCATTTTTCGCCAAAATGGTTATTAAGGCTGTAATTGCAGGAGCGTGTTGTGCATAATTACCAATTTCCTCAATTGCGGTTTCCCTGCGGATTTCAGAAGGTGTTTCAATATTTTGCGCTTTTAAACTTAATGACGTTAATAAAATAAAATTTATGCAGATGGCTACTAAAGTGATAAAACTTGGGTTTTTCATTGATACAAATTGTATATGTTAGCCCAAAGAACGCAAGTATTCAGAAGTAAATTTTAATAGAGAGGTGCAGAACAATTTATCTGCACAAATTGGTCATTTTAGGAAAGACTTTTTTTAAATTCACTAGGTGTTATACCCTTGAACTTCTTGAATATAGCATTGAAAGAAGACTTTGAACTGAAACCAACATCTGTAGCAATGCCCAAAAGTGTAAAATGGTCATTCTGGTCGTTTTTGAGGCGATTTATAAATTCTTCGACACGATATTGATTAACGAAATCTTGAAAGCTTGTTTGCATATACTCGTTCAAAACTTCAGAGATGTATTGACGTGGAATATTCAAATTTTCGGAAACAGAGTGAATGGATAATTTGCCATTGAGATACAATTTATCGGTTTCCATTGAGCGTATTAAATCTGCTTTGTACTGTTCAATCAATTTTGGGTTTAGATTTGAATTTTTGTATTTGCTTGTTTCAGTTTTTGGCAGAATATCTTTGCCCTTGCTCAATAATTTAAAGGCAATGAAATAAAATAGAAAAGCGATAACCAATAAAAGATACGTGTTGAAATTTTGGTCACTAAATAAAGGAAGTTCGGCAATACCAAATGTTTTTAGAATATCATTTCCAGAAGAAAGCGCAAATAGAATTGCGATGGGAATGGCGAAATAGATAATCCAATGCTTCTTTTTGGTTGTGATTATGGAATGAATTACTAGCAACAAATAAACAACGAAAGTCAATTCTGCGCTGATTTCAAAAATTTCTACAAGTAAATTTTCTTCGACCAAGTTTATTTCAATTCCCTCGATAATGAAATAGACAATGTTTGGCAAAAAGAAAAGGTAATCGAATTTGGCGAATTTTTCTTTTCCGCTTTTGTAATAGCGGAAAAATAGAAAGAGAAACGTTACGAAAAGCGAACTATCGAACAGAAACCAATCTGCATCTTGAACAAAAATGTTGTTTTCGTCATCTCCCGCAATGTAAAGCAAAACGGACAGCAGACTTCCAAACAGTAACCAAAAGGTGATTTTCTTGTACTCTTTACGATTGATAAACAAAACGGAAAGAACAAAAAAACCTTGTATCAAAGCAATAATTTGGAGTGTTTCAAGCATTCATATTAATTAAGATTTGGCAAGATATTAAAAATTGCGGCTTCGATTGCCATTCCATGCACTTTTACGCGCCTCCAGAATAAAGCTTAAAGCAATTTGTTCATTGCTAATTGTTAATTGTTAATTGATAATTGATAATTGTTATATTTGATTTCTCCCCAGAAAAAAGAAACCGTTGGCGGCAGTGGCCTTGACGGTTTTGGTTTGCTTAAAAATTGATTAAATAAACGAAGAGACAGGTGTGGGATATACGCAATAGGTATTTCATTTCTAAACTTGTTCCGCCAGCTTAAAGAACGACAAACAGAAAAGATATGCCGATACCAAATTTTGACCATAATAATGTTTTACCACCTCATTTAGGTAATCCAACGGACAGGACGCACTTGTCTCCATATCCTTGTTCTATTTTGGAATTATGCCATCATTTTTCGACCTCAAAACAAAGAATTGAAATTCTAAAAAACTTTATATTGTTCAGACAGAGAATGAATTCTTTAGGGATTGTTTACGGTTTTCAATGGTTGGATGGAAGTTTCTTAGAAAACATTGAAGTAAGCCAAAGCAGACCTCCAAGAGATTTAGATGTAGTGACATTTTTTGGCGGCATGACTATAGACGACCAAAACAACATTAGAGCAATTTTTCCAGAATTTGCCAATCCCGGTATGGCAAAAACCAATTTTTCACTGGACCATTATGCGGTTGACTACAGTTATAAACCTGATGTAACAGTCGAACAAACCAGATATTGGTTACAGTTGTTCACTCATAATAGACACGGTGTATGGAAAGGAATATTAAAGTTATCTTTGAATACTCCAATAGATGACCAACACGCACTTGATTATCTTAATACAATATAGATATGAGCTTATATCGAAAAATACAAAGTATAAAAGCTCAAATAGTCGACACTGAAAGACTATTGGAGATGGTTCTTGACCATCCCCTAATGTCAGAAGGCTTAGCTGAAAGATTAAGTTTATTAAAGCAAGAATTAGAGACTCTACCAAAAGAATCTTTTGAGCCAAGAATTCAACTTTTATTTAGTGGCAATGCTGTTGTTGGTTCGCAAGGAATTAAATCATCCTTCGTTAGCAAAACATTGACTCCCTTCCAAGAAATGGTGAAAACTCAAGTAGCTTTAGTGAGATTTGGAAAGGTTGGCAAACGTGGACAAGCAAAAAAAGGGGCAAATACAGAACTCTACTTAACAGCATTGCCAGTTGGCTCGTTTGGTGTCGAATTAAGCCAATTAGCATCCAATGACCTTTTTGACAGCATGGATGTTTCTAAAGCAATGAAAGATGTAATGTCTTTAGTTGTAAATTCCGCTACGGATGACGAGACGTTTGAAGCGAGTATTGAACAAACACCCAAAAGAAATCTCACGAATCTGAAAAAGTTTCTTCAGGAAATTTCTGATGAAAATTCAGTTTTGAAAATGGAAAGTGGAGAATTGGGAATAGAGCTATCAAAGGAAAAAATAGTCGAAGCTTTTCAAAGAGTATCGGCTACCGTTGATGAAGAAACAGAATTGATTATAAAAGGGATATTTAGGGGGCTACTTTTAGATTCGGCAAAATTTGAAATACAGGACGAAGAAGGAAAAAGAATTTCAGGTTTCATAAGCCAGGAGATTGAAGAAGATCAATTAGTTGATTACGACAAGACATTTTTAAATTCAAATTGCATCATTTACCTAAGGGTTCATAAGACAAAATTCAAGACGGGTAACGAAAAAACAGACTATGAATTACTTGAAATTCGGCCAGAAAAATAGAAGGTTAGGTGGCAACAGGCCTTTAACTCAATGGTGGGTGAAGGGGGTTAATTGAAAATTCTACCTCGCATCAACTTTTGTGGTGAATTGACAGTTTTATGCGCCAAGCGCCAAACCGTAATTTCTTTAACACACATAAAAAATATTAATTAATCATAACAAAATGAAAAAAATTACACTTCTAATTATTACAGTATTAATGATGAATGCTGTACAAGCCCAAAATAAAGTTGAAAAACTTGAAGAATACACTGCCTCAAATGGCATAACATATAAGGTTGGTGACGAGATTAGACTTGGAAGAGGATCGGACACTAACGGAAAATTTGTATATGTAAATATTGGGGGCTGGGGAATGTCCACCGACGCAGAGACGAATCGACTAGGAGCTGCAAATTCTGGTTTAATTGTTACAGTCAAAAAAATAAAAAGTTATAATTACAAAAGATACAAAGGCGTCTATTTTACTGTAGGTGGTGGTAATCTCACAAACTACAATCTTGATATTGAAAACGCAATAGTGACTTGCGAAATTGAAGATTGTAAAAAAGAAGGTGAAAGTGCTGCTAATTCTTCAACAGATAAATATGACCAACTTAAAAAGCTTAAAGATCTTTTTGATGATGGAATTTTGACTGAAGAGGAGTACAATGTGGAAAAGAAAAAACTCCTAGAGACAAATTAAAGGTGGTAAGTTTTAATTATTTTATATCTTCAAAAACTAAAGTTGTAGCAAAACACAAACTACGCTTTCTTTAAAAGAAACCAACCAACCAAATGACCCTACCCCAATACCTAGACAACCTAAACAAAAGATACCAACTGGGCAACGCCACCGAGCATACCTTTAGAGGCGACCTTCAGCAGCTATTGGAAAGTATGGTGCCAACCATTCGCGCCACCAACGAACCGAAACGGCAAAGCTGCGGCGCGCCGGACTATATTTTGACCCACAATGAAATCCCCGTTGGGTTTATTGAAGCCAAGGACATTGGCGACAAAGATCTGGACGGCACAAAGAGAACCGGCAACAAGGAACAGTTTGACCGCTACAAGGCTTCCCTAAGCAACCTGATTTTTACCGATTACGTCCACTTCCACCTGTACCGTGATGGGCAATTGGTTACCAAGATTGCCATTGGGGAAATAACGGACAAGGGCATAAAACCCTTGCCCGAGAACTTTGGCAGCTTTGAAAACCTAATCAAGGATTTTTGTACCCACGTCGGGCAGACCATAAAGAGCAGTAAGAAATTGGCCGAAATGATGGCAGGCAAGGCCCGCCTTCTTTCCGATATTATTGGCAAGGCATTGTCCAGTGACGAGGCACTTCAGGAAAACAGTACGCTAAAAGACCAAATGCTGGGCTTTAAGCAGATTTTGATACACGACATTACCCCACAAGGGTTTGCCGATGTTTACGCCCAGACCATTGCCTACGGCATGTTTGCGGCACGACTGCACGACCCTTCGCTGGCTACTTTCAACAGGCAGGAGGCGGCGGAGCTTATCCCAAAGTCCAACCCCTTTTTGCGAAAGCTGTTCGGGTATATTGCCGGGCCGGACATTGACGACCGTATAAAGTGGGTGGTAGAGAACCTATCTGAAATCTTCCTGGCCTGCAATGTGGAGGAAATCCTGAAAAACTACGGGAAAGCCACCAAGATGGAAGACCCCATTCTCCATTTTTACGAAACCTTCCTGAGCGAGTACGACCCGAAGTTACGCAAGGCGCGCGGCGTGTGGTACACTCCACAACCCGTTGTAAACTTTATCGTGCGGGCGGTGGACGATATTCTAAAAACGGAATTCGACCTACCACAAGGCTTGGCGGACACCAGTAAAACAACCATAAAAACCAACACCCAGACCCCGGACAAGCGTTCGGCAACGGGCTATAAACAAACGGAGCAGGAAGTGCACAAAGTGCAAATACTTGACCCGGCTACTGGCACGGGTACTTTCCTGGCGGAAGTGGTAAAGCACATCCATAAAAAGTTTGCGGGGCAGCAGGGCATTTGGAGCAATTATGTGGAAACCCATTTATTGCCACGATTAAACGGCTTTGAACTTTTGATGGCCAGTTATGCCATGGCGCATCTGCAATTGGATTTGCTACTAAAAGAAACTGGTTATGACCCGTCATTGCGAGGCACGAAGCAATCTGCCCAACGGCTCCGTGTTTACCTCACCAACAGTCTCGAAGAGCACCACCAAGACACGGGAACGCTATTTGCCAATTGGTTAAGTACGGAAGCCAATGAAGCCAACCATATAAAACGGGATACGCCCGTGATGTGTGTTATTGGAAATCCGCCCTATAGTGGTGAAAGTGCCAATAAAGGCGAATGGATTATGGGCCTGATGGAAGATTATAAAAAGGAACCGGGCGGAAAGGAGAAATTAAAAGAAAGAAATCCCAAATGGATAAATGATGATTATGTAAAGTTTTTGCGTTACGGGCAGCATTTTATTGAGAAAAACGGAAGTGGCGTTTTGGCGTTTATCAACCCCCACGGTTTTTTGGATAACCCTACTTTTAGGGGAATGCGTTGGCATTTATTGAATACTTATGATAAAATCTACACCATAGATTTACACGGTAACAGTAAGAAAAAAGAAACTGCACCTGATGGTAGTGTGGACACAAATGTGTTTGATATTCAGCAAGGCGTTTCAATTAACGTCTTTGTAAAAACAGGAAAGAAAAAACCTAACGAGTTGGGGAGGGTATTCCATTATGATTTATATGGGAAACGGGAGTTTAAATATGATTTTTTGAATGAATACAGATTAAGTACAATTCCCTTTACTTCTTTACCAAACAAAGAACCTAATTATTTTATGGTTAGAAAAAATTTTGAGCTTGAAGATGAATACAATAAAGGAATTGTATTAAATGAAATGTTTCCTGTTAATAATGTAGGTATTGTAACTGCACGGGATAATTTTACGATTCATAATAGTAAAGATAATGTTGAATCTACTATAAAGGAATTTTTAGGATTACCAGATGAAGATGCACGTACAAGATTTAATTTAGGAAAGGATGTAAGAGATTGGCAAGTAAATTTTGCGAAAAAAGATTTAGAATATCATTATCCCGACAAAGGCAGCTTTACGAAGATAACATATCGTCCATTTGATGATAGATGGACATTCTATACTGGGAAGTCAAAAGGTTTTCACTGCTATCCTCGAACAGAAGTAATGCAGCATTTTGCAAATGGTCAAAATATTGGTTTAGTAATAGGTCGTCAAGGACAAGTTGTGGGTTCAATGACCTGGAATTTAGCATTTATATCTAATAGTATTACAGACTTTAATTTATACTACCGGGGTGGCGGTAATACTTACCCACTTTATCTATATCCCGAAACCAACGCCCAACAAACCCTTGAACAACCCGCAGCAAGAACCCCCAACCTCAATTTAGCAATAGTCAAACAAATTGGGGAAAAGTTAGGGTTAGCGTTTGTGCCGGAGCCCTTCGGCTCCGCTCAGGGGCCGGCAAGAAAAAGTTTTGCGCCCATTGATATTTTGGATTATATCTATGCCGTGCTGCATTCGCCAGCGTACCGGGAGAAATACAAGGAGTTTTTAAAGATAGATTTTTCCCAGAGTGCCTTATCCAAAAGACAAGGCCACTTTTTGGCAATTGGTAAAATTGGGCGGGGAAATACGGCAGATACATTTGCTGGAAAGCCCGATAGTAGAGCAGTACATCACGCAATATCCTATTGATGGGGATAACGTGGTGGGTAAACCGCGCTTCATTTCGGCTCCGCTCAATGACCGCGGGAAAGTTTACATAAACGACAGTCAATACTTTGACAACGTACCGCAGGTAGCGTGGGAGTTTTACATAGGCGGCTACCAACCCGCCCAAAAATGGCTAAAGGACCGCAAAGGCCGGCCCCTTGAAGTTGATGATATATTTCATTATCAAAAAATAATAGTGGCGCTTTCGGAAACGGCTAGGATTATGGAGGAGATTGATATTGTGGAGGGAAATGGATAAATCCATTATCATAACGCTAATTGCAAACCATAGCCCACGGTTTAAACCGTGGGCTAGGGTGGAAACACATAACAAA
>JAUYGY010000009.1 GCA_030690315.1 Aequorivita sp.
CCCCCCCCCCCCCCCCCCCCCCCCCCCCCCCCCCCCCCCCCCCACAAATGGAGTTTCATAACTTTGAAATTTTAAAGGGTTAGACTTTCTGGGGAGTTATGATGAGTAATAATACGTGAAAATTTTAACGAATACAAATAAAATTTCATAAAAGACACAACAGGTTTTCTACTTCCGTCCAAAATCCGCAGGAATCTCGCCCCAGGCTTTGGTTTCCCATTTCACGATTTTCGTTTCGTATTTATGGGTCTTTAGCCAGTTTTCAGCGCGTTCAACCAATTCAAACAATGTTTTATTTTTTGCAGATTGTACCAGTTTTGTGTTGCATTTTTTGCGTTTCACCCAACCCATCGCAATGCGTGAATCGGTGTAAATAATGCGGTCGCTTTTATTTTTTTTAAGAAATGCCAAGCCGTGCACAAGCGCTAAAAATTCTCCTATATTATTAGTTCCCTGCTGAAAAGGACCTTGATGGAAAAGTTGTTTATGTGTTTGCGCATCAACCCCACGATATTCCATTTTTCCAGGATTGCCACTGGAAGCTGCATCAACAGCAATGGAATACAGATTGGGTTCGCCAATTTTTTGAAGTTGTTCTTTGGAAATCGTTTTTTTTACGGTCTTTCCCTTATAATCTGCATACTCTTTATTGTAGGCTTTTTTTGCTTCGTCAAAAGTTTCGAAACTTTTGTATTGTGCGCCTTTTACGCCATCAATAGATCGTTTGCATTCCTTCCAGCTATCAAAAATACCCGCAGGATTCCCGAACCAAACCACGTAAAACTTTTGCTTTTTAGCCATTGCGAAGTGTTTCTTCAATTATTTTCGGAAACCATTCATATTCCAATTTATGAATTTTTTCAGCAACAGTTTCAGCTGTTTCCGTTTTTGAAAGTGCTACTTTTTTCTGTGAAATAATCGCGCCCTCGTCATAATTTTCATTCACATAATGAATCGATATTCCAGTTTCAACTTCGTTATTTTTCAAAACCGCCTCGTGCACAAAATTGCCGTACATACCCTTTCCTCCGTATTTTGGGAGCAATGCTGGGTGAACGTTTATTACTTTATTTGGAAATTCCTTCAATATAATTTCTGGGAATTTCAACAGAAAACCCGCCAAAACAATAAGATCTGGTGCTGCTTCTTTCAAAATTTTTAAAACTCCATTTTCTGAAAACAGTTCCACTTTCGTGAAAGAAAGAGACTCAACGTGAAGATTTTTTGCACGTTCCAAAACCTTGGCATCCTTCCTGTTTGAAAGCACGAGAACGACCTGGGCAAATTGGGTTCGTTGAAAGTGTTTAATAATGTTCTCGGCATTGGTGCCATTCCCCGACGCAAAAATTACAATCCGTTTCTTCATTCCCGTTTCCAAAAGTTTTTCCCGAAGTACTAAAAAATTAATAAATAAAATACAAAAGTAAGGCAATAGGGTTTTACTTCGCCCAAAATTGTTTAAATTGGTTTTCCATTTTCGTTCAATTGTGAAGCTTTCAAAAGTATCAAATCCACATTTTCAATATTAAATGGTGTTTTCAATTAAAATATTTTATTTTTGCCACTTATAATTAAATTTAAAAATCGAGAATTATGTCAGACATTGCATCACGAGTAAAAGCGATTATCGTAGACAAATTAGGTGTAGACGAGAACGAAGTTGTAAACGAAGCGAGCTTCACTAACGACTTAGGAGCAGACTCCCTAGATACGGTAGAGCTTATTATGGAATTTGAAAAAGAATTTGATATCCAGATTCCAGACGACCAAGCTGAAAACATTGCCACCGTTGGTCAAGCAATTTCCTATATAGAAGCAGCAAAATAACAATTCTTCTATGGAATTAAAGCGAGTTGTAGTTACAGGCCTTGGTGCCCTTACCCCTATTGGCAACAATATTCAGGAATATTGGGACGCCCTCATAAACGGGGAAAGTGGCTGTGCGCCTATAACGTATTTTGATGCTGAAAAGTTCAAAACAAAATTCGCTTGCGAATTGAAGAATTTCAACGCAGAAGACCATTTTGACAGGAAAGAAGCCCGAAAACTGGACCGTTTTGCCCAATATGCCTTAGTCTCTTCAGACGAAGCTATAATAGATGCTGGAATTAACCTCAACGAGGTAGATAAATTTCGTGTTGGCGTTATTTGGGGAGCCGGAATAGGCGGGTTGGAAACTTTTCAAGATGAAGTAATAAACTTTGCAGAAGGGGATGGAACACCACGTTTCAACCCCTTCTTTATTCCAAAAATGATTGCAGATATTGCGCCTGGAAACATTTCCATAAAGCATGGTTTTATGGGGCCTAACTATACAACTGTTTCCGCCTGTGCCTCTTCGGCAAATGCTATGATTGATGCATTCAATTATATACGATTAGGACAGTGTGACGTTGTGGTTACGGGAGGAAGCGAAGCCGCCGTTACCAAGGCAGGAATGGGCGGTTTTAATGCCATGCACGCTTTATCTACCCGTAACGACAGCCCTAAAACGGCATCACGCCCATTTGATGCGACGCGCGATGGTTTTGTTTTGGGCGAAGGAGCCGGTGCACTCATACTTGAGGAATACGAACACGCAAAAAAGCGTGGCGCGAAAATTTATGCCGAAATGGTTGGCGGCGGAATGAGCAGTGATGCATATCATATGACTGCCCCACACCCAGATGGTATTGGTGTGGAACGTGTAATGCTGAATACACTTCGCGATGCCAATATGAGCCCGAACGAAGTGGATACCATTAATACTCATGGAACTTCAACCCCTCTTGGGGATGTTGCCGAATTGAAAGCTATTGTAAAAGTTTTCGGCCATCACGCAAAAGACATCAATATCAATTCAACAAAATCTATGACCGGCCACCTTTTGGGCGCTGCCGGTGCTATTGAAGCTATTGCCTCAATTTTGGCAATGAAATACGGGATTGTTCCTCCTACCATTAACCATACTACGGTAGACGAAAACATAGATCCTTCTTTAAACCTTACCCTTAACAAAGCTCAAAAACGCGACATAAAAGTAGCGATGAGCAATACCTTTGGGTTTGGTGGCCACAATGCTTGTGTGCTCTTTAAAAAACTTGATGCCTAAAACAATTAATGGCTTCCATTAAAAACATATTTTCTTCCCGTTCAGATAAAAACGGGGAATTTTCCAATTCCCTAAATAAAATATTAGGCTTTAACCCCAAAGACCTTTCTATCTACAAAACTGCTTTCACACATCGTTCAACCAACGAAAAAAACATTAGTGGGCAACCGCAAAATTATGAACGGCTTGAATTTTTGGGCGATGCCATGCTTGGCGCTGTAATTGCCGCACATCTATTCAAAAAAGTGCCCGGCGGCAATGAAGGCTATTTAACCAAAATGCGCAGTAAAGTAGTGAGTCGTGAACACTTGAATGAATTGGGGCGCGATCTTCAATTGGTGAAATTTCTTAAAACTACTGTTCCCACACAACAATTCAGCGGAAATATCTACGGAAATGTTTTTGAAGCACTTGTTGGCGCTATTTATTTGGATCGAGGTTTTAAATACTGCGAAAAATTTATTCAGAAAAGGGTAATCAAACCTTATGTTGACATCGAAAAACTGGAAGGAAAGGTAATAAGTTACAAAAGCCTTTTTATTGAATGGTGCCAAAAACACAAAAAACAGTTCAATTTTGAAATCTATGAAGACAACGGTATAGATGAACTTAAACATTTTGCCGTTCGCCTAAAACTGGACGAGGAAATTGTGGCAAAAGCTCGTGCCACTTCAAAAAAGAAAGCGGAAGAAGGCGCCGCAAAAAGAGCTTTTTACAAACTTCACATTAAGGTTGATTCGGAAAAACCGTAATTCCAAAAGTTATTTTTCCGTCAAATTATCCAATACCAACCCCGTTAGTTAGCTAATCCGTTCAAAGTTGCCTATTTTTGTATAACAACATGCGGTGCCGTAAACAATTATTTCCATAGCATCTTTAGCAGCAACAGCATCAAATAAAATGGCGAATCACAAATTAATTTTTGATGAAGATTTTGAAGAGCATTTTAAGCTCATAGCCATACATTGCAGTGAAGATGCCTATAAAATGGCCTATTTGATGAACCAGCACCTCAACCTTAGGTTAAAAAGAAAACGAACAGATCTCGATTTTTCAAAGGAAGGTTTGCTTATAACATTTCCGCTCTATGATTTTGAGGATGCGCACAAATACACGCATTTTTATTTAGTGGCAAACAAATGCAAATCGGTTGAAGCGAGTTTGCAAAGTTCCGGCGGCTTGTTTGCTGAACTGGTTGCTGAAAAATCAACAGTGCATTACCTAATTCCAGAATTTAAAAAAGTAGATTATATTCTGAAAATATATTCAGATTTTGAAACCGTTCCGCTGCGAAAATTCCTTTCGGAAATAAATGAAATAAAACAAGTCATTTCTGCATATACACTTGAAATAGACACCGTAAAATCAAAGAACAATTTAATTTTCGATTAAATGTCAAATCAAAAAAGAACAAAAATCGTTGCCACCCTTGGCCCCGCGACTTCCAGCAGAGAAATTCTGAAACAAATGATTTTGGAAGGTGTGGACGTATTTAGGGTGAATTTTTCGCATGCCGATTATGCCACGGTAAAAAAAACCATTAAAACTATCCGAAGCCTTTCCGAGGAACTAGACACGCATGTTGCCATTTTAGGTGATTTGCAGGGGCCAAAACTTCGGGTTGGGGTTATGAAAGAAGAAGTTATTGTGCAACCGGGCGATGAGCTTTCATTTTTCACTGGCGAAGAATTTGAAGGCACAAAGAAAAAGGTATATATGAATTATGCCAATTTTCCAAAAGACGTAAACCCAGGCGAGCGTGTGCTCTTGGACGATGGCAAACTCATTTTTGAAGTGCTTGAAACCAATAAAAAAGACGAAGTAAAAGTAATGGTAATCCAAGGCGGGCCGTTGCGTTCCAAAAAAGGCGTGAACCTTCCAAACACCGATATTTCACTTCCGGCATTAACGGCAAAAGATAAAAAAGATGCCATTTTCGCCATCGAGCAAAAAGTAGATTGGATGGCACTTTCCTTCGTTCGCCACGCGGATGATTTAAAGGAATTACAGGCCTTAATAGAAGCACATTCCGAGTATAAAATCCCGATTATAGCAAAAATAGAAAAACCCGAAGCAGTTGCAAATATTGATAAAATTGTAGCTTATTGTGACGGTTTGATGGTGGCCCGTGGCGATTTAGGGGTGGAAGTTCCCGCAGAGGAAGTTCCTCTAATTCAAAAAGAATTGGTGCTTACTGCAAAACGGGCACGAATTCCCGTAATCATCGCAACCCAAATGATGGAAACGATGATAACTTCACTAACGCCAACCCGTGCCGAGGTTAACGACGTTGCAAACTCCGTAATGGATGGCGCAGATGCGGTGATGCTTTCCGGAGAAACTTCCGTTGGGAATTATCCAGTTGCGGTTATAAAAACAATGACTAAAATTCTAAAAAGCGTAGAAAATTCAGAATTGATACACGTACCGCAACAACCGCCACAGATTAAAACCATCCGTTACGTTACAAAATCAATTTGCTATCACGCCGCTCTTATGGCTAATGAAATTGAAGCACAAGCCATTTGTACCTTGACCAATAGTGGTTATACCGCTTTCCAAATTTCGGCTTGGCGGCCTTCAGCATTTATTTTGGCGTTTACCAGCAACAAACGCATTCTCGCACGTTTGAATTTACTGTGGGGCGTAAAAGCGTTTTATTACGACAAATACGTAAGCACCGACGAAACCGTGGACGATGTAAATAGAATTGCTTTTGAAAAAGGCTTTGTGCACAAAGGCGATTTTTTAATAAACCTTGCGGCCATGCCCATTGTGGATAAGGGAATGGTG
This sequence comes from Aequorivita sp., assembly GCA_030690315.1. Classification (GTDB taxonomy): domain Bacteria; phylum Bacteroidota; class Bacteroidia; order Flavobacteriales; family Flavobacteriaceae; genus Aequorivita. The sequence continues at coordinate 5,885 of JAUYGY010000009.1, forward strand.
AATACGCTACGGGTTACACAGGTGAAATAGTAGAAGCCAAACTTTGACAAAGTTTAAAACTTTGTCAAAGTTGATTAAATCAATCCGCAACCTCTACTTTTTCCAGTTTCATTCCTCCAGCTTCTTTGGCAATGGTAACTATATAGCCGAAACCTTCCGTTTTATAGTTATAAACTATTTTCTGGAGCTCGTTTTCATTTCGTGAAATTTGTAGTTCACTGAGAAAATCGGTTTTCTTTTTATTACCGTTCTGTTGAGTTTCGCTGTTGGAACCTTTTGGGTTTGGGAATGCAAATTCCTTCGGAATATTAAAAAGTTGCTGGGCCGTAAAAAACGCTTCATGCCATTTATCGGTTGGCAAAATCAAGGTTTGGGTTTTGGTGGGTTTACTTGCCGTGCCACCCGTGGCTTCGGAATAATTCACTCTTGGAAAATCTTTTTTCAGTTCCTCTGCATAATTCTTTGCGGAGGCATCTTCCACGGGAGGAGAAAATTTCGACATAAAACCATTAAAGGCAAACCCCTTTTTATTGTTGAATTCCACTTCATCCATCGCCCCGTCAATTCCGCCCACGTTCATCGTGATTTTTCCTTCGGCATTCACAATTTTCACTTTTGTACCTAAGGGCATTACAGCTAGTTTTGCGCTTTGCAAGTTTGGAAACTCCCGCAACGTCAAACCACTTACCGCGGTAACATACATCGCTTCGGGAGCAGTTTCTGTGGGAATGGAATCTGTAACAACTGTTTGAGACTCTTCGTTATTTTTAGCGTCATTTTTACAGGAAAAAAGGAAAGTGAAACCTGTAAATACAAGGATGGAAAAAGCTACGGTCTTCATAATCTAAAGTTTTAAATTAGTTAAAGATAAGTAGCTTTTTTACATATATAAAATTAACAGCATTATGTCTTCCCTAATAACTCCAAAGGAGGGACTTCTATGAACTCTTCCCGTTGGGTAGGCGGAAATGGGATTTAAAATTCAAGTTTTAGTTGCACGTCTATTGACTCTTTCACAATCTCTTTTTTCTTTGGGGTTTCGTTGTTAAGGTGTGAAATTGAAATTCCCAACAACCGTACCGATTCCTTCATTTTTTCCTGAAATAACAATTCTTTAACCACGTCCAAAATCAATTCTTTGGAAGCGATAAAAAGAGGTAGCGTTTTGCTTCTTGTCTGCAAAGTGAAATCCCGATATTTAATTTTAAGAGTAACGGTTTTCCCCGCTAATTTCTTTTGTTTCAATCTATTTTCTACCTCGGCAGCGATTTCTTCCAATCTTTCCAACATAAAGATTTCTGAAGAAATATTTTCTGAAAAAGTGTGTTCCGCAGCCAATGATTTCTGTGTTCGCGAAGGTTTCACTTTGCTGTTGTGGATTCCACGGACCACGTTGTAATAAAAACCGCCGCTTTTTCCGAAGTTTTCTTCCAAGAATTCCAGCGATCTTTCCTTTAAATCCTTGCCGGTGAAAATTCCCAACCGGTACATTTTCTCTTTGGTAACCTTCCCGACGCCGTAAAATTTCTTCACATCCAATAATTCCAAAAAAGGAATTACTTCCTCAGGCCCTATAGTTTTTTGCCCATTGGGTTTGTTGATATCGCTGGCAATTTTAGCTACAAATTTGTTAACGGAAATTCCTGCAGACGCGTTCAAGCCAGTCTTTTCCTTTATCTTTTTCCGAATTTCAGTCGCAATCATCGTGGCGCTGGGATTTCCTTTTTTGTTTTCGGTAACATCCAGATAGGCTTCATCCAACGAAAGCGGCTCCACCAAATCGGTGTATTCAAAAAATATTTTTCGAATCTGTTTTGAAACCTCTTTGTAACGGTCAAAATTGGTTTTTACAAAAATCAGTTCCGGACAAAGTTTTCGGGCCATTGCGCCGCTCATTGCGCTTCGCACACCAAACTTCCGGGCTTCATAACTAGCCGCGCTCACCACGCCACGCGCTGAACTTCCGCCAACGGCAATGGCTTTTCCGCGCAAATCGGGATTGTCGAGCTGCTCCACGGACGCATAAAAAGCGTCCATATCTACGTGGATTATTTTGCGAATGTTTCCCTCCAACTTTGACAAAGTTTAAAACTTTGTCAAAGTTAAGCTTTAGAATGTTTCAATACCCGTCAACTGTGGAGGATGTGAATGCACATACTTGAAATTATCTATTGTTTCAAAATACCTCAAAACTTCCAATCTATTTAGTAAGGTTGGTTTTCGGGAAATCAAAGCATTGTATGAAGAATGAACCCATTCTGTCGGATATATGCAGAGTCCTGCTTCAACTGGGTTATGGTGAATATAATGAACAAGCTTTCTGAAGTAAATTTCATCCTGTATCTCTTTTCTTTTGAAAGGACGCATAAAAAGGTTTCCCTTTCTCCCCTGTTGTTTATTGAAAGCTTGCGTATAGGAACTAAATAAGTTTGAAAATTGTTTGCTAACATATAATTCTTTCTTTTCAGAAATTTTATAAGCTTCAATTTCCAAAAGTTCTTTATCAGATCGTACTTTAATTAAAAAATGAAAATGGTTTGGCATTAAGCAATAGCAAAATGTCTCAACTAAGGGGAACAGGTATTTTTTATATCTTCGAAGAAAGAAATTATAGTTTTCAACAGACGCGAAAATATTTTCGTTTCCATTTGCTCGATTATAAATATGATAATGTCTATCTACTTCCAGCATAGTCATAAATTACGCTTATAAAAGGTAGTAAAATAAAATGATTGGGGAGTAACTTTGACAAAGTTTACTTATTTTTAAGGAAATCAGAATTGTATAGTTATTACGGATTTTGAAATAAAAAGCATTCTAAACTTTGTCAAAGGTGATGAAAAAAACAGCAATCATTTTAGGAGCAACAGGATTGACGGGGAGTATTTTGTTGGAAAAGCTTTTAAATGATGCTTCCTTTGAAAAAATAAAAATCTTTTCCCGAAGCTCTGTAGATAAGAAATCCCCTAAAATTGAAGAACATTTGATTGATTTGTTCCAATTGGAAAACCATTCCGAAGCTTTTAAAGCCGATGTGGTTTTCTGCTGCATCGGGACCACAAAATCAAAAACGCCCGATAAAGAAATTTATAAAAAGATAGATTACGGCATTCCCGTGACCGCCGCAAAACTTGCAAAACAGAATGGTATTAAAACATTTATTGTAATTTCAGCGATGGGGGCAGATGAAAATAGCAGTATTTTTTACAACAAAACAAAAGGCGGAATGCAGCGCGATGTACTTAAGCAAAATATTAAAAACACTTATGTTTTACAACCTTCGTTGATAGTTGGCGATAGAAATGAAAACCGTTTTGGCGAAAAAGTAGCGACTTTTTTTATGAAGACCTTCGAATTTTTAATTCCGAAGAAATACAAAATGATAAAAGCTGAAACAATTGCAGAATCGATGGTGGTTTTGGCAAAAGAAGGCTTTTCAAAACAACAAATCACTTCCGACGAGATTAAACAAATAGCCCAAAATGCAGGAAATAGAACGTAAATTTTTAGTCACTTCCGAAGCGTTTAAAAGTGACGCACACAAACGCACGCGAATCGTGCAAGGATTTTTGAACACCCATCCCGAACGCACCGTGCGTGTTCGTATTCAAGGAAACGATGGTTTTATAACAATTAAAGGAAAATCAAATAAATCTGGCCTTTCCCGTTTTGAATGGGAGAAACAGATTTCACAAGCAGAAGCTGAAGAATTGCTCCATCTTTGTGAACCGGGCATTATTGAAAAAACCCGGTATGAAATTTCCATTGATAACCATACTTTTGAAGTGGACGATTTTATGGCTGAAAATGAAGGTTTAATAATTGCAGAAATAGAGCTCGGTTCCGAAAATGAACCCTTTTCAAAACCCGAATGGTTGGGAAAAGAAGTGACGGGCGAGGTGAAATATTACAATTCAAATTTGAGCAAAAACCCTTTTAAAAAGTGGCAGTAGGCGGTTGCAGTGGGCAGTTTGAAGTTTTAACGGTGTAAAATTTTAATTATATTCTGGATTTTTTCACTATCAGAAACAGCTACAATTCCTTCCTCAAAAAAAGCATCGCTGTGCATGGAAACTTTCGGTTTTTGATTGAGAATTTGCTTTTTGGTCGTTGCAGAAAGATGGATGCTCTTGAATCCGGCTTCTTTAAAATTTAAAGCATTTTCCAAATTAATTCCACCACCGGGCATAATTTCAATCTCACCCTTTGAAAGATTTTGAAGTTCTTTCAAAAGTGAAATTCCTTCAATTGCTGTTGGTTTTTGTCCCGAAGAGAGCAATCTGTTTACTTTTAAATCAATTAACTTTTGAAGTTCCTCGATTGGATTTTCAACCCAATCAAAAGCACGGTGAAAGGTGAATTCCATTCCTACGCAAGCATCAATCAATTGCTTCGTTTTGTTTGAATCAATTTTGTTTTCTGAAGTTAAAAACCCACTAACAATTCCCGCGCAGCCCATCTTTTTGCAGAACGCAATATCGCGTAGCATTACATCAAATTCGTCATCGGAATAGGTGAAATTCCCACTACGCGGGCGGATTAAAATGTGGGTTGGAATATTCAATCCAGACACAACTTTTTCAATCAATCCGTGGCTTGGCGTGAGTCCGCCCACGGAAAGTTCGGGACAAAGCTCTATTCGGTTTGCTCCTGCAAGTTGCGCGATTTGGGCACTTTCAAAACTGTTTGCACAGATTTCAATAATCATATCTAGTTGATATTTTCACTAAAATAATCTATTTAGGCTTGAGTCCATAAAAAATCTGCCCCAGCGTAAACCGAGGCAGAAATCAAACTAACTACTAACCAACTATGAAAATTTTTATCTCCAACCGCCGCCAAGCGCTTCGTATAAATCTACGACGGCCTGTAATTGGTTGTACTTTGCATTCACCAAATTAAGGCTGGAATTGAGCGCGTTTTCCTGAGCGGTCAATACCTCCAAATAATTGGCGAGACCGTTGTCCAAAAGCTCTTGGGAATAACCTGTTGCAAGATTATAGGCCTCATATTCCTTTTTATTTATTTCAATTTTTTCGGTTGCAGCCTTATAACTATAAAGTGCATCCGAAACTTCTTTACTGGCAGTAATAAGTGCAAGTCTAAAATCTAAATAAGCTTGTTCCTGCTGTGCCTGAGAAACTTCATACTGTGTGCGAATCTGCCTTTTGTTGAAAATAGGTTGTGTTAAACCGCCAATAATAGTTGCAAACAATGAATTGACATTAAAAAGTTTATCGAGTTCCAAATTTTGTAACCCACCCGATGCCGAAAGCGTTAATGAAGGATAGAAGTCGGCGCGCGCGGCATTGGTTAGTTCAAAAGCGTTCATTAAATTGTATTCCGCAGCCATCACATCTGGCCGGTTTCGGAGCAATTGCGCAGGAACTCCAGAGTTTAGAGGCGTACTGATAACCTGATTTTCCAATTCGCCTCGGGCAATTTCCTGCGGCGCACTTCCCAATAAAATGGACATTGTATTTTCCATTAATCGAGATTGGTTTTTTAAATCTATTAAAATTCCCTGCGCTGTATATAATTGTGCTTCCGTTTGTTTTACACCAACTTCGGTAACGTTTCCAGCTTCTTTTAATGCTTGTGTAGTTTCCAAACCTTTTGAACGCGTTTCAATTGTTTCTTCTGTAACACGAATTTGTTCATCCAAAGCCAACAATTGATAATAGACCGAAGCAATATTTGCAATCAACCTGCTTTTTACGGCTTGATGCGCGGCTACACTTTGCAGATAGGAAGCTTGAAATGCACGGTCATTGCTGCGGATCTTTCCCCAGATATCTGCTTCCCACGAAAGACTCCCGCTCAATTCATATTGAGTCAATTCTGAAAACTGTGCTCCAAACTGACTTCCCTGTGAAAATTCTTGATGTGTAACTTTGGCATTTCCATTCAAGGTTGGAAAATAGCTGGCTTTGCCTTGTTTTACATAGGCTTCAGCAATTCGCATTTGCTGAAGGGCTACCCGGATATCGATGTTGTTTTTCAATCCCTCTTCAATATAAGCTTGAAGCGAAAGATCAGTAAACAATTCCTTCCAAGAAATCGTTGCGATAGTTAATGTATCCTGCGGAAGGTTATCGGTTCTGTAATTTGCTTCATTTATAACCTCGGGTCGCTCGTAATCTTTGGCGGCGAAGCAGGAAACCAGTAAAAACGGTACGCTTGCAATTAACAGTAATGAATATATTCTATTGGTTTTCATCTGTTTGGTGTTATTGTTTTTTAAGGATGAATTAATTTGATTATTCATCTTTTTTAGGATTTTCGATTGATTTATCGCCGGTTTCAATAACCATTAATTCTTCGGAATCCTTTTTGTCTGTGGGCGCGCCCGATATTTTTTCCTGTAACCATTGGAAAAAGATGAATAAAATTGGAATTACAAAAACCCCAAATATTGTTCCTATCAGCAAACCTCCCACGGCTCCCGTGCCGATGGAACGGTTCCCGGCTGCACCAACGCCATTGGAAAGCAACAACGGTAGCAATCCAAATATAAAGGCGAAAGAGGTCATTAAAATTGGGCGCAAACGGGCTTCTGCTCCATCGATTGCAGCATCCAGAATAGATTCGCCATGTTTTCTTCTCTGTAAAGCAAATTCAACAATAAGAATTGCGTTTTTCGCGAGAAGACCTATCAGCATAATTAGCGCAATCTGGAAATAAATGTTGTTCTGTAATCCCGTGAGTTGCGTAGTTAAGTATGCGCCGAAAACTCCGACGGGCAGCGACAACAATACCGAAAATGGCAATAAATAACTTTCATATTGGGCGGCTAGCAAAAAGTAAACAAACACCAACGACAAAATGAAAATTGTCGTGGTTTGGTTTCCTGCGTTTTTTTCTTCTAACGTCAAACCTGAATAGGCAATGTCAAAATTACTTGGCAGGCTTTGTTTTACTTCTTCCACGGCTGCAATTACATCACCCGTACTATATCCGGGAGCTGTGGCCACCGTAAGTTTTGTTGAATTGAAAAGGTTGAAACGCGTTACCGATTGCGGCCCGTAAACTCTTTTTAATGTTACGAATTGCGTAATTGCAGTCATCTCGCCACTTGCTGTGCGCACGTAAATGCTGTTCAAATCGCTCTCGCTGGCCCTATCTTCCGGCAAAGCTTGAACGTAAACACGATATTGTTTTCCGAAGCGGGAAAAATCTGCTGCGAAAATACTTCCTATATAGCCTTGAAGCGTATTGAAAATACTTTGAACGGAAACTCCCATTTCTTTTGCCAAAGGAATGTTCAGCGTCATTTCATATTGCGGGTAACGCGTGTTGAAGGATGATTGCGTATATTGAATTTCTGGGCGTTCGCTAAGTTTTGCCATAAATTCCTGGTTTACTTTATCCAAATCGGTAAAGCTTCCGCCCGAACGATCCAGCAAGTTTAACTCTGCCCCTGCCGAGTTTCCAAAACCTGGGATACTTGGCGGGGAAAAGAAAATAATCTGGGCATCGGGAATCTGGGCGGCAATTCCGAAGAGCTGGCCGGTGATTGATTCTACGGAAAGGGAATCTGCACCGCGCTTGTCCCAATCGTCAAGTCTTATAAATCCGAGACCGTAATTGCTACCCGCACCGCTAATTAGACTTCGGCCATCAATTACGGATGCTCCCTGTACGCCGGGTAAATTTTTAATTTTTGAATATAACAATTGGTTTACTTCGTGTGTTCTGTCAACCGAAGAACCTGCGGGAAGCTCAACGTTCATAAAGATAATCCCGCGGTCTTCATCCGGCACAAAACCCGTTTGAAGGGTTGATGATGACCACCAAATACCTAGAACCGCTAAAACTAAAATAAACCCTGTAATCCATTTGTGGCGGTAAAGAAAATGTACGGATTTTCCATATTTGTTTATGGTAGCCTTAAAGCCGCGGTTAAAACCGTTGAAAAATTTCTGTATGAACCCTGGTTTTTTACTGTTTTGTTTTTCGTCGTGCCCTTTTAAAAATAAGGCACACAGTGCAGGAGTTAAGGTCAGTGCATTTACTGCGGAAATAATAATTGCCACAATAAGCGTAACCCCAAATTGTTCGTAAAACACCCCCGTGGGTCCCTTTATAAAAGTTACGGGAATAAATACGGCAGACATCACCAAAGTAATAGAAACAATAGCGCCCGAAATTTCGTGCATTGCATTCAGTGAAGCTTTCTTTGCACTTTTTTCGCCTTCATCAATCTTTGAATGCACGGCCTCGACGACCACAATGGCGTCATCTACCACAATACCGATTGCCAATACCAATGCGAAAAGCGTCAACAGGTTGATGGAATATCCAAATAAATTCAGAAAGAAAAATGTTCCAATAATAGAAACGGGAACTGCGATTGCAGGAATTAAAGTGGAACGGAAATCCTGCAAAAAGATAAATACAACCAAGAATACCAAAAGGAACGCTTCAACCAAAGTCAATACCACTTTTTCAATGGAGGCATTCAAAAAGTTGTTGGTGTCATAAGGAATATAATATGTAATTCCTTCGGGAAGATTAGCCTCCACTTGTTCCAATTCTACTTTTATGGCGTCAATAATTTCTTGGGCATTGGAACCTTTGGTTTGGAAAATACCCATATTCACCGCCGGATATCCGTTGGTTACAGAACCTCCCGCATAAGATTGTGCCCCCAATTCTATTGAAGCCACATCACTCAATCTTAAAAATTCGCCATTGCCCAAGGCTTTAATTACAATGTCGCTGTACTGCTGTTCGGTTTTGTAGCGTCCTGGATATTTTATGGTATATGAAAAAGCTTCCCCGTTATTTTCGCCCAAGGAACCAGCAGCAGCTTCCAGACTTTGTTCATTTAAAGCTGCTGTAACATCAGAAGGCATTAAGCTATATGCCGCCATTTTTTGCGGATCTAACCAAATGCGCATTGAATAATCCTTTCCGCCAAAAACACTCACGTCTCCCACTCCATTTACCCTTTGTAGCTCCGGAATTACATTTATTTTTAAATAATTCTGAAGAAAGGTATCGTCGTAATCTTTATTGGTACTGTAGAATGAAAGGAACATCAACGCACTTGTTTGCTGCTTTGATGTTGTAACTCCCGTTTGAATTACTGCCTGCGGCAATAACGGATTTGCCCGTGCTACCCGGTTTTGGACGTTTACAGCAGCGATATCCGGATCTACATCCTGATCAAAAAATACACTAATTGAAGCTGTACCGGTATTGGTAGCCGTAGAACTTAAATAAGTCATTCCCTCCACTCCGTTAATCTGTTCTTCCAATGGAATGATAACACTCTCGAGAATGGTTTCAGCATTTGCCCCGGGATACGAAGCATTTACTTGAATAGTGGGCGGTGCAATATCTGGATATTGGGTAATGGGAAGATTCATTAGTCCCAAAATCCCGAGTATTACTATAATTATTGAGATAACCGTAGAAAGTACGGGCCTGTCTATAAATGTTTTTAACATGGTTTGTTTGTGTTGAACGGTTATCTAAAGACTTTTTCAATAGGCTTGGCAATGCTGTCAAAAGGCATTTCCTGGGGTTTTATTTTTGAATCGCCCCGAAGTTTGTTCGCGCCCTTGGCAATAATCCTTTCCCCTTTTTCCAGACCGGCATCTACCACGTAAAGATTTTCAACTTCGGCAATGATGTTTATTTTTGTGGAAGTAGCCGTGCTGTCTTCGCCCACTTTGTAAACGTAAATATTTCCCTGTTGCTCATAAGTAGCATCCTTTGGAACTACTACCGCCTCGGTAAACACTTTCGGAATTTTAATTTTTCCACTGTTCCCATTTGTTAAAATCCGCGATGGATTGTCAAAAACAGCTCTGAAAGTAATTGAACCGGTATTAGAGTTTACTTGTGAATTGATGGTTTCAATAGTTCCTTCCTCTTCGTAAAGGCTTCCGTTAGCCAATAACAATTGCACCTTCGGAAGTTTTTTGATCTTTTCTTCGATATCTTTTCCTTCTGCATTTAGAATAAAATCCAAATACTCTTTTTCATTCATTGCGAAATAGGCATACACTTTACTAATATCGGCAACCGTGGTCATAGGAATTTGTGAGGAAGGACTAACCAACGCCCCTTTCCGCAAATTGATGGAACCAACATATCCATCTACTGGACTTTTAATATTTCCGTAATCAATATTTGCGGCAATACTGTTATAACCACTCTTTGCCTGTTGAAGTTTTGCTTTTGCAGTTTCCAACTGTACATTGCTGATTATGTTTTTTTCAACCAATGGTTTTAATTTATCCACTTCTACCTGGGCGGCATTAACGTTGGCACGGGCGGCGGCAGCATCTTGGCTCAAAGTTTGGGTTTCCAAGCGGAAAAGTGTTTGACCCTTTTTTACCTTTTGACCCTCATCAACCAAAACATCAGTGATATAACCTGAAATTTTTGCGTTAACCTGACTGTTTACAATACCTTCAATGCTTGCGGGGTAAGTAGTGTAAGCGGTAACCGTTTTTGTGGGAATGGTAACTACTGGCAATGCTAGGGCTTGTTGCGGGCCTTGGGCCTGTTGGGCACTTTTATCGTCGCCACAGGATGAAAACAATAGAAGAATTCCTAAAATTATGGGAAGGGAATGAAATAAATTTTTCTTTTTCATTGTTGGTCTAATTAGTCGTTTTTATGTTTTTCGGTAAGTCTTTTTTGAAGTTTTTCCATGGAAGCACTTGCTTGGGAAAGAAATTCCAGATAATCGTGATGAAATTCCAGATCAAATAATTCACTGCAATCCTCGGGAAGTTGTGCATTTACTTCCTTTTTATATTCCATTATTTCAAGATGCAGATCGCGCTCATTTTTCCAGTTTTTGAGCATTTGGCTCATGGACTTAATCATCACATCCGGAATAAGGGTGAAATATTTTTTGCGATCGCCACATTTAGTGTGATAAGTAATCCGATTTGCAGCCTGTAAAGTGGTTAAATGTGTTGAAATGGTACTTTTGCTGGCACTGAGTTCAGCGACCAAAGACTCAAAGGTTACGCCCCTTTTTCCGGTCAAAATTAAAGTTGAAAGAATGCGTGCGGCCAAAGGCGCAAGTTGTTCCTTGCTCTCAATGTGTACGCCCAGCTTCTCAATTAAATTTTCTTTTTTAGTCAAAATATAAATAGGAATTAAAAATCAGAGCGCAAAAATACGTTTGGTTCGGAATATTCCGAACCAAACGTCGTTAATTTTTCGTTAAATAAATTTTAAGTTCTTCGACTGCGCTCAGAATGACAAATAGTTGCTTTTAAAACTTTATTCTGAAGAAGTTTCTATCTCAATTAACTCCCGAAGTTCATTCCCTTCTTCGTCCGTCGCAGTCAAAATATAGTTGCCCGGTTTTGGCGAAACAGCCAATTCGTGAAAAGTTTCGGTTTTCCCGATGTAATTTGAATCCAAATACCAAAAAACCGTAGTTTCTGGCGAACGGTGCGCGAGTTTAAAAATAACCTCGTTTACATTTTCATCAAAATTCTTTGGAAGCAAAACGGCTTCATTTTTTTTGGGATAAATAAAGGCCATCAACTTTTCGCCCTCCTGCAAGCAATCCGTAGCAAAAGGCGGTAAAGGTTGGTATTCTGGGTGAAGGGAGGCATAATAATATTCCATAACAGGAGGTAGTGCAAACCAGTTTTTTTGAACCATTTCATCTAACGGATAACACGAAGAATTCACCCGAAAATTTTCCGAAGCATTCAAAAATACAGTTTGGTGATAGGGGCACGCTTCTGTTCTCGTGCCATTTTTTGGGATCCATTCCTGTTTTGTTTCTTCACAAAAAAGTCCGGAGAGATGGCCGCTTTTAGTGCAAATTTCTGCTTCCACCAATTCATCGTACGGCATTTTAAACCACCCACTTGGCGGCAAAACATTCAAAACATCAAACAAAACGGGAGCAGCCGCTTGAATTCCCGTCAAGCCTGGACGGCCTTCGCCATCGGCATTTCCAACCCAAATACCGATTGCGTATTTTGGAGTAACGCCCACTGCCCACGCATCTTTAAAACCATAGCTGGTGCCAGTTTTCCAAGCCAAAGGTTGCGAACTTGTAAAGAACTCCCAATTTTCCTCACCGCTTGGTCGGTTCACTTTTTCCATCGCTTCAAAAGCTACATAAATTGCCCCTGCATTCCAAACGGAAGGTTTTTGCTGAATTTTCCCGAAGTCAATTTCCTCGTGATTTTTCACATAAACGGGATCCACAAATTCATTTTTTCGATATTCACTGGAAGAATTATTGAAGAAATTTAACGTTGAAGCCATTCCCGCATATGCTTTCGTAATATCCCACAAACTGCTCTCCGCACCGCCGAGAATCAAGGAAAGGCCATAATAATCCGCAGGTTTATCGATGGCTTTTTGATTCAATTTTCCTAGAATATTGTAAAACCGCTGAAACCCAAAATCCCGCAACATCCGCACCGCGGGAATGTTTAGCGAACGCGAAAGTGCAACACTCGCGGGAATTGCACCATTAAATTTTTTATCGAAATTTTCAGGCGTATAGCCATTCACGGTTGTGGGAATATCTGCCACCAATGTATTCGGAAGAATTTCCCCGGAATCCAACATTGACACAAATAGAAAAGGTTTCAAAATACTGCCCGTGCTTCGCGGTTTTTCAATGATATCCACAAAATTATTGTGCTCGCGCGTGGTCGGGGAATTACCCACGTATGCCAAAACTTCCCGCGTATTTACATCCAAAACCAATACCGCGAGATTGTGGATTTGGTTTTGGGCCAACATAAAATGTTGCTCTTTCACGATGTTGTTCACCTTTTGCTGAAGTGAAAAATCAATCGTGGTTTCAATTCGTTTTCCTGGGTGTTCCTTTCGTATTTTTTCAGTTAAATGTGAAGCGAATTCGGGCAATGGTAACGGTTTTCCGGGTAACTTTTCATCCAATGCCAATTGATAGGTAGTTTCATCAATCACTTCCTTTTGAAAAAGTTTCAACAATAAAGCATCTCTTTTTTGCTTCAGAATTTCTTCATTTTTCCCTGGGAAAATAAGCGATGGCGCATTCGGAAGAACCGCCAAAGCTGCCGATTGTCCCCAACTCAATTCGCTTGCCGGTATTCCAAAATACCGCCACGAAGCAGTTTCCAGCCCAACCACATTTCCGCCGAAAGGTGCATACGAAGCGTATAAATTCAAAATTGATTTCTTTTTGTAGCCAGCTTCTAAACGTGTGGCCTGAAAAATTTCAATTACTTTTTCAAAATAGGTCCGACTATTATTTCTTCGGGAAAGGCGGATAACTTGCTGTGTAATAGAGCTTCCGCCACGGCGGGAATTGCTAGTTAAATTGTTCCAAAGTGCTTTTGAAATGGAAACAGGGTTGAAGCCGGGATGCCAATAAAAATGCTCATCCTCAAAATAAAGGATACATTTTTCAAAGCGATTTGGCACGGAATCCATTTGCGGAAACCGCCATTGGCCGTCATCGGCAATTCGTGCGCCGAGCATTTGTCCGCTACTGCTTTCTGCAACGGTTGCAGTGGGAACATTGAATAATGGCGATGGAAGGCAGAAGAGCCAAACCAAAAACAAAATCAGCAGGATGCTTAGTTTTATTTTGTGGATTTTTAGGAAATAATTTATATGATGTAATTTCAATTTTAAGTTCTAAAATCAATTATAAATACCAATGTCAGTCTGAGCCTGTCGAAGACTACTGCCACGCGCTTCGACAAGCTCAGCGTGACAACGTTTTTTTTAATTAACATTCGTAATAGTATTGTTATGCCAAATGCCAATTGAGATTCCAAATGTCAGTCTGAGCCTGTCGAAGACCTTCGTGAATCTGGATGCTCATTTTCGGAATAATTTTTTGAGAACTCAACCAAATCTTGCCAATTCTCTTCAATCAATGCAGTTTTCTTTCTTCGAGACCACCCCTTTATTTGTTTTTCAATTTTTATTGCCCCAGTCGGGTTGGTGCATTGTATATACCATTTCATTTCGACAGGCCTTCTCTTAAAAGTGTAACAGTCTCTTTTCAAACCTTCATTATGCTGTACTAGCCTTCGCTCTAAATCATTGGTCATTCCAGTATAGTAGGAATTATCAGAACATTTAAGAATGTAAGTGAAATATGATTTCATAATTTCAGTTTAATTTGGCATTCGGCGCTTCGACAGGCTCAGCGTGACATCCTAATCTGTTTTGGCATTCAAAAATTATTGTTCAATCGTTACCCACATTCCCTTATTCCGCGCATAATACGAGTTATCATACATCGCCTCAACCTGTGTTCCGGGCAAATAATACGTCCCCAAATAGGAAGCGTTCGATTTTACGCTGAAAGTTTTGGTTTCCCCTCCTTTTAAATCGAAGAAGAAATTCACGCGGTCGTCGCGAATGTCTGTATACCGAGCGTTTCCGCTTGCGCCGCCACCTAATTCAGAAAAACTTGTATTCACTATTTCCCAACCGCTTGGGAAAATTTTTGAAAGCGCCACATTGTTAATTTCATTGTTTGAAGTGTTTGTAACGCTAACTTTCGCAAATATTTCGGTTCCCTGTCGCACTTTTGAAACAGTAATCGGTTTTCCCGCCCCGTCTAAATATTGTGCTTTTAAGGACAAATTGCGTTGTTCCGCAAGTTCTTTTCCCAAAGGCAATTTGCCCTGTTGTGAAAGCGTAACGTAAACTACATTCCCCTTTTTATTGGTTACCGAAACTGAATTGCTTCCCATTATAAATGATAGCTCGCGCTGTGCAATAGCTCGATCCGTTTTCACGGCAATGGTTTTTCCGCCGTTCGTAAACGTAAGTTCCATCGCTTTTCCGCCGTTTTTGGCAACCATTTTTGCCATCGCCATCAATGCATACGAAGTTTCCTGCGTACTGTACCAGTTTCCCGACGATAAATCTTTCGCCACGGAAATCGCCAAATCCCGCTGTTTTGAATCGCCCAAAAGCACTAATGTTTCCAAAGCCATCGCCCTATTTCTAAATGGCGACCCGTAGGTATAATAATCATATTTCTGCGAAACAAAATTGATATTTGCGGTTTGTGCAATTTGCTCAGCCACATTTTTCTTTCCGGCCAAAGCATAAGCCGCAGCCAATCGCCATTTCGCATCATTGCTCAATTCCTTGCTTTCGCGCAACCTATTCATTGCGGCAAGTTCCGGTTTTCCGGCTAACGCCAAAGTATAAAGCCTGTAAGCCTGCGTCAAACTTGAATTGTAGCGTGCATAACTATTTCGCCATTGGCGCGCTGTGTTTTGTTGGTAAAGCAACCAATTGCTCATAAAACTGATTGGCAGTGCATATCCTTTTTGCTTTGCCTCGAGCATAAAATGGCCTGCGTAATTGGTCGCCCATTCGTCTGCTTCGCGCTCGCCGGGCCAATATGCAAGTCCGCCATTTGCAATTTGAAATCTTCCCAATCGCTCAATTGCCGCTTTTATGTTTTTCTCTATTTTCTGTTTTTTATTAAAAGTAATGTCGAATACATCCGCTAAATATAATTGCGGAAATGCCGAAGAAGTGGTTTGTTCCACACATCCGTAGGGATATTGGATTAAATATTCCATCCGTTTTCCGAAATCCATCGGCGGCAATGTTGAAAATTCGAGCATCGCGGCATTGCTTCCCGGCACTCCGAATGTTTCAAAATTAATGGTTTGTGTTCCGTTTTCAGCAATAGTATATTGTGTCGATTTTTGTGAAATAGGATTCGGGTTTTCAATATCAATTTCCACTTTGTAACTTGCTTTTTCACCGTTTCCGGAAGCGGTTACTTCTATAGTTTGAAATTCCTGCGCCGGCAGTACTTCAAATTCGAAATTCACAATCTGTTCCCCCGGTCCGTTGAAAGAAACAGTTTTTGAAGATCCATTTTTCGGTTTCAATGCATCGCCAGTTTTTACAGAAATGGTAACGGATTTTACTTTATTCTCCATCGCAAAAACCGTAACGGGAAGCGTAACAGTTTCGCCCGGTGATAATTTCCGCGGAAGTGAAGCCAGCACCATCAATGGTGTTCGGACGGGCGTGGTTTTTTCGGCACTTCCGTAAGCGCTTTTGGTTTTATCGCCCGCAATCACCATTGTTCTCACAGAACCGATATAATTCGGCATCATAATTTGATGCGACGCGGTTTTTCCTGCAGCAAGTTCAAATGGGCCGAGGAATTTTACAACAGGTTTAAATCGGTCGGCTTTTCGGTTTTTTGCACCCAAAGCGGTGTCGCCACCCCCGATCGCGTAAATATTATCGACACTTCCAGAGTAAGCGCCAATTACATAATCAAACATATCAAAAGTTTTTACTCCCAAAGCTTCACGACTGTAAAAAGCTTCGTGAATATTGGGCGTTGCAAATCTTGTTAGATCCAGCAAACCTTCGTCCACAACCGCAATCGTGTAAGTCATTGGTTTCTTGTTTTCTTCGGAAACTTTTACGGTGAATTGTTTTTCGGGTTTTAAAATTTCCGGCATTGCAATTTTCGGATGAAGCACCGTTGAAGGATCTTCCACAGATAGCGGAATAACGCCGTAAAGCCGAATCGGCAAATCATTTTTTGTTTGGCTATGCGACTGAAGCAGTGAAATATTCACATAAATATTCGGCGCCATTTCCTTTGTGATTTTTATGGCAGCTTTGGTTTCACCTTTTTTGGTTTCAATCCAATGCGTTGCCAAAACTTCGGTACCGTTTTCAACGCTAATCAAAGCGTGACCGTCGCTTCCCGAAGGAAAGGTTATAAAAGCTTCCTCGCCAACATTGTATTTTTCTTTATCGGCCGAAAACAGCAACATTCGTGCGCTTTCCGAATCGCCATCGCTTGGGCGTTGCCACCAATTTCTGTAGAAATAAGTGATGCGTCCCGTTGCGTGGCCGGATTGTTTATCAATTACGCGAATTAGATATCTTCCGCCTTCCTCTTCAGGAATATTTACCGTGAATTTTCCTTTTCCGCTGCCATCGGTTTTTAGAGTGAATTCTTTTACGGGACGGTGCACGGAGGAATTTTCATAGGTTGAAAGGTTGTCTTCCCCGCGATTCCACCACCAGCGCCATTCAATTTGAAACACTTTCACTTCAAGTTCCCGATTAGCGGCAGCTTTGCCCTGCGCATCTACAGAAACCACATCAAAAGTGGTGTTTTCATCCGTAAAATAAGAACCGTAACGGCCCGCTACAGGCGATTTCAACCCGACAAAATGGGAAAATGGTGCCAAGTCCTTTGAAAAAATATCCATTGAAAAATCGCCGCCACCTTCGTATACTTTAGTTAAAAACGTTGCTTTTAACATTCCAGGCGCATTCTTCCCTACCTCGAGATTTTGGCTGAAAGAAGAGATGCCTTCCGAAGAAAGGTGGGTATCCAAAACAGGAATTTCTACTTCGGAAAAAGTTCGGATTGGATCGATGAAATTGTATTTTGGAAATTTCGGAAAAGCGGAATTGCTGGCCCGAAGTGTTGCGGTCATATCAATTTTCAAATTTCGCGCAGGCGAGCCGTGAAGCCACATTGCGCTGGCCGTTCCTTTTACCGGTTTTGTTGCATCGAGAATTTCATCTGCAAAATCAAGTTTTATTTTTAAACGGTTTGGTTTGATGGTGGCCACTTTTAAAGTATGTGAAAATTGCGCACCGCCAACGGTTATTGTGGCGTTCCAATTTCCCGTTGGAGCCGAAGCATCGGTTACGATTGGGAAATAATAGAAGTCCCCCCTAACCCCCCGAAGGGGGGAATCATCCTTGTTTAAAACTGTTCTTTGAACCAATTTTCCACGCGCATCCGTCACAGAAAGCGTTACAGGATGATTTTTTGGAAGCGGATTTGCGTTGTCATTCAAAACAAAAGTCAAGTGAATGCTATCGCCGGGACGGTACACGCCGCGTTCGGTATATGTGAAACCTTTCAATCCTTTTTGAAGTTCTTTCCCGGATATGTCGAAATTGCTCATTGAAAGGGCGTTTCCGTCTTCCAGTTTTACGTATGCAAAATTGTTTCCTTTTTGAGCTACTGCAAAAGCTGCGTTTTTATTGCTGTCATAAAGGGTCGAACCGTCACTTTCTGTTGTAACCGTTTCAATCAATTGCTGCTGATAATTGAAAAGTTTAATTTTTACACCTCCCTCGGGTTTTGCCGAAATTAAATTTGTTGCGAAAAAATGATAGGAACGGTTGTTGCCTTTTTTCACAATCAATCCCAAATCCGACCCCAGAATATTTGCGGTAACTACGCGCTCTTCGTTATAGTATGCGGGATGGCAAGGGTTGTCCTGCTCTTCCCAATTATAAGTGTAATTACGCCAACGGTAAATTTCATTGTCCCAATAGCGCTCTTCTCGGATTTCTTCATCTTCGTAGGAATCGGTGGCGTAATAAGGATCTTCTTCGTAATAATCGTCCGCATATTCATCACCTTCATTATTACTTTCTTCGGTTTCCTCGGAAGTATTTTCGGTACAATCATAGCTGATATACTCTTTTTTGAAGCTGAGTTCCAATTGATAAATGGCGCCGGGATCTGCCTTAAAATATTCCGAAAGATTGATGGCGTAGGCTTTCCAGCTGCCGTTATTTCCCAAATCGTCGTTTTTAAGTTCTATGGTTTTTTTTGCTATTCTTCTTCCAACACGTTTTATATCGTAGGTGTTTTGGTCATTCAAATTATAACTTTGAAGAAATTGCAGTACATTGTTTTCATAAATTTTAATGACGCGAACGTCAACTTTGGAAAGGTTTACAGCTTCAAAATAAACAGGAGTTGATGCGGAATTTGGAAGAATTACCCCTTTGGAAATCATCCGTACGGCGGGTTTTAGTTGTTCAAAAGAAACCAATTCTGAAAACTCCTTTTTTAAACCGAAACCTTCGGTGTTTTTGATTCCCGTGAAAACGGTGACTTTTACATCGCCCACCACGCGGTTTGGCGGATATACATTTAGAACGTTTCCGTTTACTTCGTAGCGCAGATCATTCGTATTTTCAATTGTGACCAAACCTGCGAAATCCTGATTCTCCATCAACGGATCGGAAAAATTGATGCTCAACAATGCCGCGGGCGCCAAGATGCTGCTGATATCTATAATGGTAAAATTATTCTGTCCGGGAATTGCGAAAGTATTTTGACCTTTGTTTTCGGCGCTGATTGGTTTCCCGTCCCATTTAATTAGGATTTCAGAATCATCCATTTTTCGGTTTATGCTGTCAATTGTGAAATTGAAATATTTTGCATCGGTACTTTCCGATGGCCATTTCAACTTTAAGTTTTTACCGTCCTGCGATGCGGAAACCAATTGTTTTACTTTTTCCAAAGAAATAAAATCAGACGCCTCAACCGATGCTTCAACATATTGCCATTGTTTGCTGTAGCTTTGAAGTTTACCGATATCAACTTTGAAATTGGGCGTTATTGTGTGAAAACTGAATGTGTAAGTTTTGAATTCTTTGGAAATGTCTTCATAAAACTTATCCAATTTCACCGTAACTGTATATTCCGTGTCGGGTTTTAAATATTCGGAAGGCTGAAAGATTAAGGTCTTACCATTTTCAACAACCAATTTGCCTTCAGTTTTTGGGGAAATGTTTAAATATTCCCCGGCTGAAAGTTCTTGCGTAAGTTCAAACTGTTCCAAAGGTTTTGCAAGTTCAACTCGAATATCTGTTGTGATGGATTGATTTCCATAGGTATTATAGGAAATGTATTCCTTGAATTTAAAAAGATTGTCGGTTTCGGAATGTTTGTCTTTACAGGAAAAAACGATTAATATTGATAAAATAGGCAATAACTTAAATATGATTTTCATACGTGATGAGTTAAAAATTAACTAAAATTAAGTAAATTGGATTGGCTTACAACCAAAATGAATTGTTTGTTTCGCAAGAACTGCTTAATTAAATATAATAATGGCTAGGTCTTATTTTGCATGGAAGTTGACTTTATAATTGGTTGAAAAAAAGTCTCTATGTATTTTATTTTAATCAAGATTTTAGTATATTGCAAGTCAATCAACTGATTTTGACCACTTCCTTATCATTGTACATTATTGAAGTAAATATAATCTTGCTTCTTTATTTTCCTTTTTAACCCACTCTTTTCAAACAAAAAACAAAAGGCACCTGGACGTGACCCGGACCTACCCCGGACCCACCCTGGATCTAACCCGCACTTACATAGGGGTTGACTAGCCTTTACCTTGGCTTTGGCGGGGGTTTGACCAGAATTGAAATAGATTTTATTTTGGTTTATTCTTAGTGGCGAAATTCATACTCTCTTTCCACTTTACAAATCCTCACCTTATAATATGAATACCATTGTTCCCGACCTTTTTTCTGCGCAACTAAATGGTCCAAATTTGCTTTCCAGTTTTTGATGCTTTCAAGGTTTTGCCAATAACTTATGGTGATGCCAATTTCATTTCGGGCGCTTTCCATTCCCAAAAATCCGGGTTGTTTTTTAGCGAGGTTTTCCATTAATTCTGCCATTTCAGAATAACCTTCAATATTTTCAGTTTGGATGGAGGTGAAGATTACTGCGTAATAGGACTGTTCCATTTATTCTTCTTTATAAATTTTAATGATCAATTCTCCTTGAGAATTCATTGTGGCACGATACATTCCCGTAGTGTTAAATTCCATCGCCACGTTTCCGTCTTTATCTATTGCGACAATTCCGCCATCACCGCCCAAGGCTGGCACTTTTTTCTGAATAACTTCCGAAGCGGCTTCCTGCAAAGACATTCCTTTATATTCCATCAAGGCCGAAATATCATACGCAACCACGGAACGGATGAAATATTCGCCCCAGCCCGTTCCGGAAACTGCACATGTAGCATTGTTGGCATAGGTTCCCGCTCCAATAATTGGCGCATCGCCAATGCGATTCCAGCGTTTGTTGGTCATTCCGCCTGTTGAGGTGCCAGCGGCGAGATTGCCGTGTTTGTCCAATGCAGCACAACCTACGGTACCAAATTTTGAGGTTTTGATAAATGGATCTTCAAAAGAAATTTTCTTTTCATCTTTAGTTTTTTCTTTCTCCAAAACCTTTTGTAAGGATTCATATCTATTTTTTGTATAGAAATAGGAAGTATCCATCATTTTATAGCCCAATGTTTGTGCGAATTCCTCAGCGCCCGCGCCGTAAAGCATTACGTGTTCGCTTTTCTGCATTATATCTCTGGCTAAATTTATCGGATTTTTAATGTGCTTTATGCCAGCAACTGCTCCTGCTTTCAAGCTTGCACCATCCATTATGGAAGCATCCAATTCATTGCTTCCATCGTGGGTAAAGACGGCTCCTTTTCCGGCATTAAATAGCGGGGAATCTTCCATTATATTAATGGTCTGTGTAACAGCATCTAAAGAAGTGCCGCCGTTTTTCAAAATTTCGTGTCCGACGGTTATGGCTTCTTTCAATTTGGCTTTGTAAGCAGCTTCCAGTGAATCACTTAAATTTTCTTTAAGAATGGTACCAGCACCTCCGTGAATAACAATTCCGAAATTTTCTTCAGCATTTTGAGAATTTTCAGGGGTATTATCCGTTACTGATGAAGATTTTTCTTCGTTTTTACACCCAAATATTAAGGTTATTACAATAAAAAGTGTTAAAATTTTAACCATAGCTGCAAATTTAGTTCAACACTAATATACGTGAAATTTATAATGTTTATAGTAGTTGAGCAATATTTCATTCAATATTTAAAAATCTATTTTTACTTATTTATCCGATAAAGTGTAATATTTTTTCGATAAAAAGCATTTTAGTGTAAAAATATTTATATATTTGCTTAACATCATGCCCCAAATTTGATGTTACCCAAATTATGCACCTACTAAAACGCAACCTACTTGCAATGGCATTGCTATGCCTAGTGATCACCTCTTGCTCAAAAGAGGATTCTGTTGAAGTTGAAGCCGCTAAATATGATATTGATTTAGCATTGGCCCAAAAAAATGACAATCAAATGTCTTCTGAAATTTTAAGTTTGGTTAACGATCATCGCGCGTCTTTAGGTCTTTCCATACTTAAAATAGATAATCAATACGCTTCAGCCTTCGCTGTGGACCACACCGAATATATGATTGAAAAGGAACAAATAAACCATGATAATTTTGGGTACCGTTCCGAGGGAATCAAATATCACGATAATGCCAAAGTGGTTGGCGAAAATGTGGCCTATGGATACGAAACTGCTGAAGCCGTTGTAAATGCATGGTTAAACAGCCCAGGACACAAAGCAATTCTTGAAGGCAATTACACCCATACTGGTTTTGGAGTAATGAAATGCGACAAAGGCCGTAGCTACTACACCGAACTCTTTTATAGAAAGTAACCTCACATCCCTTTTTCTATTAGACCATTTTGCCGTATTTTTACGTAACAGTTAAAAATACGGCAATGGCTATTAAAAAACCTTTCAATTTAAACAAGTGGGTAGAAGAAAACCGCGACCTGCTGAAACCACCAGTTGGCAATAAGAATTTATACATTGAATCTGACGATTACATCGTGATGATAGTAGCTGGGCCAAACGCCCGAAAGGATTACCACTACAACGAAACCGAGGAACTTTTTTACCAATTGGAAGGCAACATTCAAGTTGCAATCCAAGAAAATGGCGAAAAGAAAATAATGGAACTTGGCCCTGGCGATATGTATTTGCATCCCGGAAAAGTGCCACATTCCCCTGGCAGAAGCGCTGGCTCAATAGGTTTGGTTATTGAAAGAAAACGTACTGATGTTGACGGAAAAGACGGCTTGCTTTGGTTTTGCGACAATTGCAATACTAAATTATATGAAGTTTACTTCCCACTCAGTGATATTGAAACCGATTTCCTGAAACATTTCAAACATTTTTACGGTAGCGAAGAATTGCGCACTTGCAACAAATGCGGCACCGTAATGGAAGCCGATGCGCGATTTACGGCTTATGAGAGTTGAAATCTTTTCATCTGAATTTAAACGCTATCGCGAGCACTCGTTCAGTGCTGAAATTTTTAAGAGAAAAAACAAGCTTACTCACTCCAATAAAAAAGCCTCCCTGTGTTTGATTAGGAAGGCTTGTGATGATTCTAAGTTTTCGTGGTATTTACCGTATTATCCTTAAGGTTTAAGGCTCAATTTTCACGAACTCCATATATTCTTTATCTGCATAGTATATCTTTAAAACATCACCTAAAAGTTCATAATTATAGCTTGTATTGCCCGTAGCTGGATCATAAGTTAAAATCAGTTTGTCAAAAAAGAAATAGCCCCACTCCGTTTCTCCCACTTCTGTTACCCAACCCCCTTTTTTAAATATTAAAACGGTTGTCGAGGCATTAATGGAATATTCACTACCAAAAGTATTCCGGACAGTATTGCCCTCATAATTGAAATCTTCATAAAAAGTTATGGTTATTTCATTGGAATTTTCAAAATCATCCTCTGTTAGAATAGTGCCGTTTTTTTCATCAACAAAAGAAATTAGTTTCCACTCCCCAATTAAATCATTGTTTTGTGGTTTGTTTTCATCTGAACTACAACCTACAAACAGACCTAGACTGATAATTAATAAAAAGGAGAATAGATATCCTTTTAAAAAGTTGGAGGGGGGGGGTAATGTTAACTTCCATGTTATAAGTTTTTATGGTTAGTACTATTTAAATCAAAGTTTTACTATTAACTGGGGAGTTATATTTTTTAAAAGTAACCTAATAATGTTATAAACCGAGCATAATATCAAAAAATTAATATTTAAGATGTGAATTACCTAATTTTGTTCCCGGCCAATCAAAAAAACTTTAATGGAGAAAGTTTTTTGCATTCAGCCCCCAAAGGGCTTTCCTCCGATAATTTTAGGGTGTTGTACTTGCTTTTCTTTTTATGAATTATTTTAGCAAAATATAATTCTCAAAAAATTGTTATTGCAATCAACTTTTGTAAAGCTTTCATAATTGTTATCTTTGCACCTTACAAATTTTCGAATAAAAACTCATAAATATATGCAAGCAACAACCACTTCCTTCGGAATCGAAGAAGCATTGGAACAATTAGGAATTAAGCAAACAAACCAAGGAACTTCCACTGGAAGCAAATGGTTTTCTAACGGAGAAGAAATTTCTTCTTTCTCTCCTGTTGATGGTCAACTTATCGCAAAAGTAAGCACAACTTCAAAAGCCGATTACGAAAAAGTAATGGAAAGCGCTACTTCGGCTTTCAAAACTTGGAAAATGAAACCAGCTCCATTGCGCGGTGAAATTGTTCGCCAATTTGGTGATGAATTACGAAGATTAAAGGAACCCCTTGGAAAATTGGTTTCATACGAAATGGGAAAAAGCTACCAAGAAGGTTTGGGCGAAGTGCAGGAAATGATTGACATCTGCAATTTTGCAGTCGGTCTTTCGCGCCAACTTCACGGTTTGACAATGCACAGCGAGCGTCCGGGCCATAGAATGTACGAGCAATATCACCCTCTTGGCGTGGTTGGAATCATTTCCGCATTCAACTTTCCAGTAGCCGTTTGGGCTTGGAATACAGCCTTGGCTTGGATTTGCGGAGATGTATGTGTTTGGAAACCTTCGGAAAAAACACCTTTATGTGGAATTGCCTGCCAAAATATTGCTGCAAAAGTATTGGCAGCTAACGATTTACCGGAAGGAATTTCCTGCTTAATCAACGGCGATTACAAAGTGGGCGAAATGATGACGAACGATAAACGCGTTCCCTTAATTTCAGCAACCGGTTCAATAAGAATGGGAAAAATTGTTGCCCAAGCTGTAGCTGGACGTTTAGGGAAATCATTGCTTGAACTTGGCGGAAACAACGCAATTATTGTAACTCCAGACGCAGATATAAAAATGACCGTGATTGGTGCTGTTTTTGGCGCTGTGGGTACTGCAGGCCAACGTTGCACCTCAACCCGACGATTGATTATTCACGAGAATATTTATGATAAAGTGAAAGATGCCGTGGTTGCTGCCTATAAGCAACTTCGCATCGGGAATCCTTTGGATGTAAAGAATCACGTTGGGCCATTAATTGACAAAGATGCTGTGAAAATGTACAACCAGGCCCTTGAAAAAGTTGTGGAAGAAGGCGGAAATATTATTGTGGAAGGCGGCGTGCTGGAAGGCGAAGGCTACGAAAGTGGCTGCTACGTAAAACCGGCAATTGCCGAAGCAAAAAACAGTTTTGAGATCGTGCAGCACGAAACATTCGCACCCGTATTATATTTAATGAAATACAGCGGTGATGTAGAAAATGCAATCGAACAACAAAATGGCGTTGTGCAGGGACTTTCTTCTGCAATAATGACGAACAATCTTCGCGAAGCGGAACGTTTCCTTTCACATGCTGGAAGCGACTGCGGAATTGCAAACGTAAATATCGGTACGAGCGGTGCCGAGATTGGTGGTGCCTTTGGCGGCGAAAAAGAAACGGGCGGTGGCCGCGAAAGCGGAAGCGATGCCTGGAAAATTTATATGCGCAGACAGACAAACACAATTAATTATACTACTGAATTGCCATTGGCGCAGGGGATTAAGTTTGATTTGTAATGAAATATCAGGTTTCAAAAATCTGTTTTATTTAAGAGTGAATAAAAACCTCAAAGGGCTTGACAATCTTTGAGGTTTTTATTTTTATAGAATATTTCTTTATTATTTTGAATAAAAAACTATTTTAGCCCATATCAATCTCAAATCTTCAAATAATGAAGCATTATTACATAGCAATAATTTTTTTATTTAAAATAATCACCATCTTTTCCCAAACCACGCAATTGGAATGGGCTGGAACATATGGCGATGATTACACTTTACATTATGAGTATGCCAATTCTATGATAGTAGACGGGGAGGGCAATATTTATAGCCTAGGTTATTTTAAATTTACAATGGATTTTGACCCAGGACCCGGGGAAGCAATTATAACTCCCGTGCCCGAAAATGGCCAAACAAATCTCTTTTTGCAAAAACTAGATCCCCAAGGTAATCTATTATGGGTAGAACAATGGGGTCATCAACCATATAATACAGCTGTTTACGCAACCCTAACTTTGGATAACGAAGAGAATATTATAATTACGTCAAATTTTAGAGGTGTTTGGGACCTTGATCCCGGTC
>JAUYGY010000021.1 GCA_030690315.1 Aequorivita sp.
AGTCATCAATAACTTCAGGGCTTTATAAGCATGCCACATCCAAAGGTATTATTCCTTTGATGCACTTTTGCTTGTTCTTCTTCCATCCAGACTTTACTGTCGGTTTTGGAATTTCACCAAATCAGTCCCGAAATTTCGGGAGTCGCGGACTATCACCGCCGGTCGGGAATTACACCCTGCCCTGAAGAACCTATTAAACTGAGGCAAAAGTACTAATGTTTTCAGATATGCAGCCTTTTAGGTTGTTATTTTTTTATAAAAAATAAGCTGATTGAAAATTTCAATCAGCTTATCAATTTAAATGTCTAACTGAAAACTAGTTCTTGTGAACATATTCTAATGCGCTTAGCGCTGCAATAGTGCCGTCTGCAACTGCAGTGGTTATTTGGCGATAGCGTTTTGCAAGAGAATCGCCCGCGGCATAAACACCTGCAATATTTGTTTGCATTGATGAATCAACCAAAATTTCTTTTCTCTCATTTAGTATTACTTCAGTTCCCTGTAAAATTTCTGTTTGGGCTTCGTAGCCGATAAAAACAAATACTCCGTTAATTGGTTTTATTTCCTTTTTTCCTGAAGGGATATGTTCAATTTCGACTTCCTGTAGTCCTTGTTCACCTTTGAATTCTGTTATTTTCGATTCCATTATGAAATCGATTTTTTCATTCGCTTTGGCTTCGTCAATCGCATGCTGAAAAGCTTGAAAATGATCAAATTGATGGACAATGGTCACCTTGCTGGCATATTTGGTTAAAGAAACGGCCTCTTCCAATGAAGAGTTTCCACCACCGACTACAATAATTTCTTTTCCTGTAAAAAAGTCACCATCGCAAGTAGCACAATATGAAACGCCCATGCCTTTGAATTGTTTTTCGCCTTTAGCGCCAATCATTCGGGAACGACCACCGGTAGCTACAATGATTGCTTTTGCCGTGAAGGTTTCTCCATTACTCAAGCGAACAATCTTTTGTTTGGTCTCTAAAATTAATTGCTCAACTTTAACATTGGCTTTAATTGTACAGCCAAAACTTTCGGCCTGTTTTTTCATAGTATTGGCAAGCATAAAGCCGCTGGTACTTTCAATTCCTGGATAGTTTGCAATTTCGTGTGTAAGAATGGTTTGTCCGCCAATAATACTACTGTCAATTATTAGGGCTTTTGCTT
>JAUYGY010000029.1 GCA_030690315.1 Aequorivita sp.
CTCGGATACCCGTATTTCTCCGCGTTCGATCTGCTTTACCAGATCAAGCTTTAAGGACAAATCGAAAGTACGTTTTAAATTCTCTTTTTTCATGTTAAATTGAATGATGAAAAAAGGCAACCTATTTTAGGCTTAATCAGATTGGGTTGTTTGACCACGAATACACGAATTGTTTGTTGTTTGTTGTCGGTTGTGGGTTGCTGGATTGTTTTACCACGAATACACGAATTGTTTATTGTTTGTTGCCGACAGTTTCGGGTTTGCTTCGCCAGTTCGCTTCGCTTGGGTCAGGTTTGTCTTATGTTTTGAGCTAAAACTCCAAAAACCTTTTTACCCCGGCCCTAAAGGGAGAAGGTTTTTGGAGTTTCAAAGGATAGAAGGTTTCAATCCATTTTTACCTTGTCCTCTTTGTTGATGGTTTGGAATTTCGGGTTTTAGGTTGTTTTTGTCTGTTCGCTTCGCTTGGGTCAGGTTTTGGTTGTTTTGCCACGAATACACGAATTGTTTGTTGTTGTTGGTTACTTAAAGCCTATCATTTATTGCCTATTGCCAATTTAAAAGATTAAGTTGTATTGGGTATTCTTCCTTTCACTCACAGAAACTTAGTGTAGGTGTGCTATTTAATTTGTGATCAATGCGGATTTCCGTAAAGTTTATAGTTTCATAAACAATAACTTAGCAGTTATAAATTTTAAACATTCAAGATTTGCATTTCGACACATAAACCATACAGTATAACGATTATGTCATTATTTGCGTTGACAAAGTTAAACTAATCACTATATTTGCATCGTAGTGATTATGTATGTAATGATATGTCAAGTAAAAGAACTGTATTAAAATCAATAATAAAGCCCGGTGGCATTGCTTCAGGGTATTCGTTTAGGGGAAAAATAAATAGTTCCCCGAAGGGTAATTTACGTGTTATACAGTTGAAAGATATGGAAAATGAATATACTTCCATTGGAAATGAATGTACTCTAATAGATGCATCTGAAGTTAAGGAAAAATATTATCTCGAAAAAGGAGATATTCTTTATATATCAAAAGGGGGAAATAATTTTGCAATTGTCTTCGACCTTGAGGATGCTTTACCTTCAGTTGCAAGTTCGGTATTTTATGTAATTAAGGTAAATATTTCAAAAGCCGATCCTTATTTTGTGGCGTGGTATATAAATAGAACGCCGGTTCAGCAGTATTTTCAAGAGCACGCTTCAGGAACGTATTCATTAAGTATAAAAAAAGAAGTGGTTGAAAATATTCCTTTACAGTTACCACCTTTAGAAACCCAGAAAAAGATTGCGAGGCTGGCAAAGCTTGCCCAAAAAGAACAATATATTTACAAGTCACTTAAAGAAAAAAGAGAGCAGCTAATAGAAGTACAGCTTCTAAAATCAATAAATTAAATAATGAAGTTGGGGAATAATATGGAAATTTATAAAATGATTTCAACCTATTTTTACCCTAGCCCTAAAGGGAATAGGTTGAAATCATAAATTCTAAAGTTTCCTATATAAACACCAATTAAATAATTTAAAAAATGCAAGAAAAACCCAGTCAGGAACAGATAAACAAAATGCTTTGGAATGCTTGTGATACATTCCGGGGAGCATTTGATTCGTCAGAATACAAAAACTATATTTTGGTTTTTATGTTCGTTAAATATTTGAGCGATGTATGGAAAGACCATTACAACGAATACAAAAAACAATACGGTGATGATGAGGAATTAATAAAGCGCAAACTAAACCGAGAGCGTTTTGTATTACCCGATAATTGTAACTATGATTATATATACGACCATAGAAATGATCCGGATATTGGTGAAAAAATAGACAAGATTCTCTCCCAGATTGAGGAAAAGAATATTGAAAAACTGGACGGTGTTTTTAGAAACATCAGTTTCAATTCCGAGAAATTGGGCCAGACCAAAGATAGAAACCGCAGGTTGCTAAACCTTATAAACGATTTTGCAAAACCAGAACTAGATTTCCGTCCTTCGTTGTGGGATGGCAAGCAGGACGTTTTGGGAGAGGCGTATATGTACCTCTTAGAAAAGTTCGCATCGGGTGCGGGTAAAAAAGGTGGAGAGTTTTTCACGCCAAAAGAAGTATCACAACTGTTGGCCAAATTGGTTGCGCCCAAAGCAGGAGCACGTATCTTCGATCCAACCGCCGGTTCTGCGTCACTCCTAGTGCAAGTTGCGGAAGAAGTAAAAGATAAAGACGGCAATCCATCCAGGGACTTTGCAATTTACGGACAAGAGAGCAATGGAGACACTTGGGCCTTGAGCAAAATGAACTGTTTTATTCACGGAATGGATGCTGCACGTATAGAATGGTGCGACACATTGAACAACCCCCAATTATTGGAGGGCAATGGGTTGATGAAGTTTGATGTGGTGGTCGCCAATCCACCGTTTTCGTTGGACAAATGGGGGCATGAAAAGGCAGAGGCCGATAGGCACCGCAGGTATTTGCGGGGAATACCCCCAAAGTCCAAAGGTGACTATGCCTTTCTACTGCATATGATAGAAACCACTTTGCCCAATGGCCGGGTAGGGGTTATTGTGCCCCACGGGGTATTGTTTAGGGGGAGTAGTGAGGGTAGAATACGGCAGGCACTGATTGAGGAAAATTTATTGGAAGCCGTTGTGGGTTTACCGCCCAACCTTTTCTTTGGCACAGGCATTCCTGCGGCGATCCTTATTTTCAATAAGGCAAAGACCCATACAGATACTTTGTTTATTGACGCCAGCAAGGAGTTTGACGACGGCAAAAAGCAAAACCGATTGCGCAAAAAAGACATTGAGAAAATAGTGGCAGCCTACCAAGGTTTTAAGGAAATACCAAAATATAGCCATGTGGCAGCACTGGACGAGATAAAGGAAAATGATTTTAACCTCAACATCCCCAGATATGTGGACACCTTTGAAGAAGAGGCTCCTGTAGATATGGAAGCCACTAAAAAGGAAATTGAGCAGTTGGAGCAGGAATTGGTTGCAGTAAAAGCAAAAATGGACGGATATTTAAAAGAACTTAATCTATAATCAGTATGGAAGAAGACAATAGAAATCTTCAATCGCTTACAACCAGAGCAGATTTACTCAAAAGTTTGGTGGATGGGGTTAGGCCTTTGACTGAAACCCAGCAACGAAAACTGGATCAAAAATTAAGGCTGGATTGGAACTATCATAGCAATAGCATAGAGGGCAATACCCTTACGGTTTCTGAAACCAGAGCCTTTATTCTCCATGGCATTACCGCAAAAGGGAAACCCTTTAGGGATTATATAGAAATGAAGGGGCATGACCAAGCCTTAAAAAAATTGGAATCCATTATAAATAAGGATACAAAAATCACTGAGTCGCTTATCAAGGAGCTTCATAAAATAATCTTGGTGGAGCCATACACAGATGATGCCGCAGAAATAAATCCCGGGGCCTATAAAAAGTTACCAAACTATCTATATACCGCTACTGGGGAACGACTGGATTTTTTAGCGCCAGAAGAAGTTGCTGCCCAAATGAACAAACTCATTAATTGGTTGAACAACCATATAGAGCCGCCTAAACGCAAACGCAATAAATATGATCTGCATCCCATACTCATTGCTACCGCTTTTCATGTCCGGTTCATACAGATACATCCTTTTGGGGACGGAAACGGGAGAATGGCCCGAATTATGGGAAACCTAATATTAATGCTTTGTGGCTACACTCCAGCCATTATAAAATTAGAACAACGCAAAGAATACTATGCGATGCTAAATTTAAGCACATTGGAAAATCCGCAGCCCTTGGCTGAAATGATAGCAGCCGAAACCATACGAACTTTACAGATGACGCTCGATGTTTCAAAGGGGCTACCGATTGATGAGGACGATGATCTTGATAAAGAAATAAGTTTAATACTCGCACAGAATAAAAATAAGGGACTTACCAAAGGCCCTAATGTAGTGTTTCAGGTTTTTGAGTTTGTACAAGAAGAAATATGGGAAAAGCTACAGAAACCCCTTTCCAAATTTGACCAGTTGTTTAGTGATAGTAAAACCAAAAGACTACTGAATGGTTATAAAGAGGAGCGTTATCCGGAAAAAGACCTATTACAAAATCCATTAAAAGTATCTACTAAGCCCAAAGACAAAGAGATTTTTGGACATGATATTTATGAAGAAGAAATTAATTCCATTGTTTGGGAACATACAAAGTATGGATTAAACGTAGCCTCGGTAAATAAAAACATAGAGATTAAACTTATTGTGGAGTTTGAATTAACCCACTATACCATTAAGTTACATTTTGAAGGAGGGACCATCTATGAAAATGCGAAGTTATATGCTGATTTAATGTTTGATGAGGATTATATAAAAATAAAAGAGCAGTTGTCAATAGATATGTTGGCTGAGGTTAAAAAAAGCAATAATTAATGACTAAAATAGTAAAAAGCAACCTTGCCAGGATTCAAACCTGTGACCTTGAAAATAAAACCCAAATAGCTCTAGACCGCGGAGGGATTCAAACCTGCGACCCTGTTAAAATTGAGGAGCGTACCGGCTATAAACATACCAAACTTGGATGGATACCGCAGGAGTGGGAAACCCCACGAATCGATGAGGTTTTTGACTTTTTAAGTACAAATTCGCTTTCCCGAAGTCAGTTAAATTATGAAACTGAAGACGGCGTATATAATATTCACTACGGCGACATTCATACAACCTATAAACAACCAATTTTAGATTTTGATATTGAAAATCGTGTTCCAAAAATAAACAGGGACATCGTTTTGTCACAAAACATAGACTTTTTAAAAGATGGCGACTTAGTTATTGCAGATGCTTCGGAAGATTATGAGGGTGTGGGTGAAGCTATTGAGCTTAAAAATATAAACGGCAAAAAAGTAACAAGCGGTTTACACACTTTTGCTTTTAGGGATAAAACCTATGAGACTGCCGAAGGTTTTAGAGTCTATATTTTTAGAAACCTCTTAGTCAAGAAGGCACTAAAAACAATTGCAACTGGCAGTAAGGTTTACGGCATATCAAAAGGGAATATCCAAAAATTTAGAATTGTATTACCACCCCTCCCCGAACAACAAAAAATAGCAGCCATCCTTTCCACTTGGGATAGCGCCATTGCAAAACAACAACAACTTATTGCCGCAAAACAGGAGTTTAAAAAAGGATTGATGCAGTTGTTGTTGACGGGGAAAAAGCGATTTCCTGAATTTGAGGGGAATTGGGAAACATCTAAACTTGGTAATTATTGCCAATTTACTCAAGGTGTCCAAATTCCTTATTCAGAGCAGATAGATGAAGAGAAGAAAGGCTACATAAGATATTTATATATAAGAGATTTTTTTTCAAATGATTTTAAGTGTTATGTAACAGATTGTTACCCTAGTAAGATTATGGAGAAAGAGGATTTAATGATGGTTAATACTGGTAATACAGCTGGTAAGGTTTTTAAAGGGACAAGAGGCGTCCTAAGCAATAATGCTTTTAAAATATCAACTAAAAAGGGATTGTCAAAGGAATTCTTGTACTACTTATTATCATCAGAATTTACTCAACTTAAAATTCAGAGATTTTTTAATTATGGAGGACAACCGCATGTAGGTCATAAAAATGTTGCTCGTATTCCTATTAGTATTCCAAACTTGGCAGAACAAAAGAAAATTATTCAAATCATAGACAATTTTAAAAAGGAATCGAGAAATATGGATGAATCTTTAAATCAACTTAAAAATCAAAAAAAAGGATTAATGCAGTTGTTGCTAACTGGTGAAAAGCGCGTTAAAATTTAAAAATTACAATTATGAAATTAGAAAAATTAACGATTAAAAATTATAGATGCTATAAAGATGAAACCATATTTAAAGTTGATGACTTAAACTGCTTAATTGGAAAAAATGATGCTGGAAAGTCAACCATTATGGAAGCTTTGGACGCCTTTTTCAATGACAATATTGATGCTGGTGATTTGTCGACAAATAGTGATGGAACTGATATAGAAATCACTTGTGAATTTTCTGGAATACCAGATACTTTGATACTTGATACGTCGATTAATACTAGTCCAGAAGAAGAAGGGATACTTAATGAGGTAGGAAACCTTGAGATTGTAAGAGTTTTTAAGGTTGGAAAAACAGTGGGAAAATCTGTTTTTCTTAATGCATACAATTATACTCATCCTGAATTATCCAATCTTTTAGAATTAAAAAATGGAACTCTCAAAGCAAAAGCGGTAGAGTTAGATGTCGATTTAACTGGAGTAACTAAAACTAAAAACCCGCCTATTCGTATAGCATTTAGAAATCATTTTGGCAGAGAAAAAGCTAATTCAAGGATAAAAGTAGAAGGAAGTCTCACTACAGAAAACAATTTAAAAGATGTTTGGGGTAAACTTAAGGCAATGTTACCTATTTACTCTCTGTTCAAAGTTGATAAAAGTCTTGATGATAAAGATGGCGACGTTCAAGACCCGATGAAAAGTGCAGTTGAAGAAACGTTAGCAATTGATGCAATACAAGTCAAACTTCAGGAAATTGAAGATATGGTTAGAGAACAATCTACAGCAGTTGCAGATAATATTATCAAAAAGCTCACTGAAATTGACGCTTCACTTGCAGAAACTTTAAAGTCTGATTTGAGAAAACAACCTAACTGGAAAGGTTTATTTGATCTTACGCTTTTTAATGACGAAGGAATACCGCTAAATAAAAGAGGAAGTGGCGTGCGTAGATTAGTGCTATTGAGCTTTTTTCAAGCACAAGCAGAAAAAAGAAAAGCAGAAAAGAACGCACCAGCCATAATTTATGCTATAGAAGAGCCAGAAACGTCACAGCATCCTAACCATCAAATGTTACTTATTCAATCACTCATTGAATTGAGTGAAAGTGAAAACACACAAGTCTTTTTTACTTCGCATAGTGCAAACTTGGTTAAAGAAATTCCCATACAGTCGTTAAGATATGTTGTGAAAGATGAAGATAATTTAACAATTCAAAACGCGTGGAATTTTGAAACTGAAGAAGAGATTCAAGAAACTATTGATGCGGTAATAAAAACTTTAGGTATTCTTCCCAATCCAAAAGATTCTATCAGAGTATTAGTCTATGTTGAAGGGAACAATGATGTTTTAGCATTAAAGCGCTATAGTGCGATTTATGTAAATGAAGGTGAGGGAACAATAAATTTAAGTGATGAAAGTATTGGTTGGGTAATAACAGGTGGCTCTTCACTAAAACATTATGTTGAGAATAGTTATTTGTCTGGATTGGGCAAACCAGAAGTTCATATTTATGATGGAGACGAAGCCAGTTATATTCAAGCAGTAGCAGAAATAAATGGAAAGGATAATCCCACGAAAGTTGGTTTTAATACATCACGTCGGGAACTTGAAAACTATTTACACCATGATGCGATTAATGAGGCATATACGGCAAATGGAACTCAATGTGAATTAACGATAATTGATGTTCAAGATGATGTTCCCACATTAGTTGCAGATCATACTTTTACACTTAGTGGCGGTAATTGGGCTGTATTGGATGTTATAAAACAAAAAGAAAAATCAGATAAAAAAAAGAAGTTATTAAACACTCAAGCTGTGGAACAAATGACAATTGCCAGATTAAAAGAGAATGCTGGATATGATGAAATTAAATCTTGGCTTATACAGATTGAAGCTTCTTCAAAATTATAAGAAATGATAATAAGTTACACCGAATCCCAAGACTCCCAAACCCCAGCCCTAAACCTCCTCCAAAAGTTAGGCTGGCAATACATTTCCCCAGAGCAAACCCTAAAGGAGCGGGATGGGTTGTTTACTGGAGTTTTGTTGGAAATCATACTGGCAAACCAACTAAGCAGGATAAACAGTTTTGAGTATAAGGGCGATAGCTATAAATTTTCCACAGGCAGCATACAGGCGGCCATCAATGCCTTAAAGTCCGTTCCGGACGAAGGCCTGTCCCGCACCAACGAAAAAGTGTATGACCTGCTCACTTTGGGCAAAAGCTTTACCGAGACCATACAGGGAGACAGCAAAGGATTTACCCTAAAATACATTGACTGGGAAAACATAGAGAACAACGTTTTCCACGTAACCGAGGAATTTGAGGTAGAGGGCATAAACGGCAAACGCCGCCCGGACTTGGTGCTGTTCGTAAACGGGATTCCGTTTGTTGTGATTGAAAACAAACGTAGGGATAAAAATGAATCCATAGATGAAGCCATCTCGCAAATGTTGCGCAACCAACGGAAGGAGGGGGGTATTCCGCGCTTGTTCTATTTTGCGCAACTCTTGTTAGCGGTGCACCCCAACGAAGTAAAATACGGCACCACGGGAACCCCGGCCAAGTTCTGGAGCGTGTGGAAAGAGGACAATGAAAAGCAGGTCCAAAAGTTTCTTAAAAAGGAATTGGAGCAGCTTCCTGCAGAAGACAGGTTACCCACCCAACAGGATTTAAGCTTGCATGCACTTTGCAGCCCTAAAAGGGTTATGGAGCTTGCCTACAAATACATAGTGTTTGATGGCCCCATAAAAAAAATATGCCGGTACCAGCAATATTTTGCCGTGCAGGATACGATGGAGCGGGTAAAACAAAGGGATGCCAACGACAACCGAAAAGGGGGAGTTATATGGCATACCACAGGTAGTGGGAAGTCCTTGACCATGGTGATGCTTTCCAAAGCCCTGGCACTGGATCCAGACATTCAGAACCCAAGGGTTGTGATAGTCACGGACAGGATAAATTTGGACAAGCAGATATTTAAAACTTTTCAGAGTTGCGGAAAACTGGTAAAAAAAGCACAAAGTGGCAACCACTTAACCGAACTGCTGAAAGACAAGGGCAATGAGATAATCACCACCATAATTGATAAGTTTCAGGTGGCCTCAAACAGGGTTAAGCTAAAAGACTCACAAAACATTTTTGTGCTGGTTGACGAGAGCCACCGTAGCAATTACGGCAGTGCCCACGCAAGTATGAAAAAGATTTTGCCCAATGCCTCCTATATTGGGTTTACGGGTACGCCATTGATGAAAACCGAGAAAAGCACCGCCCGTAAATTTGGGGGCTTTATCCATAAATACACCATAGACCAGGCCGTAAAGGATGGGGCGGTCCTGCCTTTGCTTTACGAAGGCCGTTCTGCCAAGTTAAGAATCAATAAAGAACAAATAGACAAAGGCTTTGAGCGGTTGGCAAAGCCCTTGGGCGAAGAGGCACAGAAGGATTTGAAAAAGAAGTTTTCTTCTATCTCAAAGATTTATGAATCAGACAGTGTGGTGGAAGAAATAGCCTACGATATTTCAAAACACTATACATCCAACTGGCAAGGCACGAAGGCAAAAGCACAGCTTGCCGTGCCAAAGATTGATGTAGCCATTAAATACCAAAAGTACTTTGAAACGCAGACAGATCCGGCATTAAAAATAAATACCCGTGTGGTCTTTACCCCCCCGGACAGCCGAAAGGACAATGAAGATGTATGGCAGGAATCAAGTTCAGACTCGCGAAATTATTGGGAGGGGCTTATGAAACAGTTCCGCGATCAGGATACGTATGAGAATTATGTTGTGGACAAGTTCACCGATCCCGAAGATACGGAGGTGGAAATGATTATAGTGGTAAGTAAACTATTGACTGGTTTTGATGCCCCCGTGAACACCTTGCTCTACTTGGCAAAACCTTTAAAAGGACATAATTTGTTACAAGCCATTGCAAGGGTAAACCGCCTCTTTGAAGGAAAGGAATTCGGTTACATTATTGATTATGTGGGCGTATTGGGGAAGCTGGATGAAGCCTTGACCGAATACAGTGCACTGGAAGATTTTGAGGAAGACGATTTGTTGAATGCGGTGGCAGATATGAGTGAGGAGGTGCGGAAAGTGCCCCTGCATCACGCTGAGGTGTGGGATATTTTTAAAGGCGTTAAAAACAAGGAAGACATCGAGGCGTTGGAGCGCTGTATTGCCCAAAAAGACGTGCGGGACCAATTTTATGAAGCCCTGTCGCAATTTGCAAGAACGCTGCAAGTGGCCATGGCTTCTGATACGTTTTACGAGGAATTCACCACCCCGCAAATAGCGTTTTATAAAGCAGAACTTAAAAAGCTGCAAAGTCTTCGGGTTTCGGTAATGTACCGGTATGCCGAGATAGTTTCCTATAAGGAATATGAGCCAAGGGTTAAGAAATTATTGGATACATACGTGAATGCATACGAGATCGTCGAGATAACGAGGGACGTTAATATTTTCGATAAAAACATGGTAGAAGAGGCTTTGGAAACTTATGGAAAAACCCCGGCATCCAAAGCAGATTTCATTGCCCACCGGATGAAAAAGGTGATTACGGAAAATATGGAAAAGGATGAAGCTTATTATAAAAAATTCTCAGACCTTATTGAACAGACCATAAACGATTTCCACGAAGGCCGATTAATTGAAAAGGACTATTTGGAAAGTATCAATAAAATACGCAATGATTTTGATAAAGGCCATCAAGAAGGCATCCCCGAATTAGTAAAGGACCGTCCGGAGGCCAGAGCCATTTTTGGGGCTATTACCCAAGTAATAAAGGAGAAACACGGAAAAGAGGTTAGTGCAAATATTCAGGAGAAATTGGCGATAGCGGGTA
This sequence comes from Aequorivita sp., assembly GCA_030690315.1. GTDB lineage: Bacteria > Bacteroidota > Bacteroidia > Flavobacteriales > Flavobacteriaceae > Aequorivita. The sequence continues at coordinate 10,644 of JAUYGY010000029.1, forward strand.
TTGATATCACAAAAATCATTGAGAAGCTGACCATACGGGATTGGAAAAGGAATCTGGATATACAGAACAAAATGGAAAATGCGATAGAAGATTATTTGATGGAGCATCGTAAAGACTTAGGAGTTTCCATAAATTTTGAGGAGATAGACATCATCCTTGCAAAATGTTTGAAAGTTGCCAAAAACAATTATTGATGGACAGTGTACAATACGGTTCCAAAACCATTGACTTTAAGATAAAAAGAGCTGTCCGCAAGACCTTGGCAATTGAGGTGCATCCCGACAGCAGCGTTCAGCTGATAGCCCCGGAAAACTCCACCGTGGAAGAACTGAAGAATAAGGTGCTGCACCGAGGGAAGTGGATTGTTAAACAGCAGGCTTATTTTGAGGCGTTTCTTCCTACCACACCCAAACGCGAATATGTGTCTGGAGAAAGTCACTATTATCTCGGTAGGCGTTATATGCTAAAAGTCAAGCAAGGTGGTGATACTAGCGTAAAACTAAAAGCCGGAGAAATAGTAGTTACACTTAAGCCCAACGAGCATGAAAAAGTGAAGGAAGTGTTGGCGGCTTGGTACTATACCCATGCCAAACGAAAGTTTGAAAGTGTAATGGCATTGGCGGTAGAAAAATTCAGTGCTGAAAAGATAGAAAACCAGCCCATTGTAATCAAGAGAATGAACCGAAGATGGGGGAGCTGTACGCCAGAAGGTAAAATTATTTTAAACCCAGAGCTTATAAAAGCGAATGCAAAATGTATCGAGTATGTCATAACCCATGAATTATGTCACTTGATAATAGCTTCGCATAATAAAGAATTCTATAAGCTATTAAGTGAAAAAATGCCCGATTGGGAGAATTGGAAAATGAAACTGGAAAAGTTGTTGTCATAGTATTAATTATTCTAGGTACAACTAGCAATAATCTTTTGCGGTAAAAGCGTTGAGCTTGTGGAGATATTTGCGTTTTTTGGTTATTAGTTGTCGGTTGTTTGACCACGAATACACGAATTGTTTTTTGTTGTTCGTTGCCGGTAGTCGGTTATTGATGTGTTTTTTTAATAAGTTTTTTATTTTTTGGATATATACATATATATTGCGCCTGATAAACAAGCCTCTATGTTTCTTGTTTTAAAATTTTAACGCTAACCAAATCTTATGAAATATTTACTACTTGCCCTAAGTTTACTTTTCTCTTTTACTGCCAGTGCACAGATCGTGAATATACCCGATGCCAATTTTAAGACTGCGTTGTTGAACCATAACCCTATAATTGATACCAATGCGGATGGGGAAATACAGGTTAGTGAGGCGGAGGCGGTTCCGTTTTTAAATGTACAAAGCAAGAGCATCAGTAATATGACGGGAATTGAAGCTTTTATAAATTTAATTACTTTAACCTGTACTTATAATTCAATTACATCACTCGACGTTTCTCAATGCCCATTGCTCACAGATTTGTATTGTGGAGGAAATGAACTTACAGGCATTGATGTGTCTCAAAATTTGAATTTACAGATTTTATATGCATTTACCAATCAACTTACAGATATTGATTTAGGCAATAATATAAATTTGGAGGAAATAATTATAGCACAAAATCAGTTTACATCTTTAGATATATCACAAAACCCTAACTTGACTTACTTAGATTTTTCAACAAATAATCTAAACAGTATAGATATTTCAAATAATCCAGACCTGTTATCTATCCGTGGATTTAATAATCAACTGTCTAATATAGATGTTTCGAATAAACCTCTCCTTCAGCAACTATTAGTTAACGCAAATGATCTTACGAGCATTGATGTTTCACAAAATCCTGAGCTTGTTATTTTGACTTGTGGAGACAATCCAATATCCTCTATAGATGTTACGCAAAATACTGATTTAAAAGGTATAGAATTCTCAAATACATTAATATCTGAAATAGATTTAAGTAGTAATCCATTATTGTGTGGAGTAGTGGGTAATAATAATTTCTCCTTAACCTATGTCAATATCAAGAGTGGTAATAATTTAGAACTGACAAACAGTAATTGTTATGCAAGTTATTTTATGGATAGCAGCTTAAACCTTTTGAACAATCCAAATTTACAATTCGTTTGTGTTGATGATGCCAACTTTGCCGCAGCTAATTTTACCGAAGTTTCCCCAAATGCAACTTTTATAGATAATTGCACAATAGCCAACGGCGATCTAAACCATATAGTAGGTACCGTAATCTATGATGATGAAAACAACGGCTGTGATGGGGGCGATGCTGGGGTTGGTGGGCTGCTTGTAAACACTACGGACGGCACAAACAACTTTACTACTACTACGATAAATACTGGAAATTACAATCTCACCGTGGCAGAGAATACCTATACCACTACCGTTTTGGGGCTTTCGCCTTATTTTTCATTGAGTCCTGCACAGGCTGTGGATACGTTTGTTGGCTTTAACCAGACCGAGATTGCTGATTTTTGTATCGCGCCAACCACCACCGCCAATGACCTTGCGATAACCCTTGTGCCATTAAACGCTGCCCGTCCCGGATTTGAGGCACGGTATCAATTGGTTTATGAAAATATTGGAACAACCCAACTGAGCGGGAACGTGGAACTGGATTTTGATGGGGCACTGGTGAGTTTTGTGGAGGCAACGCCCACGGAAACTTCCGCTAGCGGAACTACCATTTCTTGGGATTACAATAATCTAAACCCCTTTGAAACAAGAAGCATTGAAGTGATTTTTGAAGTAGAACAGCCCCCAATTGTGGAAGCTGGCGATGTGCTGCCATATATAGCGAGAGTTAATCCAGTGAGTGGCGATGCCGCTCCGGATGATAATGTTTTTGAGCTGAACCAAGTAGCTGTAAACAGTTTTGACCCCAACGATAAGCAGGTGCTGGAGGGCTATCAAGTGCTAATTGAAAATGCCGATGAATATCTGCATTATGTAGTGCGTTTCCAGAATATGGGAACTGCCAGTGCCATCAACGTTCGGGTGCAGGACGCGCTGGATGAAAAGCTGGATTGGACAACATTAAAAGTCTTGGATGCAAGCCACGCTATGGAAACACAACTTGTGAACCGCACGATTGATTTTATTTTTGACGACATCAACCTGCCCACGGCCACCTCCGATCCTGAGGGCAGCCAAGGGTTTGTTGCTTTTAAGGTGAAGCCGCTTCCAACTATTCAATTGGATGATGTAGTGGCGAACGCTGCGGATATTTACTTTGACTTTAATGCGGCAATTGTTACAAATACCGTTTTTACCAGGTTTGTTGATGAGTTAGGAGTTTCTGATTTTGAAACTTTAAAGGTGATCGCCTATCCCAATCCTGCCAACAATATTCTGAACATTCATGCTGAAGGTTCTATTTCTACAATTGAAATAATGAACTTGCTTGGGCAGACTTTGCTTACTTCCAAAGGGAACAGTAAGCGGGAACAAATTGATATTTCTGGGTTGAGTGCCGGGAATTATTTTGTGAAGGTTGTTGTTGGGGATCAGGCTATGGTTATGCGGGTGGTTGTTTATTAATAGTTAGTAATGGGGTTTTGGGTTTTTAGTTTTAGCTCATTTGCCCAGCTACTCTTCGGGCACCTCTCCCTTTCTGGGTGGGGAGCATCCACCCCGAATTGGGGGGATTATTTTGTTAGGGTTGTTGTTGGGGTTGATTAATTTATTTTTTTGATTATGTAATTTTCAAAACCACTTAATTGTTTTTAACAAAAAAATAATATATAGTAACTGGATTTACTTCTTTTTATTTATTGAGAAATTAAATATTAACTAAACCCGTTGTGCATTTTGATGAATAACAATTAATTTTAGTAAAAATTTCAAGTTTTTACCTCTTATCCTAAAGGAAGAACTTGAAATTTCATCGATATTCCCTTTAGGGTTAGGGTAAAAATCGATGAAATACTCAAAATGCACAACGGGTTAACTAACTAAAATTATATGAAATATTTTTACAAGTGGAGCTCTCGATTTTTTCTTAATAATTGGTTACTTTTTTTATCGGTTGTATTTTTTTGCAATGTTATGCAGGCGCAGCTTGGTTTTGAGCATGAGGAAATTGTTTTTGATAAAGGCATATTGAGCAATTTGGCAAGAACCACAGTTGGAGATTTAGATGGAGACGGGGATATGGATGTAATTGCTGCCAGATTTACAAGCTATCAGCGCCAATCCAATATTGTTTGGTATGAGAATTTGGATGGTCTGGGCAACTACGGCGAAATGAAAGCTGTGTATGGTGATTTAACAGGAACTTCTGATGTGCATGTGGCTGATCTGGATGGCGATGGCGATATGGATATACTGGCGGCTTCGGGTGATGATGATAATGTGGTATGGTATGAAAATGAAGATGGTTTAGGAAATTTTGGACCGCAACAACTTATTGCGAATAATGCTCCAGATGCACTAAGAATTACTGCGGGAGATTTAGATTCTGATGGAGATTTAGATGTTATGGTTATTTATTTAAGAAGCTTTTCTTATGACAGATTGGTATGGTATGAAAACTTAGACGGATTAGGTGATTTTGGTCCAGAACAAATATTGGTAGAAAACCCTTCAATAGTAGATATGACCATTGTAGATATTGATGGTGACCTTGATAATGATGTGGTCTATTCGGCAGGTCTGTCTAATAGAACTCTTGGGTTTCTTAGAAATATAGATGGACAGGGGAATTTTGGATCTCCTGGGCCAATTGCTGGAAATTCTGAAGATAATTATAATTCAATAGCCATGATCGATGTGGACGGCGACGGAGATTTAGATGCTTTTTATTCATATTATGATAAAATTGCCTGGAAAGAAAATGAAGATGGTTTGGGAACTTTCGGCACAGAACAAATTATTAATCAATCAGTATATGCAAAACGTCTGCTGTATTCAATTGATGTAGATGGGGATGGCGATATGGATTTAATTGAGGGTGCAACACAGCTACATAAAATAAGTTGGTATGAAAATACAAATGGATTAGGGAGCTTTGGAGCGGAACAGATTGTTACTACTAAGGCTAACGGCGTCAAATCCTTGGCTGCAGCCCAAATTGATGGCGATAACGATGTCGATATTGTTTCTGCCTCCAACAATAATAAACTGGTTTGGTATTCCAATAAAGATGGGGCGGGTACCTATGGTTTGCCTATAAGTGTGTCAAAAAATGCGATAAGTATAACAGCTTTGGCCCACGGAGATATTGATCTTGATGGAGATATGGATTTAATATCATGCTCCTCATTTGACAAGGAAATTGCGTGGTATGAAAACAGGGATGGTCAGGGAGATTTTAAGCATCAACATATAATTACCAATGAGCTAAATGGCCCTAAAGGTGCTTTTCTTGAAGATATGGATGGAGATGGGGATTTGGATATTGTGGGCTATCATACGGGCACCCATTATGTATTTTGGTATGAGAATGAAGATGGTCTTGGAACATTTGGTCCAATAAAAAACATTGCAGAATTTATTCAAGGCATCAATAATCTTCAAGTTGCGGATTTTGATAATGATGGAGATATTGATGTTTTAACCCAAGCAACTACTGAACCAAAACTCGCTATTTATAAAAATAATGGGCAGGGAATTTTTGGAAGCCCTATTGCTATTGCCACAACCAATTATTCGGGCAATGATATCCATATTACAGATTTGGATACCGATGGAGATTTGGATTTCCTTGTTTCACAGAACGGGGCATTATTTTGGTTCAAAAATATGGATGGACAAGCAACTTTTGAATTCCAGGATTATATTTCAGTAAATATCAATGCCATAAATGCGATTAGTAGTGGCGATATGGATGGCGATGGTTATGAAGATATTGTTGTTTCTGGAATAGAAAATACCAATAGCAAGGTATGGTGGTTAAAAAACTTGGATGGACAAGGAAATTTTAGTCCAAGGAATTTTATAACAAACGCTACGCAAGAAAGTGACGTCACCGTAGCAGATTTAGACAGTGACGGGGATATGGATGTAATTTATCGAGGGGACTATACCATATCATGGAGTGAAAATTTAGACGGTTTGGGAAATTTTGCAGCTGGGGTTGTGCTGACACCCGACGGCCCAGGGGGAAGTAAGCCAATCCATGTTGCCGATTTAAATGGTGATGGAAGTATGGATGTTGTGAGCGGAGAAGGCTTTACCCTCAATTTAATTGGGTGGTATAAAAATATGGGGAGTTTGGCTAATACCATAATGGGTAATATAAAATTTGATTCACAAAATGATGGGTGTGATTCGACAGATAATGCTATATCAAATGCTATGGTCATTACTAATGACGGAACAGATAACAATGCGGTATTTACCAAAACCGATGGTACTTATGAATTTCCTGTAGCTGTTGGTAGTTATACTACATCTGCCGGAAGCAATCTTTCGGATTATTTTTCAGTTACGCCAACCTCTCATATTTCTGTTTTTACGGAAGGAGGGAATACTGATGCCGCTGACTTTTGTATTTCGCCTTTTGTTACAGCAAACGATTTATCGGTAAGTATCTTTCCATTAGACATTGCAAAACCACGCTATTACGTTACCTATAAAATAATTTATGAAAATTTGGGTACTACAATCCGTGGTGGGAGCGTGCAATTTGCCTATGAGGAAGAGTTTATGAATTTTACAGAGGCAAACCCAGTACCTACAGCTACTAATGGTAATGTTTTTACGTGGGATTTTAGCGATTTAAGACCATTTGAAACCAAAAGTATAGAAATAACTTTTAAAATTGCAGATCCGCCAATTGTTGAAGTTGGAGATATTCTGCATTTTACCGTTATAGTAAATCCAATAGGAAGTGATGAAACACCTGAAGATAATGTTTTTAAATTTAATCATTTAGTGAAGAATTATCTTTTTGACAATAGGATGGATGTATCTGAAGATCGGGAGATTCCCATTGAGAAAGCCGATGAATATTTGCATTATACCATACGTTTTAAAAACCCTGGGAGTACCACTATAACGAATTTAAGAATTGAGGATGTTTTAGACGAGAAGTTGGATTGGACCACCTTAAAGATTTTGGATCAGAGTCATACTTTAGAGACACACCTTGTTAATGAAAAGATTTTTTTTCAATTTGATGATATTAATCTCTCGCCAGAGCCAGAAGAAAACGAAGGTTTTGTATTATTTAAGGTTAAGCCCTTACCGATAATTGTCGCAAATGACGAGATTGAAAATCAAGCAAGCCTCTATTTTGATTTATTGCCCGCTATTACAACCAATACGGTCGCTACAAAATATGTGGAAGGTCTTGATATTCCTGATTTTAAAATTTTAAACGTATTGGCATACCCAAACCCTACAAACGATATTCTAAACATTCAGGCTGAAGGTTCTATTTCTTCAATTGAAATAATGAACTTGCTTGGGCAAACTTTGCTTACTTCCCAGGGGAACAGTAGCCGGGAACAGGTAGATATCTCTGGGCTTGCTGCCGGAAATTATTTTGTGAAGGTTGTTGTTGGGGAGGCGAGTCGGGTTTTGCGGGTGGTTGTTTATTAGCAATTAGCAATTAGCAATTAACAATTAGCAATTAGCAATTAACAATTAACAATTAACAATTAACAATTATTAATTACTCATTATTCATTATTCATTATTCATTATTAATTATTCATTATTAATTAATTTTCACTTCTCTTAACAAGAAGTTAATGCTACTTTGTTATTTTACTGATTTATTTTGGCGCTCTTTCGCCAAGTTTGTAGAAGCACCATTTTTTCAAATTAGATTACAAAAGGGATATCTTGTTCAAAAGACTTTGAAGAAGACCCTTTTTGTTTTGAAAATAGCAAAAAACGAAAAACAGATAATTATGTCTTATTTTAATTATTTAAATTAACTTTAGCGCTCAAAATATTTCAAAATGAGCGAAAAAATGAGAACCTTAACGGAACCATTTAAGATAAAGATGGTTGAACCGTTAACTGTAACTACCGAGACCTACCGGACAGAAGCGTTGAAAAAGGCCGGGTACAATACTTTTTTACTTCGGTCTCAGGATGTTTTCATCGATTTATTGACCGATAGCGGCACAGGAGCGATGAGCGACAAACAGTGGAGTGGCATCATGATGGGCGATGAAAGCTATGCAGGGGCACGAAGTTGGGAACATCTTGAAAGGGTGGTGAAAGCGCTCACGGGAATGGAATATGTGCTGCCTACCCATCAAGGCCGGGCTGCGGAACGAATTTTATACACCATCCTAGGCGGTCCCGAAAAACTGTTTATTTCAAACACACATTTTGACACTACACGCGCAAACATTGAATACACTGGTGCAACAGCGATTGATATTGTTTGTGAAGAAGGAAAGGACAATGAAAGTGATTTGCCTTTTAAAGGGAATATAGACCTTGAAAAGCTTGAAGCATTGCTTGTAGAAAACGGGCGTGAGAAAGTTGCGGCGGTAATTATGACCGTAACAAACAATTCGTCGGGTGGGCAGCCGGTGAGTATGGAAAATATGAAAGCCGTACGGCGCATTTGCGACATGCACAAGATAATGATGGTGATAGACGGCTGCAGGATTGCTGAGAACAGTTATTTCGTCAAACATCGCGAGGCGGCTTATTCAGAAAAGACTTATGAAGAGATAGCCAGAGAAATGCTAAACTTGGGTGATGCTTTTGTGATGAGCGCTAAGAAGGATGGCTTGGTGAACATGGGCGGATTGCTGACCGTAAAGGACGAAGCATTGTCTGTTAAATGTAGAAATTTGTTGATTATATCGGAAGGTTTTACTACGTATGGCGGTCTTTCTGGAAGAGATATGGAAGCTTTGGCCATTGGCTTGGGAGAAGTTTTTGATAAGGATTATCTGCATTATCGTATAAAGAGCACCGCTTATTTAGGCGAACGGTTACGGGCAAAGGGCATACCTGTGGTTTGGCCTATTGGCGGTCATGCGGTTTATATTGACGCAAAAAAATTATACAGCAACATTCCAGTGGAGGAATATCCCGGGCAGGCTTTGGTTGTTGATTTATATTTGAAAGGAGGTATTCGCAGTGTGGAGGTGGGCAGTGTGATGTTTGGGAAGTACGATGAAGAAGGAAAATTAATCCCAGCACCAAATGAATTGGTTCGATTGGCCATTCCTAGGCGAGTTTACACCCAGAGCCATATAGATTATGTATTGGATATTTTTGATGATATCCTAGAATTAAAAGAGCGAAAAACGGGTTATGCAATTACGTATGAACCGCCTTTTCTAAGACATTTTACAGCACATTTTGAACCTTTAAAGAAATAGAATCATGACAAAATTAGACAAAAGATCTTGGGCAGAGCCCTATAAAATGAAGATGGTTGAACTCCTTAAAATGACCACCAAACCCCAAAGGGCAAGATCGCTCAAAGAAGCGGGTTTCAATACTTTCCTGTTGCGGTCTGAAGATGTATATATAGATTTGTTGACCGACAGCGGGACCAATGCAATGAGCGACAATCAGTGGGCGGCATTTATGATGGGTGATGAGGCGTATGCGGGAAGTAAGAGTTATTACAATATGGAAAAGGCCATCAAGGAATATTATGGTTATGAATATATAATTCCAACCCATCAGGGCAGGGGCGCTGAGAATATTCTTTCGCAGATTTTGATAAAGAAGGGGGATATTGTTCCGGGCAATATGTATTTCACAACCACGCGCTTACACCAAGAGTTGGCGGGGGGAAAATTTGAGGATATTATTATTGATGAGGCACACGATGCAACGAGCGAATTTCCTTTTAAAGGGAATGTTGATTTAGACAAACTGGAAGTTTTGGTAAAAAAGCACGGTGCTTCCAAGATTCCCTACGTATGTATTGCTACCAATGTGAATATGGCCGGGGGGCAACCAATTAGTATGGAAAACTTAAAGGCCTTGCGAAAATATACACATAAACACGGCATCCGGATTATTCATGATATGACACGGGTTGCTGAGAATGCCTACTTCATCCAACAAAGGGAGAAGGGATATGAACATGTAAAAATAAAAGACATAGTAAAGGAAATTTGTTCCTTGACAGATGGAGCTACCATGAGCGCCAAAAAGGATGCCTTGGTGAACATTGGCGGCTTTTTGGCCACCAACGAATGGGATGTTTTTGAAGAAGCAAGGAATTTAGTCGTGGTATATGAAGGGCTGCATACCTATGGAGGGCTTGCTGGAAGAGATATGGAAGCCATTGCGGTAGGAATAAAGGAAAGTGTAAATGATTTTCACCAAAAGGCTCGGGTGGGTCAAGTGGAATATTTGGGAATGAAAATGCAGGATTATGGCATTCCAATTGTAAAGCCTATTGGCGGTCATGGTGTTTTTGTGGATGCAAAAGCTTTTCTACCACATTTAACGCAAGATCAATTTCCCGCTCAGACCTTAGCGGCTGAAATCTATCTAGATTCGGGCGTGAGAACCATGGAAAGAGGTGTAGTTTCAGCAGGAAGAAAAGCCAACGGTGAAAATTATTACCCAAAATTGGAGCTGGTTCGATTTACCATTCCACGCAGGGTCTATACACAGGCACATATGGATGTTGTGGCAGAATCGGCAGCCATAGTTTATGATAGACGCAAAAAAATTAAAGGTTTAAAAATGGTTTACGAGCCCAAATACCTTCGGTTTTTCCAAGCGAAATTTGAACGGTTGAAGTAGGGAAGGCAACAATTTTTGTATTTGTTTCGATCTTTTAATGAGTTTGCTCCTTCTTCCTTTAAAAATTTTAAATCAGAAGTTTGGTTTTTTATGAAGGGGAGCAATGCACGTGGCTGGTCTTAAAGAAAGGTTAAAATTCTATTTTTTTTCACTTTTTATAGTTGTTTCAGATGCTTAATTATCGAATCCTTTTATATTTACCGATTGATAAATTTTCACTAAACAGTGCTCGTTTGTCGTGATTATTACTAATATAAACTCCCTTAATTAATGAAAAAATTTGTTATTTCCTTTCTCCTCGCAGCATTCATTCTTCCCTTACAGGCTAACGAAGGCATGTGGTTTTTAATGCACATTGAACGGTTGAACCACCGCGATATGCAAAAAATGGGGCTGCAGCTTACGGCCGAAGAAATTTACAGTATAAACAATGCCAGCCTTAAAGATGCCATTGTGCAGTTTAACCGCGGGTGTACCGCCGAAATTATTTCGGGTAGCGGGTTGGTGCTTACCAATCACCACTGCGGGTATAGCCAAATTGCCGAACTTTCAACCGCCGAAAAAGATTACTTAACCAACGGTTTTTGGGCAGGAAACTATAAAGAGGAATTGAAGCCGAAAAGCTTATCGGTTCGTTTCTTTGTTAGAATGGACGATGTTTCCAAGCGAATTTTAAGTTTACTGAACGATAAAATGACCGAAGCAGAGCGTGAAGCTACCATAAACAAGGAAATTGCAAAGATTGAACAGGAAAACAGTGAAAGCGGAAAATACACCGTTTCGGTAAAATCCTTTTATCAGGGAAATGAGTTTTACTATTTCGTGTATCAGGATTATAACGACGTGCGTTTGGTGGGAACACCTCCGGCAAGTGTTGGAAAATTTGGTGGCGATACCGATAATTGGGAATGGCCAAGACACACAGGTGATTTCTCTCTTTTTAGAGTATATGCCGATAAGGACGGAAACCCGGCCGAGTATTCGCCGGACAATGTGCCGCTTAAACCAAAATATCACTTAACCACCAGTTTAAAAGGTTTTGAGGAAAATGACTTCGCCATGATTCTGGGGTATCCTGGCAGGACCAACCGCTGGATGCCAGCCGGAGGGATTGAGCAAAACGTGGAATACGCATATCCTGCTTGGGTGGAAGCTTCAAAAACGTCTATGGATGTGATGAAGAAGTATATGGACAAAGATCAGCAGGTAAAACTTGATTATGCTTCAAGTTATGCCTCTACCGCCAATTATTGGAAGAACCGCCAAGGAATGATTGATGCACTGAAACAGCACAAAACTGCCGAAAGCAAACGCAATGATGAAAAAGATTTTCAGAAATGGGCTTCCAAAAAGGAAAATAAAAAGTATGCTGATGTAATGCCAGTAATCAATAATTATTACAGCAAAACCAATGAAAACAGTAGGCATAACAATTATATTGGACTGCTGTTAAGAACAAAAATGGCGACTATTCCATACCGTTTGGGCAATGATATTAATTATTATTTACAACAGAATGAAGCAAAGCAGGCAGAATTGACGCCAAAATTAACTACCCAAATTGAAGATTTGTACGAAGGTATTTACCTTCCCTTAGAGAAAGATGTTTTAGCGGCACAGCTTAAACTTTATTCCACCAAAGCGAAGGATATTGCCCCGATGGTTGCTGAAGTTGCCGTTGAAAACAACAAAACGGAAGCAGGTTGGAACAATTATGTGGACACTGCTTTTAAGAATAGCATTTTTGAAACAAAGGAAAAACTACAGGCCTTTTTGGCAAACCCGAATGCGGAAGTTTTAAAGAATGATCCGTTGTTTCAACTTTCCACAGATTTGTTGACGCGCTACCGTTACAAAACCGAAGAAGAAAAACAATTGGACAATGATTTTGAGCGTGCCTATAGAATGCTTGTTCAAGGAATGCGCCTTCAAAATCCAGATGAAAAATATTATCCGGACGCAAACAGTACCCTGCGACTAACCTACGGAAAGGTTATTGCCTTGCCCGCAGACAAGCGTAATGACGCTGCGAAGAATTATTACACCACCTTAAAGGGAACGGTTGCGAAATATCAGCCGGGCGATGATGAATTCGATATGCCAAAAAAATTGATTGATCTTTATGAGAATAAGGATTTTGGCCAATATGCAGATGCTGATGGGTATTTACCGGTGAACTTTTTGACGGACAACGACATTACGGGAGGTAACTCCGGGTCGCCAGTATTGAACGGAAAAGGGGAGTTGATCGGGCTGGCCTTTGACGGCAACATTGAAGCAATGGCGGGCGATGTTATTTTTGATGATCAACTGCAACGTACCATAAATGTTGATATCCGCTACGTTTTGTTTCTGATTGATAAGTATGCCGGAGCAAGCCATATTATTGATGAGTTGACTTTGGCGAAATAAAGCCAAGTAGCAAAAAGTAAATTATAAAAAAAACCCACAAATCAATACTTTGATTTTGTGGGGTTTTTTATTGAATGATTATTTTGATGTTAATACAAGGAAACCCCCAGTCCAACAGTGGTTTGGTTGTGGTTATAGTCTATTAAGCTTTCGCCGTAGCCGGTGAAGACTTGGGCGTGAAGTTTTAGGTTTTTCATGAAACGGTAACTATAATCAAGCCTTGCACTTCCGTGACTATTGTCGCCACCCCTTAGGGAATGGCGCGTTGCCAGTTCAAAATTGTGGCTCCCGAAGTTATAGCTCAGATCGAGTTGGGCACGGCCCATAAAGTCATCAATGTCTGGATTGTCGTCATTTTCTTCAGCTTCCGGAAGGCGTATCCAAGGTTTCAAAACAATTTGCACACTGTTTACTTCCCACCCCATTTGAAAAATAACCCGGTTCCAGCTTCTGCTCAAGGGTTTTGAACGCCCATTGCTTTGGTGGTTTAAGCCCACGCCCATATAAACCCCATTAAAATCTCCGATGTTATAAGGAGTGGCGAAAAGTATAAATGCCTCCGGTTGGTAATTCGTTTCCCGAAAAGGTCTTGAAAGGGTATTGTTGTAAAGCTGCCAGCGCGAACTTTGGGTATAGGCGCCCCACACGTCGCCGCCTAAAGGTCCAAAAAGATTATGAAGGATTTTTGTTTTGAAGCTTATTTGAAAAGCCAATTCTATGTTGTTGTAGCCAATAGGCTCCTCTACATTATTGTTTTCATTACTGCTAGTGGGCTTGTTATTTACGTTTGTGGTATAATTTGCAAACAAAACATACAATGGTTTATACGGAAGAATTCTGAATTCAACTTTTTTTGATAGCGAAGTGGAATCCAACTGCCAGATTTCAGCCAGGGTAGGATACTTGGTAATGTCCTGTGCAATACTTTGGGAACAGATCATAATAAAGCATGCAAAGAAAAGAACGTGGGGATATTTCATCAAGATTTTTTAGGGTGCAAAGATAGATGGGGTATTTTTGGTTTATGCCTATATTATATTAAAATAAAGCATCGGATTGAGGGAAAAGTATTGTCCCAAAACGGAGAGCCGAATTGCATAAAAGTTAGGTATGCTGAATTTTATTGATGTAAATTTGACATGTAAAAATTTATAAGTGAAGTATTTTAAACCACTGTTATTTCTGCTTATGCTCAGTCTTTTTGCGGGGTGCAAGAAAGAAAAGGACGAATATAAAGAGTTTAGGAAGGAGCCAGGGTATATTACCCATCCAGATAAAGTGCATAAAGCCTATTTTGAGGCTTATGATAAAACACTTCAGCGATGGGGAGTAGCTTATGAAGAACTTTATATAACTACTTCAAAAGGAATAGCTCATGTGATAATGAGTGGTCCGAAAGATGGCGAAGCTGTAATTTTACTGCATGGAATGAGCGCCAGTTCTACTATGTGGTACCCCAATGCCAAGGCACTGGCCAAGCATTTCCGAATTTTTGCAATCGATTTAATTATTGAACCCGGAAAATCATATAAAACTGCAGATTTTGAAAATATTGATGAAGTAACCGCTTGGTACGAAGAGATATTTTGGGCATTGAAATTAGAATCATTTCATTTGGTCGGAACTTCTCGTGGTGGCTGGTTAGCCATGAATATAGCCCTTCAAAGTAAAAGGGATATAAGAAGTTTAATCTTGTTGAGTCCGGTTCAGACGTTTATGTGGATTCCGCCAAGTACGGGCTTGTTGAAAAACATGTTCAATATATTTTATTCCAAGGAAGAAGGGGTGGAGAGAACCATGGAAACCTTGTCTATAGATGCGAGTAAGATTGACAGAAATTATATAGCGCAGTATCGCATTGGCATGGAAAATGACTCCTTAAGCAAATTCGTGATGGAAATGAAACCTTTCTCCAACAACACTTTGCAATCCTTAAAAATGCCTGTTCTTGTTTTGATTGGAGATGAAGATATTTTCAATACCAAACAAACCATTCGTGTAACAGAGAAATATATTCCAAGGGGGCAGGGTGAGAGTATTCCGAATTCGGGTCACTTTCTCACGGTGGATCAACCCAAGATAGTAAACAAGAAAATAATAGATTTTATGAAGGCCAATGAAAAGGTAGATTAACTAAATGTTGGCGTAATGCCCAAATCAATTTTTGGCAAATAGATTTCAAAGATTATTTTTACCCGAATTTAAAAGAAAATATAAAGTATGGCATCAGGTTTTTTCGCAATATTGGATGATATAGCTGCATTGCTGGATGATGTGGCAATGATGAGCAAAGTGGCTGCCAAGAAAACAGCAGGAATTTTGGGGGATGATTTGGCGGTAAATGCCGAAAAGGCCTCCGGGTTTGCCTCTAAACGGGAAATTCCCGTATTGTGGGCAATTACCAAAGGCTCGTTTATTAATAAATTGATTATTCTGCCCATCGCCTTTTTGCTAAGTGCTTTTTTGCCGTGGGCTGTAACCATAATTTTAGTGCTGGGGGGGCTGTATTTGGCTTATGAGGGAGCTGAAAAGATATATGAGTTCTTTTTTCCGCATGCACATTCCCAAGAATCTTTAATTGACGAAAACCTGTCCGAAGCCGAAATACTGGCAATTGAAAAGGAACGAGTGAAATCTGCAATAGTCACGGACTTTATCCTGTCCGTAGAAATAGTGATTATCGCGCTGGGTACTGTTGTTACGGAAACTTTGACCACGCAAATTCTTGTGGTTAGTATAATAGCAATTGTGGCTACGGTTGGGGTTTATGGTATTGTTGCGCTAATTGTGCGGATGGATGAGGTTGGGTATAAGCTCATAAAAAGAAGTAAAAAGGAAAAAAGCTTTTCAAAAAGTTTAGGGAACATATTGGTACTGGCACTGCCAAAGGTGATTAAAAGTTTAAGTGTTATAGGCACCATCGCGTTAATATTGGTGGCAGGGGGAATCTTTGTGCACAATATTGATTTTCTTCATCATTTATTGCCACAAGTGCCTTCCATAATTGTTGAGTTTTTAGTAGGATTGGCTGTGGGGTTTATTTGTTTGTTGGTAGTGATGGGTTTTAAGAAGATTTTTAGAATGGTTAAATCGGAAAAATAGACACATTTAAAGTTGAAAGCAAAGTTTGTAGAGTAAAGGAAGGCGTGTATTTCCGATATTTTTCAAGCTTATTTTTTTGTAATAAATTAACGTTCAGTATATTAATGAATGGGTTTTAATATAATTGAGATTTTTTTATCCTGTTTACGGTTTTCCGTAAACTTCAAAGTAAAAATCTTTGTACTATTGATAACTTAAAATTCAACACTAACCAACATTACTTATTATGAAGAAATTACTTATTCTCACTTTATTTTTATTCTTTAATTATAGCGCTTTCAGTCAAGAAGATGCTAACAACTACAAACGAAGTTCCCTGTACACTTTTATGATTACCGACCTTCAACAGGAACACAGCAAAACAATTCAGGACGCTTTTATTAATTACCCCATTCCCGATAAATTTAATGACCATAATGGTGGGCTGCGCACCATGCCCAAATTGGTGGATGAAAATTTGTCAAAAAAGGAGATCAATGAACTACAGAAGGATTCCATTACACAGTTTCTTTCAAATAGTAACATAGCAAAGGCCATGGTGGCAAAATGGTTCAACCGCAGCGAAAATGGAAGCTTCAATATGGATCTCATTGCCGCGAGGGGTTCCTATAACGCTTCCGATATTGATATAAAAATAGCCAAACAGAGTGAACGTGGCTTGGCCATGGTAGCCGATGCAGGCGAAGAACTCTTAAAAAACACCTTTGTGGTGGTCAACAATTTTAAATACACAAACAAGGAAGAGGTTGCCAAAAAAACGCAAGGACTATTATCTGTTGTTTCCTCTGCCGCATCTACTGCTGGGGTGGGTGGTGTAAGTGTAGTTGCTGACGCCACAAGTTTAGGGGTTGGTGTTATGGGGAAAGGATACGTAATCAAGACAGATGCCCATTTATATAAACTTGTTTGGGATGAAGAAACTGCCGCTATTTTCTATAATGACTATTGGACTGATGATGCCAACCCAGATCCAGAAAAGATTGCTGCTTTTGAAAATTCAAATATCTTCAAGTTGGAGTATATAGGCACTGAGACCGCTTGGGCAGATTTGCAGAGTACCGCTTTTACCAAAAAAACTGATGATGAATTGATTGCCATCGCCACTAAAAATGCTGGAGATGCTGTAATTGCTAAATTACAAAGAGCTTATGAGGTTTTCCGTACCAAGACCCCATTGTTGAGCGGAGATCCACTTTCAGCAAAAATAGGTTTGAAAGAAGGTTTGGAAAAGGGAGATAAATATGAAGTAATGGAGCAGATAATAAACGATGAGGGTAAAACCGAATATAAAAAAATAGGCGTCATCAAAGTTGAGAAGGGTATGGTTTGGGACAACCGCCTGATGGCTGAAGAAGAAAATACATCTGAAATTGAATATACCACTTTCAGCGGTTCAAAAAACAAATATTTCGCAGGCATGCTAATAAGACAAATAAACTAAAACAACCAACATTTATGAAACCATCTTATTTATTTACAACCATTTTCCTTGTGCTTGTTGTCAATTTTGGGGCACAGGCCCAATGGAAAAAAGAGAAAGCCCTTGATGACACCAAAATATGGCGTTACGATATAGAATGTGAGGGCATTGCAAAACAAGGTGCCAAACTGGTAAAAGTTTGGTCGTACTCTAAGAATCCAAAACATGCCATTGCAAGCGCAATGCGCAATGCGGTGCACGGAGTTATTTTTAAAGGTTTTGCGGGTGGTGGCCAAGGCTGCACTTCTTTTCAACCTCTAGTAAAAGACCCATCAGTAGAAGAGGAATACAAAGAATTTTTTAATGAATTCTTCGCCGAAGGGGGTGAATATTTAAAATATGTATCGTCCGCCACCGATGGCAGCATTGCTCCGGGAGATCGATTAAAGGTTAGCAAGCGGGAATATAAAATAGCTGCGGTAGTTACCGTGATGAGCGATCAACTGCGAAAAAGACTTGAAAAAGAAAATATTGTCAAATCCCTAACCAGTGGGTTTTAAAAATTTTATAGAAATGAAACAACCAAAATTAATACTGTGCCTGTTAGTAATTTTAAACATTACGCTAGCCTTCGGACAGGCTAAAAAACCTACTTTAATGGTAGTGCCAAGTGATGCTTGGTGCATACAGAATGGATATTTCTTAGTTTTTGAGAACCAAGGTTCTACTGAAAAAATTGCTGATTATAAGCGTGCTTTTCAAGAGAATCCTGAGGTTTTGCAAGTTATAAGCCAAATAAACGGGATGATGGCAGATCGCGGTTTTCCTCTTAAAAATATGGAATCGGTTATAAAAACCATATCATCAAACAGTGCCGAGGACAATTTGAGACAGTCTAAGGAATCTGGATCTGATATTGCCGAAAGCCCAATTGATGAACTTAAAAAAGCAGCTAAAGCGGACATAATTATCCAACTCACTTGGACGGTTAATAAAACAGGGCCAAAAAAGTCCATCAACTTTAACCTTCAAGGATTGGATTCATATACAGACAAGCAAATAGCAACCGCCACCGGAACTGGAGCCCCTTCTTTTTCTGCGGAGACACCCGTACTCCTTTCAGAGGCGGTACTATCGCATATGGATAATTTTACGGCTTCGTTGCAATCGCATTTTGACGATATGTTCGAGAATGGTCGGGAGATTATTGTCCGCATCCAAAAATGGGACGATTGGGATGGCGACCTAGAAACCGAATATGGGGGCGGAGACGAGCTAGGATTTGTTATTGAGGACTGGCTACAGAAAAATACAGTGAAGGGCCGTTTCAACACCACTGATATGACTGAAAATATGGCGCTTTTTGAACAAGTACGTATTCCTCTTTACAATGAAGGTGGCAACGCTATCGATGCCAGAAGGTATGTTAGGGACCTGAGCAAGTTCCTGAGTGACGCTCCATATAGTATTCCAAACAAGCTGGTTATGAAAGGACTGGGCCGAGCAACAATTATTTTAGGAAGCAAATAAAAATATCAAATTATGAAAAAATCATTTTTTACTATCTGTTTACTTTTTGTGTTTACCATTGGGGTAGCACAAAGCAGCGATTCCAATATTGCGTTGGGCACCTATATTCCCTATGAAATGGAAGAAGTGCCAGCCGCCGCGCGACAAATTCTGGAAACTAAATTGGGTCAAATGGTCACTAAGAATGGCATCAGCGATGTTTCTTATAATTCAAGGTTTATCATTACGCCCAATGTTTCAACAATGAGTAAAGACGTAATTGGAACAGCTCCACCAAAA
Source organism: Aequorivita sp. (assembly GCA_030690315.1). Lineage (GTDB taxonomy): Bacteria > Bacteroidota > Bacteroidia > Flavobacteriales > Flavobacteriaceae > Aequorivita. The sequence goes on from JAUYGY010000029.1 coordinate 30,068, forward strand.
ATAGCACTTAACTTAGAAATCACACTTTATATTGGTGATGGCTTAAATGGCACGCTCTATACAAGTAAAAGTTTTAATGTTAAGGGAGTGGGTTCCAACGAGACCAAGGCCTATATCGCTGCCATTAAAAACATGCAAACCAATAGCGAAAGTGTGCAGGCATTTGTAACTGAGGGAAAACAAAAAATAATTGATTTCTTTAACAATAACTGCCAGTTAATTCAAAAGGAAGCAAATACTTTGGCGAACCAAAACCGATATGAAGAAGCATTGGGGCTATTAATAAACGTTCCAGTTAATAGTACATGTTATGATAAGGTGGGGGGAAGTTTAAAAACGATGTACCAAAAAACAATAGACCGCGATTGTGAACTTCAATTGGCAGAGGCAACTGCCATTTGGAATGCCAATCAAGATTTGGCTGCCGCAAACGAAGCAGGGTCTATCTTGGCAAGTATTGAGCCTTCTTCATCCTGTTATACTAAGGTTAAGTCACTTTTCACAAAAATTGAAGCTAGGGTGAAGGAACTCAGCGACCGCCCATGGGAGTATAAATTGAAGGTGCTGGATGCAAATATTGCAATTGCCAAAGGTGCGCAGAATGTGCTGATGGCCTACGCCAAAAATCAACCCAATACGGTTATGTATAATATACGCGGCTGGTATTGATATTAAAATTTTATCTAATAATTCAAGGACCATCCTGTAATACAGAGTGGTCCTTTTTTTATTCATTTATTTTTAAATAAAATTTTACATTATTGTTTTTAGAAAATACACCACGAATAAAAAGACCGAAAATAAACGCACAGATACTTTCAATTTTACGACATTTGGGCATTAGTTGATTTTTAATTGAAAGAAAGAATAATTGCCATATCGTTTTTGTTTATTTTGTTTGCACCAGTTGCAACCATATATACTTTTCTGCAATATGAAAAATCATCCCTTCGCCGCGAAATAAAATGGAAGATGATTGCCGGGATAGACCACGAAGAATTGGTGCTGCTTAAATTCACAAAAGAAGAAATCAAAACAAAACTGCGCTGGGAGCATTCAAAGGAATTTGAATACAACGGACAGATGTATGATATAGTTTCCAAAGAAATAAAGGGCGATTCCATTTTTTACCGTTGTTGGTGGGACCACGAGGAAACCCAGTTAAATAAAAATCTTAAAAAGCTGGTTGCAAGCGCCTTTAACCAAGACGAGGAAAATCGCGAAACACAAAAGGGATTGTACTTTTATTTATGGTCTTTTTTCAGTCCGCCCGTTTTTGATTGGCAGGCCGTTCCTTTCCATAAAATGGAAGTTGTTTATGAGGACAGTATTCATCCGAATATATTTAATGCTATCCGTATAAGTCCGCCCACCCCGCCACCCAAGGCGAGTTAACATTCCCAAATAATTTAATATGTAGTGCGGCTATTCTCAAAATAGCGGTGCAATTATTGTGTTCCGAAAGAACACCTTACCTTAAAACAGACCATAAATGAAAAAAATATTCATTTTATGGGTATTGCTGTGTTTTGTGGGAATTTCCTATGGACAAACAATAACCATAAAAGAACAACAGACCAACCTGCCTATAGAGTTGGTAACGCTTACCAGCACAAATTCAAAACATTACGCCACTACAAACTCCAAAGGCCAAGCTGATATTACAGTATTTAAGGGTGCCGAAAAAATTGAAATTAGAAGTCTGGGTTATAAAACAATAGTAAAAAGTTATCCGGAATTGGCTTCGGAAGGCTTTACAGTTTCGCTGGAAACCTCTAACCTCAGTTTGGATGAAGTAGTGATTTCCGGCTCACGCTGGCGGCAGAGCAGTGATGATATTCCAACAAAAATTATTTCCATTTCAGCAAAAGATGTGGCTCTTCAAAACCCACAGAGTGCGGCCGATCTTTTGAGTGTTTCGGGGAAAGTATTTGTCCAGAAAAGTCAGCAAGGCGGTGGAAGCCCAATAATTCGGGGTTTTGCTACCAGCAGATTGCTGTATTCGGTGGATGGCGTTCGGATGAATACTGCAATTTTCCGCTCGGGAAACCTTCAAAATGTGATAAATCTGGATCCCTTCGCCATTGAAAATACGGAGGTGCTTTTTGGCCCGGGTTCCGTAATTTACGGAAGTGATGCCATTGGCGGAGTGATGAGCTTCCAAACCTTAACACCGCAACTGTCGTTAACCGATAAACCTTTTATTACCGGCAAGGCCAATACACGCTATTCGTCTGCCAATAATGAAAAAACCGGACATTTTGATGTGAATCTGGGTTTTAAAAAATGGGCATTCATAACCAGTATTAGTTCTTGGGATTATGACCATCTTCGTCAAGGAAGCCATGGGCCGGAAGATTATATAAAGGATTATTACGTACAAAGACAAGACAGTACAGATGTTGTGGTGAGGCAGGAAGATAAATTGTTGCAGATTCCGTCAGCTTATTCACAGATAAATGCGATGCAGAAAATACGTTTTCAGCCTAATGAGAATTGGGATTTTCAGTACGGTTTCCATTTTTCCGAAACTTCGCCTTATGGGCGTTATGACCGGCACACCCGGGTTCGAAATGGAACTGCCCGCTATGCCGAATGGGATTATGGTCCACAGATATGGATGATGAACAATTTGAATGTGAGCTACAATGCGAACAATTCTGTTTTTGATGAAATGAGTCTGCGTCTGGCCCATCAATGGTTCGAGGAAAGCAGAATTGACAGGTCATTTAATAATAACGAGCGCAACGCCCAAAATGAAGAAGTGGCTGCATATTCCGTAAATCTTGACTTTAAAAAAGCAACGGGGGAAAAAAATACTTTTTTCTATGGGGTGGAATATGTGATTGATGACGTAAAATCTGAAGGCGAGTTGACAGATATTTCTACAGGTATTTCGGAAGTTGGTCCCGCCCGTTATCCGCAAGCGCAATGGCAATCGATAGCGGGGTATATAACCGATGAATTTAAGGTTTCAGATAAATTTACCTTGAGTGCCGGCGCACGTTACAACCATATTTTGCTGGATGCTGAATTTGACACTACTTTTTATCCGTTTCCTTTTACCGAGGCTAATTTGAGCAAGGGTGCGTTAACGGGAAGTATTGGTGGCGTTTATCGTCCCGCTGATTCTTGGGTTATGAGTGCCAACTTGGGCACGGCTTTCCGTTCCCCCAATGTGGACGACCTAGGGAAAGTATTTGATTCGGAGCCCGGAAGTGTGGTTGTTCCCAATCCAGATTTAAAACCGGAGTACGCCTATAATGCCGATTTGGGAATAGCGAAGGTTTTTGGCGATGTTGTGAAAGTTGATATAACTGGATATTACACCCATCTTAAAGATGTGCTTGTGCGCCGCGATTTTCAATTGAATGGTTTAGACAGCATAGTGTACCAAGGCGAATTGAGCCAAGTGCAAGCAATCCAAAACGCTGCGGTGGCAAAGGTTTATGGCGTTCAAGCTGGCGTTGAGGTGAAATTGCCAAAAGGTTTTGGTTTTTCCACCGATGTGAATATTCAAAAAGGTGAAGAGGAATTGGACAACGGCAAAACGAGTCCGTCGCGACATGCAGTTCCATTTTTCGCGGTTTCGCGTTTAAATTATAAAGCTAACAAACTGCAAATGGAAGTTAATCTTTCCTATCAGGCGAAGCGCGATTTTGAAGATCTTCCCGAAGAAGAAAAGCAAAAGACAGAATTTTACGCTTTGGATGAAAACGGGAATGCCTATTCACCGTCTTGGTACACGCTTAATTTTAAAGCGCTATACAAATTGACCGATACGTTTGATGTTAGCGGGGGAATAGAAAACTTGACAGACCAGCGCTACCGTCCGTATAGTTCAGGGATTTCTGGGGCTGGAAGAAACTTTATTCTTTCATTGACGGCGCATTTTTAATGTGGCGGATAAAGTAAAATTATTCCTACTTAGCGCGATTTGTTTACTTTTTCTTTATCTTTATGCTGAGCCAACGGCTCATTTCTCCCCACTTAATTTGATAAAACCCGCATCGAAAGGTGCGGGTTTTTGATTTTAAACGGTAGGTTTTTAAACCAATTTTGCGGGAAAACATACCCAATTAAATTGGGCTGTAAATGCAAAAGCATTTATGAAATTAATTTTGGAAGTCTTTTGTAATAATGGATTCCTACCAATTTGAAAACAAATTTCACCATTTCATTTTCTTTGCAGAACAAGATAATTTGTTTATTGTTTTCACGAGCTTTTTCTGAGGCAATATAAAGCATATAAGCCCCAGCTTCATCAATTTTCTCTAAGTGGTCCAGATCTACTATCAATGATTGGGTTTTGTCTAATGCAGATTCAATTTTGTACTGAACTTCAGATAAATTCCCGCTGTATAATTTGCCTTCCAAGCTAAGAAAGCGATTGGTAATAAAACTACGTAATTGCATGCCAAGGAGATTAATAATTAATATCGCATAGGTTTTACGTAGGAATTTAAGGGCAGAATAGATTGGGGAGCAAGAAAGAATTACAGCCGTGAATTTACTAAATATATGTGAATAGTTGCTTTTAAAAGCTGTGCGAAGATAGCTACCAAACAAAGAAAATTGAAGTTTTATGCTTTTAAAGTTTTTGAAACAACTTCCTTTCAAATCAATCTCCAATCCACAAGTTTTTAATAGTTTTGCAACCTTAAAAATAGACGTAAGAAGTAAGACGTAAGAAGTAAGACAAAAGGATTTAAAATATAAGACAATACATTTCATTAAAAATAACTTGATGTTCTGAAAAGTTATTATCCTACGTCCTAAGTCATCCAGTCTTATGTCATTTAAGAAAACTCACAATTATTCAAGTAAATATGATTTCAATAGATAATTTGGCAGTTGAGTTTAGTGGAGACACGCTTTTCAGCGATGTTTCGTTTGTGGTAAATGAAAACGACAAAATTGCCCTAATGGGAAAAAACGGTGCGGGAAAAAGTACGATGATGAAGATAATTGCCGGAGAACAAAAACCTACCCGGGGAAATGTTCGAGCGCCCAAAGATGCCGTTATTGCTTATTTGCCGCAACATTTGCTTACCCACGACAATTGTACAGTTTTTGAAGAAGCTTCCAAAGCATTCAAGCAGATTTTTGAAATGCGGGACGAAATGGACCGTTTGAATAAGGAGCTGGAAACCCGCACCGATTATGAAAGTGATGCGTATATGAACATCATTTCCAAGGTTGCGGAGCTGGGTGAAAAATATTATGCGCTCGAAGAAATAAATTATGAAGCCGAAGTGGAAAAAGCATTGCGCGGTCTCGGTTTCAAAAGAAGCGATTTGCACCGCCAAACTTCCGAATTCAGTGGCGGATGGCGTATGCGGATTGAGTTGGCAAAACTGCTGCTTCAAAAACCAGACTTGATTTTGCTGGATGAGCCCACAAATCACGTTGATATTGAATCGGTAATATGGTTGGAGGATTTTTTGCTGAATAAAGCAAAAGCGGTAATCGTAATTTCGCACGACAGAAAGTTTATTGATAACATCACCAACCGCACCATTGAAGTGACCATGGGAAGGATTTACGATTACAAAGCCAACTACAGCCACTATCTGCAATTGCGTGCCGACAGAAGATCGCATCAAATAAAGGCTTATGAAGAGCAGCAAAAATTTATTGCAGAAACCCAACAATTTATTGATCGTTTCAAAGGCACTTATTCCAAAACGAATCAAGTAAATTCCCGCGAAAAAATGCTGGAAAAGTTACAGATAATTGAAATTGACGAAATAGACACTTCGGCATTGGCGCTTCGCTTTCCACCAGCCCAACGCAGTGGCGATTATCCGGTTGTAGCGGCAGGACTTACAAAAAAATACGGCGATCTCGTTGTTTTTAACGATGCCAATATGAGTATTTCCCGTGGCCAAAAAGTAAGTTTTGTCGGTAGGAACGGCGAAGGGAAATCCACCATGATCAAAGCCATTATGGGCGAAATTGATTTTGAGGGAAGCTGCGTTTTAGGTCACAACGCAAAAGTGGGCTATTTCGCCCAAAACCAAGCCGCACTTTTAGACAAGGAACTTACAGTTTTCCAAACTGTGGATGAGGTTGCAAAAGGCGACATCCGCACACAAATAAAAAACATTCTCGGTCGGTTTATGTTTAGCGGCGATGCTATTGATAAAAAAGTGGGATTGCTTTCCGGAGGCGAAAAAACGCGTTTGGCGATGGTAAAATTATTGTTGGAGCCCGTAAACGTTTTGATTCTCGATGAACCTACAAACCATTTGGATTTAAAATCGAAGGATGTTTTGAAGGAAGCTTTGCTTCAGTTTGACGGGACATTGATTTTAGTTTCCCACGATCGCGATTTTCTGCAGGGCCTTTCCGAAAAAGTATTCGAATTTAAGGACAAGCGTGTAATTGAGCATTTTGAAAGCATAGACGATTTCCTTCAGCGCAACAGAATTGAGAATTTGAAGGAGATTGATTTGTCAATTCGTTGATTTGTTAATTAGCGGATTAGCGGATTATTAGATTATTGGATTATTGGATTGGATATGGTTTTATTTTTATTTAATTTGATTTATCTTTTTAATCGTTAAAATATATATTTATTGAATGCTCAATCAATTCTTTAACCATATTAATAAATTCACTGAAATAAGTGAAGAAGAATTTACTGAAATAGGTACATATTTCGAAGTGCGGAAATATGGGAAGAAAGTGGTTTTGATGGAAGCCGGAAGCCTTTGCAATACCCATTATTTTGTATTGAAGGGATGCCTTCAAATGTATTTCACCAATGAAAAAGGAGCTGAGCAAACGCTTCAATTTGCACTGGAAAATTGGTGGCTTACTGATAATCTTGCATTTCGGCAGCAACGAAAATCCGATTTTTGTATTCAGGCCGTAGAAAATTCAAAAGTGCTTTCTATCGATTTTAAGAATCAAGAACTTCTTTTGGAAAAATTTCCGAAGCTGGAAAAGTATTTCAGAAATGTTTTTGAAAAGGCCTACGGGGCGGCACAAATGCGGGTAAAATATATTTTTGATTATTCTAAGGAAGAAATGTATTTTACTTTTCGTGACCAATATCCCGAATTTATTCAGCGTGTGCCACAGTATTTGATTGCCTCCTTTTTGGGTTTGACGCCGGAATATTTAAGCGAAATAAAAAGCAAACGGCTTTCTTAAACTAGCTTAAGTTTATTCAAAATGATGGGTTTTACTTTTGTTGAAACAATTTAAAACACTTCAAAATGGAAACAAGAATTCAAATTGATCAAGTAGAGCCAAACGCATACAAAGCGATGTATCCTTTGGAAAATTACCTTCAACAGAGCCAACTGAGCAAAACGCATAAAGAGCTTATTAAAATTAGGGCATCGCAGATTAATGGTTGCGCTTTTTGTATTGATATGCACACCAAGGACGCCCTAAAATTAGGCGAAAATCAACAGCGAATTTTCCTATTAAATGCGTGGCGTGAAACTGATCTTTTTACTGAAGAGGAACGGGTATTACTTCAAATTACGGAGGAAGTAACGTTGATTCACGAAAAAGGGTTAACTTCAGATGCCTATAAAAAAGCGCTGGAAGTATTTGATGAAAATTATTTTTCGCAAATAATAATGGCGATAACAGTAATTAACGCTTGGAACCGAATGGCAATAAGCACGCACAAACCTTTGGGGAATTAATATGAAAACACTCACTATCCTATTTTTAACGCTGACCTTTTTGCTGATTGGCTGCAATTTTAATGCGGACAAATCCACCAATCCCGAAAGCAGTCCCTCAAAAACAGCTATTTCTGAAACAGAACAGCAAACATTAAAGCCAATAAGTAATAGCCTTCCCATTGTTGGATTGCTAATTTACAATGGAGTTTTAATAACGGAAGTTACCGCAACTGCGGATGTGTTCACAAAACATACTGAAGATGGAAAGCAATTGTTTAATGTAATTACAATAGCAGAAACCGTTGATGCAATTGTTAGTGAAGAAGGATTAAAAATAGTTCCCGATTACACTTTTGAAAATTGCCCGAAATTGGATGTGCTTTTTGTACCGAGCGCTTATGATATGTACACTCAAGTTCACAACCCTAAAATTGTTAACTTTATTAAAGAACAAAACAAAAACACAAAATATACCGTGAGCAATTGTGCCGGCGCACATTTAATTGGGGAATCTGGAATAGCCGATGGCAAAAAAATAGTCACTTGGATTGGTGGCGGAGCAGAGCTCCAAAAAAACTATCCGAACCTAAAAGTTCAAAACGATAGTGTGGTTAGTTATATGGAAGATGGAAAATTCCTTTCCTCAAACGGAAATTTGGCGAGCTACATTTCTGCCCTTAATTTATTGGAAAAGATGACCGATAAAAAACATGTGGAGTTTGTAAAATCCTATCTTTATTTGGACGTGCTTCAGAATTGGAGGCGGTGATCGGTTATGGGTTGTCGGTTGTGGGTTTTTTATCACGAATACACGAATTGTTTATTGTTTTCGATTGTCGGTTGTCCGTTGTGGGTTTTTTTTCTTAATGGCATAAATCTTGCGATTATTTTAACTTAAACTATGAATTATGAAAGCACTCAGAATTTTTTTCGCATTAATTTTTCTCTTTATGTTTGGTAATGCTAACGCACAAGATAAAACTGAAAAAACACAATCTTCAATAGCAACATTATTGAATTCAAAAAGCTTTGAATTCATTGCAAATACAGCAATTCCTTTAAGTGGCCCAACCAAAAATTTAGTTGGCAGTAATTATTCAATAACTTTTTCGCCAGAAATGGTTATCAGCAATATGCCATTTTACGGAAGAGCGTATAGTGGCATGATAATGGGTCGTGATAAGGGCATGCGATTTAAGGGAGTACCAGAAAATTTCACGCTAATAAATTCCAAAAATGGATATGAAGTAACTACAAGTGTAAAAGGAGAAAATGATACGTATGTTATTTCAATTTCAACTGGAAATTCTGGTTTTGCTACACTTTCAATTAGCAGTAATGATCGCGGGACTATTAGTTATCAAGGGGAAATTATTTCAATTAACAATTAGCAATTAATAATGAATAATGAATAATGAATAATGAATAATGAATAATGAATAATGAATAATGAATAATGAATAATGAATAATGAATAATGAATATTTAGTTTGTTAATTTCTGATGATCCAAAAATGAGTTTATTCAACAAAATATTAGGAAACGCAAGTGAGGTTTCCGTAGAGAAATTAAATGAAAAATACAGTCGTCTTTTAATTGAAGGGGAAGTGGTGGAACTTGGATTTTCTCTTTTTCGGGATGTTTTTATGTTTACCAACAAACGCCTTATTTTAATCGATGTGCAGGGTTTAACGGGAAGTAAAGCTGAATACAAATGTCTGCCCTATAAACACATTTCAAGATTTTCCTTGGAAACTGCGGGAACGTTCGATCTGGATGCCGAACTCAAAATCTGGATTTCCAGTGAAGATTTGCCAACCGTGAGCAAAAAATTCAATAAGAGCATTGATATTTATGAAGTACAGCGCTATTTGGCGGCAAAGGTTTTATAGTACCAATTCCCCAAAGAGCCTTTCTAAAGTTGCGTCCAAGTTATCACTAAAACCATTGTGTGGGCGTGACGTTTGTAGCGAAGAACTGCGCTGGGCCGTGAGCCATCTAAATCTATCCGGTTTTTCCCATTCCGCAACAGGGCCACCATTTTTAGAGCCTGAGCAGATTTTTTCAAAAGCTTTTAGATTGTTTTCAATCTCCTCTACTTCAAGTTCGCAGGAAAAGAGTTTTAGTTTTTCTGTGTCAATTTGGTGTTTGCAATTCAAATAGTTGGAGCCTTTGCTGAAAAGAATTATTCCAACATTCAAGAATTCCTCGCGTTCCACGCGGGGCACCAAGCGTATTACCGCATACTCATACAAGTGTTTCCCGGGCATCCTGAATTTGTTTTACAAAGTTGTTTGAATTGTTTCTTCGCATTACCAAAAATTGGTAATACACATTTCTTATTTCTTCCGGTTTCATTTCAGAACCTTCCCATTCCAGCCAATCGGAAGGAATGAGATTGGTTATTTCGCGCAACTTTTCATCTGTTAAAAGCGTAATCATTTCATCATTTATTGCTTCCATAGCAGAGACTCGTGGCAACAAAACGTGATCTTTTATATATGGAAATGGACTGAGGGCAGCTTTTTCCCAATTGTCCCACGAATGTTGGAAATAGAAAGTTGCACCGTGATCTATCAGCCACAATTCTTTATGCCAAATAAGCATATTGGTGTTTTTTACCGTACGGTCTATATTGGTTGTAAACGCATCAAACCAAACAATTTTTGAGGCCAGATTTTCATCCACTTGGGTTACCACGGGATCAAAAGTAAGGGCTCCCGAAAGAAAATGGAGCGCGAGGTTTAGTCCGCGGCTTCCTTTTAAAAGATCCTGTATTTCTTCATCGCCTTCGCTTCGGCCAAAGGCTTCGTCGAGATTTGCAAAAACCAATTCGGGAATTTTGAGGCCCAGTGTTCGGGCAATTTCGCCGCCGAGCAATTCCGCAATCAGGGCTTTTACTCCATGGCCCGCACCTCGAAATTTCAGAACATATTTAAAATCGTCATCCGCTTCAGCCAAGGCAGGCAAAGAACCTCCTTCACGCAATGGCGTAATATAACGCGTAACATTAACAGTGCGGATTTCTATTTTAGTGTTTTTCATTGCTTTGCAAAAATAGGTTTATTCTGAAAAGGGAAAAGGTGTTTTCCCAAAACTCTTTGCTTCCCATTTTTTTATTTCTTGGGCGGCTTGCAATTCTTTTTCAGAATATTCTAACCCGAAATGGGGCAGAATTTTGTATTCAAATTCATTTAGAAACGAAGGATACTCCAATAATAAGTTTTTTCCAAATGGTGCTTTAACAGCGCAATTTTTATGGACATCAACCATTTCTGAAAGATACTTTTCTATGGATTCTGGTTGCCTTTTTTCACCCAAAAAATAATTTTGAAGTATAGTAGTGGGATGATAAAACCATTCCACAAAACCACGCCCAGATGTGGAAAGACTTTTTACTACTTCTTCCGTTTTTCTGTCTATAAATATCCACGGTACTTCCGGGTAGGCCTTTTGAAAAAGTTGAATAAAGAAAACATTCCAAGAGGTGAGTTTGAAGACAACCTGTTCTGCATCGCCCAATGGCTGCAAATAGGAAGCAATTATGGTTTTAAGATTTTTCAGAAGTACTTCTTCCTCCAAATTATAAAACACTACAGAAAGCAGCAATCCGTTTATGGCTTCCGTTTCAGAAATAATACGCGTGCTTTTTGAAACGCCCAGCATATTTGCCAGCAATGTGGACCCGCAATGGGAAGTATGGAAGATGAAGCCTTTCAGTTTTAATAGCTCGCTATTTTGAAAGTCGAATTCATCCGTAAAACCAATTGTTTTACGGGTGTTTCTTTCGCGAAACAGCGGAACTTCGTCATTAAAGAAGGGATAACTAAAAACTTCTGAAGGCAATTTTCCGCAAACCATTACAGGATTTTTACTTACTTCAGTATAAATTGGGAAATAAGAAGTTTTAAACATATAACGTTTCAAATAAGAAGGGATGAAGCTACAAAATTGTGATTCAAATGTGACAAAAATATTGAAAGAGGTTTGTTCTTTTTCATCTAACTTTGAAAAAGCAAACCAATGACAAAGCAATAACTCTATTAAAACAACAACGGTCGCAACAATAGCAAATAAAGGAACTGCTTGAAATTAAAGCTGAAATCAATAAAAAGCAGTAGTTTTATTGTGAATATATTTTGATGAAAAGACTCTTTAAAATAGCGAAAATCTTAACTCTATTATTCCTTTTTGGAATATTTGGGGCTTGTGAGGAAAAAAAGGAACTAAGTTCCTACAATCCAAATCATTGGAATGATCATTATGCAGACCCCGAAGCTTTGGGATTAATAATCGATTCTCTGCAAAGCGGGAAAACCTACTTGAGCATCTACTCTCACATCTATAGCTTTTCACTCGAAAAATCGCAAAATCTCACTGCGATGGTAAGTTTGCGGAATGTGAGCGATACAGGAACAATTTATATTTCAAAGGCCGATTATTACAATACCAAAGGGGAATTGATACGCCATTATTTTGGGAAGCCAATACAACTGAAACCTTTGGAAACTGTGGAAATTGTAATAGACGAAACCGACGAGCAAGGTGGCAGCGGCGCCAATTTTATCTTTGAATGGTCCGCCGCGCCCAATACGCCGGAACCTCTTTTTGAAGCTGTAATGACTTCGCTTCGCGGGTCGCAGGGCTTGAGTTTTATTACACAGGGCAGACGGATTGATTGAACGACGAGGTACGAACGACGAGGTACGAACTACGAGGTACGAACTACGAAGTACGAAGTTGGAAATACAAAGTGCGAAGTTGGAAATGCGAAGTTGGAAATGCGAAGTACTAATAATCCTAATTACAAATCCCAATAGTTTTTGTTATTTTTGAAGAAAAAGAATTGTAATGAAAATAGTAATTTCTCCAGCCAAAACGCTGGATTTTGAATCTAAACTTCCCACAACCCGCGCTACGCAGCCCAAGTTTTTGGCAGAAGCCGAAATGATAAACAACAAACTGGAAAGCAAAAGCAAAAAAGCCATCGGCAAATTGATGGACATTAGCGATAAATTGGCAGCGCTTAATTATCAACGGTACAAAGAATTCAACACACCTTTCACAAAACAGAATGCGCGCCCAGCGGTTTATGCCTTTGCCGGCGATGTTTATACGGGTTTGGATGCCTATACAATTTCTTCGGAAAAAATTGATGCTTTGCAGGATTCAGTACGTATTCTCTCAGGAATGTACGGGATGTTGCGCCCGTTGGATTTGATACAGCCATACCGTTTGGAGATGGGTACAAAATTGGCTGTAAACCGAAAAAAGGATTTGTATTCCTTTTGGAAAAAAACACTCACCGAAACCTTGAACGATGAATTGAAGGACGACGAATTATTTTTAAATCTCGCCAGTGTAGAATATTTCAATGCCATTGATGAAAAGAAATTGAAAGTGCCTGTTATTTCGCCTGTGTTCAAAGATTTTAAAAATGGAGATCTGAAAATTATTTCCTTCTTCGCCAAAAAAGCCCGGGGCAGTATGACCCGTTTTGCCATTGATAATAATATAAAAAACTTGGATGAATTGAAAGCCTTTGATGTTGACGGATATGGTTATAGTGAAGAATATACAGAAAAGGAGAATGAGCCGGTTTTTATACGTTGATTGAAATCGAAATCGAAATCGAAAATACATAGCTCCTATTCAAAAATCAACAATCTAAAATCTGCAATCGTTAATCGTTAATCGTTAATCCCATTGTTTCACCACATCCACCCATACCCACCTTTTATTCCTGAAAACGCTAGCAAATTGATTGTTGGTACACTTCCGCCACCCAGATTTACTACCGGAGAATTAAAGGAAGGCGATGTGGATTTTTGTTACGGAAGTCGGGATGGGCAGTTGTGGCCAATCTTGGACAAAATTTTTGGTCTGGATTTAAAGTTTGAAACCACGGCCGAAGCAATAGAACAACGCGAGCAATTTCTTATAAAAAGAGGCATAGGTATTTGTGATATGGTTGCTTCCGCAAGGCGTGAAAAAGTGGATGCTTCAGACATTGGTATGATGGAAGTGGAACTTCGTGATTTGATTGCTGTACTTCAACAAAATCCTAAAATAAATACCTTGCTTTTTACGGGAGGAAATAGTAAAAATGGTCCGGAATATTTCTTCCGAAGAAAATTGAAAGCGTATAATATCAACTTGAAATTAGTTTCCAATAAAGTGCCACGAATCCATACGTTTAAAATGCCGGACGAAGAAAGATGTGTGAAAACAGTTTCGTTGATTGCACCTTCGGGCGCAGCAAATAGGGCTGTGGGAAGTCTTTCAGATTACAAAAAAATGAAAGACCAAAACCCACAGCTTACAACAATAGATTTTCGAGTGACGCTGTACCGTCCGTTTTTCTAAACTTAGTATTGGAAATTATAAATCAAAAGTAAGATATCCTTTATTCTTAAATAATTTATTGGGGCCAAAATTGGAAACCAAATATATATCCTGTAGCCCATCGTTGTCAATATCGCCTATGGCAACTCCTGCTCCTGTGTAGATATATGGATAATTCAAAAAGTTAAATTCCATGGTTTCAATCACTGTATTTTTAAACAGGATTTTTGATTGTTCAGGAGTAATTTTTGAATATAAAGTAGTGGCATTATCGGTATATTTTGATGTATTTTTTCTTGTCAACTATCTTTTCACAAGAAATAATTAATGAGGAAAGAAAAATAAGAAAAGGAAGTGATTTCATAAAAAGGTTGGTTAACTAGCTATAAAACAAATATATAAAAACGTTGGCATCAAGAAGAAATTTTTAAATTAATCTGCTTTGGTTTTAATTTTCTTTCTAACTCCTATTATTTTGTGTTTAATAAATAATTATGGTATTTTTAACCACATTTAACTATTAATTTAAATTATTATTTATGAAAAAAATTACATTTTTAATTTTAATGGCATTGATTGTCTCCACATATGGGTGGCAGGCTAATGCGCAGACTGAAATCCCACAGGCGAACGCTACCCTTACAAGTGGTGTAGACTTTGTTGATGGGGATATTTATACAGATTCTGGCAATTCTACCGGAAATTATTCCAATAATGAGCTATCCACGATCACTTTTGCGGCAGCTGCTGGAGAAACAATTACTTTTTCCTTTACAACTTTTGATGTTGAAGCGAGTGCTTTTGGATCGTGTTTTGACTTATTATCAGTTTCTGGTGACACAAATGGTCTTGATGGTAGTTATTCAGGTGATGGCAATGACGCTGGATCTGGTTTAAGTTGTACTGATGGAACTGATCCTGCGGGTGATCCTATTCTTGGACCATTTACCTCTACAGTGGGTGGAAGTTTGTCATTTACTTTTGATTCAGATAGTTCCGTAGCCCAATCTGGTTGGACGGCTATTATTGGAGTATCAATTGTAGTAGGTGACCCACCAGTTATCGTTTGCCCGTCTGACATTGTTGCAAACAACGCTCCGGGAACCTGCGGCGCTGTAGCAAACTTTGCAGGCGTGGCCTTTGATACCGAGGATGGCAACATTACCGGCGATATTATTGCAACTCCAGCCAGCGGAAGTGTTTTCCCAGTTGGGGACACTACCGTAACTCTTTCTGTAACTGATAGTGACGGCAATACTTCAACTTGTGAATTTACAGTAACAGTTATTGACAACGAAGCTCCTGTGGCAGTATGTCAAGACCTTACCTTAGATCTTGATCCCGTAACCGGGACCGTTAGCATTACTGGCGCCGATGTGGATAATGGTTCTACAGACAACTGTGGCATTGCATCCATGACCTTGGATATTTCATCTTTTGATTGCTCTATGACTGGCGCAAACACGGTTACAATGACGGTTACCGACAACTCGGGTAATTCAACAACCTGT
>JAUYGY010000030.1 GCA_030690315.1 Aequorivita sp.
CTCGGATACCCGTATTTCTCCGCGTTCGATCTGCTTTACCAGATCAAGCTTTAAGGACAAATCGAAAGTACGTTTTAAATTCTCTTTTTTCATGTTAAATTGAATGATGAAAAAAGGCAACCTATTTTAGGCTTAATCAGACTGACTGACGTAAGACGGATGACGGATGCCTGAATAATGAACACTGCCTACTGACTACTGGCTACTGAATACTGAACACTGAACACTGAAAAGAGTTTCACTACGAATACACAAATTATTTATTTTACTCTATTCTCTATTCTTGACTCTTGACTTTTCCTCGTCGCTCGTCGCTCTTCGCTCGTCGTTCGTCGCTCGTAACTCGTCACTCGTCGCTTTTAAAACCGAGCTTTTTCATTTTATGTGAGTAAGTATTATCTCCAAACTAATACCTGTATAGTCTGCAAATTCATGGACCGTGAGCAATTGGTGTTTTTTTTTCTTGAAATACTCCCTGACTTCCTGATTAAAGTAAAGTGCATGTCTGTATGATTTGCCTGTTAGCAGTTGTATATCTTTAGGATAAATAACTACCCGGGAAGTTTTGGAGTTTTGACCCGCGAATTGTCTTTCCTTATTTTCATTTTCATTTTCCATAAGGATTGGTTTTCGTTCATGTTTGAAATTTTTTAGAATTAGGGATTATGGGAATTAATTAGCACCATTTAGTTGGGAAGTAATTATGTATAGCGCTTTAAAACAAGGTTGTTTAAATTATGAGACTAGCATGATAGTAGGGGTTTAGTAGGGAAACACTAGCTTAAACGTAGTATAAGAGTAGCATGAAACCTCCATGAACCATACATAGAGACGGCCTGAATGTAGGACTATGGCAGGTTGAACCATACATTGATAATTTTGAACGGTACATTCTTATGCTGTAGGCTGTAGGCTTTTACGTTCCTGCTATAATTTAATCAGTTAAAGGTTTTATACTGGATTAGGTGTTTTAGTTCGTCTAGGGGTATAAGCTTAATTCTGGAATATTTTCTTCGTACAATCCTGTACCTACTGATGTGTTGATGGTAATAGGCATCGCCCAAAAAACAGAGCAGTATAGGATGCATTACATCATTTAGTTCAGATTTGGAACGTTGCTTATCCATTTCCAAATACAAGATTAGATGGAGTTTGTTTGTGGTTTTGTAAATTTTTTGGACTGCGAAATAGATTTGATAAATGTTGGTTTCCGGACCTAAAAATCTATAGTTAGCGCAGAGGGAAATAATGGAATGTTTATAAGGTTTAATACCAGCTTGAAATTGCCACAAGGGGAATGATGGGGCTTCAGCCAGTATTAGACCAGCGATTAACTTTAAGGTGGGTTTACCTAAGGTTAGAAAAATTAATTTAGCCGTATCGGTATTGTTGTACTGGAATATTATTAAAAAATTCAGTTTTGGATGGACGGCGCTAATTGGACTATCTAAACGACTGCATAAATCGGTTTGGTGGTGCTGATTGCCAGTGCTATTCGCAAAAATTAAATTCTTTTGAATTAGCGAAAAGGTAGTCCAAAATTCGTTGATTGCTGTTTTCATGGTTTTGTAGGTTAAGTTAATTTGGATGTTGTTTGTTGTTTCTCAGTTGTCGGTTTGGGGATTTGCTTTGCCAGTTCGCTTTGCTCGGGTCAGGTTTCTCTGTTATCTGTTGTCAGTTGTCAGTTTTGGGTTGTGGTTGTTTCACCACGAATACACGAATTGTTTATTGTCGGTTGTCAGTTCTCTGTTATCTGTTATCTGTTGTCAGTTGTCAGTTCCTTACTTCTAAACGAATCTACTTCTAAACCCTCTAAACCTCCAAACCCCCTAAACCCCTATGGTTTCTGGTTTGCTTCGCCAGTTCGCTTCGCTCTGGTTAATTTTTTTTGTTGTTGGTTATCCTTGGGTTACTTCCAGGCGTTCTAGTGTGAATTTATCTGCTGTTTGGAGGTAGGCGTATATTGGGGTTATGGTGGCCCCTAGTTTTCTTTTTTCGAAGGCGGCCGTTAGACCTAGGGCTATATTCTTTGCATTTATTTCAATTGCCCTTTTTATTGTTTGATATAGGAGTTGGCGATAGATATGATATTGCTCGAGGTATTTGTAATCCATTCCCACAAAGGCGGGTATATAGGTGTTATGGATATTTTTATAGCAGAGCATTACGCCAATCATTTTGTTTGGATCGGTCTTGGGGCTGATTGTAATAAATTCCCAGTTTGGATGGGCCCACATCTTGGCAAACAGATTGGGAGGAAAGGAAAAGGTGTTCAGTCCCAAATTGTTTTGATGTACGTTGGAATATAGATCGGAGATTTTCTCCAATTGCCCTAAGGTGGAATTTTCTACTATCGCTATTTCCAGTAAGTCTTCGTTTTTCAAAATTTCTTTTCGCAAGTGTTTTCTGTTTCTGGTTGAAAGTCGGGCAGTATAGGTTTCCAAAGTTTCATTTTTATCGAGTTCGATACTGCAGGAATCCGGCATTTGTATCCTTACAAAGCCCTGACCCTGAAAGTAGGTATGAAAATCTGGGTTGTCCTGAAAGTCGCGCAGCACTATCATTTTTGCCTTTAGGGCATCTTCCAGTTTTTCCAAGGACTGCATCAAATGATTCAGCGCCTCCTGTTTTTGCGGATGTGCGTTATCTATATATAAATGTTCGCCTTCCGTAAATAGGGAACCGAGGCTCAATACCTTTGACGTTAAATAATAGGGATTGTTTTTGCGTTCTTCCTCTACAACTTGCGAGGTTGCAAGGGGGGCCAGCATATCGTCCTTCCATAAACCACAGGTTATAAAAGTGGCCAAGATGGGGTGTTGGTGTCGGTCGAAAATAATTAGGTAGCGAAAATCCCAATTGTGTTCTTTTAGGGAATTACCGCTAAAGGATTCTTCCAAAAATTTCAATCCCTCCCAATCAAATACGCCTTGTCTTCCCAGCAAGCTATTCCAAAGCTGCTTGTCTATTTTTACCATCGAATCCTCCAACTGTACCTTTAAATCAGCATTGACAATTGTGTTAAAAGACAATTCCTTTTGTTTTGGCTCCAACTTAAAGGCCTGAAAAACCCTTTCGTTATTGGTATGGGTATCATCTAGGGCCTTTGGGAAATGATATTCCATCGCCTCTACAAGGCCCTTGATTTCCTTTTTTTGGTTGTGCCTTGAAATTGTAATGCGTATGCCAGTATTTTTTACAGGGACTGCAGGGAAAATTCCTAGGTTTACGTAAAAGCCTTCCTGCATTAAGCGGTTTACAAAATTGTAGCCCGTCTTTGGCATTCCTGTACCTATATAAAATACAGGGGAAATATTTTGGTCAATTAAGGGCAAATGGGTCTGCTCCAATAGTTCGTTGAAATATTCAACCCGCTCCCTTAACTCAGCTTGGAGGATATAAATTTCTGAAGAAAGATGTATATCGGCAGAGGCGATGGCGGCACCTATGGAAGCTGGTTCGAGTTGGGCGGAGAAAGTTAATGGCCCGCCAAAGGTTTTTATGCGGCTGTACATATTATTATTTGAACAGATTAGAATGGCGCCACTGGCCCCAAAGGTTTTGCTAAGGGTACCAAATAGCAGCACATTTTCAGAAAGTTCTCCAAGTTCGCTCAAGACATAGCCAGTACCGTTCCTGCCAATCCAGCTCATGCCGTGGACATCGTCAAAATAGAAGTTGAGTTGGGGGTACTTTTGGCTTAGCACCATTAAATCGGAGATGGGGGCGAAATCGCCGTACATGGAATAGATGCCATCGGCCATATACCAGATTTTCTTTCGCTGATCTGAATATCGTTTGATCTTATCCTCCAGCATATTTAAATCGTTATGGCGTACCATATCTATAGGTACGCTGCGGTTCTTTAAAATCTTGGCTGCGCTTTGGACGCTCCAATGGACCTGATGGTCGAGGATGATGGCGTCCTGATCCTGCACTGCACTTGGGATTACTCCTATATGGCCCAAGGTGCTGTTTTTGGTAATGATAATAGGATGGCCGTACATTTCACCTACCTTTTCTTCCAGGCTGGCATATAATGGATTCGAGATGTACGACTTAGACAGGGGAAATTGGGTGCCGTATTTATTAATGGCATCAATGGCGGCGGCTTTTAAGCGAGGATCCTGTTCCAAACCGAGGTAGCCAGTAGTGCCAAAGTGATAAAGGCTTCGGTCTTTTATTTCAATAGTGCGGCCGTTGAATTTTTCGCCCTGTGCATAAAGGTGCATTACACCTTCGTGTTTTGCATCCGTAAACACTTCATTTACGGTGTCCAAAAAATTATTGTGCTTAATTTTTGCCATGATTTTTCCTTTTGAAAAAAAAAGGTAGGGTCATTTCCTTGAAATAAAAAGGGACACTATGAAATAATACCTTACAGGCAAGAAATTTTTCATTTTAGTCAAGGAAAAGACATCGAAATGAGTGTCATACATCGATAATGGTATTAAATCGATACATATTTTCGTAGCTTTATATAGAATTACCAGTTTTCATTTATGATAGATTATACCGAAAATAATTATGCAACGTATAAAATTGCCGAGGGTATCCTATACATTCGGTACCATATTGGTGTAACAATCGACCTGCATGCGGCAGTGAAGATTGTTGAGGAACGATTAAGTTTGCAAAAAGGTCAGGCCTATCCCGCCCTTTGTGATATGCGCGGGGTAAGGGAAGTAAAAAAGGCAGCGAGGGATTATTTCGCTTTGGAAGGTTCCGTACTTTTAAAGGCAGTGGCGTTTTTGGTGGAACCCTCTGTTTCTGAAGTGATCTCCAAATTCTATGTTCTGGCAAACAAACCCCCTATACCCACACAGGCTTTTCAGACCCCTGAGGAAGCTGAAATATTCTTGGCGAATTATTTATGATTCTTGTTTTAATACCTATCCAATTTACTCCCCATTAATAGATAGCATTGTAAACAAACTATACGGTTATGACTAAAAAGAAACGACTTAAAAAGTTAAGAAACTTACTATTAGAGATGGGGACGGGGAAGTTTTTCTACCGATTAGAAAGATCCGGGAAGAATGATAATGTGGAGGCCCTTGTATCGGTAATCAACATGATGGCAGAGGAAATTGAGGAAGTACATGTACATCAGGGATATGCCAATGCGAATGAAACCATTAAGCATATTGTGGTAATGCACTTTATGTTTGATGCAAAAGGAAAAATACTTGCTGTAAATCCTCAGGCATGCAACCTTCTGTATTATGTAGATGAAGATCTAATAGGGCAGCCCTTAACGCTGTTGCTTGATGAGAACACCTCTAAAACTTGGGAATATTATCTGGAGTGCCAACAAGAAGACAACAGTGGGGAAAACGCAATGCAGCTTACATTTAAAACGAAGGCAGGACTTCTTATTCCCAGTGCCTGTTATATTAGTGTAATTAACAATAATAAGGGCCACGAGGTAGAAAAAATACTAACAGTAGTAAAGCATTCAAAAAAGCAAGTAGCCTTGGAAGACGAACTAAGGGAACCGGCATTGAAAATTTACGATAGCGAAGGGCTAGAAGGGGAAATAGCCGTGGAGAAACCAATGCGAAAAAAGGTGCGATTGACACAGGATGATATTAAGATGATAGAAGATGCGCGTAGTTTGATGCTGAACGATCTTGCAAGGGATTTCCGCCCCTTGAAGGAATTTGCACTACAGTTAGGGACCAATACCTTTAAGCTAAAATACGGGTTCAAGGAACTTTACGGGATAAGCGTTTATCGTTATTTAAGAAATGAAAGGCTTCGAAAGGCCAAGGTATTGGTGCAATACGGAGATAACCCGTTTAAAAGCATTGTTCAATTGTGCGGATTTAAAAGTGAAGCCCATTTTTCGAGAACCTTTAAGAAGGAGTTTGGGCTTACCCCAACGGAATTACGAAATAAAACCTTTTTAAACAAGGACTAATTTTCGGAAATTTTCTGTTTTTCCAAAATAATACCTTACGGTCAAGGAAAACTCCCAAAAGCACAAATTATAATTCGGAATTTTATCATATCAATTTAAACGATATGATTTTCAGCATAAAATATAAAACTATTGCAGTTGATACAATTTGTGTACTGTTCGTTGTACTCTTCGTTTATGCCGCGGTGAGTAAACTATTGGATTTTGATGTCTTTGTAGGACAGCTTGCCCAGTCGCCTTTGTTGAGTGCATTTGCGTACCCCATAGCCCTTTTGGTGCCCACAGTGGAAATTTGTATCGCCGTATTATTAATGATTTCCAAGTTTAGGTATTTTGCCTTATTTGCTTCTTACCTGCTAATGGTGATGTTCACTACCTATATATTGATTATCCTTAATTTTTCAGATTTTATTCCCTGTTCGTGTGGCGGGGTGCTTGAGAAATTGAGTTGGACTCAGCATTTACTATTTAACATAGGCTTTATTATACTTTCCGGCGCAGCAATTTTTTGTATTCCCTCTGATTCAACAAATAATAAAATTACCATATTGGCAATACTTCTGGTAATTGGGGTTGGAGTAGTGAGTTTACTGTTTGTTTTATCGGAAGAGCGAACCCACCGAAACAATGCCTTTATCAGGCGCTATCCCCATCATCCCATCATAACTTTGGATACGCTGGATCTAACCTATAATTCCTATTATTTTGCGGGCATTGATTCCAGTTCTGTTTATTTAGGAAATTATACCTCCCCGTTAAAGATACTAAAGGTCTGCCGTGATTTACGGGATACCGTTCATTATCAAATAGAGGTGCCGCGATTAAAAATGCCCTATCGGTCAACCATTATCAATATTATTGGAAACGCCTTTTTCCTTTCGGATGGAACGGTACCCATCATACATAAGGGCAATACAAAAGATTGGCGAATCGACACTAGCTATCATAAGGTGCCTTATTTTTCAAAGTTAATGCCCATTACCCCTGAAAACCTAGGAATACGCACCTTAAAAAGTGAAACGCAACAGACAATACTTGGAACTATTGCTTTAAAAGACAGTACCGAAATCAGTCTAAAGCAGGATGTGTTAACAGGAAGTATTGATGGCTATTTTGATCGTGACGGAATCCTCGTGCTTAACAAAGAACTAAACAGCCTTCTCTATGTTTACTATTATAAAAATGAATACGAGAACATAAATCCCATTACTTGGGACAAAAGCACCCATAAAACCATTGACACCATTTCGCAACCTATTTTGGACATAAGTACAAACCAAACTACAGGGCGGAAAAGCTTGGGAGGGAAATCGGTTATGGTGAATAGATTGGCGGCTACTTATGGGAATCTGTTATTTATCAATTCCAACCGATTGGGCCGTTATGAGCCCGATGAATCCTCAGAAATGAAATCAATTATTGATGTGTATGACATTGTTGAGGGAATCTATTTGTTAAGTTTTACAATAGACCGATATAATAAAGAACAATTTATGGATTTTCAAGTATTTGGGGACGATATCTATGTTTTGATGGCCGAAGACCTACGGCACTTTAGGATAAAAAATAAGTTCAAATGGAAATAATAAAATAAAAGTAACACGGCGCTGTGTAAGGGGTGAGGCTGAAAACCTTTAGAAAAGAGTAGGCCCTATATTTAATTTAAATTTTTTATTATGAAGTCAATTCGAAAAAAATGGTTACTGCCGATAGTGGCATTTTCCATTGCTATTGCCGGTGCATTTGCCAGCAATATTGAGACAAAGAGTGCGGCTCCGGTATTGGGATATCTTGACCATCCCCAACCATGCAAAATCTCTGTGCAATGCGATGATTTTGGTATTATTGCCTGTACCAGTGGAGGACAGGTTGCCAAAAGGATGAACGCATTGGGAACCTCGTGTAATTTACCTGCCTTTAAATTTGTACCTGGGCAGTAAGTATGGAAAAGGCTGGCAAAAAACCAGCCTTTTTTATTAATTGAACGCCTCCAACCACTGGGGGCGTTTTTCATTCTTTAAATAATAACCGAACCAATCGCTATACTTTTGAGTAGCATCAAGTTGTGCCTCTTTGCTGAAGAAGTCATGGCCTTCCTCGGGATAGATCAACATGATATGCTCTTTGTTTAGGATTCGCAGGGCGTTGTACATTTCAAGGGATTGTTCCCAGTTGATATTGGAATCCTGATCGCCAGTTACCGTTAGGAATGGGACGTTTATAGATTCCGCAAAGTTTATGGGGGAGTTTTCCTCATATTTTTGTGGAATTTCGAAGTAGGGCGCATTAAATCTAAACTGGTCATTAAAAAATCGCCCCATTTGTGGACGGGACCAAATCCAAGCATTTGACAAGTGAAAACTTCGGAGGTTATGAACTCCTGCAGCGGATACCACAGTTGCGAAAAGGTTGGAGCGGGATGCAATATAACTCGCTTCAAAACCACCGAAGGAATGGCCGAACAAGCCAATTTTATTTTTATCAATAAATGGTTTTTTGGAGATATCCTTAACGGCAGCAGTAACACAATTAAGCGCGGATACCATGGGTTCATTGACCGTATATTCAATATCGAAAAAAAACATAAAATAGCCATCAGTAGTATAATTACTACTATTAATTACCGCTCCGTTGTAAAGGGAAGGGTTTTGATAACGATGGAATCTAGGGGACATGTTTTCATAGATATATGTAATCATTGGATATTTTTTGGTTGGATCGAAATTTGAAGGATAGAACAAGGCCCCCTTTAAGGATTTCCCTTCCTCGGTTTCAAATTTTACCATCTCTTTTTCTCCCCAATTAAATCCAAAATGTTGGGGGTTGCTTTGAAAAACTTTTATACTATTCTTGCTGTAAGGGTTATAACAATACATGGCGGGGGGTTGATCAAAGCTTTCCAAGGAATATAAAACGGTATCGTTAGTTGATTTGGAAATATTGGAAATCTTGAAATCCTCCAAGACAATTTTGTTAAGCGAGCCGGTGGCAACTAATTCATATAAACCAGTTCGGGCTGAGTTTTTCTCGGAAGTTCTTAAAAGAAGATTTTTCTTTAAATCCAAATTATGGGCAGTATAACCAAAAAGGGTATTTTTCCCAGCGTGGGTTTGTGAAAGCCTAAAAACTAGCTGTTCCTTTTTTCCATCCGTTAGTTTTTTTACGCTCTTACCCTCCGTGGAGATTGCCCAGATGTCATGCTCATCATAAAGTAAAACCTCATTTTCATTTTCTGTCCATCCCGCTAAGCCGTAGGGATTAATTTGGCCCGCCATTAAGTCACTTTTATTTAAAAAACTCTCAGGAATACCTTTTGTGAGATTATGATGGATATTAGTTTTCGCGCTATAAATCCACCAATTGCCATCCTTAAAATAGCAGAGATAATTTCCCGTAGGGGAAACTTGCCAAGGGATTTTAAAGGGTTGGTCCATTACAAATCTTTCTTCACCGGTAGCTGTATTGAATACCTTAATGGGTGTTTTATTTCGTCCCATGGATTGGTCCTCAAAGAAACTAAAGGAATATACAAATTTAGCTTCATTGCCCCACACACTTTGAGCGCACTGCCTGTCGCCCATAAAATGGATTTTGTTATTATCAAGGTGCATAGAGACCATAATGGGAGGGTCGCTGGCAAAGGATTTATCTTCACCATAAGTGGGGAAGATTACAAAGTCCTTGGTGTTCCATACCTGGACATTTGAGCCATGGTCATCTTGAGGGATATCGTTTGGAATTTTTTGAATATGAAAAAATAGCAGACCGTTATCTGGGGCAAAATGTAGAGTTGTGCTAATATTATTTACCACTTTACTGGGATCGCTCAGTTGTCTGTGCTCTATTGGATTGAAGGAGCCATGTCCGTTTTTCTTGCTCTTTACATCAAACCAGTGGACGATGTTGTTCTTTCCATTGTCCACCTCTTCAAAACAGGCCAAATGGCCATCGGTGCCCCAAACAATTTTTGTAAAAGGATTAAGACTGTTCTTTAAAATGGTTTTGGGAGTATCCTTTTTCTCCAAATTGAGATAGCCCAATTGATATCCGTTGTCCGTTTTTTGGGAGAAGGCCATATACTTGCCCGTATCATCGAAATAATATTCCATGATATTGGCTATGGCTGTAAGTGAAGATTTTCCAAAAGCTTTTATCGTTAGTGATTTTATTTTCTGTTTACCATTTTCAGTGTTTTCCTCCTCCAGTAGCGCAAGGTATTTTTCCTTTGGGGAAACCTTATAATCCACCACATTTTGATATACGGAATCAAGCCCCGTTTTTAAATTTTTTATGATAAGCTTATTGTTGGCTAGGTACAGTAGGCGGTCAGAATTTTCAAGAAATTGTTCCCGTTTGCCATTACCAACGACCAATTGTACATTGTTCTGAAGGTTTTGGATGACGAGGGTATCTTCCCCGTTCTTATAATATTTATGGAAGGAAAACCACGATCCATCATTATTTAATGCAGGAGGGGTAATATGGTACCACAGTTTATAGTCTTCAGGAGTAAGGTCCTTTTTATTGACAGCCTGGCCCCAAATGGGGCAGGCCATCAACACCAGCAGGGAAAAAATTACTTGGGTAGTGCTAATCCAAAATAATTTTAGCGGATTACTATTATTATTTTCCATGTTAGTAGCCGGGATTTTGCGGTTGCAGGTTTGGATTTAGGAGCAGGTCCTTTTGGGGAATGGGAAATAGTATATCATCCCCGTTCCATCCCGGTTTTATGTTACCAAGAACATTATCTATACTGCCCGTTCTTTTAAGATCGAAGAAGCGATGGCCATGCTCTGAAAATAATTCCACCCTTCTTTCCTGCATTATTGCATTTTGCAATTCCTCGTTCCCATTTGCATTGGTAGGTGCCAACCCCGCCCTTGTACGGATTAGGTTGATATCGGATTGGGCAGCTGATAAATCGCCCATATGCACCCTAGCCTCGGCGCGGATCAGATATTGTTCTGCCAATCTTAAAATAATGGAATACTCTGCATTGGTAGGTTCCCCGGCCTGATGTTTATATTTGAAGGGATAGTACCAACTTTGGGTGCCATCTGTGACAGTACCGATCCAATGTTCCTTGCGCAGGTCCCCTTGTTCAAACGCATTTACAAGGGAAGGGGTAAGTGCCCTTGTGGGAGGAGGGGCAGTCTCAAAAATAAAATTCCCCGCCTCTAAGGTATTTCGGCCGTCAAATTCCGGTTGAAGTTGCCAAATTATGGAAGGGCTTTCCTTTAGGAAAACGTTTTCGGGATTGGTTTCCCAAGAGGTGTTTTCAATTACAAGAGATGCCATTGCGGCAGCTTTTTCCCAATTTTGAGAATAGAGGTAGACTCTTGCGAGAAGTGCGGCTGCCGTTTTTTGGTCCGGTCTTACTCTTTCGCCACTGGATTCATTGGGGGGTAAGAGGGTGCGTGCGGTTTCCAGATCCTCAATAATGTATTGATATACATCCACTACCTTATCGCGATGGGCTTCTTGGTTGAGGAGGTAGTTGGTGGTCTTAATATAGGGAACATCACCGTAGAGGGTAACGAGATAAAAATGGACTAGGCCCCTAATAAATAAGGACTCACCGCTAAATTGGGCAATTTCCTCTTGAGAAAAATAGGGCACCTTTACACCTTCCAATATGGCATTGGCAGCATAGATTTGGTTGTAAGATCCATCCCAAATTTGTGCTACCGAGGTATTGGAAGCAAGAAGGGCATTTTTATTGAACTGTTCTTCCGGAAGACCATAGGGGCTGTAGTAGTCGAACTCATCGGCATATTGCCCCAACAGTGTGCTGAGGCCTTGTGCATCTCCCGTCAAGAGGGTGTTATCGCGCAGTTTTGCATAGATACTCAACATAGCTGCTTCTACCGTTTTAGCGTCCGTATATAGAACGTCGTTGCCTATTAGGTAATTTGGCGTGTCTACTTCAATGAAATCCTCACAGGACCAAAGACTTAGTGCCAAGGTAAAAATAATAATCGAGACGCTCTTGGTCTTATATTTTTTTATTAATTTTTTCATTTCATCATTTTTTGGTTAAATACTTAATTCCACTCCAAGGCTCATCACCCGTAATGGGGGAAGTTGTCCGAGGGATTGTGTTTCTGGATCCATTCCTATAAAGTCGGTAATGGTAAAGAGGTTTTGGGCCAGGCCATAGATTCGGCAGCCGACACCTAATGCCGTTTTCGGAATTGTATAGGAGAGGGAAACATTTTTTAGGCGCAGAAAGGAGGCATCGCTTACTACGGCACTGCTATAGGAATGGTAGCTATAGGCTACATAGGCGTCTTCATTAAAGCCCGCCGTAAACTGTTGGTTGAAACCCTGATCTCCCGGCTGTTGCCAATGATCAAGCACCTCAGTTGGCTGGTTCGCCATGAAACCTGCAGGGGCAGAGGTGTATTGGAAGTTATAGCCCGTCTGTTTTACGTACTGCAGTAAAAAATCAAAGCTGAGGTTTTTATAGGTTATCGTATTGGTAAGACTGCCATAATAATCTACCCCTACACGCACCGGTTTTTTTAGATCGTTCGGGAAGGATATATTTCCGTCACCATCATAGTCCTCAAAAGTATAAAGACCGGTTTGGGGGTCAACACCTGTATAGTTTAGCAACAGCGCTAGATCCAATGGTTCGCCCACTACAAATTGGTTGGCATAGGTAGAGCCTTCCAGATTTGGGAAGGAGATCAATTTGTTGCGGGGCACTGTCAATTGGGCCGTGGTGGTCCAGGTGAGATTTTCGTTTTTGAGGTTTACGGTATTTAGCTCTATTTCCAAGCCGCGGTTTTCCACCGTAGCATCCAGGTTTGCCTGAATGGAAGGGAAGCCCGTTGTGCCCGGGAGCGGAATGCCCACTAATTGACTGGAAGAGCGATTTCGATAAAAAGCCGTGGTAAGATTGATACGATCCTTTAGAAAGCCCAATTCCAATGCAAGTTCCATTTTTCTGTTGGTTTCCCATCCGTAATCAGGGTTGTAGAGATTGGCAGGTTGTAGGGTTGGGATGCCTTGATAGGAAGTGCCCGTACCTATATAGGAATTTAAGTAGCCATAATTCCCAATCTGGTCGTTACCGCTACTGCCATAACTGCCCCTAATTTTTCCAAAGCTCAAAAACGGCAGCCCTTCCTTAATAAACTCCTCATCTCCAAAAAGCCAAGCAGCCCCCACTGCCCCGAAATTGGCAAAACGCTTGCCCGGACCAAACCTGCTAGAGCCATCGCGACGGCCGGTTAGGTTAAGGATGTATTTTGACTCCCAGTTCAGGTTAATCCTTCCATAAACCGCATTGTACCTGTATTCATCTTCCTTATTGGACAGGATAATATGATCGGTAGCCGATGATAGATCGTAGATAAGGTTGTTGCTCGTAAAACCCATTGCATACTGGGTGCGTCCGAAACGGGTTTCACTTTGGAAGGTAGTTCCCGCCAAAATGGAGAATCCCATTTTACCGAATTGATATTCATATTCCAACTGCGGTTCCACAATCCATGAACTGCGCTTAGCCGTATTGGCTGTTATGGAAGAATATTCCGAACCCAAGCCAAAAGCGGGGTCGTATACCGTATTGGGGTTTGTATTGCTCTCTTCCAGATGGATTTCGTTATACCCAAGATTGGCTGACACGGAGAAGCCTTTAAAAAGGGTATAGGTTATATTCCCATTTCCCAAAAGGGTACTGGATTGGGAGCGATAATTGGCTGCCAATTGTGCGAGAGGATTGGAAAAGGTACTATTTTCCCAATTAAGTTCCCCGTTTTCATTATAGAGGGCAGGGGCATTTGGGGGAAGGTTTACGGCAGGATGCACGAAGGCCGTTGTAGGGAGTCGGTTATTGTCGCTAACATAATTTCCAGTAACACGGAGGCGTAATTTTTGGTCCTCAGTTGTGTGGGTATAGGAGGAAAGGAGGGAATTTTTTTTATAATCAAAATTTCCTGGGAATACAGTGGTTTCCTTACGGTGGCTTCCTTTTACCAGAAATTGGTTATTAATACTTCCACCCGTAATGGAAGCCTCCAATGTATTGTAGTAAGCAGTATTGCCCAAGAGCACTTCCTGCCAGTCGGTATAGCGGGTTTGGTTCCATGTGCCATTGATATCATAGGCGTTGGCAGGATATTCCGAAATGCCATCATTGGCAAAAGCCTCACGGCGCATTGCCAGATATTGCTCTGTATTGAGCAAATCCATTCGACGTGTTACGCTTCCCACGCCCGTAGTGGTACCCAATGTTAGCGTAGTTTTACCAACCTTCCCTTTTTTGGTGGTGATAAGCACCACCCCATTGGCGCCCCGGGAACCATAAATGGCGGTGGCATCGGCATCCTTAAGGACCTCAATGCTCTCAATATCGGTTGGGCTTATGCCATTTAAGGGGCTTTGTGCCTGGCCCATTACGTTGGAAACTTCAGTATTACCGAGGGATTGGGAGGGATATGGTATTCCATCCACAATATAAAGGGGTTCGCTACCATCGGCACGAATACTGTTGCGGCCACGGATGCGGACGGAAAAGCCACCCCCTGGGACACCAGTGGTCTGGACAATATTTACGCCAGCCATTCTTCCCTGTAAAGCGGCAAGGGGATTGGAAACAGGTTGTCTTTCAATCTCCTCTGCGGTAACCCGCGCAATACTGCCCGTTTTCTCCCTATCCGAAACTTTGTAGTAGCCCGCATTAATAACCACCGCATCCAAAGCCTGCGCATCCACCTCCATAACAACATTCATAATACTGGCAGTGCCAACTGCAACTTCCCGCAACTTATAGCCTACGTAAGTAAACACCAGCATATCGTTTGCGGAGGCACTTACGGAATACCGCCCATCCAGATCGCTAATGCTCCCTCGGGCGGTGTTCTTTACCTGTACGTTGACACCACTTAGTGGGCCATCGGCATCGGTAATAATGCCACTAATGGTTTTTTGTGGCTGGTTCTGTGATAAAAGTGGGGAGTTGTAGGTTAGGAAGAGGGCAAAAGATAATGCATAGGCATAGCTTCGCCGGTAGTAATTTTTCATACTTTTGTGTTGGTTTAAGTGTTATACATTCATTTTAACTACTGGCCTGCTCCAACGGTCGTGCAAAAACTGGGAGCGGGTCATTTTTTTATAGTGAATAGTGAGACGTGAATAGTGAGACGGGTCTCAATTCTCAAGACTAACTACTCAATTGATAAAGGAGTTAGCGAAGAGCGAAAAGCGAATAGACGCTTCTCAATACTCAATACTAACTGCTCAATACTACACAATTGCGAAGCTTCTTGGATGAAACAGATGCTTTGAAAGAAAGTTGAGGGAAGAAAAAGCGACCAAGCCAAATACAAAAAGGCGCGGAACTCAACTTATTGCGCGGGCGGCACTGGTATGGCCTTGGAACAATAAGAGAGTACCCACGCCCCGGGCCGTGAGCATCCTGCTTATTCTCTCGTTCCAATTGAAAAATTACCAGTTTTCCTGCGCGAGATTCAAAGCGAAAGCTTCTAATTTTTTGCTTTTAGAAGATTCGCAAATTTAATAATCTAATTCAAATATATAAAATCTTTGATTAACAACAAATTATAATTTCAATATATTTTTTGTTGTTATCTATATTCTTCTTTTTAACTATGGAAAATTCTTATATAAAAGAGCTTTTAGCTGCCATAGGTAAAAGGTTGGAAGAACATCGTCTAAGCCAAAATTTACAGCCCGAAGATGTGGCCGAGATGACGGGCCTTACGGCCGCTACCATCCGTAATATTGAAAGTGGCAAAGAAACTTATCTCTCAAATTTTATAGCATATTGCCTTGCCCTTGAAATGCATCCAAAGGACATTCTTGCGATAGAAATAGCACTTAAGCCCCTTTTTGAGCTTTCCCAAAGTAGGAAAGAAAAAAGTCGACTTACCCCAAGAATAGATCATCTTATAGAAACTGATTTCCTAAAGACAGATCGCACAGCAAATGATATAGTTAACGAACTCGCGGAAGTTTATCAAGTCAAAACCGAAACTTCTAATGTTTCTGTTATTTTAAAAAGAAAAGTTGGAGAAGGAAAGTTAAAGGTTAGTAAGAAAGGGCGGTTTAATTTTTATAAGAAGCGGTGAGATAATTTTAGGTTATAAATAGCAAGCTTATATATTAGCATGTTTTGACACAAAAGCGAGTTATGTTTTGGTATTCTCCCCGATTGAAAAGCCCACTCTTACTGTTTTCCGTAATGGGTAGGTTTGAGTTTGTATTATCTTTGGAAATAATAAAAATTAATATTTTTAATAAACTGGGCATTGCATAGAATATTGAAGGGATAAACCCAATAAAGCGGGGAGTATAGACAAGTTATGCCACATTTGAACCAACCAACAGCAAATGAAAAAAATACTTAAAAAAATCCCACTAATTTTTTGGGCGACATTATTATCTGTAACAGCTTTTTTTGCTGTCAAATTAGAATTTATTACAGGTCTGAATACTGAACAAATAAGACTGTTCTCTGGTTTACTAACAGTTATTGGTTTGATTTTCGTAGCGGTAAATCTACAACGACAATGGAAAAATGAACGAATAAAAACCGAATATTTAAACCAACCTGATTTCTTTCTAAAAGGTTTTGCAACAAAAGTATTTAAAGGCTCAAGTCCAGTATTATGTCCAAATCCTCAAGAATGTAAAGATGACCATTGGCTAGATTTAATTCAAACCGGAAATTTAGCAGCAAGAAAGCTGAAAATTGGGCTTTTTTATAAAAATGAGGCTGAAACTGATATTAGAATTAAAGAAAGATGGCTGACTGAAGAGCGATTAGGCAAAAATGACGAATTCCAATATGTACTTCCACCATTCAGAATTCCTATAAAATATTATGATTCAAGTAATAGAATGTGCTTTCTTCTCTTAATGGAATATAAGTCAGAATATTCAAACATAAAATACAAACGAATTTATCAGCTTTGTGCGCCTGCGACTCGTAATACTGAAGTACAAGAAAATGACTGGAAAAAAAGAATTGCCTTTTATAATAGTTCGCTGATTAATACTTTAGATAGCGATAGTATAACTACAAAACAGATTTTAAAATGTTATTGGTTTAAAATAACAAGATGGCTCGGAATCAAAAAAGATTTTACGGATGAGGAATGGCTAATTGAACTCTAAAAAACCAGGCATAACAGCGATAACCGTTGCACAAGCCCTTAATTTTTAAAATCTAATCATATATAAGTCGCTTTGAGTGGCTTTGTTTTTTAGGTGCCTTCTTAAAATGAAATAGATATCGTTTCTATTTAACAAAAAACTTTATATTTGGTATTCTTCCCGATTGAATTTGACGCTTTTACGGTTTTCCGTATTGGAATCGATTCTGATAATTTTATATTTGAAAATGATTTAATATAAACTGCTATGTATGGGATATACAACTTTAGCTTGTCATATATACGCATTTTATTGCCAATGCTAAAAGACAGACGACACAACTAGATAGTAACGTAAACTAGATAAACAAACCTAAATTGATTAAATCTATAAATTTGATTTCGCAAAATTAGTGAATGGCAAAAAAGAAAAAAATAAATATTATGGTAGCCTCAACAGTGTATCAAAACCGTGATTTGCTTTTGCAAATTTGCGGTATCTTGAATACCTACGGTTACCACGTAATCAATTCTGAATACGGCACACTTCATCCGCCTTTAGGAATGAACAACACGAATGCTTGTATTGCTGCTGTGGCTGAATGTGATATTTTCTTTGGCATAATCAATCCGATGTATAGCACTGGAATTACCCATTTAGAATTTCAAAGAGCTATTGCCATTGACAAACCACGAAGATTTATTGCTCACAGTTTTGTGACTTTCTCACGAAAACTGCTTGCCCAATATATGTATGCCGATGTGGCCAAGACTCAACGTAACGATTTTGAAGTTCAATCCACATCTGTAATGGATAGTGTTAAAGTGATTGATATGTATAACGATGCAGTTCAAATAAATTTAGCCTATGAAGAACGGAAATATCATTGGGTACAAGAGTTTTTTAGGCCAGATGAAGCATTAAGACACGTTGAAACTTTATTCCGTGATATTAAGCGTGTAGAAAGTGAATTAGCGAATTTAAACAATCCATCACAATGAAAACAGAACAACTCATAAAAGACCTGATAAAACAGGGCGAAAGCGGACAGCTTGAGTTTAAGGAAGTTGTTCGTAAAGATGCTATTGGAAAAACTATTTGTGGTTTTTTAAATAACGAAGGCGGTCAGTTACTCATTGGCATTGCTGACAATAAAGAAATTAAGGGAATTAAAAATGTAGATAAATGGCAGTTTGAAATTGAACAATACTTGATTAAAGAATTAGTGCCCGAAGCACCTGTAATGGTTTCGGTTGAAAATTATGGTGACAAGCAATTATTGCTTATCAAAGTTTGGGAGGGTTCAAAACAACCTTACATTTTTAACGGTAGTATTTATTATCGCAGAAATGATAGAACTATTCAAGCATCATCTAAAGAAATTTCTGAGCTTATTCATAAAAGGCAGGAAACTGAAATTCAGTGGGAACGGCAAGCAACCTTAGGTGTAGAGTTGGAAGATTTGGATTTAGAAGAAATACAAAAAACAATGGACGCGGCATTGTCTGACAATAAAATGAAAGACATAAAAAAAGAACCACTTGAATTTCTTTCGTATTATGGACTTTTCCAAAACGGAAATTTTACTAATGCAGCTGTAGTTCTGTTTGCAAAAAAAC
This sequence comes from Aequorivita sp., assembly GCA_030690315.1. GTDB lineage: Bacteria > Bacteroidota > Bacteroidia > Flavobacteriales > Flavobacteriaceae > Aequorivita. The sequence goes on from JAUYGY010000030.1 coordinate 18,673, forward strand.
CGTCACGGTTTATACCACAAGCAAGAGTTCGTGTTGCCTTTCTAAGCAACGGAAAAACAGGAGATGTTTTTAAAGATGACCAACTACTAGAAGGCAATTTATTCAAGAACATTGAAGCCATTCAAAATTTCTTTGAAAAGCATTTATCGTTTAGCCGAAAATTTGAAAACAACAATTGGAAACGAACAGATGATTATGTTTTTCCGATGGCGGCCTTACGTGAAGGTGTTATGAATGCTTTAGTACATAGAGAATATGGTTTAGTTTCAAGTTCTTTATCAATTATTATTTATAATGACAAACTAGAAATTACAAATAGTGGTAAATCTCCTTTTAAACAAAGCGAATTAAAGAAGAACCATTTGTCAATGCCATATAATCCTGATATAGCCCATATTGTTTTTCTAAGAGGTTATATTGAAAAGATAGGTAGAGGGACATTAAAGATTATAGATGCTTGTAAACAAGCTGGTATAAAAGCACCTATATGGGAAATAGGAGATCATACTGTTAAGTTAACTTTCTTTAGTGATGTTAAACTTGGTGGTGCTATTGAAGGTTCTACTAAAGGAGCAAGTAAAGGAACTACTGAAGGAGCAAATGAGGGAGCTATTGAAGGAGCTATTGAAGGAGCTATTGAAGGAGGGACTAAAGGAGTTAAAGAGAAACTAGCAATTCTATTAGCCGCTATTTCAGTTAATGAAGGGAAGAGAGTTCCTGCTTACAAAGAAGCTACGGGTTTACCTGATAGTAGTATGGAAAGATATATCAAGCAACTAAAGGATGGTGGTCTAATAGAGTTTAGAGGAGAGGCAGCGCATACAGGAGGTTATTATTTAACAAAGAAAATGAAATCAAAATTAAAATAGCTAAAAGCAAGGAAGCACTGGAGGTAACAATGGTAACCATTGCACAACCCCCTAATTTTTAAAAACCTTTTAATATAAGCCGCTTTGAGCGGCTTTGTTTTTTGGGTATCTACTAAAAATGAAATAGATAGCGATTCTATTTAACAAAAAACTTTATATTTGGTATTCTCCCCGGTTAAATAAGCCCCCTTTACGGTTTCCCGTAATTAGTGGGGTTTTGTTTTTGTTACATTTGGAAATATATTAAAGAGTAGCCCAATTATATAGTGGGAATAAAAACAACAATGTTGTTTATTCGCATATTGGCAGTAATTTGAATAAAAAATGAAATTAATTTAACAACCTCTTAAAATGAAAAAAACGATAACTATTATTACATTATTATTAACAACTTATGGTTTCTCACAAGACATAAAAACCGAGTCTGAAACTGAAAAAACTAAAATGGAAACTTTTGCATCAAAAACAGGTGTAATAACGAAATTTACTGATAATAATTTGAGCAATTTAAAATCCACCCATACCGTTGCAGAAACACGGGTTAGAAAAGTGAACAGTGGAGGTAGCGAACAATTTTTTTATCAAATTGAAAAGCCAGACAAATATGGAACAACAACTGCATCAATTGAATATTCTGACTTATTAGAAGTAATTAAAGCGTTTAATAGTTTAAAATCAGAAGTTGAGAGTGATTTAAGTAAGAATCCAGATTACTTAGAGAATAAATTTATAACGGAGGATGGATTTCAATTAGGCTATTATGTATCAAAAGGGAAGGCCACTTGGTATATGAAATTAGAAAAATATGGTTCTGACAAAACCTTATTTATTAATGACTTAGAGAAAATCGAAACAAATTTTATTGAAGCTAAAAATAAGATAGAGGAATTAAAAAAATAAATACTGCCTTTGGAAAATCCTCAGGATTTCACAAAACTCAAATCGCGGTCGGTACCACCGGCATATTTACTGTTTAAATTTACTGAATGACTCTTTTTGTAAATTTAAGACAGCACCAAGAATAAGTAAACAACGATATGTAGTTAAGAATACTACGATAATAGAAAAGGTATTAAAATAAAATATATCAGTTTTAAAAAATGTTGACAACCCTAGTTTTAGAGCAAATCCTATAAATCCTACAAAGATTAAAGATTTGATGCAATTTTTTAAATGACGAACTGTGTCAAAATATAATCCCGTCGCAAAGAACTGATCAAATATGGAGTCCTTAGAATCTACTTTTACTTCTTGGATTTTCGCCCCCCCCTGGCGCGCTTTTGAAAAGCGCGGTTATTTATTGTTGCATTTGTAATGCCTTTTGCGTGGCTCTAAAGAAAGTGAAATTTATTATATTTGGAATTCTCCCCAATTAAAGGCCCACTCCTATGTTTTCCGTAATAGGTGGGTTTTTTCAATGAACAATTAGCAACGGTGGTTTTTCGAAATGGAGACTTCTATAAATATCGTATTTTGGAAAAAAATATTGGAAATTCTGTATATACCTAGAAGGCATCTGTAATTCATCTGTGATGCATCCAATATCATAAAGTCGTATTCATTTACTTAAAAATCAATTTTAAAGTCTATATTTGTAATAATTTTACAAATAAAAGGAATAAAATGGTTTTAGAGATCCGATTAAGTAATTTCTTTTCAATTAGTGACGAAGTAATTTTAGACTTAAGGGCTGGAAATATTAATACTGCAAAATCAAAGTCCTTATCAGACAATGTATTTAAGTATGATGATATTGAAGTTTTAAAAACACTCGCATTATACGGAGCTAATGCTTCTGGAAAATCTAATATTATTAAGACAATTAGATTTTGTAATGCTATGGTTTATGAATCTCATAAACATAACGAGAACACCATATTTAATTTTAAGCCATTTAAGTTTAAAGGGTATTCTAGTAAACCATCATATTACTATATTAGGTTTGTTATAAAAGACATTGAATATAAATATTCATTTTCATTAAATCGCACTCAAATCTTAACAGAAAAATTGTACTACTATCCTAATGGTAGAAAAACTAAAGTTTTTGTAAGAAATGAGATGGCTGGAAAAACTAAAAGAGAAAAATATTCATTTGGAACTTCTGTCATTAGGAGACCTTTTGATGTCGCTGAAAACACCTCAAACAAAACTCTATATATCTCCAGAGCTAGCCAAATGGATAGAGAGATACCAAAAGAAATATTCAATTTTTTTCATAGAGACTTTATTCTACATCATTCAAATTATGGGAAAAGCAATCTTGAAGCATTAATTAGTGTATATAAAAATCAATTATTAACAGCTCTACAATTTGCCGATAGTGATATTGTTGATTTTAAAGTTAATTTTAAAAAAGAGAAAGGAAGAAGTTTAAAAGCAAATCTAGATACTGAAGAAGCCTTCTTTGTAGATGATGAACTTGAAAAAGTTGAGTTGAAAACATATCACAAATTCTCCCCTAATACATCTTTTGATTTTAGCGAGGAATCAATGGGCACCCAAAAGCTTTTCCTTATGATGCTTACAATTATAGATATTGTAAAGAATAATAAAACCTTGCTTGTGGACGAAATTGAAGATAGTTTACATCCCAAAATAGTTGATTACATAATTGAAATTTTCAATGCAAGTTCAAAAGCTCAATTAATTTTTTCAACACACAATACAAATCTGTTGGATTTAAATAAATTCAGAAAAGACCAAATCTGGTTTGTAAACAAAAAAGAAGATGGTGGTTCTGATTTATATTCTCTCTATGATTATAGTGACTTTAGAGACACAATGGATTTGGAAAAAGCATATTTACAAGGTAGGTTTGATTCTATTCCAATTGTAGATAATTCAATTGAGAATCTACATTCTCTTATACATGATTAAATGGCACGAAAGAGAAAAGAATCAAAAGGTAAAAAGATAAACCCAACTTTATTTATTTTCTGTGAAGGAGAAACAGAAGAAGCTTATATCAATTTATTAAAATCTTTATATAGACTTCCCTCTATACATATTCATACAAGAATTGGTGGAAATAATATAACAAAAGCATACATAGACAACTATAAAAAAGATAAACCAACGCACGAGAAAGATTTAAACTTTTTAGTTTATGATTTAGATGTACCAACTATGATTGCAAGACTTTCTAAAATTGATAACTGCGAATTACTGGTCTCTAATCCATGCATAGAATTTTGGTTTTTATTACACTATAAAAATCAAACAGCAAACACCAATAATGCAAATTGTTATAGAGAATTGGAAAACAGAAATAAAACATACAAAAAAGGTGCAATCGATCAAAAATTGAAAATAAAACTTATTTCTAAAAAAGGCGATGCAGTTAAAAGAGCAATTGCATTAAGAGAATTTGAGAATCCAAGTTCTAGTGTTTACAAGTTGATTCAAATTTTAGATAATTTAAAGAAATAAAAAATCTCGAACACACAGAACCGGTAACCGATGAGCCACCCCATAATTTTATAAAAACCCAATATATAAAAGTAGTTTTAAGCGGTTTTGTTTTTGGGCTTTCTCAAAATGAAACAGATAGCCATTCTGTTTAGTAAAAAGCACATTAATTAGCTCATATAATGTAGAAATAAAACTTTTTATTCTCGCCAATATTTTTTCAAAATCAGGTTGACCATTATAATAAAGGGAAGCAGTCTACTTCGTTCATTTTAACAAATTTTATGTACACAATTTTTTATTGTTCATTATTCGTGAACAATCATTAATTATGAACAAATGTGTTGATTTCACCACGAATACGCGAATTGTTTTTCTTTTCTCTTTTCTCTTGATTCGTCGCTCGTCTCTCATGGTTCTCAGTTTTGGCTTGTGGGTTGATGGTAGATGGTTTGTAGGTATTTCACCACGAATACACGAATTGTTTATAGCATACTCCCCCGATTCGTCGCTCGTGTTTCGTCGTTCGTACCTCGTCGCTCTTTACTCTTGGTTATTGAGTTATTGAGTTATTGAGTTATTGTTTAAAATGAACTGACCACTGCCCACTGACTACTGACTACTGACCATGACCACTCATCTTTCCTCTTTCCACATCCCTAATCCCTAATCCCTCTTTATATGCAGGAATATGAAATACTGTGCGGTTCTATGCAAAATTATGCAAGAAGATGTAATCTATGTTTTGAGGTCTTGAATGGGTGCATTTAGGTAGTAGGTTTGGGGTATGTTTAACTTTAAAATTTATTATTATGGCAAAGCAAAAAGGAATTGTGAAGCTAAAAGGTACCATTGGAGATTATACCTTTTATAAAACCAAAGACGGGTATTTGGCCCGTGAGAAGGGCGGGATTGAAAAGAGCCGCATATTAAATGACCCCGCATTTAAACGTACGCGAGAGAATGGGATGGAGTTTGGAACTGCCGGGAAGGGAGGCCAACTTATCAGAAAGGCGGAACGTATTTTATTACGGCAGGCAAGTGACTACCGTCTAACCTCAAGATTAGTGAAGATTTTGATGAGCATTGTTAAAAGTGATCCTCTCAATGACCGCGGTAAACGCACAGTGCAGGATGGCAATATGAGCTTGTTGAATGAGTTTGACTTCAATGAAAAAGGGAAGTTGAACACGGTGTTCTTTAGTGGTTATACCCCAACATTTGTGAGGGCGACGGGTGTATTTGATGTGGCAATTGATGCCTTTGTTCCAAACGAAACCATTGATGCCCCACGGGGTACTACCCACATTCAATTGGTAGCAGGGGTTTGTGGACTTGATTTTGTGGGCAGAAAGTTTGAGGAAAACCATGCCCTATCCCCTATCATTCCATGGGATCAGACACCTCAAGCAGCCCTAACTCTTAGTCCGTCGATTACTGGTGGTGGAACCTTGCCGGTAATTCAAGTGATTGGTGTAAGCTTCTTTCAAGAAGTGAACGGCGAAATGTATTCATTGCGAAATGGATCGTTCAATGCCCTTGGCGTTGTTGGCATAGATCAAGTTTAACCTAAAAAGCCGGAGCAATGGATTTCTTTCTACATAGAACACATTACAGGGCAGGGACTAATGGTTCGCTATTTCATAAAAACCAATTATTATGTTTTAGCATCGAGCTACCTTGGCGCGCAAATAAACGCAACATTTCCTGTATTCCTGATGGCATTTATGAGCTGGAGCCTTTTTATTCACTACAGTTTAAACATCATTTATTGGTAAAAGGGGTGCCAAACCAAAGTGGGATTTTAATGCATCCTGCCAATGATGCCACGAGTGAACTATGCGGATGCATTGCTCCGGTTTTACAACTTACAGGTATCGGTAAAGGATTGGGCTCAAGAAAAGCTCTTGACCTTTTAGTACTGCGTATTGAAGCCTTTCGGGAACCTGGGGAGGCGGTGTTTTTAAACGTTAGCTCGGAGTTTTCGGGAAGATGAGATGAAGAGGAAGGTGGAAGTTTGAAGTACGAAGTACGAAGTGGGAAGTACGAAGTGGTAAGTTTGAAGTGGGAAGAATGAAGTGGAAAAATTGGTGGCCGGTGCATGATGGCAGGTTACGGAGGACTCATCTCTGACAACTGATCACTAGCCACTAGCCACTAGCCACTAACAAACTAGTATAAATCAAAATTATAGGTTATGAATTTATTTGAACGATTGAATAGACCAACACCCAAGTTTTTCAAAAGGTTGCGGAACATTGGGATTGGGCTTACGGCTATTGGGGGCACTGTAATTACTTTGCATACAATAATGCCTGCTATTTTCACCACGGTTGCGGGATATCTAATTGTAGCGGGGACCGTGGCCTCTGTTATTAGCCAGACGGTTATAAACGACCGCAATGAAAATGGGGACGATGATACCCCAAGTATGCAAGGTAGGGTTATCCCAATAGGAAACCCGCTTCTAAATCTGAACCGCTAAATCTAAAAGAGATGGACAATTATCGCATCAGTATTTTTGGAGGGATGGTGTTTGGGCTACTGCCCAATTTACCAATCGAAGATATATTTGTTACGCTATGTATGGCCACCTTTGGCACTGTGATAAGTTTTGTAGTAACCGTATTGCTGAAATGGGTGAGTAAGAAGCTGGAAAGGCGTTGGTAAAAATTAATTTGTTGTAGAGAAAAACCCTTCAAATTTTTGGAGGGTTTTTTTTAGTTTCAAACTTTTACTTCTAAACTAATCGACTCCTAAACCTATAAACCTACTAAAGTTTAAATTTTGTTGCGCCAGTTCGCTTCGCTCAGGTCTGTTTTCAAAGGAAGACTGATCACTGACGACTGACGACTGACCACTGGACACTCACTCTCTTATTCCAAGTTCCAAGTTCCAAGATCCAAGTTTAAATATTCTTTATTCTTTATTCTTTATTCTTTATTCTTTATTCTTTATTCTTTATTCTTTATTCATTATTCATTAATAGTTTAATCATTATAATATGATTGCTATTTCATACGTTTTTAGTATATTTGTATGGAATAACAATCATTTTTAATTATGGAGAAAAGAAAACAAATCATTCTTCCAAAATTTTCTCAACTATTAGGACAGATGGGAGAAAATATTAAACTAGCACGTAAGCGCCGTAAACTTACTACCATTCAGGTTTCGGAACGTGCTGATATAGCACGTTCTACCTTATATCTTATTGAAAAGGGGGACGCTAGCGTTGCAATGGGAGCCTATTTTAATGTGTTAAGAGTTCTGGGCTTACAAAACGACATTTTAAAATTAGGCGCCGATGACAGTTTTGGGAGAAAATTACAGGACTTGGAACTATTAAAGTAAAAATATGGCACAAAATAAATTTGATATATACGTTTACGCCCACTGGAAAGGGATGAATGATCCCAAGCTAATTGGCCAACTATCAGCCCACTTTGCAAAAGGAAAAAAAGCCTTTAGCTTTGAATACAATAAGGACTGGATAAATACCAAACAACAACTATTATTGGATCCAGAAATCCAATTTTTTTCTGGACCACAATTTCCAAACAATAAAGAAAACTTTGGTATATTTTTAGACAGTATGCCCGATACTTGGGGGCGCACCCTAATGCAAAGACGAGCTGCCCAACAAGCCAAGGAACTAAATCAAAAACCGCGTACATTATATGATATAAATTATTTATTGGGAGTATATGATGAAAGCAGAATGGGAGCCTTGCGGTTTAAAACAGAACCCGATGGCCCATTCCTGGATAATAACAACGAAAATCCTACCCCGCCATGGTCATCAATTCGGGAGTTACAACTCGCAGCCCAGGGTCTGGAAAATGATACGGATAACGATGAGACTAAAAAATGGTTGGCGATTCTCATGGCTCCGGGATCATCTTTGGGTGGAGCCAGACCCAAGGCAAATCTTCTGGACGAAAATAAAGAATTGTGGATTGCCAAATTTCCATCTAAAAATGATACTGTTGATAAAGCAGCTTGGGAATATCTTGCCCATAAATTGGCCGTGGGGGCAGCAATTGATATGGCACCATGCCGATTGGAAAAAATAGCAGGGAAATACAATACATTTTTCACAAAACGTTTTGATCGGGAAAATGGAGAACGTATTCATTTTGCTTCTGCCATGACAATGACAACCAACACTGAAGATACAATACGGAATAAGCCCGCGAGCTACTTGGAGATTGCAGAATTTATCCAAACCTATGGCGCCAATATTGAAAAAAATCTGCACCAACTTTGGAGAAGGATTGTTTTCAACATCGCCATTTCCAATACGGACGATCATCTTAGAAATCATGGGTTTATCCTTACAGACAAAAGTTGGATTCTTTCCCCTGCCTTTGACCTCAATCCATCTACTGAAAAAAATGGATTGGCCCTAAATATTGATATGGACAACAATTTTTTGGATCTCGATCTGGCTAAGAGTGTAGGAGCGCATTTTAGGTTAAATAAAAATCAAATGGATACTATAATCCATCAAGTTTTAGAAAGTGTAGGGAAATGGAAAATCATTGCAAACGAATTAGGAATTTCAAAAACTGAACAGGAATTGATGCAAGGGGCATTTTGGGATTAAATGCTAATTTAAGACTGGCATATTGCTAATTGATACATTTTTCTAGGTTGTTAAGGGATTGTCGGTTGTTGGTTGTTGGTTGTGGGTTGTCGGTTGTCAGTTGTGGGTTTCTTACTTCTAAACTAATCGACTCCTAAACCCCTAAACCACCTAAACCCCTAAAGTTTCTGGTTTGCTTCGCCAGTTCGCTTCGCCCGGGTCAGGTTTCAAGTTGGCATACCTACCCCTAGCTCTTATTGTGTCTAGAAATTCTTTTAGATAGTTGTATGAAGTTGTGACGTGATTCAATTAATATTTTTGTTTGCTATTTACTACACAATGTGTAGTGTTACGCAAATATAATGTTTTTAGTGAGAATAAACTTCGCACCCAGTGAGATTTTGAAGGAAAGATTAGCAGGGCGCGTTTATATAAAACGTGGCTGTTTTTTGTCGTTTGTAATACCATTCGTGTATTCTAATAAAGGGAAGCAGTCTACTTCGTTCAATTTAACTAATTTTCTATTCACTATTTTTATTGTTCATTATTCGTGAACAATCATTAATTATGAACAAATGTGTTGATTTTTATTTTAATATGCTTCTTGGTCTGTTCTTAGCTGTCGGTTTCAAGTTTATGGTTTTCACCACGAATACACGAATTGTTTATTTTTCTCTATTCTTGGCTCTTGGCCTTTGGCTCTTGGCTCTTGGTTATTGGCTCTTGGCTCTTGGCTCTTGGTTCTTGGTTCTTGACTTTTCGTTCTTCGCATACCTCCTACTAACTACTAACTACAGACCACTGACCACTGACATTATTAATTATTCATTACTAATTATTCATTATTCATTACTAATTCATTTTTGTCTTTTTGTCCTTTTGTCCTTTTGTCTTTCTTCTCTTCGCTCTTCGCTCTTCGCTTATCGCTCATCACTTAAAGCAAATATGTAACAAAACCCAAAACCATTCGTCAAACAAAAAACAATATTCCAAAAAACAATTCTGTGGAAAATATTCTCACTATTAATCATCTTACCAAGAAATTTGGGACTTTAACCGCCGTGGATAATCTTTCGTTTTCTATTGAAAAAGGCAACGTTTACGGTATTCTTGGGCCCAATGGTAGCGGCAAAAGTACAACCTTGGGCATTGTGCTGAACGTGGTTAACAAAACTTCTGGCGACTTTAAATGGTTTGATGGCAACATCACCACGCACAACGCTTTAAAGAAGGTGGGCGCCATTATTGAACGCCCTAACTTTTACCCTTATATGTCGGCGTTTCAAAACCTGCAGCTGGTTTGTAAAATAAAGGAGGTTTCGGAGGAAAAGATTGATGAAAAATTGCAGCTCGTAGGGCTGATTGATAGAAAAGACAGTAAGTTTAGCACTTTTTCCCTGGGAATGAAACAGCGGTTGGCAATCGCTTCAGCCCTGCTGAACGACCCTGAAATCCTAATCCTCGATGAACCAACTAACGGATTGGACCCACAGGGAATACACCAGATTCGCGAAATCATAAAAACAATTGCTTCACAGGGAACTACTATTTTGCTGGCTTCCCACCTTTTGGACGAGGTTGAAAAAGTATGCTCGCATGTGGTTATTTTAAGGAAAGGGGTAAGCCTCTATTCCGGTAGCGTGGACGGGATGAATGCCAGCCACGGGTTCTTGACGATGCAGAGCAACAATATGGAAGGGCTTCAAAATGCTTTGGAAGGAAATCCCGCCTTTGGCACCGTTAAACGCGAAGGCGATTTTATAGTGGCTTACCTCAACAACCCGATGGACGCAACGGAAGTGAACAAACTACTTTTTGAAAAAGGAATCACCCTTTCACACCTCGTGAAACGCAAGGAAAGCCTTGAAGAACAATTTTTACAACTCACCAAACAAAACTAACCAAACTAACCGCAATGCTACGATTGTTAAATATAGAACTATTCAAACTAAAGCATAGTCGCGCAGTAAAAGTTATATCAGTAATATACTTTTTGTTGATATTGTCAATTTCTTTAATTGCGTCCATAGAAATACCTTTTGGACAAGCCAACTTTAAATTTGCAGATTTGGGAATATTTAATTTTCCATTTATTTGGCACTTTAATACCTATGTTGCAGCAACATTAAAAATTCTTCTTGCTATTGTTATTGTTTCACTTGTTTCAAATGAATACAGTTATAGAACACTCAAACAAAACCTTATTGATGGGCTGAGTAAAAAGGAGTTCATTGCTTCGAAATTCATGACCATTCTTATGTTTTCTATCATTTCTACGATTTTGGTATTTATAGTTACGTTAGTATTGGGCCGAATTTTTTCAGATTATACAGAACCGTCTATTATTTTCAGTGATTTAGAGTATTTATTGGCCTATTTCGTGAAATTGGTTGCCTTTTTTTCATTTTGTTTATTTTTAAGTGTTTGGGTTAAGCGTTCTGCTTTTGCTTTAGGCTTCTTATTTATTTGGTATTTATTTGAAGGTTTTCTCTTTTTGATTCTCAAGTTTATCTTTTTCCGCGGTACAGAGATTGCCGAAAAGGTAGATGATTTCTTTCCATTGGAAGCTATGGCAAATCTTATAAAGGAACCAGGTTCTAGATTAGGATTGATAAGATCAATGGCAAATCAGTTGGGTGAAAATTATACTAAGGATTACGATGTTACCATAGTCAATATTATAATTGTACTAGTCTGGACAGCTCTTTTCGTATACTGGTCCTACGCCATTCTAAAAAAAAGAGATCTTTAAAAAAGAAAAAGTCTTAATTGTTTTTTGCCTATATTTAGCAGGCAATCAACCGCTATGTTTTCATTGAAGCCTTATCTTTTTATACTTTTTTCCTTACTTTCCTCTGTGGGTTTTGCCCAGGAAATTGCACTGTACCAACAGTTTAATGGGCATTTTGATTACACTGCTTTTGGGAATACCCTAAATGTGGAAGAAAATGGCCAAGGGGGAGACTGTTTCATTCTTACCAGCAGTAGTGCAAATTTTCAACTGCAACCCAATCAGGAAGTGGTTGCCGCATATCTGTATTGGGCGGGCTCTGGCCCGGGCGATTTCAATATAACTTTTAACCAAGTTCCCATAAGTGCCGAACGTACTTTCACAGAAATTTACAATAATAACGGTACTGATTATATCTATTTTTCCGCATTTGCCAATGTTACCGAACAAATACAAACCACCGGCAACGGCAATTACACCCTCGCCGATCTGGACCTTACCCAAGTAATCCCCGCTTATTGCAGTCCGCCGGGCTCTGGCACCAACTTTGGCGGATGGGCGGTTACGGTTGTTTATGAAGATGCTTTGCTTCCCCTCAACCAAGTGAATGTATTTGATGGCCTGGAAAGCGTTTCCCGTACAACCCAAAATTTAAACATTACCCTAAACAATCTTTTGGTGCTTGATACCGTTGGCGCTAAAATTGGTTTCCTGGCGTGGGAAGGCGACAACGGGATAGCGGTTAATGAAACTCTTCGCATAAACGGCAACATTCTTAGCAATCCCCCACTAAACCCTCCTGACAATGCTTTTAACGGCACCAATAGTTTTACGGGAAGTGATGTTCTTTACAATATGGACATTGATGTGTATCCTATTTCGAATTATATAAATCCGGGAGATACTTCCGCACAAATCCAAATTACCAGCAGTCAGGATTTTGTGATGGTGAACAACATTATTACCGTCCTAAATACCGAACTGCCCGATGCTACCATTTCCATGGACACTATAATTGGCGGCACAGCATGTGGCAACCGGGAGCTTACCATAGATTACACAGTTTACAACCTGAACAGCACCGATGTTTTACCTGCGGGAACGCCTATCGCTTTTTATGCGGACGAGACTTTGATAGCGCAAAGTGCAACCATTGCCGAAATTCCCATTGACGGACAGGAATCCGGAAGCATTAGTTTTAATGTTCCCAGTAGTGTTGATGCCGATTTTATTCTGAAAGCCGTAGTGGACGATACGGGTAACGGCACCGGAATTGTAAAGGAATCTAATGAAGAAAATAACGAAGACGAAACTCCTTTCCATCTGCTCGTAAACCCTGTGATAACGGGTTTGGTGAATCTTGAAACCTGCGATGTTGTAGGGGAGGAATTTTTCGATTTAACCGAAGCTACTTCCCAAATTGACCCAATTTATACATTGAGCTTTCACTTTTCGGAAGACGATGCGGAGAACAATGTTAATCCAATTCCCGACCCCGAAACCTTTCAGAATACGGAAAATCCACAGACCATTTTCATCCGTGTTTCAAACCCCAATTGTTTTCTTATAGACAGTTTTACGGTGGAAGTGCTCCCCTGCCCTTTGCCAGATGCGTCTATAGAATTACCAGAAATTTCTGCTTGCCGGGATCGCGCTTTGTTGCTACCCTTTACGGTTTATAATTTGGAAGCCACGGCTGCTTTGCCCCCAAATACCTCCCTAGCTTTTTATACCGATGGGGTTTTGCTTGAGCTTTCACGAACGCAACAAAGTATTCCCATAGGCGGTAGTGAAGATGGCGAAATTGAATTGCTTTTGCCTGATAGTTTACCCGACACATTTACAATCACCGCCGTGGTGGATGATGATGGCAACGGGAATGGCACAGTGGAAGAATTGCGGGAAGACAATAATACATTTACACAAACAATTTCTTTTGAAAGCATCCCTCCCATTCCAAATTTGCCAAATTTGATTGAATGCGACAAAGGTTTTGACACGGCTATTTTCGATTTAACAGTGCAGGATGAATTGATTAGAACAGGAATTGATGATGTGGTTCAGTATTTCACAACTTTGGAAGACGCTTTCGAAAACACCAATCCAATAAGCAATCCTTCGGAATATCAAAATGAATCAGACCCACAGACAATTTATGTGCGGTTGGAAAATGATATCTGCTTTGCTACAGCCTCCTTTGTGTTGACTACCGAAAACTGCGCGCCTTTTATTCCCCAAGGATTTTCCCCAAATGGAGATGGCATCAACGATACTTTTGAAATAAGCAACCTGCTAAACATTTACGAAAACTTTGAGCTGAATATCTACTCCCGCGATGGCAACTTAATCCACACCGCCCGCAATGCCGATGGTTTTTGGGATGGGGTAGCTACAAAAGGTCTGCTATTCACTGGAAACACTGTGCCGGTTGGCACCTATTATTATGTATTGGTTTTGAACGATTCGAAATATCCCGATGCTTTTATTGGGTGGGTTTATGTGAATTATTGAGGATGAAGAAAATTTAAATTTTATATTCTTTCCCCTTAGAACAAACCGATTTAACTTTTCCAAAGTTCCTAACTTTAGAAAAGATTAACGCGTGCATTCCATTTCTTATTCTGCGCAAACCAAAAAACTCTAATTAATAATCCACCTACCTCCTCCACACCACCTTTTTCAAAAAAAAATTGGTTGGATTGGCTGGAATCACATTTTAGGGTTGTGCCGCCACCGCACTGGTTTAAAGGTTCTATTTCATTCAGTAATAAAGGTTTTTCATTTTCCAAAAAAAACAAAAATTGATGTTAACCAAAAAATCCATAAATTTGTACCTTAAAACTAATTCATTATGGCAATAGCTATCAAATCGATCCCGGTTCTTAAAGATAAAGCCGCTGCTTCTTTTACACTGAAAATAGCAGAAAACATTGCCAAGAGATCTTCCGTTAATTTCTCCAAACAAACCTCCATTGCTGTCAAAATTTTGGCCAAAGCAAAAATCTAGCGCACTTTGGGGTTTCTACTTGAAAAGTGTACACTACGCATATATAATCAAGATATTATTGATTCCTGCCAGCCTTTTGATTGTGACAATCAAGATTTAAATGATTTCTTTAAGAACAATGCCATTGATTATTCATCCGAACTTTTAGGGAAAAGCTATTGCTTTACCTTGGACGATAATCCCGAAATCATTGTTTGCGCATTTACCGTTTCCAATGACAGTATTAAAACCCTTAATCTCCCAAATGCAAGAAAGAAAAAAGTCATCAAGGATATTCCAAGGCCAAAACAAATGCGAAGTTATCCCGCAGTTTTAATTGGTCGTTTGGGAGTTCATAAGGATTTTAGGAATCTTGAAGGGGAAGTATTGAGAATTGGTGATCAACTAATGAATTTTATCAAATCCTGGTTTGTGGACCGTGCCAACAAAACAGGGTGCCGGTTTATTGTAGTAGACGCCTATAATGCTTTTAAACCTTTGCGATATTACAATAGCAATGGATTTGTGGAGCTGTTCAGTTCGGAAGAACAAAAAAGGGAATTCACGGGACTAGCCGAGGATCAGGAACTGGAAACCCGGCTTCTCTTTTTTGACCTGATTGTACTTGCAGGATAAGCTTGTTTATTGCTAAATTTCGTATATTGAAAAAATCGCTTTAAATTAAACTTCTAAATTTATACATTTCATTTCGCGTTCTGCGCAAATAAAAAAAACCTCCTCAATGATCCTGACCGCATACCTCAATTAGGCCACCAATTTCAAAAAAGAAATTGGATAGATTGGATAACATCACTCATTGTGGGAGTCCCACCGCCACAATGTCCTGTCCACCACAAACGAACAAGTGTATATTGAATTAAAAATTAGTTATCGCAGTAAAAAAAATATAATCCTACCTTGCAACAGGATTTGATTTACTTCCACTTCAAAGTAAAAAAAAGCTAATCAAAGAATTGAAATCTAGCAAAATGACAAAACAGCTTCCTCTAAAACCCAGTGATGAACTCTCAGAGTTTTTGCTTTATACCGCGCCGGATGGAGCCATAAAGATTGAAATCTATTTCCGAAATGAAACTGTTTGGCTTACACAAGAAAAAATAGGCCAATTGTTTGATGTGCAACGTCCCGCTATTACCAAACATTTAAAAAATATTTTTGAAAGCGGAGAACTGGAAGAAAATTCAGTTAGTTCCATTTTGGAACATACTGCCAGTGATGGCAAAAAATACAAAACCAAATTTTATAATCTCGATGCAATAATTTCCGTGGGCTATCGTGTGAACAGCTCCAAAGCCACGCAGTTTAGGATTTGGGCCACACAAACGCTACGGGAATACATCATCAAAGGGTTTGCGATGGATGATGAACGCCTAAAAAATGGGCAATATTTTGGAAAGGATTATTTTAAGGAGTTACTGGAAAGAATCCGCTCCATCCGTACAAGCGAACGCAGGATTTACCAACAAATAACAGATATTTTTCAGGAATGTAGTATCGATTATGACACGAATTCAGAAGTGAAAAGGAAATTTTTTGCGACAGTCCAAAACAAGTTCCATTTTGCCATTACGGGAAAAACGGCTGCTGAAATTATATATTTAAAAGCTGATGGCAAAAAAGAAAATATGGGACTAACAAGCTGGAAGAATTCCCCCAAAGGAAGGATTTTAAAATCCGACACAATGATTGCCAAAAACTACTTGGAAGAAACGGAAATAAAACAATTGGAAAGGACCGTTTCAGGCTATTTCGATTATATAGAAAACTTGATAGAACGAAGAACCACTTTCACGATGAACCAATTGGCCCAAAGCGTGAGCAAATTCCTGTCATTCAATGAATATAAAGTTCTTGACAATGCGGGCAAAATCAGTAAAGAACTCGCAGACGCGAAAGCAGAAAAAGAATATGACGAGTTCAATAAAACACAAAAAATAGATTCCGATTTTGATAAACAAATCAAGAAATTAAAAGGCTGAAGTCACAAAGGCCTCCTCTCAGCAAAATCTTACAAATTTGTCGCATGGCTAAACCATCTCCGCCGCCTCTTCGCCCGTGTTGATAGCGCCTTCCATAAACCCTTGCCAATCCGCCAAGTGTTCTCCGGCGAAGTGCGTATTCAGAAAAGATTCCTGTAAAATGGGCCGCACCCGGAACCATTGGTCTTTGCCGTACATAGCATAAGCTCCTTTGGAATAATTGTCCGTGCCCCAATAATAATTCACTTGATTGCTGAGCTTACTGCCAATATTTCCAAAATGGGGGTTTAACGTTTCAGCTATCATCTTGGCGTTCCAAGCGTCGCTTTGGTTGGCGATTACAGCAGCCTTTTCGCCTATGCTATATGAAATTAGCACGCCTTTATCTGACTTTTGATTTTTGGTGGCGTGGTAAAAGTAATGGGGGCTCTGGTCCGTAATCATATCAAAACTTTCATCCTTCCAAAATCGATCGTTAAAGAGCATCGCGTGTTTATTGATGCGGGCGTATTGCAGTTCGTTGATAGCATTCACCTTTTCTGTGGGCAGGCCGGGCTGCCATTCTATTTTGTTCATCGCGAAAGTGGGGATGGTGCAAATAAGTTTATCGGCTTCAAAGAACTTTCCGTTGTCGCAATAAACCTTTACTTTTTCATCCTGCACAATTTTGCTCACTGTGTGTTTTAGGAGAATCTTATCCATTCCTATTTTTTCAGAAAGGCGTTCGGCAAGCATCCCATTTCCACCCTTTATTTTTAGGTCCATTTCGTTCTTTTCGCTGCTTTCTGCATATTCCGCCAAAGCCGCAAAGGAAGAAACCTGCCGGATGCTTTCCCCAAAATCGGTACTGTCCAAAAGTTCGCGGATGTCCAGATCGCGGCCATCACAACCATTTTGAACCAGATAACGCCACCAGTCCATTTTATCCATGATTAGCTTGTCGTTTTGGGAAAGGTTGCCGTAATCCTTCAGTATTTTGGTCATGGTGTTGTTCCAATTGTCACTATAATCCCATTTCCCTGCCGGGGAATATTCGCCTTTGTAAATCATATGGGTGTCAAACTGGTTGTTTTGAAGCTCTAAGTTCAATTCGCCGCAGAGTTCGTGCATGCGTGTATGCGAATTGCCTACCCATTCGCCGCCGAGTTCTACAACCAAATCGGTATCCATTTTATGTGAAAAAACGCGGCCTCCAATGCGGGGGCGACTTTCCAGTACAATACAGTCTATGTTTCGTTGTTTCAGTTTATAGGCTGCGGCAAGGCCCGCAAAGCCAGCTCCTATGATGATTACTGATTTTGCCTTAGGAGTAAAAATGTTTCCAAAGGAAGGGGTTGGCAAGAAAAGAGTGCCGGCGGTAGCCACAGATACCTGCTTGATGAATTTTCTACGGGTTGTCATAACGGTTGGTTATTTAGTTGATTACTATATATTTTGAAAAATAAACGTCTTTTCAAAAAAGTATTTTCACACCCGTTATGCCCTATCACATACTTTAATTCTATAATATTACCAGCTTCCGCCACCGCCGCCACCGAAACCACCGCCTGACGAACCGCCGCCGGAGCTACTGCTACTGGATGGCGAACTGACCATTGTGGACTGTGCCGAAGCAATAGATCCAGAAAACGAATTGGCGAAATTGTGCATCGTGAATGCCCCTGCTGAAGATGTGTACCAGCTTGGAGGTTGCAAGTGCAGGGCTTCAAACTTTTTCGCCCATTGATCAAAAAGACCAAACGCCAGTGCATAGGCCATCGTGGTTTCAAAATAGTTAGGGCTATCCTGCAACAGCATTTTCAGCTTATTTTCCTCTGCTACTTTTATAAAGTTTTTAAAACCTTTCAATTCAGAAAAAGCCTCGTTGCCCATTGCGTTTTTCTTTACCATATGAACAGTCATAAACAACAGGAAAATTCCTATTGGAATTACCGCCAAAGCAGCCCAAAGTCCCCAAGTGAAAAGGAAGACTGCAAACAACAAAATTCCGAGAAGCAACACCCCTACAATGGTTTTCGTCTGCATTTTTTTTGCCTGGGCGTCGTAGTAAATCTGGGCTTTTTTCTTCAACATTGTTTGTGCGCTTGCCATTTTTGTGTAAAAAGTATTTCTCAAACTACTTATCAATACGTCTTTTTCGCCAGTGCCGTAATAATTTCCGAAAAGGCCGTTGAAAATTTCTTCTTCATAATCGGGAGAATCCACGGGTAGTGGGCGCAGTCTGGAAATTTTAGTGTCAGCACTTCCCAGCCAACCCTCTTTTGGTAACTGCTCCATTTTGATAATGCCGCGCGAGCCCCAATAAGGTATTAATGAAATAAGGTCTTTGGTGTCGCCTGAATCGTCAGCTAAAAATCCCGCCATTGCTGGATCCATGCCGTTTGGCGGAAAATAGCTGGTGGTTGCCACTACTTTATCGTCTTTGCCGTATTTGTTCCAAACCCAATAAAACGCCAAAAGCATCAAGGCAAGGAAAAGCGTCCACCCATATTCGCTCCAAAAGGGCCACAATGGTTTTATTTCCTTAATGGAACCCACGGGAAGATTAAGCAACACCGTAACACTTTGTCCAGGAACGGAGAAGAAGTTTGGAACGCTGTTCGCCGTAAAAACCCCATCATTTAAATTTACTTCAAAATCATCGCTCGCACTGGTTGTACCGGTATCGCCCGAATAAACTGAAATATCTTCTAAATTTGCTTCAATAGTATTGGGAAGATGGATGTTGAAATTTATCTGATTGAAAGCTGCGTACCATTCGCCGGGTTTAATATTCCAGTAAAATAGAATCTGTGAATCCTCAAACAGAAAAGCGTTGTAAACCCTGTATTTTATTTGATATTGCTGGGGTCCTATAATCGTTTTATCCTTATCGCCTATTTTTATTTGGAGGTTGTCGCTCAGCTTTTGTACAAAATCTGGATCTGACTCAAATTTGTGATCTGGCACCTCAACATTTCTGACCTTTATCCTGCGTTTTTCCTGTTGTCCTTCGGCGGTAAGCAAATCATAATTCACTTGGATATTCCTGTAAATTCCGTGTTTGTATTCCGTGAAGATTAGGTCGTAATTTTCAACCACATCAAAATACCCGTCTTCATTAATGTAAATATCCACTTGGCAATTTTTTACCTCAAAACCTTGAGCAAAACCATTTAGAAAAAACAGGAATCCAAAAAGGAGGAGGAACAGTTTTTTACTGAACTGAGGATGGGAATTAACTGTGTTTATGAAGATGTTGACACTCATTTCAGATTTGGTTTGGATTGTGGAAATGTTTAATTGTGGAATTGTTTAATTGTTGAATTGGTTAAGTGTATAATATTCATACTCACATATTCACAAACTCACATATTCACTATTCACTTTTCACTTTTCACTACTCACTACTCACTACTCACTATTCACTATTCACTATTCACTACTCACTTTTCACTTTTCACTCAATTAAAACTAACCTTCACATTTTCCCGTTCGGTTTCATCGGCTTCAAAATAATCGAAATGCTGGTAACTGAACATTCCCGCAAACAACACACCCGGCATACTTTCGCCGTAGGTATTGTTTTCACGCACCGTACCGTTGTAATAGCGGCGACTTCTTTCTAGGTTTTCCTCTATTTCGTTCAGCTTTTGCTGTAGTTCCAAAAAGCTGGCATTCGCCTTTAAATCTGGATAGGCTTCTCCCAAAGCGAAAATACTTCGCAGGGTTTGTTGCAAGTGGTTTTCAGCTTTTATTTGCCCATTAATATCATCGGAAGGCACGGCCATAGCGGCATTACGTGCGTTTATAACGCTTTCTAAAGTTGTCTTTTCGTGGGCAGCATATCCTTTTACGGTTTCCACAAGGTTTGGAATTAAATCGTAACGGCGCTTTAAGGCAACGTCAATATTGCTCCAAGCATCCTTCACCACATTTTTGTTTTTCACAAAGCGGTTAAAGATCATCACTAGAAAAAGGGCAATTACAACGAGAATACCGAGAAGAATAAGGATTGTTGTCATTTGGTTAATTGGTTAATTGTTAATTGTTAATTGTTTAATCGGTTAACTGTTTAATCGTTAATCAGCAATCGTTAATCGTTAATCGTTAATCGTTAATCGTTAATCAGCAATCGTTAATCGTTAATCGTTAATCGTAAATCGTAAATCGTAAATCGTAAATCTAATTATTTCATACTGAATTACTAAGATACATTTTTATTCGTTTTATCAATAAGGCGGACAAATAAAATGTATTCCCCGCTGCAAATATTTCTTCACAGGCTTTTCCGCTTTAGGTTGGATTTTAGGATTGGGGTTTAGTACTTTTGAAGAAATTCTTCCACAAACCTAATGGCGCAAACAGATTTATTCCATTTTGAAACAGATAATGACCGAAACCTATTGCCCAAAGACGGGACGGTGAATTACTTCGGAAAAGTGTTTTCTGAAGAAGAGGCCAACTTTTATTATGAAATATTACTAAATACAATAGCCTGGAAAAACGATGAGGCAATGATCTTTGGCAAAAAGATTATTACCAAACGGAAAGTGGCGTGGTACGGTGATCGCGAGTTTGAATACACCTATTCCAAAATCACCAAAAAGGCACATTTGTGGACTCCAGAATTACTGCAACTCAAAAAACATATTGAGAAAAAAAGCGGTGAAACCTTCAACAGTTGTCTGCTCAATCTTTATCACACAGGTGAAGAAGGAATGGCATGGCACAGCGATGCCGAAAAGGATCTAAAAAAAAACGGCGCCATAGCCTCGGTAAGTTTTGGGGCGGAACGCAAGTTTGCTTTTAAGCATAAAGAAACAAAGGAAACCGTTTCCCTAAACCTGAAACACGGAAGCCTTTTGATAATGAAAGGCACAACACAAAGCCATTGACTGCACCGATTGCCGCCAACCAAGAAAATACATTCGCCTAGGATTAATTTGACTTTTAGAAGCATTGTTAGGGATTAGCGAAAAGCGAAGAGCGAAGAGTGAAAAGCGAAGAGCGAAGAGGTACGGGCTATTAGGTCTCGACACTTCGGCAGGCTCAGTGCAACGCTGCGCTCGACCAGACATTCATTGTGCATTGTTATGTATGATTTATAAGATGCGATTTACGATGTACGATTAAACGCATTCACGAATTCACCTATTCACATATACAATGCTCATTGTTAATAATTTATGTACTGAGTGTAGAAAATTAATTTATATTTGAGAGGACTTTTAAAACATGGTAAAATTTGAAAGTTTTACCAGTAGCAACTTAAAATTTAAAAATATGCCAAAATATGTAATTGAAAGAGAAATTCCTGGAGCAGGAAAATTGACTGCCGAACAACTGAAGGGTATTTCACAAACTTCCTGTGGGGTTCTAAGCAATATGGGCCCTCAAATTCAGTGGCTTCAAAGCTATGTTACTGGTAATAAAATATACTGTGTTTATATAGCCCCGAATGAAGAAATGGTACGGGAACACGCAAAGCAGGGAGGATTTCCTGCAAATTCTGTGAGTGAAGTAACCACAATTATTGACCCTATAACTGCGGAATAATTGTATTTCAAGGGATTTGGGATTTACTGGGTATGAGGTACGATTTACGATTTACGATATACGATTTACGATGTACGATTTACCATTAAACGCATTCACAAATTAAACAGTTAAACAAAACATATTTTATCTTTAATCCCTATTTATATTGGAAGTTAACATATACATCCCGCACCCTGCCTTGCAGGAATATGTTTTGAACATAGCTACCGTGAATGTTGTGGTTCCGGAAGGAATTCAGGATGTGGTAACCCCTTACCCGCCCACTCCATTTCAGTCGCTAATGTTTTACTGCAACAATGCAATTTCGATGGGACGAATAGAGGATGAAAATTTCTCCAAACAGCCGCTTACGGTTTTGATAGGTCCCCAATATTCTCGTGTAAATATAAAAGTCCACCGGCAGTTAAGCGCCATCCGGGTTGATTTTCTGCCCGGGGGAATGTACCGTATGTTGGGCATACCTATGCTTGAACTTTTTGATAGAGGGTTTGACGCGTACGATTTCTTTGGTGCTGAAATGAAGCGCATCAACGAACAATTGCAGCACATATCCAATTTAGAAGAGGGAAAAAACATAGTAGAAAAATTCCTTTTAAATCAGATAAAAAACCTCAAGGAAATAACACCCTTTGATTTTGCGTTGCGCATACTGATGAACAATAGTGGCAATATGCCAATTGAGAAGATAGCTTCGCTTTCGTGTCTGAGCCTAAAACAATTTGAAAGGAAATGCAAAGAAAGAATAGGGATGAATCCAAAAATGTATGCCCGTATTCTAAAGTTTTCAAAAGCATACAGAATGCACGAATCTGCGCCACAACTTCGATGGACGGAAATAGCTTATGAAGCGGAATATTACGATCAGATGCACATGATTAAAGATTTCAAAACTTTTGCTGGGGTAAATCCTTCAGTTATTGAACGGCAACTCCTTTCCACCCCCTTGCGAATGCAAAAAGACCTCCGCCTTTAAGGTGTCGATTTTTTACTATGCAGACAGTATGTGCCCAACATACCTTTGTTAAAAAAAATCATGACAACACAAACAAACAAAGGCAAAATAAAAAGCACCGTTTACCTCACCTTGACATTGCTTATGCTTTGCAATGGTTCTTACGCACAGGAAACTACAAAAACAACACTCGAACCCTCCCCTTTTGAAGAATTAAAGGGTTTCAGTCAGACGTATTATTATAGCCTTGGCCATGAAGCAAGAGCAAAAGATATTGCAGTTTTCTTGCAAAATGCGGGCAGCTTTTTTCAAAAAGAGATACAGTTTACTCCCCAAGTTCAGCTTTACATCCTTGCCCCCCAGCACTGGAAAGATGTAGCTGCCAAACCTTTGCACGATGTGTATGGTTTTCCACATAATATTGACCATACCCGCTTAGCTATTGCAGCGGAAGACAATGATTTTTGGCGAAGCTTTTTACCTCCTGTTGACCAACTACCGCCTCCAGTGGCGGCACAGGTTAAAACTGCATACGGAAAATCCGATGGCTCATACAGTATGATGCCTTTCTTTGATTTACTCGCCCTGCACGAAATGGGACATTCCTATACTTCGCAGGCGGGCCTCAAAATGCACCGCTACTGGATGGGAGAACTATTTGTAAATATTATGTTGCATACCTACGTAGCCGAAAAACAACCCGAACTCTTGCCTGCTTTGGAAACGTTTCCAAATATGGTATTGGAAGGCGGTACGGCCGAGTATAAATTTACCAGTCTGGAAGACTTTGAAAACCTGTATCCAACGCTGGGGATGGGGCCAAAAAATTACGGGTGGTATCAAAGCAAGCTACATTCAGCCGCGAAAGATATTTACAATGCCGGAGGTAAAAGTGTATTGCGAAATTTGTGGAAAGCATTAAAAGAGCATCAGGAAGAAATGACAGATGAAGAATTTACTGCTATGCTGCAAATGGAAGTGCATCAATCAGTAGCAGATGTGTATTTGAATTGGAACAAAACTGATTAAGAACATCGGTTTTTAAAAAACTGTTTTCAGAATAGGGACTGATGGGCAATATGCAACGTGGATAAGTGGATGTTAGACTTTAAAAAGGAGCCTAAAGCTAAAGCTTAAAGCCCAAAGCATTAAACCTTATCAATAACCACTTTATAAGTAGGATCTTCGAGGACATTCACATCAATAATCTTATCGGCATTTCGAAGTAACTTCTGACAATCGGGACTTAAATGACGGAGGTGGACTTTTTTACCGACCTTCAAGTAGCGTTCCGTAAGCTTGTTTAGAGCTTCAATTGCCGACATGTCAACTACCCTACTCTCTTTAAAATCAATAATAATTTCCTCTGGGTCGTTTAGAATATCAAACTTTTCATTGAATACTGTTACGGAACCAAAAAATAAGGGGCCGTAAATTTCATAATGTTTTACGCCGTGTTCATCAATGGATTTTCTGGCGCGAATACGTTTTGCGTTATCCCAAGCAAAGACCAATGCGGCTATAATTACCCCAATTATTACGGCCAATGCCAAATTGTGCAAAAAAACCGTTACTAAAGTTACAACTACCATTACAAAAATGTCCGATTTGGGCATTCTATTAAAAGTCTTTAAACTTGCCCATTCAAAAGTTCCAATGGCTACCATTATCATCAGCCCAGTAAGCGCCGCCATAGGTAACTTTTCAATTAAACCTGCACCAAACATTACGAACATTAAAAGTGCCACAGCAGCAACAATCCCCGAAAGCCGTGCTCTCGCCCCATTGGAAACATTAATAAGGCTTTGCCCTATCATGGCACACCCTCCCATTCCTGAGAAAACGCCAGACAACATATTTGCAGCCCCTTGGGCTACGGCTTCCTTATTGCCCCTACCGCGGGTTTCGGTAATTTCATCAATAATATTTAATGTCAACAAACTTTCAATTAATCCCACTCCAGCTACAATCGCTGCGTAAGGAAATATCAAAACCAGGGTTTCCCAAGTAAATGGTACGTTGGGAAGATGGAAGGGTGGAAACCCACCTTGAATGGAAGCAATATCACCCACCGTTTTTGTGTCAATTCCCAAAACGAGAACAATTCCAAAAACAGTTAAAATGGCAACCAAGGACGCAGGAATTACCTTGGTTAGTTTTGGCAACCCCCAAATTATTAGCATCGTTAAAAGCACCAGCCCAAGAATAATGTATAAGGATTGCCCCGTTAACCAATTGCCCGACGCATCCTTAAATTGGGTCAGCTGCGACATAAAAATGATAATTGCCAACCCATTTACAAACCCAAAAATTACGGGATGTGGCACCAATCGCATTAATTTACCTAACCTAAATACTCCAGCCAGAATTTGAATAATACCTGCCAATACAACAGTTGCAAAAATATATTCGGGCCCGTGCGAAATTGCCAAGGCAACAATCACAACCGCAACAGCGCCCGTAGCGCCTGAGATCATCCCAGGGCGGCCGCCGAAAATAGATGTAATCAGTCCCATAACGAATGCTGCATAAAGTCCCGTGAGTGGAGACAAGCCCGCTATTAAAGCAAAGGCAACCGCTTCAGGGATGAGCGCTAAAGCTACCGTAAGTCCGGAGAGAACTTCGGTTTTATAATTTACCTTTTGTTTAAAATCAAATAAGTTTAAATATTTTTTCATAAAAAATGCGTTTCAAATGCTAGGCAATTGATTGTATTATGCTACAGTAAAATTGTTGATTAATTGTGTTCTATAAAGAACGGGGAAATTGAGTACTGTGGTTCAAGGCGGAGTAACCGCTGGCAGAAGAAAATTATATGCTTTATATGTACCCATCATTTCTTTGTTGGTGCAAAAGTAATAAAATTTCCGAATTGAATTGTAAAAATACCATTGGGTAACATAGATATCTGTTGTGCAACCCTTGCTCCATAAAAACGAACCTATTCCCCAAAACAACCTAGAAATAAATCAACAACAGTATCAATAGTATCAATAGCATCAATAGTATCAAGAGATATTTTACTTTTGGAAGGCAAACAAAAAACCAAACTAATCTCTGGTTTGGCAGAAACGGGAAATATTCTTGAAACAGAATAATAAACAAAACTACCGTGTATTCGTGTTATCATAGAATGGCAAAATGTAAAGGTTGCAATTGTGTAGACTCACCTATTCACCTATTCAAAACAGCCCATAGTCCTTATATATGACCAACCGGGAACAAATTATTCAACATCCGTCACACATGCAGAAGTGTGTTAAATATTGCCATTATAAACTTACTTATTCAATTGTTTAGGTATTTTTAATGAAATTATAATATTATGATGAAATATCTAAGTATACTGGCCCTTCTTTTCATTACTCTCGGAAGTTGTAATGAAAATAAAGAAAAAAACGAACGTTTAGCCCAAGAAGAGGAGATTGCCTTAGAAAAAACTGCAGATTCCCTTGAAATGGTCAATATAAAAATGGATTCGATAGAAAAAACCATTCAAGAAACGAGCGAGGAGATTGATTCTATTTTGAATGATATTGATAAAAATTAATATAAAAACTATGAAACTTAAATCATCCATATACGTACTCTTATTATTGTTATTTGTGATGCCAACGCACGCACAAAACAATGGCAATAAAGAAAAAAACAAGAACAAAAAAGAGGTTGTTCAAAACAATAAGTCTAACAAGAATAAAGCTTCAGATACCTATAATAAGGAAAAAGGCCAAAATGACGATAACGGTCTTTACAAGAATGATGATAAAGGCAATAAAAAAAATAAGGTTAAGTCCAATAACGGTAACGGCAATGCTTATGGTAATAACAAGAACGGCTTGGAAGGTAGAGAATTTGGGCAAGAAAGAGCTAGGCAAGCCAGACTGCAAAATCAAAAACGCAAGCAAAAATTTCAAGAAACGATCGTAATTTACGAAAGAAGATTACCTACTTTTAGAGAACGTCTCCAAAATGCCAGAATCCTGTTGGAACAACAAAAACCAAAATTAACAGTAGCTAATTATGAAGGCAGAAGAGAAAGATTAGTAATTGCCGAGCAAAAAATGACTCTTTTGGAAAAAACAATCCTGATTGCAAATACTATTTTAAATTAATTTTGCCCAGTAGTTTTGCAATCCCATTTTCTCGGTAAAGCACATTTGTAATCCGTGACAACTTTAAATCAATGAAACCCCTAAGCAATTGCTCAGGGGTTTTTATTTTTCAATCCATATTCACAAATTCACAAAACAGCCTAAAGCAATTGCTAATTGATCATTGTTAATTGATATTTGTTATATTTGGGTATCCTCCCCTATTAATTTGCTCCTTTTCGATTTCCCATAATGCGGGAATATTAAATTGATTTATATTTGGAAGAATGAACAAATTAAAACCATTGAAAATTTTTAAAATGTGGTTTGAAGAAGAATTGAAACTGTCAAAGGCTCAAATTCCAACCGCTGTTTGTTTATCCACAGTTGGAAATGACAATCACCCAAACGCAAGATTTGTTTCCTATAAAGAAATAATTGAGGATTCCTTTATAATTACCGGTCCGCTAAATTCAAGAAAAGGGACTGAAATTGAGCACAACAACAAAGTTGCCTTGACCTTTTGGTGGACAGAAACGGAAAGACAGGTCCGAATTCAAGGGGTGGCAACAAAACTATCGGAAGAGCGTGCGGATAAATATTTTAACGAGCGCGACCGGGATTCCCAAGCGGTATCTTCAGTTTGTGAGCAAGGAAAGGAAGTTGATAATTTGGAACAGCTTCAGAAGAAAGTACTGGAAAAAGCTTCGGATGAAATAAAAATAAGTAGACCCGCCAATTGGGGCGGATTTTCCATTAAACCGATACGCATGGAATTTATGGAATTTAAACAATCAAGATTTCACCATAGAAAACTATACGAAATTGAAAAAGATGTCTGGAATCTAAAACAAATCCAACCGTAAAAATCCTGCGAACAACCTCACGGAAATACCAACTTGAAAACAACCCTTATGACCAAACCAATACTCTCAATCTTATTGCTTCTGCTTTCCCTAACTGCATTTTCCCAAAAGGAATTTGTTTTTAACAAGGAGGGAATTGAATATGCAAAAAATGGAAGATTTCAAATAGCATTCGAATCATTCAACAACGCAATTAAGGCCAATCCAAATTTTTCCAATGCATACACAAATCGTGGCAATATCTATAGAATGCAAAAGAAGTATGGCTTGGCCATAAAGGATTATTCAAAATCCCTTGAATTAAATCCACAAAATATGGACGTTGTTTATTCAAGGGCAAAAACATATTGTGAAAAAAAGGATTTTCAAAATGCAATAAAGGACTATTCAATTATTATTGATCAAAACCCTTCCTTTAAGGACATTTATTTTGAGCGAGCCTATGCAAATATTAGGTTGGAAAATTACAGTGCCGCAAAAATTGATCTGGAATCGCAGTTGGCCCTTACTCCCACCGATTTTAAATCGCTCGCCAACGTAATCAATGTTAAAACGAAATTGAAATTATTTGAGGAAGCATTAGCCGATTATGAAACAATATTGACAGCATATCCCGATCAGCCTAACTTACATATTGTGTATAGTAACAGGGCAAATCTTTTTAAGGATATGGATCAATTACCAAAAGCACTCGAGAATATTGAAACTGCACTCACACTAAATAACGACTATGACATTGGGTTCCTAAACCGTGCTGAAATAAATCTAAAATTGGGGAATAAGGAACAAGCCTGTGCAGATTTTAATGTCGCCCTAAACTTAGGAGTGGAAAAAAACGAACATTTCAAGGTTGATGAGGATTATACATTACTGAAAAAGAATTGTAAATAAAAATAACATTAACCCGTTGTGCATTTTGAGCATTTCATCGATTTTTACCCTAACCCTAAAGGGAATATCGATGAAATTTCAAGTTCTTCCTTTAGGATAAGAGGTAAAAACTTGAAATTTTTACTAAAATTAATTGTTATTCATCAAAATGC
>JAUYGY010000049.1 GCA_030690315.1 Aequorivita sp.
CACCCCACGCACGTTCCATATCCTTTTTGGTTTTTTATCTGCGGCAAAAACTGGCGAAGTGATGTTCGAGGCTCAGCACTAACCACATCTTGAAAAGCAACATTACGAGCTTTCATGGGGATGCTTTGGTAAATTTCATCATCAAACAACAATCCTAATTTGGGTTGTGTTTGGCTAATAGCAGTAATAGAAAAGAATATGAAAATGAGGAGTAGTTGTTTAGGGCTCATAAGTATAGTTTCAGATATTGACAAATTAACAATCTTTTTTGATTAGTTTAACAATCTCAAATTGTTAATTGAAAATGATAATACTTATAAAGTCTTAACTCCCTCAATAAGAACAGTTTGATAATTTACAATTAAAAAAAAATTTTAATTACAATCTAAGTTTATTTTTTTTAGAGAATTGTATTCTTAGAGAATTGTATTCTCGTAACTCACTTCTTTTTGTTTTATCATTGTTTTGACGGCTTTAATTATTGGGTTTTATATAATAATAAGTAACCCCCAATTCATTATCCTCCAAAATAAACTCATCACCTGTAATTTTCACCAGCTTCATTTCATTTTTATCCGCAGTTTCCCATTCCAGAAGTAGTTTCTTTTTATCCAACACATATTCCCCAGAAAGGGATTTATCCTTATTTAATGAGGTGTTGTAAAAAGCACCACTGGATTGAAACTCGATGGTAGTTTGATGGTAGGTGTCTCGCAGTATTTCAGCTTCAGCGTTCATCCACTCTAAATCTTCAAGAGTTAATCGTTGCTCCTCTGTGAGCCCTTCATATAACGCTGCTTTAAAAATGTCGAGAAATAGGTCTTTGTCTTGTTCAGTAGCATGGGCAACCATATTTTTGAAACTTACTTTTTGTAACTGCCAATGCCCAAATAGTTTAAGATTGCTTTGCGCATAAACGGGCATAGTTGATAAACAACTAATGAATATGGTAAGTAGTAATGTGCAACTGATTTTCTGACTAATTGTTGGAAGATATAGAGGAAGTTTGTTCATCTAAATTTTTTAGTAATCTTTCTTAAATAGTATAATAAAAGATTGCTTCTAAACAAATAACATCGTAATTCTTATAAAAAACAATACTCCTTAATGAGCATTTTTATAAAAATTATATCAACCCCTTCAAAATACTTTCCCTAATTAATTGGGAAGTGCAGTCTGTTTTTGAAAGTATTTTTTTTGGTTGGTTAATATTATAAATCAATATGCTTTTGAGCGTTCCCCTAATATGTAAATCTTCTTTTTATCAAAATTAATTGATAGCTGAACTGCATCCCATTCATCAACAGTCCCTTCAGGCTTTCCATTAAAAATCAATTTTTCCTTTTTCATATACCAAAGTATATACACAGCACCGTATTGAGTTTCTATTTTTTTAGGGGTGCCATCTTCATTACATTCAATCCCCCAAATCATTTTACCTTTTGAAGTGCCGTAGTTTTGCCATAGTCCAGTACCATCTGCATTTAAAACGGCGATAGGCTCGGTAGATGTTGTGTTTGTTTTATAGTCGTAACTGCCATTTTCGTTCAAATATTCTCCCACGAGATTGTAACCTATATCTGTGGTAATGAAGTACACTTCATCCTCTATATTGATTTTGGTTACTTGAGCAATTGAAATGGTTGTAGAGCAAAATAAAACGATGAAAATAAAATTTAAAGGTTTCATATACTTAATTATTTTAGTTTAATCAAAAGAATAGAAAACTAAACTAAAATGAAATACTCCTAAATGAGTATTTGTGTGAAGATTATATCAACCCCTTCAAAATACTTTCCCTAATTAATTGGGAAGTATTTTTACAGTCAGATTTGCTTAAAATATTGCATCTGTGCTTTTTTACCGTAAGCGGGCTTATAAATAGAAGCTCAGCAATTTCATTATTGGTATACCCTTCAGCAATAAGTTTTAGAACATCCAATTCCCTTTTTGAGAATTCAACCGTAGTATTTATTGAGTTGAAAACATCAATATTCATATAGGATGGAAGTCCGTTAAGCCCGATAAAAGAAAGTTGATTGGTATTCGTTTTTGTAAGATGGTCTATCCGGGTGTGGATATTGAGCGATTTGCCAAACTTCCCGTGCTCATCCAAGGTTAACAAAAGCGCTTGGTGGTTCAGCATTGCGTAATCGCCATTTTTCATTCTACTTCTAAATGAAAAGCAGGATTTATAGTTTAAAACTTTGTCTATTCCCAACGTGGTGAAAAGGAAATCAATATTGGTGGCCTCTGCTTGGCTAACAAATTCCATATCGTCCGGATGGATAGTACCCAAAATGTCATAAAAAGTTACCGTTTCAGGATCGAAGCCGTGGATGTCTAAAATGGATGGACTTACATTTGAAAGTGACATATCATAAAAATCCACAATGTAATAGTAAAAGGGGCCAGTACTAATGATGGAACTAACAATATCCTCAAAATTTATTTGGGGAAGTAAAGTGTTTTGTGTTGTGGTTTTTTGTGAATCTATCCATACTGAATTAAGCCTTTCAATTTCTATATTCATATGGATGTGTAGGTTAGGTGTGTCTGGCTAATATATCACTTTTTTTTTAATCCACTTTCGCGCATTTACAAGCGCCTCAACCCAAGGCGAAACCTCATCATTTTTTCTGTCTTTTGGGTAATACGCCCAATTCCATGGAAAAGTGGAGCGTTCCAAATGGGGCATCATCACCAAATGGCGACCAGTTTTATCGGTCATCATTGCGGTGTTAAAATCGCTGCCGTTGGGGTTTGCGGGCAAAGCATCATACCCATATTTTGCCACAATATTATAATGATTTTCATCATTCGGAAAACTGAATTTCCCTTCTCCGTGTGCGGACCAAATCCCCAAAGTACTTCCAGCAAAAGTTGAAAGCATCACACTATTATTTTCCTGAATTTTAACCGAGGTGAATACACATTCAAACTTTTCGGTTTCATTGTGAAGCATTTTTGGCTTTATTTCATCTTCGGGATTTAATAGACCCAATTCCACAAAAAGCTGGCAACCGTTACAAACTCCCAGTGAAAGGGTGTCGTCTTTGGCAAAGAAATTCTTTAGAGCCGTGTTCGCTTTTTCATTGTATAAAAACGATCCGGCCCAACCTTTTGCGCTTCCCAAAACATCACTATTACTGAAACCACCAACTGCCACAAGCAGTTTTATATCTTCCAAATCTTCCCGACCTTCAATCAGATCGGTCATATGCACATCTTTCACATCAAATCCTGCAAGGTGCATCATATAGGCCATTTCACGCTCGCTGTTACTACCCTTTTCACGGATAACCGCAGCCTTTGGACGTTCCCCTCCTTTGGAGGGGCTGGGGGAGGACTTGCCTGTAAAACCCCTCGGAAACTCAAACTTCAACGGCTGGTTTTTATAATTGTTGAAACGCTCTTTCGCAAGTGTTGAGCCGCTTTGGTTTCTATCTAACAAATACGAAGTTTTATACCAAACATCACGCATTTCAGAAATATTGAATTCCAGTTTTTCTGAATTATTCTTTATTGAAAGCGTTTCATTTTCCGAAACAGTACCTATCTTTTTAAAATCAATTTTATTTGAAGAAAGCATTTTTTCTACCGAAGCATCTTCCGAAGCTTGAATTACAACACCACAATTTTCAGCAAATAGTAATTTCACCATATCATTTTCGCCTAAACTTGATAGATCCAGATTTGCGCCCAAATTCATATCGGCAAAACACATTTCCAGTAAAGTGGTAATCAAACCGCCCGAAGCCACATCGTGCCCAGCGAGGATTTTCTCATCTTTAATTAATTCCTGTAAAGTATTGAAAACATTCTTTACATATTCAGCACTTTTTACAGTTGGAGCGTCATTTCCAATTGCACTTAAAATCTGCCCAAAAGCAGAACCGCCTAATTTAAAACTATCTTGGGAAATGTTGATGTAATAAATGTTTCCGCCATTTTTCTGAAGAACGGGCTCCACAACTTTTTTAATGTCATTGCAATTTCCGGCTGCGGAAATAATCACCGTGCCGGGAGAAATTACTTCCCCATCCTTGTATTTCTGCTTCATTGAAAGCGAATCTTTTCCGGTTGGAACGTTGATTCCCAAATCAATTGAAAAGTCTGAAACTGCTTTTACGGCTTCATACAATCGGGCGTCTTCACCTTCATTGTTGCACGGCCACATCCAGTTTGCGGAAAGGGAAACGCTCTTCAATCCATCTTTTAAAGGTGCCCAAACAAGATTGGTCAAGGCTTCGGTTATTGCGTTTCGCGAACCTGCGGCAGGATCAATCAAAGCCGTTAACGGCGAATGGCCAATACTCGTTGCAACGCCTTCTTTTCCGTGGTAATCCAACGCCATAACACCGCAATTGTTCAATGGTAACTGCAATGGTCCGGCCGTTTGTTGTTTTGCAACTCGACCGGTAACGCAGCGGTCAACTTTATTTGTAAGCCAATCTTTACAGGCTACGGCCTCCAATTGAAGTACTTGCTCCAAATATTCTTTTATTTTTGAAACGTCGTAATCTGGGTTTTTGTAATTCCTTTGTATGGTTTTATCTACCATTAGTGTTTTTGGCGAACTGCCAAACATATCTTCCAAAGCGAAATCCATTGGTTTCTCGCCTTTTGTATTTTCAAAACAGAAACGTTTGTCGCCTGTAACCTGTCCAACTTCATACATCGGGGAACGTTCTCGGTCAGCCACTTTTCTCAGGATTTG
>JAUYGY010000015.1 GCA_030690315.1 Aequorivita sp.
ATACCCTGTCACTTAGTTTAAAGCTTGTGAAGAGTTTTTCCTGATAGTTTTTCTTTCCTTGCATAGGCATGAAATTAATAAATTTCTGCTTTTTATGCAAGCATTTTCTATATTTGATGAGGTAGTTGTGCAACAGGCACATTGGATATGCTTCCTTTCAGTGGCGCAACATTTATGATGATTGTTGGCGTAATAGAGATTGTTGCCGGAATTATCGTCTTTTTAAACACCCGAGTAGGGGCATACATTGTTTCTCTCTGGCTTATATTGATTGCCCTAAGTCTCATTTTTACTTGGCACCATCCAGACGTGGCAGTACGCGACATAGTAATGGCCATTTCCGCTTTTATTTTGGCCAGGTTGAGTACTCCAAAAAGTTAGGCTTCATAAATCCCAATTCTATATTTTTTGTTGGTAAATCTTCCTTTCTGTATTTCAAACGGAAAGGAAGATTTCTTTTTTAGGGTTTATTTGAAAAAACAGTCCTATTCTGTTTTCTGAAAAAAATAAATTGTAAATTTAGCTTCAACTAACAACCATCAAAATATAATGAAACCACTATTACTCAACGCAGTACTAGCTTGCGTTTCGTGGAGCGGTCTTCCCCAAACTCCTTCCATAACACAAGAAAACACGTTTATTACAATCTTTAAAAAAAGGTTGTTATGAAGAAATTAATTATACTACTTCTTTTTTCAATCTGTGGCCTTAATGCCCAAGATAAAAGTATAGACAGCCTTACGCAGTTGCTTTCCCATCCAAAAGATGACGCCCAGAAACTGGAATTGCTCAGCGAAGTTACAGATTTTTATTCCATGAGGGATTTGGAAAAGGCCATCATTTACGCCCGCGAAGGAGTGCAACTCGCAGACAAAAACAATGCTAAAAAGTGGCAACCCAAATTTTACGAAATGAAGGGGAGAATACATGCCAATTTGCTTCAATTGGATTCGGCTTCGCTGTATTTTTCCAAAGCGGAAAAAGGTTATAAAGCCATTGATGACAAAAAAGGCCAGGCCACTACATACTTTAAAATTTCGTGGGTCCATAAAAAAAGAGGTGAACTGAAAGAAGCGATGGAAGCCGATTTAAAGGCCCTGAAATTGATGGAAGCTTTGGGCGACAAATTGGGAATCGCAAATGCAAACGGAAGGCTTTCGAATGATGTTTTGCAACAAGGCAGAAAAGAGGATGCATTACAATATGCGTTGAAATCAGTTGAAATCAGTAAGGAAAACGGTTTTGACGAAGAAATTATTTACGGATATACGGCGGCAGGTGATGCATACATTGCGATGGGCGACAACCAGCAATCCTTCAAATATTTTAATTTGGCTCTTACCACTGCAAAATCGTTGGGATTGAACCCAATGACACTTTCCGATTTTACTAACAATCGCGGTAATGCATTTAAAAGATTAGGCCGTTATGACGAAGCTTTAAAAGATTACAAAGAAGCGCTGCGATTGGCAACAGAATCGAATTATCAAAATGCCATTCAAACGGTAGGCGGCAATCTTGGCGAAATAAATCTTCTGTTGGGAAATTACAAAGAAGCACTGCCCTATCAACTTGAAACCGTAAGGCTTTTTGAAGAAAGTGGTGACCTGCCCAACCTACCTGAAAATTATATGCACGTTAGCACCATTTATGAAAAACTGGGCAATTATCCCCTTGCACTTGAATTTCAAAAGAAAGCGCGGATTATGGGGGATAGCATAGCCGCTGCCGAAAGCGATAGAAATATGAGCGAGCTGCTAACCCAATATGAAACAGGCAAAAAAGAAACTACCATCCTTGCCCAAAATCAAAAAATAGAACAACAGCGAAAGACACAAATTCTCTATATCTGCTTGGCGGCGCTTTTGGCGATTGTTGTGTTCGGAATGTATTTCACCTTAAAGAGTATTGGCAAAAAACGAAAAGCACTTGGCATTCTAAATTCAGAACTGGATGCAAAAAACAAACAGAACGAATTGCTGTTGCGGGAAATTCACCATCGCGTAAAAAACAATCTGGAAATGGTGAAAAGTCTCATCGCCCTACAATCGGCAAAACTGGAAGATGGTGCCAGCAAAGAAGCGATGCTCGCCAGTCAAAACAGGGTTCAGAGTATGGGAATCATTCACCAGAAACTGTATCAAGGAGAAAACTTGGGAGCGATAGAAATGAAAGATTATTTTATCAATTTAAGTGAAGGCATACTCGATAGTTTTAATGCAGAAGATAAAGTGAAAATAGAATGCGCAATGGACGACTTAAATTTGGATGTTGACACTGCCGTTCCCATCGGGCTAATAGTAAACGAACTTTTAACGAATGCCCTGAAATATGCATTCCCCGAAGGAACGAAAGGAAAAATAAACATCAGCCTTTCCCAAGAAAATAATGCCTTATTGCTAAAAGTTTCAGACAATGGCATCGGTAAAACCCAAGGTTCAAAACCGAAAGGCACTGGTTTTGGCACACAATTGATTGAATTGCTTACACAACAGCTGAACGGGACTATTTCCGAAGACCATCAAAATGGCACAGCAGTAAATTTCAACTTTAAAAACTTCAAAATAGCTTGATGGAAAAAGCCGTGAAAATATTGATCGTTGAGGATGAAATGGTTATTGCCGCAAATATTTCATTGCAACTTTGCGATTTGGGCTATGAAGTAACGGGCATTTTACCACGCGGCGAAGAGGCACTTTCACAAATAAAAATAGAAAAACCGGATATTATTTTATTGGACATTCGCTTAAAAGGCGAGCTAGACGGAATACAAACCGCGCAAGAAATCCAGAAACACTACAATATTCCCATTATATATTTAACGGCCAATTCAGACGAAGCCCATTTTAACCGTGCTAAGGAAACCCATCCGTATGCCTTTATTTCAAAACCTTTCAAAAAATTAGATCTACAACGGGCTATAGAGTTGGCTGTGGATAGAATTTCATTTGAAAAAATGTTGGGCAATGGCGGAAAGGGAAATGGGGAGGAAAAC
Organism: Aequorivita sp.; assembly: GCA_030690315.1. Taxonomy (GTDB): domain Bacteria; phylum Bacteroidota; class Bacteroidia; order Flavobacteriales; family Flavobacteriaceae; genus Aequorivita. Next base: position 2,996 of record JAUYGY010000015.1, read on the forward strand.
CTAACCTCCGCCAGCAGTGCTACAGATTTTATACTGAACGACCGCATCTTCGTCCGCCATAATGAAAAGATGCTGAAAATAGATATTAAGGACATTTATTACATTGAAGCGGACCGCAACTACTGCCGTATTTTTTCGCAGGGCCGCGAATATCTTTTGGTGATGACTTTGAAGGATATTGACGAAAAACTTCCGCAGAACCATTTCCTTAGAATTCACCGTTCCTATATTATCAACCTTTCCCAAATAGACGAGGTGGCCGGCACACATGTTGTGATTTCAAAAAAAGCCATCCCGATGAGCAAGGCAATGCGCACAGAACTTCTTAAGCGATTGCAAACTATTTAAATTTTTGACTTTCTGAATCACGATGTCTGGACTCACGATAGCTTGAGTTAAATATTAACGAACTATTCAAAAAATAATATCTTAACAATCGTGACTCAAAACGTCGTGGTTCTTATCATCCAATTTTATTAAAATTCGCTTCGGCAATTAAATCCATCCCTTCGGACAGAAATTGACTGTCTTCATCCTTATTCGTTTTCATGTGTTAGTGATATTCAGTTACTTAGATGCTCCCCACGTCATTTAATTCAACTAACTAATCATTTTAAACCATTCAGAATTATGAAAAAACTACTCTTTTTGGGGCTTGCAATAGTCCTTTCCGTAACCGCTTGCCAAAAACAAGAAAAACGCTACACCCAACAATCACCTGAAATAGATACCTACAAAAAAATTATGGATGATTACAAAAATTTGAATTGGGAAAACATGTCCATACATTATGCTGATACTGCAAAAATAGCCAATAATGTAATTAAAGAAAAAGGACTTAGCGTGTCTCAAGCTATAGATAAAAACAAAGAAGACGCCGCTATGTTCTCATGGATTGTTGAAAAAGAAGAATATGAAATGGTATTGACTGATGATGGTGAAACTTGGGTTAACTTTTGGGGATTGTGGAAAGGAACCATGAAATCTACAAGTAAAGTCTATGATATTCCATTTCATACCACAGTCCGTTTTATTGATGGAAAAATTGTGGAGGAATATGGCTATTGGAATAACGCTGAAATTGTTACCGATTTATTAACAAGCGAGCAAAATGCTGCATCAGCTAGTATCGATTCAATAGTAGAATAAACCTAAAATAAAAGGCAGACAGTTTGTGGAGACAAACTTGGCAATAATAATTTGATTGATTTTAAAATTAGTGGTTAAAAATAAAACAATCAAAGTCTATTGCCAACTGCCTTTATTATATAGAAGAAAGATTTAAACAAAAACGAGAGACCCGATTTCTCGGGATATTTATATGAAAACGGTAGGCATCATCGGTGGATCGGGCTTTATAGGAAGCTACATCACCAAGAAATTTTTGGAAGAAGGGTACAATGTGAAAGTATCTGTTACCGATATCAAAAAAAGTGAAAAGTATCAACATCTTTTCAATTTTGACGACTCGGATAACCTCAACATCAGCGCATTAAAAGTAGAGGATTTAGATGATTTGAAAGATTTTGTCAGCGATTGCGAAATTGTAATCCACGGAGGAACGCCCTTTCAATTGGATGTAAAAGATGCGCAGAAGGAGCTTTTTGATCCAACCGTTAAAGGAACTGAGAATTTTTTGGAGGCTATAAAGGAATATCCTTTAATTGAAAAGGTTGTTTTTATAGCTTCCGTAGCTGCATATAATACCAATTTTCCACTGCCCGCCGGAGGTAAAAATCCGCATGATACTTTCAGTGAAAAAGATACGCCTTTTATGAGTGAAGAAAGCCATCCGTATGCACAGGCCAAGTTTATTGCCAACCAAACGGTGGAAAAATTCATAAAGGAAAACCCAAAACTTTCTTTTGAAATCATTTCGGTTTCGCCAGTTGGGGTAATGGGAAAATCCCTTTCCACTCGCGAAGATTCCACCTCTACGGGGCTGCAATTTCTATTCAAAAACAACATTGCCCCCAATCCATTTGTACAAATGCTCTATGACACCAATGCAGAAATGGCTGTTGTAGATGTAGCGGATGTTGCCGAAGCAATTTTTAAAGTTGCAACCATTTCAGGATTGCACGGTAAAAATTATTTGTTGAGCAGTGAAAGTTATCCCGTTTCAGATTTGAGCTTGATGCTTAACCACAAATCGCCAAAAAACAACGGTTCCATTATTTATAGCAATGGGCTTTCGCAAAGGGAATTGGGGATAAAATTTAGGCCCGTTCAGGAAACTTTAAACAATTATTCAAAGTAAAATAAAACAGAATATTAACCAATCAAATTTAAAAATAATGAAAACAATTAAAACAACAATGTTATTGGTAATGATGCTGATTGCTTGCATTACTTATTCACAAAAAAAGAACGGAACTATTTACGTAGAACATCCCGCCATTAACGCAGTGGAAGCTATGACCCAGGCATTTGTTAGTGGAGACTCAGGCAAGGTGGCCAGTTATTTAGCCGATGATTTTAAGGCTTACAATGGGGTAAGTATCAATCCAAATGACAAAGGGCAGAACAAAGAAAGCTTTTCAAATGCTGCAAAAGAATGGAATGACGCTCTTGATTATTTTTCAATAAGCCGTTCCCCGGGGGCCTATCCTGATGCATTGGAATACAAAGACGACAACCAAAAAGATGTAATATGGGTACAGACTTGGGAAGATATGAAAGGTGTTCACAAAAAAACAGGGGTTAAGATAAACCAACCTATGCACCGCTTGTTTGTAGTGAATAAAAACAATAAAATACAAACCATTTTTACCTATGGCAACGCCAATATTGGTTCAGAAATTAGCCAAAGTTTTACCGACAGGAAAAACGGCACCATCTACAACCATCACGACAATATAAACACAGTTCGGAAGGTGATGTATGCTTTTGAAAATGAAGATTTGGACAAGGCCTATACTTATTATGATGAAAACGCAAAGTTTCTAGATTCCAGCTCGCCGACCTTCGAGAGTACTTCATTTGCCGACCAAAAAGAAACAGACAAAAAGATTTTTGAAAAATACGATATCACAAGCATTGATATGGTGGGGTATCCAGATTATCTACATTATGAAATGGGCGATGCCAGAGTAGTTCAGTCTTGGTGGAACATTAACCTAGTGCGAAAAGCCGATAAAAAAGCGATTGTTCTTCCTATTCACTATCAAATGGATTTTAACGAAGAAGGAAAAATAACTTCGGAAACTGCTTACTACAACCCAAAACTACTGGATTAGTAGCTAGCTCTAATCCGAAAAAACTCCCTGATTATAAGTAAAATTTTATCAGTATTAACCATTCATTGCATTTGGCGATGACCAAAACCAAACATTATGAAAAAAATATTTTTTACGCTGCTATTATTGCCTTGTTTGGCACTATCGCAAAACAGTACCGAATACGGTGTATTTGAAACCGCAAATTTAACTCCCAACCCTACGCAAATAACCCAATTTGAAAAAGGATTGGCGGCACATAATAAGAAATATCACGGTGAGGGACCATACGGAGTAAGGGTCTATTGGGTAAGTAACGGACCAAACACAGGCAGTTACCATTGGAGCATGGGTCCATTTCCGTGGAGTTCATTAGACAGCAGACCAGCACAAAAAGAGGGTCACGATGCAGATTGGAATACGAATGTAGCACAATACATGACAGCCGATAGTGGCGCACAATCATATTGGCGCGCGCATACTGAGCTATCAAGGTTTCCAAATGATTTCACCATTAAGAATATGGCAGTGGACTATTGGGACATAAAAAGGGGTAAATATGCAGATGCCATAAAACTGGTTGAAAAGATCAATAAAGTGTACGCCGAAAAATCTCCCGATGATATCTGGGGCATTTATGCCAATGAGTTCTCCAGCACTAAGGAAGGAAGGGATTTGGCGGTTATTTCATTTTTTGACAGATCGGCATGGTTGGGCGAAGAACATGGAATGGATCAAAAATACAACGAAGTTTACGGAGCTGGAAGCTGGGAGCAGTTTTTAAAAGATTGGATGGAAGTAACCGAGGGTGGGGAAACTGAACTTTGGATTTTCCGCCCGGACCTAAGCGGTATTAGTGGTGACGTAAAAGCTGCCGAGCGACAATAGAACAAATAGTATGGAATGTACAGTACGGCATAGTCCTACTGTACATTTTCCTTTGATCAAAAAAATTGCACTAATTCAAAAATAAATGTAATGAAACCAAAAATACTTAAGCTTCTGCCATTTTTTTTACTGAGCCTTTTTGCAGTTCAGGCGCAGAATAATGATCCACATGGCAAGCACGAATCTGCTATTACTGGTATGCCTTCTGAAAAAATATTGATGGTTTTGGACATAACCGTTCACGATTCGCTTCAGTACCAACTATACCGGATGAAAGTGGAACCACTTATTGAAAAATTCGGCGGAGTTTATTTGGTGCGTTCCGGCGGAATGGCGTTTGATTCGGACTTGGGCCGAAAGGTGATTCCCGTGGAAGGAAACTGGAACCCAAACCGGTTTATTATCGTGCAGTGGGAATCCATGGAACAACTTCAGAATTTTACAACTTCAGAAGAATACAAAGCTGTAGCAAAATTTCGGGAAAACTCGGCTTCCACTAAATCGATTATTGTGAGAGAATATCATTGAATGAAAGAACAGCTAATTAAATCGATAATTATTTAACCATTAATAAATTCAAAAAAAATGAAAAAATCAACGCTAGTACTCACCATCGCTTTCATTAGCTTGACAGCATTTGCACAAAAAAGTAATATTGAGAAAGACATCAAAATGTACACCCAGGTTTGGGATGAAGTCATCAATAAAGGAGACATTAATCAAATAAACGCCACTCATTTTGATGAAAACATAACAGGTGTTTCAAGCCCGGAAAACATAGTTGGCATTGCAGCCTTTAAAGGGTATTACCAAAACTTCCTGACAGGATTCTCTGATAGAAACTTCGAAATTATCAATGTATTTGGACAAAATGACAACATCATGAAACATTGGCGATTTACAGGCAAACACACGGGCGATTTCTTTGGTATTCCGCCAACTGGAAAAAGCGTCAACATTGAAGGTGTAACATTGGTCAAAATGAAAAATGGAAGGATTCTGCAAGAGCAGGATTTTATGGACAACAGCATCTTTTTACAACAATTAGGATTGACGTCGGACCCAAACAATCTGACCATCATTGACAATTTATACAAAGCCTTTGCCATTGGTGATATCCCAACAGTTCTTGGGGGTATGGATGCCAAGATAGTTTGGAACGAAGCCGAAGGCAACTCCTATGCCGATGGCAATCCATATATAGGTCCAGATGCAGTTTTGAATGGTGTATTTGCACGCGTTGGCGGCGAATGGGAGAATTTTAAACTTAACAATATTGAATTGCATGAAATGAGCAATAACAAAGTATTGGCTACACTTCGCTATACCGGAAAATACAAAAAAACCGGTAAATCCATAGATGTACAAGTGGCACATTTCTGGACTTTGAAAGATGGAAAAGTTACTGCCTTTCAACAGTATGTGGATACCAAGCAACTTGCTGATGCCGAAGGGAAATTATGATGAATAAAAACACGTCAAAAATGAAAAGATCAATAGTATGTTTCATAATCGCATTCATAAGTATGAACAGCGTATTTGCTCAAAAAAACACTTCCAAAACAATAGAAAAAGAATTGGACTCCGTTTTTAAAAAAATGTGGGATAATGTCACCTTAACCAATGCGAATGACTATTTCAAAACCGACGTTTCCACTGATTTTTATACCATCAACGCCGATGGGATTGTTCAAAATAAACAACAGTTATTGGACGATAAAAAACGTCTTGAAATGCTGGAAATGTTGGATTTCAAATTCTTTGACCAGGTCATCAAGGTATATGACCATGTAGGAATCATTAATGGCAGAATCCAAGCTTTTTCGGAAGGTGCCTACGTTGGTGAAATTTTCTATACTGCCATATTCGTCAAAGAAAACGGCGTATGGAAATATAAAAACTGGCAAGGCACTTGGACCAAAGATTCGCCACCACCGCCATCTTTTGTTTCAGAGGATTGATGAATGACAAACTCAACGGAAAGAAACATTTTAACTTAGAAACAGATGAAACGTTTTTTTAAGAAAAGCAAGTTGATCTTAACAGAGAATGCCGTGTTGAGGTACCTCAATTTTTCGGCGCTATATATTGCGCAGGGAATACCTGAAGGCATCACCTATTTTGCAATACCCGCTTGGTTGGCAATGAACGGCAAATCTGCACTGGAAATAGCGTCATTTGTGGGAGTTATAGGAATTCCATGGAGTTTTAAGATTTTAATTGCACCCTTAATGGATCGTTTCACTTTGTTATCAATGGGACGAAAGCGGCCGTGGGTTATTTTTGGTCAGATGGGTTTAATAATCAGCTTTATAAACATCGGATTGATTCCCGACCCGTTAAATAATCTCCCCGCATTGATGATTGCGGGATTTTTCATCAGTTTTTTTGGAGCATTTCAGGATGTAGCAACAGATGGTATGGCTGTAGATGTAATTCCGCCAAATGAACAGGCCAGAGCAAATGGCCTTATGTGGGGTTCCAAAACAATCGGTATTTCAGCATCTTTGGTCGCAGGCACTTGGCTTATTAATACCTTCGGGTTTTCAGTTGCTGTTTCTTCGCTATCAATTTCGGTGGCGGCCATCATGCTTTTTCCTATTTATTTTAGAGAACGGCCAGGCGAAAAATTAATGCCATGGACCCTCGGAGCAGCATCGGTAGATTCCAAACGAACGCAATTGCGAAGCTGGAAACATATTTTTAAAAGTCTTTATAAGGTGGTAAGCCTAAAATCCAGTGTGATTTTTGGGGTTGGATGCTTTGCAGTAGGAATTATGTTTGGGCTTATAGACACGCTGCTGCCCATATTTACCATTCAGGAGCTGGGCTGGACAAACACCTCCTTTTCCCAAGTTTTTTCCATTACAACAGTAGTTGGCGGAATATTGGGAATGGTAATAGGAGGTTATTTAGTGGATTATTTCGGAAAATTAAAAATGCTCACCCTCTATCTCGGTATCTTGACTGCGCTAATTGCGGTCTTTGCCTTTATACCCAATTTATGGGGCAACAATATCATTATATACATTTTTATACTTAGCTATTATACCCTTTACACTTTTTTGTGCATTGCGGTATTTGCATCTGCCATGCACCTTTGCTGGAAAACAGTGGCCGCAACACAATTCACAATTTATATGGCATTGAGCAATATGGGGCGGGCATCAGGGGCTGCTTTATTGGGGGTTCTGAAAACAAATTTCAGTTGGGAATGGGTATTTCTTTTTATTGCTCTTATGCCAGTTTTTATGGCAATCTTAATTCAATTTATCAATTTCAACAAACACAGAACTAAGGTAGATAGCTTTGTTATTTTAGACCAAACCTTGGTGGCTCCCCACATAATTAAGGATTAAAAAATATTGAATAGAACGAAGGAACAGCCAAACGATATTTCAAATCCACAATTTGTAAGATCATGGGTCATTGGAGTTTTGGTTGAAAAATAAATTAATCGAAAAACATAAAATGAATCCGAAACTAATTAACTTTCAGTAAAATAACACCAACCATTATGAAAAACACAATCTATTTTTTAATCATTTCAGTAGCGCTACTATTAAGTTGTGCCGAAAAGCAAGAAACTGCAAAAACAGAAACCGAAAGCAAATCCACCTATTTCGATTATTCCAACAGCGACGACCAAATTACGGGCGGCATTAAAATGATTCCGATTACCACCGCAAAAGGCACGTTCAACGTTTGGACAAAACGCGTGGGCAACAATCCAAAAATGAAGGTTTTGTTGCTTCACGGTGGGCCCGGCGGCACACACGAGTTTTTTGAAAACTTTGACGGCTATCTTCCAAACGAGGAAATTGAATACATCTATTACGACCAACTTGACAGTTATTACAGCGACAAACCCAACGACTCCACCCTGTGGACCACCGAACATTTTGTGGAAGAAGTGGAGCAAGTTCGCAAAGCTTTAAACCTCAACAAAGATAACTTCTATTTACTCGGTCAATCTTGGGGCGGAATTTTGGCGATGGAATATGCACTTAAATATCAGGACAATTTGAAAGGATTAATTATTTCAAATATGATGGCGAGTGCACCCGAATATCAAAAATATGCTGAAGAAGTTTTGGGTCCACAATTACCGCCAGAAGTTTACAAGGAAATTATGGATTTGGAAGCCAAAGAAGATTTTGCAAGCCCAAGATATACCGAGCTGGTTATGAACCATTATTATACAAAACACATCTTAAGAAAACCTGTGGCTGAATGGCCGGAATTTATAAACCGCGCATTTTCACACCTCAACCCAAACATTTATATCTATATGCAAGGTCATAGCGAATTTGGAATGACGGGCAACGCAACTTTAAAGAATTGGGATGTTTCAGAAAGATTAAAGGAAATAAAAACCCCAACCCTAATGATTGGTGGAAAACACGACACCATGGATCCAAAATATATGGAATGGATGAGCACCCAAGTTCAAAAAGGAAGAAGTTTAACCGTAAATGCTGGTCATGTTTCGCAATATGACGACCCGGAAAATTATTTTTCGGGATTGATAAAATTTATTAAAGATGTGAATGAAGGCACATTTTAATTAAAAAATAGTAACCAACCAACAACCAACCAAAATGAATCTAAAACAAGCACTAATTGTTGCTGTGACCTTAAGTGTCGTCAGCATTGTTGCCTGGGAAGCCTATTGGAGATCCCAAGGCAAAATTCCAGACCTAGATGATGATAAAAACCTTTGGGCCGTACAGCGGGCAAAAGCAGAAGGAGCGTCTACACAAGACGTTGTTCTACTTGGGTCATCACGCGTACTGTTTGATATCCAACTTAATGAATGGGAAAAAGAAACGGGAGTGAGACCGATACAATTGGCATCTGCCGGGGCATCACCATTACCAACTTTTCATGACATTGTAAATAATACAGATTTTACGGGCACCGTTATAGTGGGCGTAACTCCTGGTCTTTTCTTTTCTACCACCTTTCCAGAGGCAAGTCCTATGAGTCGTGCTCAAAATAGAGTGGACTATTACGAGGATAGAACCTATGCACAACGACTCAATCATTGGCTCTCTTTGCCTCTTCAAAAAAACTTGGTTTTTGTTTCCACAAGCGAAGAAGGCTGGACCGATGACATTGATTTAAAATCTTTATTGAATAGGATTGATTTAGGAAACAGAACTGGCAAACCTGAATTTCCACCATTTTATGCCTTCCAATATATTGAAGAAGATAGAAATAATCCTATGAGTGAAAGAACAGCGACAGATACTGTCTTTGCAAATTCCATTAAAAAAGTGTGGAAAGCCATTATCACGAGCAATACAAATCCGCCGGATAAGGAATCGACTACCAAATTTTTTGCTGCCGATGCCGAAAAATTCTTGAAACGGGGTGGCAATCTTATTTTGTTAAGATGTCCTTCGAGCGGATGGTTAAAAGGAGGTGAAGATAAATTTTTACCACGCGCTGAATTTTGGGATTACCTCGTAAAAACCACAAATGCCAAAGCCTATTATTATGAAGACTACGAGCAGTTTAAGGATTTGACCTGCCCAGAATGGTCGCATTTATCAGCGCCAGATGCTCGATATTTCACCTCTGAATTGGTAAAAATTATGAAAGCCGATGGGGCATTGTCTAACACTAAATCTAACTAATTATGTTATTCAATTCCTTAAGTTTCGTCGTGTTTTTAGTGATTGTTTTGGCACTATACTATTCAAAACTTTTCAACTGGACCAATAAAAAACGTATGCTTCTTTTTGCGAGCTATGTTTTCTATGGGATGTGGAATCCACCCTTAATTATTTTGCTTTGGATTTCAACAGTAGTCGATTGGATTACAGGCAATAAACTTTCTACAGAAGAAAATCAGCGTAAGCGCAAACTCTGGTTGTTGTTGAGCATGTTTGTGAATTTGGGATTTCTGGCATTCTTTAAATACCGTGATTTTCTGCTTGACAATTTCACCACGGTGGTAAATTCATACGGCTATGGGTATCAAACCCAGCCTATGGATATTATTCTTCCAATGGGAATTTCGTTTTACACTTTCCAAACCATGTCCTATACCATCGATATGTATCTAAAAAGAACAGAAAAAGCCAAAACCTTTTTGGATTTTGCTTTATACGTAACTTTCTTTCCCCAATTGGTTGCAGGCCCAATTGTAAGGGCGGGTGAATTGATTTCGCAATTTTATGAAGAAAAAAGAGCGACCATAAACCAATTTATTTGGGGTTTGTTTTTGTTGACCATTGGTTTGTTTCAAAAAGTAGTATTAGCAGATACGCTATTATCAGACACTGCCGATTCGGTTTTTGGTTCAAAATCCATTCTCCATGGACTGGATGCTTGGGTGGGAACTTTAGCGTTTTCGGGGCAAATATTTTTTGATTTTGCTGGGTATTCCACTTGTGCTATTGGTATTGCTTTAATGTTAGGCATTATTCTTCCGGACAACTTCAGATATCCGTATGCAGCCATAGGATTTTCAGATTTGTGGCGACGCTGGCATATTTCATTGTCAACGTGGCTACGCGACTATTTATACATTCCGTTAGGGGGCAGTAAACATGGTGTGGTGAGAATGTACTCCGCATTAATGATTACAATGCTATTAGGCGGATTGTGGCATGGTGCCGCTTGGACCTTTGTTATTTGGGGAGCTTTACACGGCATTTATTTAGTTGTGGAACGTATGCTCAAAGGAAAAATCCATATAAAAATCAATGCTTTCAATGGCATTTTACTGGCATTTCTCACCTATACGCTCGTCAACTTTACTTGGGTATTTTTCCGAGCGCGGGAATTTTCAACCGCAATGAATATGATTACCTCAATGTTATTTATTAATGGAGATGGTGAAAAAATCCTTCAACCTTTCGAAATCATAAAAGTATTAGCACTCATCACTATTCTTTTCATTTGCCACTGGATGATGCGAAATACCTCGATGAAAGCAGTTTCAGAAAAAACATCGCCATGGGTTTTAGGGATTGTTTGGGCTTTTATGTTTTTGTTGATAGCGATTGCGCAAGGTAGCGGAGAACAGTTTATTTATTTTCAGTTTTAAGGATGATACCAAAAACCAACCGAATAGAATCCATTGACGTCCTGCGCGGGGTTGTGATGGTCATCATGGCCTTGGACCATGTGCGCGATTATTTTCATTACGGATCTTTCTTTGTTGATCCCACCAATTTGGAAACCACCACTCCAGCGTTATTTTTCACCCGATTTATAACACATTATTGTGCACCGGTATTTGTGTTTTTGGCAGGAACCTCGGCATTTCTGTACGGCAGTAAAAAAACAAAACCGGAGCTTTTTAAATTCCTTTTCTCTCGGGGAATCTGGCTTATTGTCTTGGAAATAGTGATCAACAACTTAATTTGGACGTTTGATCTAACTTATAGCCTTCAAATATTTCAGGTAATTTGGGCCATCGGTTTCAGTATGATTTGCCTTTCCTTTCTGATTTATCTTCCGAAAAAAATAATTCTTATAATAGGAATTGTTTTGATTGCCGGACATAATTTATTAGATGGTTTTGTGATGCAAGACCAAAGTTTCCGATCTATTATTTGGTATTTATTGCACCAAGAAGAAGGCTTACTATACGGTTCAGGGAAAGTGGTTTTCTTGCATTACCCCATAATTCCTTGGATTGGATTGATGGCGCTGGGCTATTTGTTCGGAACGTTTTATAAAAAGGATTTTGATGTAATGGTCCGAGGTAAATGGCTGTTACTTTTAGGTTTTGGAGCTCTTATGCTATTTTTTGTTTTAAGGGGACTTAACGTTTATGGCGATTTGGTGCCGTGGACGCATCAGGATACCACTGCTAAAACCATTTTTTCCTTTTTCAATGTCACCAAATACCCTCCTTCCCTCCTGTTCCTTAGTATTACAATGGGCCCAGCATTGCTGTTTCTTTACATTTTTGAAAACACAAAAAACAAACTCACCGATTTCTTTTTGGTCTTTGGAAGGGTTCCTTTGTTCTACTATTTTCTCCATGTTTTTGTAATCCACGTTTTGGCAATTGCGGGCATGATAATTTTTGGCGGTGATTGGCATTTTATGATTTTAACTGCAGAAAATTTCAGCAATGCTAAGCTCATTACCTATGGCTATTCCCTGTTTGTTGTTTATATGGTTTGGATTGGCGTGGTACTCCTGCTCTACCCTTTCTGTAAAAAATATATGATTTATAAAGCCAAAAATAAAGATAAATGGTGGTTGAGTTATTTGTAAAAAACGAATTCCTTATGATAAAATTCTTCCGAAACATCCATAAAAACCTTCTAAATGAAGGCCATAAACAAATCCACAAATGGCAGAAAAAAATTGAGTAGAAATTGGTACATTTAAAATATTCTTTAAATTATTTATTATGAGACTTCTAACTTCCTTCTTTCTATTGTTTTTTATCGTTTCGTGCAAACAACAGAAACCTACAGAAAATCTATTGGGGGTTGTAAACATTACAATCAGCGGAAAGGAAAGTGCCCAGCCCCATTTTGAAAAGGGATTATTGCTTCTTCATTCCTTTGAATATGAAGATGCACGTGAAGCTTTTCAAATGGCACAAAAGGAAGATCCTAAAATGCCAATGGCATACTGGGGAGAGGCAATGACGTATAACCACAGCTTGTGGCAAGAACAGGATTATGAAGCTGCAACAACTGTTTTAGCAAAGCTTGACAGCCTTGACCTAGAAAAAAACACAACCGAAATTGAAAAAGATTTAATTGAATCTGTTCACATACTATATGAGCCAAAAACAGAAAAAAAGCAGCGAGATATTTCCTATTCAAATTTTATGGAGGGCTTGTATAAAAAATATCCCTCCAATCAAGAAGTAGCGGCCTTTTATGCGCTGTCATTATTAGGTTCAGTGCCTGAAGGAAGAGATGATATTCTTTATGGCAAAGGAGCAAAAATTGCAAAAGGTATTTTAAAGGAAAACCCTAAGCACCCTGGCGCGCTTCATTATTTAATACATTCCTATGACGATCCAGATCACGCTACATTAGCTTTAAATGCCGCCAACGCATATTCAAAAGTAGCGCCAGATGCCAGCCACGCACTGCACATGCCTTCACACATCTATGTAGCAATGGGGATGTGGGATAATGTAATTGCTTCCAATATTGCTTCATACCAGGCAAGCATTACCCGAATGGAGCAAAAAAAACTGGACCATGATGCCCGTGGATATCACGCTTTCCATTGGTTGCAATACGGCTATCTTCAAAAAGGAAATAATGAGGAAGCAAAAAAAATGGTTCTCGACATGAGAAAATATGCAACAGAAACCCCATCCAAAAGAGCGAGGGTACATTTGATATTTTTAAAAGGAACCTATTTATGCGAGACGGATGAATGGACAGGGGAAGTAGCTAATATTCCCGTAAACATAACCGATTTGAATATTTCCGTCCGCTCAAAATATCACTTTCTGGAAGGGATGAAAGCCTATAAATCTGGCAACACCCAAAAATTGGACAGCATACTTTCCATTATGGACCAAGACCAAAAAAGAGAATCGTTTGTGGCTTCGGAAGGCAGCTCCAAACTCTGTGCTGGCGTTACCCGCGATGAAGCTACGCAAATGGATTTAAAAGGAGCAGAAATTAGACAAAATCAATTAATGGCACTTCGCGCTGAGCTGGACAATAATACAAAACTGGCAGAAGAGCATTTTATAAAATCCATCGATATTGAAAACAGCATAAGTTATAGTTACGGGCCACCGGACATCCAAAAGCCTACCCATGAACTTTATGCAGATTGGCTGCTCGCCCAAAAGAGAAATGGGGATGCTGCAAAACAATACGAGCTTGCCCAAAAAAATGGCCCCGGCAGATTTCGTGTTTTAAAAGGAATAGAAAACACAAAACTGGAAATGTAGGTTTACAGGCTTCAAAAACTGTCGGACTTAAATTTTCAATTTCCACTTTGCGGGCACAGAGGCTTTTCCCTATCTTTAAATTCTGAAAAAAACTTCAGAAAAATCATGAAAATCGATCAAATCTTCAAAAACAACCAAGCTTGGGTGAGCGAAAAACTAGGCAACAATCCTGATTATTTCAAAAACCTTTCCGAAGGCCAAAACCCTGAAGTACTTTATATTGGTTGCAGCGACAGTCGTGTAACCGCAGAGGAAATTATGGGGGCAAAACCAGGGGAAGCTTTCATTCTGCGGAATATTGCCAATATGGTTTCCAATCTGGACCTCAGCGCCATGAGTGTCATCAATTATGCCGTGAGCCATTTAAAGGTGAACCATATAATTGTTTGCGGCCATTATGGGTGCGGTGGCGTAAAAGCGGCGATGCAAAGCCAGGATTTGGGAATTTTGAATCCTTGGCTGCGAAGCATTCGTGATGTATATAGATTACATAAACAAGAACTGAACAAATTAGATAACGAAGAAGAAAAATACCGTCGACTTGTAGAACTGAATGTACAGGAACAGTGCGTAAACGTTATTAAAACAGCAGATGTACAAATTGCTTACCGAAGCAGAAATCTCACGGTACACGGATGGGTTATGGATATGGAAACCGGAAAATTGATCGATTTAAAAATTGATTTTGACAAAGTTTTAAAAGGGATCATGGAAATTTACCACCTTGATTAATTAGTATTGAGTATTGAGTATTGAGTATTGAGTATTGAGAAATAGAAATTCAACTAAGAGAAACCAAAACATGAAAAAACACTTCCTTATTTTTATTGCATTATTCGGCTTTTTAAATGTTTTTTCCCAATCGGAGAAAGAAAAAGTGGTGTCCACAGTGACCAAAGAAAAAATTGAAGGTCACATATACTTTCTAGCCGATGATCTTTTAAAAGGAAGAGAGACAGGAACCCCAGAAAACAAGATTGCTGCTTCCTATCTGGCAAACACCCTAAGGGGCTACGGAGTAAAACCAGTTACGCAAAATGTTCTAAAAGGTTCCAATACCGAAAGTTATTTTCAAGAAATAAAACTCAGCCAAGTGAGCCCAATAAAAAGACTGCTTTTGGCAATAGATGGCAAAGAATTAAAGAAAAAAGTAGTCATAAAACCGAACAAAATAGAATTTACGGGAGAAGCCATTTATTTGGGTTATGGCCTTGAAAGTGATTATAAAGGGAAAAATGTTTCAGAAAAAATTGTAATAGTAAGATCTGGCGCGCCCAATATTACAGATGCCGGTGCCGCATTCGGAGTGGTTGGACAAAAAGAACGATTGGCAATTGAACACGGCGCAGTGGCAGTGATTGAACTTGTTGATGCTAATGAAATGACTTGGGGTTTTATTGACCACAATTTTAATAATGAGCGAATGGAAATTGCCAGCGACCCGAAGAAAGATGAAAATAAAAAGGGCCTCGCATATCTTTGGGTTCACGATGAAAATAATATTCAGGCTAAAGAATTTGAATCTAAAAACAATTTGAGCGCCAAACTGATGATGGAAGGCGAAGGAAAGAAAGCTATTATTTCTCAAAATGTAATTGGAATGGTTGAAGGGACCGACCCACAATTAAAGAATGAATTCATTATATATTCCGCCCATTATGACCACGTGGGCATTGGCAAACCAGATGAAACGGGCGATGAAATTTATAATGGCGCGCGAGACAATGCCGTGGGAACAACAACCGTATTGAGCATTGCTGAAAACATAGCGAAATACCCAACCAAGCGGTCGGCTTTATTTATTCTTTTCACAGGGGAAGAAAAAGGACTGTTGGGAAGCCAGTATTACGTTGAAAACCCAGTACTTCCTTTAAACAAAATGGTTTATTGTTTCAATAGCGACAATGCCGGTTATAACGATTCTTCCGTGATTTCCGTAATTGGGCTGTCACGTACAACCGCTGCAACAAACATAAAAGAAGCAGCCTCAACTTTCGGTTTAAAAGCAATTGATGATGCAGCTCCAGAGCAGAATTTTTTTGATCGCAGTGATAATGTGGTGTTTGCAAAAAAAGGAATTCCAGCCCCCACTTTTTCTTTGGGTTTTACATCGTTTGACGGCGATGTTACCAAATATTACCATCAACCCGGGGATGAAGCAGACACATTGGATTATGACTATTTGCTGAAATTTTTTGAGAGCTATGTACTAGCCGGCCGTTTAATAGCAAATGATCCAAAAACCCCAACTTGGACTAAGGGCGACAAATATGAAGCTTCCGGAAAAACATTATATGGGAATTAATTTTTGATCCTATTTCACTAAAACAAAAAAGCCACGGAAAACCGTGGCTTAATCGCGGGGATCAAAAAAGGGAACTACAGTTTTTGAAATGTTAAGTAATCAGTACCACCGTTGCCTCCGCTAATATCAAATAGCTCAACTTTTGTGTTTGTAAAGGCCACAACATCCCAATCATCATTAAATTCGTCAAAAGGCATTGCGGCTCCAAAATCTAATATTACGTCTAGACCATCGCTGCTATTTACCACACTCCAAGTTCCAGGAATTGTATTGCTACTGTTTTCTGCAACCACGCTTCCATCGGGATTAAAAGTAAGTGCATAACCGTTATAATCATTGGTTTCGTCATCGCCATCGTCTATATAGCTTTGCACAAACCATTGTCCATCCAATAAAATATTGGTTAATTCTGTGGTGTTTCCTCCGCCATTACAATCTGTGTAAGGGTTTCTTCCAAAGTTCAGATAATCTGTACCGCCATTACCGCCGCTAACATCTATCAATTTTATTATTTGGGCATCAAAACTAATTAAATCCCAATCATCATTTAAATCTTCAAAAGGATCATCGCTACCAGTGATTTCGAAATTCAAAATAAGGTCTATTCCACTGCTGCTATTGGTAACTGCCCAAGTACCATTAACCGTATTATTAGTGCTTGTTGCAATAACAGTTTCATTGGCGTTGAATTTGAATTCATAAGCCACATAGTGACAGGTTTCATTATTTCCATCATCTTCCGAAAGATTTACATACCATACACTATTGGTTAGATTATCGGTAAATTCAGTAGTGTTTCCACCGCCGCCACCGCCGCCGTTCGGGGTGCGTTCGTATGTTAAAAAGTCAACACTGCCGTCGCCACCGCTAATGTGTTTCAGTTTAATGATATCTTGGGTTGCTTCTATAATGTCCCAATCTTCGTCAAGTTCTTCAAAAGGATCATTGGTTCCAAAAAATAAATTTAGATCTGGGGTATTGCTATTTGTTAAGCTCCAAGTTCCATCAACCGTATTGGATGTACCTACAGCTTGGGCAGTATTGTCTGTTGCGAAAGTAAATTCATAACCCGCAAAATCACTGGTTTCATCTTGATCATCGAAAAAATAAGTAACAAACCATGAACCAGTAGTTAATATGGTTTCAAAATCTGAAGGAAAACCACCGCCATTTGATGAACAACCGGAAATTAATAATACCAATTCTGCATTGCTGTTAACTTGAACGATAGTGCCATCCTGCAATACCACGCTAATTGGAAACTGCAAGGCAATGTAAGTTCCGGGATCTAAGGAAAGCAATAAGGCAAGAAGTTCACCATCATTGCCCACAGTTTGGGTTCCAGTTTGCTGCTGATCTGAATTGTAAATAAAGAAGGTAAGCGGATAAACAAGATCTATACAATCTATTGAGGTTGTATTGGTACTGTCTGTAGTGCGAACCAATAAATCTCCCAGTTCGGAATTTACGGCTACAATATCCGTATTTGAATCGTCAAAAGGCTGGGAATCTTCTTTTGTACAAGAGCTTGCTATAAAAATTAATAAGAAAGCTAAAAAGGTAAATTTGGTTAATTTATTCATGATTATTTATTTTAAGTTTTATATAAGTAGGACAGATAACCTTCTAAAAACCCTACCCTATTTTTTAAAATAAAATGAAAACATTCAATAAGTAGGAAAATAAAAAAACCATCCTAAAAAGGATGGCTTAATTGGGGAAGGGAAAAATTAATCTTTAAATTTTTTGAAATGTTAAAAAGTCCGTACCGCCATTTCCGCCACTTACATCGGTAAGTTCAATTTTTGAATTACTCACCGAAATAATATCCCAATCATCAGAAAGGTCTTCAAAATTTGGGGGAGAAACAAAGAAAATATTGAAATCGGTATCACTTGAGCCACCGTCGTCGTCGTCACTGGAATTGCTATCTGTTACCGACCAAGTTCCTGTTATTGTCGTGCTTCCATTAACGGCAACCAATGCGCCATTTTCATTGAAAGTAAACACATAACCCGTAAAATGATCTGTCTCATCTTGATCTGAATCAAAAAAGTAAGTTACTTTCCAACTGCCGTTCTGTGCAGTATTTATGGTTTGTGTAACATTTGTGTCTTGTTGTTGATTGTCGTCATCATCTTTATCGCAGGACATTGCGAGGCCAGTGTAAATAAAGATTGCGAGTGTTGCTTTCAGTAATAATTTCATAGTCTAAAATTTGTTTATTGTTTATTGAAATTTAATTCTTTTTGAAAATCAAAGTATCTTCAATATTTCCGTCACTATCGCGCGTAACAAATGTTACTAAAGTTGATGTATACTGTATCACTTTGTATTCATCATCATCCGCACCATTTATGGGGCTGTCCATATCAAATTCAAAATTCAGTTCTTGTCCGGTCACAGTAACAATCCAAATTCCATCCACATTTTGTGAGCCATTTGTTGCCAAGACAGTTTGGTTGCCAAAGAAGGTAAAATCATATCCGGAATAATCTGAAGTTTCATCATCGCCATCATCCAAAAATGTTTCAATGTACCAAGTTCCCGATTGTAGAATATCGCGAAGTTCCTGTGGGTCTGGACCGCCGCCACCGCCGCCATTAGGCTCCCGACCGAAAGTGAGAAGATCTGTTCCGCCACTACCGCTCTCGTCAGTAAGGCGGATTATGATTTGTGTGGCTTCCAAAACATCCCAATCGTCGTTCAGTTCACCAAAATTGCCGTTAGTACCTGTTTCAAAATTCAGAATAAAATCCAAATGGTCGCCATCTATTTCAGCAGTCCAAAACCCGTTGATTGTATTGTTGCTGCTAACAGCAACTGCTGAACCATTTCTTAAAAATGTAAATTCATATTCATTGAAACTTGCAGTGTGGTCCGTTCCATCTTCTTCCAGCAGGTTCACAAACCAACTTCCGGTGCTCAGGTTTTCTATGAAAAGATTTAATTCCGTATTGTTTCCGCCAGTATTAGGATTGCGTCCAAAGGTTAAAAAATCTACACTACCATCACTGCCACTGATGTGTTTCAGCTTTATGATTTCTGCAGTTGCTTCAAGTATTTCCCAGTCTTCGTCAAGCTCATCCAAGGGCGCATTAGTTCCGAAGAAAAGATCAAATTTAAAATCGTTAAGGAGCGCCCAGGTTCCAGCTGTGGTAATTCCAGATTTTATTGCTTGCGCACTTCCGTCTAGAGCGAAGTTAAATTCATATCCGGCATAATTATCGGTTTCGTCATAGTCGTCAAAAAAGTATTCAACGTACCAATTACCAGTTGTTAAATCTTCTTCAAATTGTGAAATATCAATGGGATCGGTATTTGTATTTGCCACACAGTCTGCAATCAAGGTTTGCAATTGTTGGTTGCTGTTCACTTCTGAGGTTGAACCATCGGCAAAAATCACCGAAATTGGAAAATCCAGACTAATAAAATCATTCGGCCCCAAACCTTGCAGAAAGCTGAAAAGTTCTATATCACTATTTACAACCACTGAACCTGTTTGCTGTTGATCTGAATTGTAGGTAAAAAAGGAAATAGGATACACAAAATCCAAACAGCCAATTTCAACATCATTTGCACCACAAGTGGTGGCAAGCGCATCCAGCTCAGCTTGATTGTTTATTACTACTTGCGTAAAATCAAACAGCTCCAGTGTAATTGGGAAGGCAATTTCTAAAGTATCAGTATCGTTGGGAAATTGATTGAAAATTTGCTGTATCAATAAAAGATCGTCGGGATTATTGATTGTTAGCTGCTGTCCGTTGGCAACAACCGTAACCGGAAGCTCTACAGAGGCGCAACCATTTCCATCAATTATATCATCATAACTTCCCGGATTTTGAGAAGTGCGCAACATTAAATCGGTTAAAGGAGATGCTGCCGTTATGGTATCTTCGGGGGTTTCATCAATAAATTCTTTCTCCTCCTTTTGACAGGAAAAAAGTGCAATACTTATGAAAAGCCACAAAAAATATAATAAAAGTTGAATTTTTTTCACGGTGAAATATCTTGAGGTTTATATTAGTAACAAATAAATTAAAATAAACCCTACCCACCAAGTTGAAAACTTTTAAATATATTTGAAGCCATCAACCACTTTTATGAAAGAGCCCGAAAATGTTTGCAATGAAATTACATTTAACCGTCTTTATGAAATTCATGGAAAACCGGTTTGGCGTTTTATCTATTTTAAATGTGGCGATAGTGCGCAAGCCGATGATTTGGTGCAGGATGCTTTCATAAAATTGTGGCAAAACTGCGCAAAGGTAACGAAGGAAAAAGCAAAATCGTTTTTATACACCGTTTGCAACAATGCTTTTTTAAACGAAGTGGCTCATAAAAAAGTGGTGTTGAAGCACACCAAAATTCAAGGTGAGCACACAAATTTCCAGTCGCCCGAGTTTTTGATGGAAGAAGCCCAATTTCACGAAAAACTCAAAAACTCACTTGAAAACCTTACCGAAGCCCAACGTACCGCTTTTCTGCTAAATAGAATAGAAGGAAAAAAATATGCAGAAATCGCAGAAATGTTGAACATTTCAGTGAAAGCAGTAGAAAAACGAATGAGCCAAGCTTTGGCAACGCTTCGGAAAGAAATTGGAAATATTTAATATTTTAAGGTAGGGTAACAAGCACTTCGGCTGTTTCACTTATTGAATACAAAGAAAATGGAGAAAGATTACTTATTACACAAATGGCTCAACAACGAAGCCACTCCTGAAGAACTGGAACAGTTAAAAACTGATCCGGAATATGCTTCGTATATTCAGATTGCCAATGCCAGTACTGGTTTTGAGATTCCTAAAATGGACAGCGATGCAAACTTTGAAGCCATTTTAAACAAAACAAAACCAGTGCATCAATTACACAAACCAAACATTTTTTCAATGGTTTGGAAAGTTGCCGCAGTCTTTGCGATTTTGTTGGCGGGCTATTACTACACTACTACTTTAGACACTTCCGTGAAAACTGAAATAGCTCAGACCGAAACCTTTTCATTGCCAGATAATTCGGAAGTTGTGCTAAATGCAGGTTCAAAAATTACTTATAACAAAAAAAATTGGGCTAATTCCCGCGAACTTTCTTTGGATGGGGAAGCCTATTTTAAGGTTGCCAAAGGAAATAAATTCAGCGTAAAAACCGTTGAAGGAACTGTAAGTGTTTTGGGAACGCAATTCAATGTTTTTGCGCGTGATAGTTTTTTTGAGGTTGCCTGTTATGAAGGTTTGGTGAGTGTTGCTTTTAACGATACACTTTTAAAAGTACCCGCCGGAAGCAAAGTACAGATTGAAAATGGAAAATTAGTGATAAACGAAGCTGCCGAAAACCCTTCCCCTGTGTGGCTTGCCAACGAAAGTGTTTTTGAAAACGCGCCTCTTTCCTTAGTACTTCAAGAATTAGAAAGACAATATCCAATTAAGGTGACTGTGGGGAAAGTAGTTCCTGAACATAGATTTTCGGGCACTTTTACCCATACCAATCTTGAACTTGCCTTAAAAGCCATTTGTGAGCCCCTACATTTAAATTATAAAACAAACAAAAACGGAACAGTATTTATAAATGCCAAAAATAGCGAATAGCTACAAAATCTTGGTTTTACTTTTAGTTTTCTGTGCTTTCGGAACTAAATCCGTAGCTCAGGAAACTAATGAAACTAACCTTTTGGTTTATTTGAAATCTTTGGAAAAGGAATACAACATCAGGTTTTCCTACGTTCTGGAAGAAGTTGATGAAGTTATACTGAAGCCACTTTCAAACAAAAATACTTCCATAGAGAATATACTTTCACATCTTCGTGAAAACACGCCTTTACTCTACTATCGAATCAACGATCGCTATATAACAATTACTTCCAACGATAATAATGGTAGCCTTTGCGGACGGATAATCGATTTTGAAACCCAGCTACCATTGGAAGGCGCAACGGTTATTTCAGAAAACAACTTGTTTAACACAATCACAAACGCGGAAGGTTTTTTCTATATTCCTTTGCAAAACAAAAATGTAAACTTCACGGTTTCTTTTGTTGGCTACTCTTCAATTAAAAAAAATACTTCCAATTTATCCAATGATTGTGAAGCTTTGCTTTTGGTTCCGTCGGTTTCTGAATTGGAAACCGTGATAGTGCCAAATATTTTCACCAAAGGAATCGATAAAAATCTGGACGGCTCCATTATAATTTCTACTCAAAATTTCGGGCTCTTGCCGGGACAGGTTGAAAACGATGTATTGCAAATTGCCCAAGCCTTTCCGGGTGTTGAAAGTGTGGATGAAACCATTTCAAACATAAACATTCGCGGCGGAACGCATGATGAAAACACATTGCTTTGGGACGATATAAAAATGTACCAAAGCGGGCATTTTTTCGGGCTCATTACAGCTGTAAACCCAGATATTACCAAAAACGTAACAATTTATAAAAATGGAACCAACGTCCGTTTTGGCGAAGGAGTTTCAGGTGTTATAGATATGCGTTCAAAAAATACAATTTCATCAGAAACCAAAGCTGGAATTGGGTTCAATTTAATAAATGGAAACGGGTTTTTGGATATTCCCATTTCAGAAAAACTCGGGATTCAAGTTGCCGCCCGAAAATCTATAAACCATATCTGGGAATCGCCCGTTTATAAAAATTACACAAACCGTATATTTCAGGATAGCGAAATTTCTAATATTGAAAACAGTGAAAACAATGTGGCAATCACTGCCGATGAAAATTTTAGTTTTTACGATTTCAGCACCAAATTGTTGTGGGATGTTTCAGAAAAAGACAAAGTGCGCTTCAACTTTTTGACGATTGATAATTCATTGGATTTCACCGAAACTTTGGAAACAAATTCCCAATCAATAACCAGTGAACTCGACCAACGCAGTCTGTTGGGCGGTGTTTCTTGGAACCGTTTGTGGAATGACCAAATTGAAACTACTGCAATGGTTTACGGCACTTATTATTTGTTGGATGCCATCCACAAAGATATTTTCACCACCCAAGAGCAGATCCAAAGAAATGAAGTTTTGGAAACCGGCGTTAAACTTGACGCAAGCATTGGGCTTTCGCAAACTTTAAAACTTCAAACTGGGTATCATTTTTCAGAAACAGGAATTGCGAATACGCAGGATGTAAATTTGCCGCGATTTCGCGATTATGAAAAGAACGTTTTGCTAACACACGCACTTTTTGCAGGACTGAATTATATTTCACAAAACCATAAAACAGCAATTTTTGGAGGTGTTCGCGGAAATTATTTCTCGAAGTTTGAAGAAATTGTGATAGAACCGCGTTTGAGTTTGCATCAAAAATTTGGAAATGGGTTTGCAGTTGAGGTTTTGGGCGAATTCAAAAGCCAAAGCACTACACAACGAATCGATTTTGAAAGTGATTTTCTCGGCATTGAAAAAAGAAGATGGGTGTTGGCTGACCAAGAAAGCACACCCATAATTAAAAGCAAACAAGCTTCCGCGGGACTTGTTTACAGCAAAAAAGGAATTTTTCTGAACTTGGAAGGATTTTATAAAATTGTGGAGGATATAAACAGTGCAAACCAAGGGCTACAGAACCAGTTTCAATTTGTAAATGCCATTGGAAATTACACTATAAAAGGCGCCGAATTTGTGGTGAATAAAAAAACAAAATCCTTCAGCACCTGGCTTAGTTATATGTACAGTAAAAACGATTATGAATTTGAAGGCCTCCAACCATCAACGTTTCCAAGCAATCTAGATATTCAGCATTCCGCTACGCTTGCAGGAACTTATTCGTGGAATGCTTTGAAAATTGCTTTAGGGCTGAATTGGCACAGCGGAAAACCCTATACAATTCCGGTGGAAAATTTTGAAACAACTACTGAAGGCGCACTAACAACCATTCAATATAATGTTCCAAACAACGAACGCTTGCCAGATTATTTCCGTACAGATCTTTCCGTGGAATATCTGTGGAAACTCTCTCCTTCCATTGATGCCAAATTAAATATCGCGCTGTTGAACCTTTTGAATACGGAAAATACAATTAACATCCGTTATGCTTTGGCTACAGATGAAAACAATGAAATAACCGTAAACCAAATTGAGGAAATTTCTTTGGGAATTACGCCAAATTTTTCGTTTCAGGTTTTGTTTTAAAAACTACATCCGCTCTGGAACCTCAATTCCCAAAAGCTTAAACGCACTTTTAATCACTTCCGCCACTGCTGCGGAAAGTTTTACGCGGAACGCTTTTTCAGTTTCATTATCCGTTGCCAAAATGGGCACATTTTGGTAAAAACTGTTGAATTCCTTCACTAAATCATACGTGTAGTTTGCAATTAGCGCCGGACTGTAATTCTCCGCTGCCAACTGAATGGTTTCGGGATATTGCTGAATTATTTTTATAAGCTCCTTTTCTTTGGGATGTAAAGTCATTTCGGCTCCGCTCAATGACCGGTCGCGGAGCGGATCCAGAATGACATGGTCGCTGAGCGAAGCCGAAGTGGCTTTTCTTAAAATAGACTGAATCCGCGCATAGGTATATTGAATAAACGGCCCGGTATTTCCCTGAAAATCCACACTTTCCTCTGGGTTGAAAAGGATTCGTTTTTTGGGATCCACTTTTAGTATATAATACTTCAACGCGCCCAAACCTATCATTCGGTAAAGTTGCTCTTTTTCTTCTTTGGAAAAACTATCGATTTTCCCAAGTTCTTCCGAAATTGTTCGGGCGGTATCTGTCATTTGGGCGATCAAATCATCTGCGTCAACAACAGTTCCTTCGCGGCTTTTCATTTTCCCCGAAGGCAAATCCACCATTCCATAACTTAAATGAAACAGGTTTTTCGCCCAACTGTAGCCCAGTTTTTTCAAAATTAAAAACAAAACCTTAAAATGGTAATCCTGCTCGTTGCCCACGGTGTAAATCATTCCACCTACGTCCGGATGGTCTTTTACGCGCTGTACTGCCGTGCCAATATCCTGCGTCATATAAACCGCGGTGCCGTCGCTTCGCAAAACAAGTTTCTCATCGAGGCCGTCTTCGGTTAAATCACACCAAACGGAACCGTCATCTTTCATAAAAAAAACATCTTTCTTTATGCCTTCATCAATTATGTCTTTTCCAAGCAAATAGGTATCGCTTTCGTAATAATAAAAATCGAAATCGACGCCGATTGATTTATACGTTTTCTCAAAACCTTTGTAAACCCAGCCGTTCATTTTGTTCCAAAGCGCTACGGTTTCTTCATCGCCAGCTTCCCATTTGCGAAGCATTTCTTGGGCCTCATTTATAATCGGAGCTTGCACTTTTGCCTCTTCTTCCGTTTTTCCTTCTTCTATTAAGGCTGCAATTTGCTTTTTGTATTCCTTGTCGAATTTTACGTAATAATTCCCAACCAGTTTATCGCCTTTCAAGTTAGTTGAATCAGGCGTTTCGCCATTTCCGAATCTTTCCCAGGCAAGCATACTTTTACAAATATGAATTCCACGGTCGTTGATAATTTGTGTTTTATAGACTTTTTTTCCTGCCGCTTTTTCAATTTCGGCAACGGAATAGCCGAGCAAAACATTTCGAACGTGGCCCAAATGCAGCGGTTTGTTTGTGTTTGGGGAAGAATATTCAACCATCATAGCTTCACTTCCCTGCGGGACTTTTCCGAAGGAAGAAAAATCTTCAACCGAATTAAAGAAATTCAAATAATATGCATCACTCAAAACGATGTTCAAAAAGCCTTGAACCACGTTGAATTTTTCAACTTCTTCCACATTTTCAACCAAATAGTTGCCAATTGCCTCCCCAATCTGCGCGGGATTTCCCTTCACAACACGCAACATCGGAAAAACTACGGCGGTAATATCGCCTTCAAAATCTTTACGCGTAGGTTGCAGTTCTACCGATTCAAGTTTTGCGCCGTACAATTTTTCGACGGCGGTTTTAATTTGGGTTTCCAATGTTTGCTGAAAAGTCATTTTTAGAATTTAGACGTTAGTATTGAGACGCTAGATTTTAAATATTTCATATTTGAAATTATTTACAAAAAGGCAAAGATACCCTTTTGAATTCTGAATTCAGAAATCATAATTCCGATTTTTTAAGGGCTATCTAATAACCTTCATTTAAAGTTTTGGTAAACTTCAAACCCCGAAACAAAACGTCCTTTGCCGAAAAAACTATGGCTATTTTTTTATATGTTTTCGCAGCGCTATTTTCGGTTATAAACCCTTTGGGAACGGTGCCTGTTTTTGTAGGATTAACAAGTGATGAAAGCACGCAGGAACGCAACAGAACTTCACTTTTAACCACCGTAAATGTGATTGCTATTTTGATAATTTCCTTTTTTGCAGGAACTTATTTATTGGCTTTCTTTGGAATAAGTTTGAACGCACTTCGCATTGCGGGGGGAATGATAATAGTTACTTCGGGCTTTGCGTTGCTGACGGGAACTTTTTCCAAACACAAAGGGATGAAAAACAAGCGGGTTCAAAAAGATTTGGACAAACGCGAAAAATTTTCATTGACGCCGCTCGCCATCCCGATGCTTGCAGGACCCGGATCCATTTCGCTGTTAATAACGTTCAATCAGGAATACCAACAATGGAATGAGATGTTATATGTTGTTTTGGCGGTGTTGGCGGTTGGGCTGGCTACTTTTATTATTTTGAGAAGTTCACATTATATTAGTAGATTGTTGGGAGCTTCGGGCATCAACGCCATTTCCCGTATTGTTGGATTTATAGTAATTTCCATCGGGGTTGAATATATCAGCACCGCCGTAATTTCAATTTTACAAACCATTAATCTATAAAAATCAGCGTCTGTTTTTAAGCAGCGCTCCAGCAATTAAAGCCAAAACCCCAATGCCAATCATTCCCAAGGTTTGATTGGTCAATCCTTCCTTCGCACTTACTTCCAGCGGTCCAATATCCAAAACTTCCTGGGGAACAAAGGCGTTGTACAATCCAAAGACGATCAAAACAACGCCAACTATTAGCAAAACAATTTTTAGGATTTTCATAATGTTTGGTTTTTTAGTTGAAGTTTTAAAGATACCATTTTGATAGATATGGTGGCTCATAACTTAACTGGTTTTTAACTCCTGTTTAATTCATATAGATTATCTTTAAACAAAAATCGCTGCAATTGAAAATTCTACTTACAGGTGCCAATGGTTATATCGGGATGCGCTTGCTTCCCCAACTTTTAGAAAACGGACATGAAATAATTTGTGCGGTTCGCGATAAAAATAGGCTTCCGCTGGATCCAGATACCATAAAAAAAATAACGGTTTTTGAAGTCGATTTTGCGGAAGAAGTAAATACAGAATTTTTTCCGAAAGATATAGATGCCGCCTATTATTTAATACATTCCATGAGCGGCGCCGATAGTAATTTTGATGAAATTGAAGCAAAATCTGCAGAAAATTTCAATAAATACATGGCCGTAACTTCTGTGAAGCAGGTTATTTATTTAAGCGGAATTGTAAACGAAGAACAGCTTTCAAAACATCTATCCTCCCGAAAAAAAGTTGAGGAAATTTTATATAGAGGAAATTACCATTTAACTGTTTTACGCGCCGGAATTGTTGTGGGCAGTGGCAGTTCTTCCTTTGAAATTATTAGGGATTTATGTGAAAAACTACCCGTAATGGTTGCACCCAAATGGTTGAAAACAAAAATTCAACCCATCGCCATTCGCGATGTAATTGCCTTTCTTTATGGGGTTTTAAACAATGAAAAATGTTTCGATCAATCGTTTGATATTGGCGGCCCCGACGTTTTGACCTATAAAGAAATGTTGCTGAAATATTCCAAAATACGCGGGTTGAAACTTTGGATAATTTCGGTGCCAGTTATGTCGCCCCGTCTATCTTCCTATTGGCTTTATTTTGTTACTTCAACTTCCTATAAACTTGCCGTAAACCTTGTGGACAGTATGAAAATGGAGGTTGTGGCGCGGGATAATAAATTGCAGGAAATTTTAGATATTCAGCCCATTTCTTATGAAGAAGCCATAAAAAATGCGTTCATAAAAATTGAACAAAATCTTGTTATTTCCAGTTGGAAAGATGCGTTGGTGGCGGGCAGAATTTCGAATTTAAAGGAATACATTCAAGTGCCAACATTCGGCTGTTTGAAAGACCGAAAAGTGTTGCAAATAGACAATCCCGAAAAAGTTTTGGATAATATCTGGACTATTGGCGGCAACCGTGGTTGGTATTATGGCGATTCACTTTGGAAAATGCGCGGTTTTGTGGACAAACTAGTTGGCGGAGTAGGCCTGCGAAGGGGTCGTACCCATCCAAAGCAAATTTATGCGGGCGATGTGCTTGATTTTTGGCGCGTACTTTATGCAGATAGGGAAAGCAAACGACTTTTACTATTTGCTGAAATGAAATTACCCGGTGAAGCTTGGCTGGAATTCTGCATCAATGATAAAAATGAACTGATACAAACTGCCACTTTCCGTCCAAAGGGTTTATGGGGAAGGCTTTACTGGTATTTGATGCTGCCATTTCACTACTTCATTTTCGGTGGAATGATTCGGAATATTACTAAAAAAGAAGTTCTGGCTTAAATTTATTCCTTCGGAAGAAATACTTCTGCCATCATACAGCGAGCGCTTCCGCCGCCACAGGTTTCAATGGTTGTAAGGTCGCTGCTGAGGATTTCGCAATGTTTTTCGATGGCTGCAATTTGTTCTTTATTTAAACTTTTATGCGCCGCTACGCTCATTACCAAATATTTTTTGTCCTTGCCTTGAACTTGGAGCATATTGCCAGCAAAATGGTGCATTTGCGCTTCGGTTATTCTAATAATTTCCTTGCCGTCCTTTTTTAAATGCTGAACCACATTTTTCTTTTCGGCAGCATCGTCAATTGTGTCAAGACAAATAACACAAAATTCCTCGGCAAGACACATCATAACATTTGTGTGATAGATTGGCAAACGTTTGCCGTCTACGGTTTGGTAGGCAGTAAAAATTATGGGGAGATATTCAAAATCCTCACAGAACTCGATCAACAATTCTTCATCGGCACGGGCTGAAAGGGCGCAATATGCTTTTCTATTTACGCGGTCCAGCAAGAGGCTTCCTGTACCTTCTAAGAATATACCTTCGTCCTCGGCAGAGGTATAATCATAAATCTCATTGATTATAAAACCTTCGCTTTCCAAACGAATCAATACCTCTTCACGTCTTTCGCGACGGCGGTTTTCGGCAAACATGGGATATAAACCTATATCGCCATTTTCGTGAAAACTGATCCAATTATTGGGGAAAATGGAATCTGGAGTATCCATCCTTAAATCGTCGTTTTCAACAATCACATTTACGCCCACGGCGCGCAATTTCTGTACAAAGGCATCAAATTCTAACTGCGCTTTTGTGTTAATTTCAGCATTCTTAAGGGCTAAGTCTTCCTGAAAAAAATTATTAACCGCCGTTTGTTCGTTCATACGGAACGCAACCGGACGAATCATTACAATAGTATCTGTGATTTGTTTTGCCAATTGAAGGAATTTTAGGGTACAAATTTAAGTGAATTTAAAGTTGAAAAATGATTTTATTTGGTAAATTGGGGTAAGAATAATTGAACAATGTTTATGGCAAAATTCAAATCATTATTAGTTTTAATGCCATTCCTTTTCTTGCAATTTTCTTTAGCTCAAGAAGGAATATTAGACACCGATTTTGGCGATCAAGGAATCACAAGATTTGAATATACCGATAAAGGTGCAAGGGCGAAGGACTTAATTCTTTTGGAGGACAATTCTATAATCTTAGGTGTAAATAGTGAACTTAGACAAAATGGGGCTGTATATAATCGTGGGTTTTATATCTATAAGTTAACGCCCATTGGGGAAATTGATATATCATTTGGACAAAATGGTCAATTATATTTTCCCAATAATGGAACAAACTCTTCTAATTTCAGCTCCATACTTTTACAATTTGACGGGAAAATTCTAATAAAAGGCTCAATAGAAGGTGAAGGAAAATTAATCAGAATTGATCAAAATGGTGTATTTGATCCATCCTTTGGAATCAACGGCATTCAATCTATTCCTGATGGTAGTAAAATTGGACAACAATCCACGGGCAAAATAATTATTCAAAGTCAATACTTTGATGGTAATAACAATATGTATAGCTTTTCAAGACGGAATACAGATGGATCTTTGGATACCACATTCGGAAATAATGGCATCCAAATTACAGATGTTACAAATTATCGTTTTGATCTTTGCTTCGCTATTAAAATAGACTGGGAAGATAAAATACTGGCTGGAGGCCCTTCCTATGATAATCTTGGTGACTACCATTCCGTAATAACTCGCTTCAACGAAAACGGAGCCTTGGATACTTTATTCGGAGACAACGGTACGGTGATTACTAATTTCGGTCCTGGGTCAAACATGGGAGAGGTAAATGATATTGCTGTTTT
The DNA here is from genome assembly GCA_030690315.1 of Aequorivita sp. Classification (GTDB taxonomy): domain Bacteria; phylum Bacteroidota; class Bacteroidia; order Flavobacteriales; family Flavobacteriaceae; genus Aequorivita. The sequence continues at coordinate 33,725 of JAUYGY010000015.1, forward strand.
GGGTGATAAAATAATTCTCGGAGGAAACTACCAGTATTACGGTGGAACCGGAGGTTTTGGTGGAATTAAACCAGCAGTTGCAAAATTCAATAATGACGGCACACCGGACCAAACCTTCGGTCAAGGAGGAAAAGTAGTTATGGAAACTTATTTCGGAGCCAATGATCGTCTTAGAAGTATTGCCGTTCAGCGGGACGGAAAGATTATTTTGGGAGGCGGTGCCTCAATGCCTTTTCCCTACGAACAAACAAATTTTTTCGTAATCAAATTAAATAACGATGGTAGTATTTATTCAGATTTTGGGGATAATGGAATTTTTATAACTGATTTTGGTGGTTCAGACACAAATTATGTTACCGATTTGGTATTACAAACAGACAATAAAGTTTTAGCTTTTGGCGTCACCACAGATGCGAACGATGAATATAGAAACGCAATAGTATGCCGTCTGGACAATGAAGTTTTAGGCATACATGATTTATTGGCCGCAAACGATATTCAAGTTTATCCAAATCCATCAAATGATTATTTCAAAATAAAGAGCAAAAACGCAATTCAAAAATTGGAAATCTATAATCTTTTGGGACAGCTTGTAGCAACTGAATTATTTAGTAATAATACTCTTGAAATAGAATATGATTTTAATAAATTCCAAAATGGAATTTATACCATTGTGATTATTTCTGAAGATGAACACACTTTTTCAAAAAAAATAATAAAAAATTAATGGCCCATCAGCTGATTTCCCCGAAGGATAATTTATTGGTTTTGAAATAAATATGCTATGCGCTCAAAAAATTCTCTTCCTCAGGGAGAAAATCTCCATATTCAAAAAGTATTTTTTTGTAAAAAGTAGTCTGAAGATGGCCATCTTCCAAACACCCAATGAGGGTTTCCTCTAAATTTGTATAATCCACATTGTCGGAAATAGCTTCATTCAAATCATAAAACCGGACAGGGTCTGTGGTTAAGGGTTTTGAATTCCGGATGTAAATAAACTTGTTTTCGTAATCAATATTTAAATCGATGGAATTGAAGAAAAAATTCAGGAGGGTTTTGTGGAATTTTTGGAATTCTTTTGTGGGTTGTTTATTATACCGACAACTTTCGGTTATCAATTCTCTCATTTTCTGCCGTACTACTTCATCTTCATTTTCCATAACAAACAAGTTTCCCCCGTGAAGATACAATGTGTTTGCCTTTGAATATTTTTAAAAATGCAACTTTAGCGGCAGTTTAACTAGATGTATTCAAATCAGTTAAAAAATTAGGAAGAAAATTTAATTTTTATTAACAAGGCCTTCGCTTTCCCATAGTAGATAGCCGCCTTGCATATCGTAGATTTCTTTAAACCCGGCGGCTTTTAAAATCAATGCGGCTTTGGCACTTCTTTTTCCACTTCGGCAGTAAACGTAAATAGGTTTTTCCAAATCCAACTTTTCAGCTTTTGTAATAAAATCCGTTTCCAAAACATCAATATTTAGGGCGTCTTGCAAATGGCCTTCTTCAAACTCTGCTGCAGTACGGGCATCTACTAATTGAATATCCTTATTTTTCATCATTGCATCGTGAAATTCAGAGGGAGTTAAAACCTCTATTTCCTGGGCAACACTATTTTCTTTACACGCTGTAAAAAAAAGAACCGTGGTAAATGCAAAAAGAATAACTGCTTTTTTCATAATATTTTTTCTTTAATTGGTTATTGGCCCCTTCCATTCCATAATTCCACCTTTAAGATTGAACGCGTTTTCAACACCTACGGAATTGAGCAACATACAAGCTTGCGCGCTTCTGCCACCGGAACGGCAATAAACGTAGTAGTTTTTTTGGGGATCCAGCTGTTTTGCGCGTTGAAGAAATTCAGCACCATTATAGATATCCATTTGAAGTGCTCCGGGAATGTAACCTTCCTCAAATTCAGCATCAGTGCGAACGTCCAAAATTATTGCGTTGCTATCGTTTTCCAATTGTTCGTTCCACTGTTGTTGGGTTAAATCTGCCATTTTGTAAATTTTCAGTAAAATTAATAAATGCTGAGGGTTTAATATTACAAAAACCGAAAACAAATGCTTTCGGTTTTTGGTTCATTGTGTTTTTAAAAATATTTTATTGCTTTACCGAGCAGCCAATGGCTTTGGTTTCCTTTACTGTTACTTCTTTTCCTTCCAATAATTCATTAATTGCATTCGCCAAAAAGCGATCTTTAACTTCGGCTGCATTTCGAACATTATCATCAATTGCTCCAATATATTTCACAATATTTTTTCCATCTTCCTTTTGAAGAAGATAAACATGCGGAGTTTTGGTAGCTCCATATTTTGCATAAATTGTCTGGCTCTCGTCAAACAAATACGGAAATGTAAAGCCAGCTTCTTTCGCTTTTTGCTGCATCAATTCGAAGGAATCATCCTCTTGAATTTCTGGATTATTCGGGTTTATTGCAATAACGGGAAAGCCTTTTGATTTAAATTCATTGTTCAAAGCAACAATTCTTTCTTCACTTGCCACCGCAAAAGGGCAGGTGTTGCAGGTGAAAATAACTATAAAACCTTTGGCGTCTTTGTAATCTGAAAGTGAAACCATTCTTCCATTTACATCTTTCAATTTAAAATCTGTTGCTTCATCGCCAATTTTATAACCAGCTTCAGCGATAGCATTGGCTTCAACTGTATTTTCTTCAACAATTTCATTGACGGCAAATTCCTGACTTACATCCGTATTATTTTTACAGCCAACGGCGGTAAAAACAAGTACGGCAATTGCCGAAATAATTAATAAGTTCATTGTTTTCATAGATTTATTTTTATAAAAAAAGTTTTTAATTCAGTTTCAAGTTCTTCAAATGTAAAGGATTGTTCGTAAAATTTTCGATTGTCTTTTTTGTAAATAATCGTCGCTGGAATGGCACCGGTCCACTGTGGTGAAACTTTCGGTATCCAACTGTTTGCATCTGCATCGTCCAGCAAAACAACTTCCGACTGTATGTCGTTTTTCTTTAGAAATGGCACTACCTGTGAGTCCATTTTATCAATAAAATCTAGGCTTACCAATAATACTTTCACTTTTTTATCTAAATAATCTGAGGCTATTTTTTCAAAAGCGGGAAGTTCTTTCACACAAGGTTTGCACCACGTAGCCCAAAAATTTATGATGTAAATTGAATCATTTTTATTCTGAAAATAGTTCTTTTCAAGTTCTTCAAAATTCATGGAAACAATTTTTTTATTTGAATAATCACCCTCTGTTTTGTGAAGGTTTTCTTTCATCGCAACCTCACCAACCACTGCATCAGTTTTTGTTTCCGATTGTTTATCGGTACAGCCTAAAAGCACAAACGCAAAAAATATAACAAATAGAAATCTCATCTGCCAAAAATATTGAAAGTCAGTTAAATAAAATCATTCATTAACGTATGATTAATAGTGTACAGTATCACTATTTCGTTACATTTCAAAAATAAATAGTAAAGTTTTCAGCAAAATAAAGTTGTATTCCAAAAAAAATATATCTTTGAACCCAATGAAAATAGTTACAACAAATATTTGGTGGTGGTCAGCTTTACGAAAAACGTCGTGAACTGAAAACCTATGGTATAATATATACGAAAAAGGCTTGTCAATCACGACAAGCCTTTTTTTTATCTCCATCTGAAAGGTGAGAACGATTAAATAAATTTCAAAAAAATGAAAATAAAAAATAAAAAATATTTTCTAAAAACATATTCAAAAAAACTGTTGGCAGATACGCTAACGCCCGTCTCGGTATATTTACGGTTGCGCGATAAATTCCCAAACAGCCTGTTGCTGGAAAGTAGTGACTATCACGCCAACCACAATAGTTTTAGCTATATCTGCTTCAACCCGATTGCTTCCATAAAAGTTGAAAATGAAAAGATTTCCAAACATTTTCCTGATGGAAAAAGATTCGAAATCCAAATTTCAGAAAGCACAAATATTCCAACTATTTTAGATGAATTTGCATCTTCTTTTTCTTCGGAAGAAAGCAATTTCAAGTTCATAAACAATGGACTGTTTGGTTTTATGGCGTACGATGTTGTGCGTTATTTTGAAGATATCCAACTTTCAAAAAAGGAAGGCAGTTTGGAAATGCCCGATTTGTATTACGCAGTTTATCAAAATATCATCGCGATAAATCATTTCAACAACGAAGCCTATATTTTTGCGCATACTTTTGAAGCCGAAAACAATATTCCGCAAATTGAACAGATTTTAAATTCGAAAAGTTTTGCTGAATTTTCTTTCGAAAGAAAGGGAGAACGTACCACAAATTTGGATGACGAAGATTTTAAAGCGTTGATCCGAAAATGTAAAGAGCATTGCCAGCGCGGCGATGTGTTCCAAATTGTGCCCAGCAAACGGTTTTTACAAAAATTTACTGGCGATGATTTCAATGTTTACAGGGCTTTACGAAGCGTGAATCCTTCCCCCTACCTTTTCTATTTTGATTACGGAAATTTTAAAATATTCGGAAGCTCGCCCGAAGCACAATTGATTGTAAAAGGAAATAGGGCAGAAATCCATCCAATTGCAGGCACATTTAAACGCACTGGAAATGACGAACAGGATGCAGAACTCGCCAAAAAACTTTCCGAAGATAAAAAAGAAAACAGCGAACACGTGATGCTTGTTGACTTGGCGCGAAATGATTTAAGTCGCCACGGCACAAATGTAAAGGTGGAAACCTATCGGGAAGTACAGTTTTTTTCGCACGTCATTCATTTGGTGAGCAAGGTTACGGCAACTAAAAATCCAGAAACTTCAACAATGCAAATTGTTGCAGACACCTTTCCCGCTGGAACTTTAAGCGGTGCACCAAAGCACAAAGCATTGCAATTGCTCGAAAAATACGAAAATACAAGCCGCGAATTTTACGGCGGCGCAATTGGGTTTATGGATTTTAGCGGTAATTTCAATCACGCAATTATCATTCGTTCGTTTGTTAGCAAAAACCATATTTTGCACTATCAAGCGGGCGCTGGCGTGGTTTCCGAAAGCAATGAAGAAAGCGAATTACAGGAAGTTTATAACAAATTGGGCGCACTCACCAAAGCGCTGGAATTAGCTGAAAGTATATAAATATGAAAATATTAGTCATCGATAATTACGACAGTTTTGTGTACAATCTAGTTCACTATTTAGAGGAATTAGATTGCGAGGTAACCGTAAAACGAAACGATAAATTTTATTTGGAAGAAGTTGAAAACTACGATAAAATCCTCCTATCCCCCGGCCCAGGAATTCCCGATGAAGCGGGTTTGCTGAAAGCTGTAATTCAGCGTTATGCAACTTCAAAACCTATTTTTGGGGTATGTTTGGGCCAACAGGCAATCGGTGAAGTCTTTGGCGGAACGATTGAAAATTTAAGTCAAGTTTTTCACGGTGTTGCCACAAAAGCAACAATAATTTCCAAAGATGAACCTCTTTTTAAAGGATTGGAAAAGGAAATAGAAATTGGCCGTTACCACAGTTGGGTGGTTTCCAAAGAAAATTTTCCCGAGGTTTTGGAAATTACTTCGGTGGATGAAAACGGGCAAATTATGTCCCTTCGCCATAAATTTTACGACGTGTGCGGCGTTCAATTTCATCCTGAAAGTGTGCTTACGCCAATGGGAAAACAGATTATTAAAAATTGGATTGAAAGTTGAAAAAAGTATTCAGTGTTCAGTAACAGTTTGCAGTTTTATTACCGTAAACTTTTAAACCCATCGACTCATCGACTTAAAAATGAAGCAGATTTTAAACAGATTAATAAACCACGAACACCTTTCAAAAGAAGAAGCACGGACCGTTTTGGTAAACATTTCCGAAGGGAAATACAACCAAAACCAAATAGCCGCTTTTTTGACGGTCTATATGATGCGGAACGTAAGTCTGGCAGAATTGGAAGGTTTTCGCGATGCTTTGTTGGATTTATGTTTGGCAGTTGATTTCAGCGAATACAATACCATCGATTTATGTGGCACTGGTGGCGATGGAAAAAATACGTTTAATATTTCAACTTTGGCATCTTTCGTTACTGCCGGGGCAGGCGTGAAAGTCACGAAACACGGCAATTACGGCGTTTCTTCCGTAAGCGGTAGCAGTAATGTAATGGAAGCATTGGGAATTAAATTCAGCAGTGAAAAGGATTTTTTAAAACGCTGTTTGGATGAAGCTGGAATCTGCGTTTTGCACGCTCCACTCTTCCACCCTGCGATGAAAAATGTGGCGCCAATTAGAAGGGAATTGGGTGTGAAAACCTTTTTTAATATGCTGGGGCCGATGGTAAACCCAGCGTTTCCGAAGAATCAATTGGTGGGAGTTTTTGATTTGGAATTGGCGCGGATGTACGGCTATCTCTATCAAAAAAGTGAAAAGAATTACGCCGTGCTGCACGCAATGGACGGCTACGATGAGATATCGTTGACGGGACCAGTAAAAGTGATTTCAAAAAATTCAGAAAATATTTTAAATGCGGAAGATTTCGGCGTTTCGCAAATATCAGCATCTGAAATATTTGGGGGGGAAACCGTAAAAAATGCCGCAGAAATTTTTCTGAATATTTTAAAAGGAAATGGTACGGATGCACAAAAAAATGTGGTTTGCGCTAATGCTGGAATGGCCATTTCAGTTGTGGAAAGTTGCACGATAAAAGATGGTTTTGAAATGGCGAAAGAATCTTTACTATCGGGAAAAGCACTGAATTCGTTGGAAAAATTACAACAATTATCAGAAAAATATTAATTCACTAAAATAAACATGACTCACGACTCACGACTCACGATTAACGATTAACGATTAACGATTAACGATTAACGATTAACGAAAATGACAATTTTAGACAAAATTACGGCCTACAAATTCAAAGAAGTTGCGGCTAAAAAGGAAGCAATTCCAGTGCGGTTGCTTGAAAAATTTCCGCTGTTTGCCAAAGAAACCAAATCGCTGGCAGAGGCATTGCGCATTTCAACTACCGGAATTATTGCCGAGCACAAACGCCGTTCGCCCAGCAAATCGGTTATTAACGACAAAGTTTTGTTGCACGAAGTGGTTTCGGGTTATGAACTTGCGGGCGCCAAAGGAATTTCGGTTTTAACGGATTCCAACTTTTTTGGCGGTTCGTTGGACGATTTATTGGTTGCTGAAAAAACAGTTTCCATCCCTATTCTTCGGAAGGAATTCATAATTGATCCCTATCAAATTTATGAGTCAAAAGCTTACGGCGCCGACGCTATATTACTGATTGCCGCTTGCCTTTCGGCGGAAGAATTGAAGCAGTTTTCACATTTGGCGAAAAGCTTAAAACTCGATGTTTTGCTGGAAGTCCACAATCTGGAAGAACTTCATAAATCGCTGGTGCCGAATGTGGATATGATTGGCGTAAACAACAGAAACCTGAAAAATTTCAAAGTAAATATTGAGATCAGCAAAAAACTTTCGAAGCAAATTCCGATTGATTTTGTAAAAATTTCCGAAAGTGGAATAAGTGATGTGGAAACTATAAAAGATTTAAGAACATACGGTTTTGAAGGTTTTTTAATTGGAGAGAATTTTATGAAAACCGAAAATCCGGGTGAAACTGCCAAAGCATTTATAGAAAAATTAAGATGAAACCACAATTGAAAATCTGCGGAATGAAACACAACATTGCTGAAGTTGCAAAACTTCAACCCGATTATTTGGGTTTTATTTTTTATGAAAAAAGTCCTAGGTTTTTTGATGTGGAAATTCCCTCGCTACCGTCCGGAATAAAAAAAGTGGGGGTTTTTGTGGATGCTTCATTGGATGAAATTATGCTGTCAGGAAAAAAATATGATTTAGACGTAATTCAATTACACGGGGAGGAATCACCAAATTATTGTGCTGCATTAAAGGGTGAAATTTATTTAGAAATATCCCGAATAGAAGACGCTCAGCCAAATCAGGGTGGTTCTCTTTTCGAGCCTGAAATTTGGAAAGTATTTTCAATAAAAGATGGTTTCGATTTTGAAAATTTAAAACAGTTTGAAAATTTGGTCGACAAATTTCTTTTCGACACAAAGGGAAAAGAAAAAGGTGGAAACGGTCACACTTTCAATTGGGAAGTCCTGAAAAATTATCCTTCCAAAAAACCCTTCATTTTAAGTGGCGGAATTGGTTTGGAAGAAATTGATTCCCTAAAAAAATTACTAAAAAAAGACCTTCCCATTCACGCAATAGACGTAAACAGCAAGTTTGAGATTGAGCCGGGATTGAAGGATGTTTCATCTTTGAAGAAGTTTATTTCTATTATAGAAACAGGACTTAACGGAACCACGAACCACGACTAAATACTCAATACTCAATACTCAATACTCAATACTAAAATATGAATTATAACGTAAACGAAAAAGGCTATTACGGCGAGTTTGGCGGAGCGTACATTCCCGAAATGCTTTACCCGAATGTGGAAGAATTGCGTCAGAATTATTTAAAAATTATGATTGAGGAATCTTTTCAAAAGGAATTTCACCAATTGCTAAAAGATTATGTAGGCCGCCCTACCCCCCTTTATTTTGCAAAACGCCTTTCGGAAAAATACAACACTAAAATCTATTTAAAACGTGAAGATCTTTGCCATACCGGCGCGCATAAAATAAACAACACAATTGGGCAGATTTTAATGGCAAAGCGTTTGGGCAAAACACGGATTATTGCTGAAACCGGCGCCGGCCAACACGGTGTGGCAACCGCTACGGTTTGCGCCTTGATGGGTTTGGAATGTATTGTTTTTATGGGCGAAATTGATATTGAACGTCAAGCGCCAAACGTAGCTCGAATGAAAATGCTGGGCGCAAAAGTTGTTCCCGCGAAAAGCGGAAGTAAAACCTTGAAAGATGCTACGAACGAAGCCATCCGAGATTGGATAAATAATCCAGTGGACACACATTATATTATAGGTAGCGTTGTTGGGCCGCATCCGTATCCAGATATGATTGCACGATTTCAAAGCGTGATTTCCGAAGAAATTAAAAAGCAACTCAACGAAAAAGAAGGTCGCGAAAATCCAGATTTTGTGGTGGCTTGTGTGGGCGGTGGGAGTAATGCGGCCGGGGCATTTTATCATTATTTGGATAAGCCGGAAGTTGGTATTATAGCCGTGGAAGCAGCTGGAAAAGGGATTGACAGTGGAGAAAGTGCCGCAACTTCTGCATTGGGAAAAGTGGGGATTATTCACGGAAGTAAAACGTTGTTGATGCAAACGGCAGACGGGCAAATTACTGAGCCCTATTCAATTTCCGCAGGCTTGGATTATCCAGGTGTTGGGCCAATGCATGCAAATCTTTTTACTAGCGGGCGTGGAGAATTTATTTCAATAACCGATGACGAAGCGATGATCGCCGGACTGAATCTCTGCAAATTGGAAGGCATCATTCCTGCTATTGAAAGTAGCCATGCGCTGGCAATTTTTAAAAATCGAAAATTCAAAAAAGACGATATAATTGTTGTGAATTTGAGTGGGCGTGGCGATAAAGATTTAGATACATATATCAAATATTTCAATTTATAGGATGAACAGAATTCAACAAAAACTTTCAGAAAACAAAAAGCTGCTTTCCATTTATTTTACGGCAGGGTATCCAAAACTTGGCGACACGGTTGAAATACTTCAACAATTGGAAAAAAATGGCGTTGATATAGTTGAAATCGGATTGCCGTTTAGCGATCCGTTGGCAGATGGACCCACTATCCAAGAAAGTTCTCAAACGGCTTTAAAAAATGGAATGACCACTGATTTGCTTTTTGAGCAATTGAAAGATATTCGGAAAAAAGTTTCCATTCCTTTGATTTTGATGGGATATTTTAACCCTGTACTTCAATTTGGTGTTGAAAATTTTTGCGGAAAATGCGCAGAAGTAGGTATTGACGGTTTGATTCTTCCGGATTTACCCTTGGCTGAATATGAAGAAAACTATGCGGCAATTTTCAAAAAATATGGACTAATAAATATCTTTTTGATAACACCGCAAACTTCCGAAGAGAGAATTCAACAGATTGATTCTGCTTCCGAAGGTTTTATTTATATGGTTAGCAGCGCTAGTGTAACGGGCAGTGCAACAGGTTTCGGAAATGAACAAAATGATTATTTTCAAAGAATTGCTTTGATGAAACTTAAAAATCCGTTGGTTGTTGGCTTCGGAATAAACAATGCTGAAACATTTCAACAAGCCACAAAACATACCAGCGGAGCAATCATTGGCAGTGCTTTTATAAAAATGCTTTCTGAAAAAGGTTTGGATGGAATTTCAACATTCATCAAAACAATTAGATAGCTTTTTCTTTTGTAAATGATTTTCAACAAACTGTAGGGTAAATATTATCTTTGCAGTTCAACGTTAACTATTTTGATGAATCAACCTGTTTCCGGATTTTCCAAAAAATCCAAAGCTGAAAAAATTGAATGGCTTGCAGAAAATTATCTGCAGAACGACCCAAACTCAATTCAAATATTAAAAAATTATTGGAATGAAAACGCTTCACTACAGCAGCTTCACGACGATTTTATAGAAAACACGCTTTCCAATTATTATTTGCCTTTTGCAATTGCGCCCAATTTTTTAATCAACGGAAAGCTTTTCGCCTTGCCCATGGTTACCGAAGAAAGTTCGGTAGTTGCCGCCGCCAGCAATGCCGCAAAATTTTGGCTGGAGCGCGGCGGATTTAAAGCCGAAGTGATTTCGACAGAAAAAAATGGGCAGATACATTTCAATTTTTACGGAAATGAAAAAGATATCGAAACATTTTTTGAAGAAGTAAAACCGAAGCTACGAAAAAGTATTGAGTCAATTGAAAAAAATATGAAAGCCCGTGGTGGCGGACTTTTAGAGCTTTCGTTGGTTGACAAATCGCACATTTTGGATGGTTATTTTCACATTCACGCAACTTTTGAAACGCTGGACGCGATGGGCGCCAACTTCATAAATAGTTGTTTGGAGCAAATGGCACAAACTTTTGAGGAAGAAGCCAAGCATTTTGAGGCATTTCAGAAAAAAGGAACCTATCCGGAAGTTGTGATGAGCATACTCTCCAACTACGTTCCCGAATGTTTGGTGCTGGCGGAAGTGAGTTGTAATGTGGAAGAACTTAGCACTAAACATTACGACGGAAGGCAATTTGCAGAAAAATTTATCCGCGCAATTGACATTGCAAAAACCGAAACACGCCGCGCGGTAACGCACAACAAAGGAATAATGAACGGAGTGGATGCGGTTGTTTTGGCTACGGGAAATGATTTTCGCGCCGTGGAAGCTGGCGTGCACGCTTACGCAGCAAGAAACAGCTATTACGGAAGTTTGACCCACGCAAAAATTGAAGATGCTGTTTTCACTTTCTGGATTGAATTGCCTTTGGCGGTTGGCACGGTTGGCGGGTTGACGTCGCTTCACCCGTTGACGAAACTCGCTTTTGAAATTCTGCAAAAACCGAATGCAAAGGAACTGATGAAGATTATGGCTGTTGCCGGACTTGCACAAAATTTTGCGGCAGTCCGATCTTTGGTAACAACGGGAATTCAAAAAGGGCATATGAAAATGCACTTGATGAATATTTTAAACCAGCTGCACGCTTCAAAAAAAGAAAAGGAAGACGCTATGGAATATTTCAAAACAACAGTAGTTTCTCATAGTTCAGTGGTTTCTTTCATTAAAAGTTCAAGAATAAAATAAAAAAATTGTAATTTTAAAACATGGACATACAAGCGAAAAAATTGGATCTTATAGAATGGCTGGTAAAACTTTCCGATGAAAGTATTATTGAACAGATATATAATTTCAAGATGGTTACCAAAGAAAATTCCTATATAGAAATTTCAGAGGAAGAAGAACTTGGTATTGAAAGGGGGTTACGGGATTATGAAGCAGGCAGGATCAGTACACACGAAGAAGTTACGGAACGCATCAAATCAAAATATCCATTTCTGAAATGAAGTTGATCTGGACGGACGAGGCGGAAGAAACATTCAGCAATATCCTGTTATATTTAGCTTCGGAATTTTCAGAACGTGTAGCAGATAAATTTTATAATGAATGCTATAAAATTTTGGGTCAAATAAAAAAAGAACCGTTTTTATATAGAAAAACTGAAATAGAATCCGTTCACAAAGTAGTTATCCATAAGTTTACCACACTTTACTACCGATTGGATCTCGAAAAAAATGTAATTGTTTTACTTTTCTTTTTTGACACAAGACAAAATCCAAACTTGTTATCCTTCAATTCATAAATCTTTGCTTAAAACCTTCCACAGCAACGGAAAATTATTGCTCACCGCTGAATATGCGGTGCTGGACGGCGCGTTGGCATTGGCACTTCCCACAAAATATGGGCAAACGCTGGAAATTGATGCTTCCGAAAATGAAGGAATCCATTGGAAAAGTTTTGATGAAAAAGAGGCCGTTTGGTTTGAGGATTTCTTCGAATTAAAAACTTTTGGGAGTAAAAATCCAAAGAACGATATTTCAAAAACTATATCAAAAATTCTTCAGCAAGCCAAAAAACTAAATCCGGAATTTTTGAACCATGGCTTAGGTTTTAATATAAAAACCCATCTCGATTTCCCAAGAAATTGGGGACTTGGCACTTCTTCCACATTAATAAACAACATTGCGCAATGGGCAAATGTGGATGCTTTTGAACTTTTAAAAGCCAGTTTCGGCGGAAGTGGATATGATATCGCGGCAGCTAAAAGTGATTCTCCAATTTTATATAAATTGAAAAACGGAAATCCGGAATTCAGAAAAGTACATCTTCTGTGGGACTTTACGGAATCCTTATTTTTTGTGCACTTAAATAGAAAACAGGACAGTAAAGAAGGGATTGCGAAATACAGAAAAACTGCAGTGAATGAAAAATCGCTTCAAAGAATTTCAGATATCAGCAACAAGCTTTTGATGTGTTATTCGCTCTCAGATTTTGAGAAATTGATGGATGCCCACGAGGAAATTATTTCAGAAATAATAAACCTTCCAACTATTAAAAAACAGCTTTTTAGTGATTATCCCAAAACAATCAAAAGTCTTGGTGCTTGGGGCGGCGATTTTGTTTTGGTTACGGGAGATGCTTCCGATATGGATTATTTCAGAAGAAAACGCTTTGAAACTATTGTTCCTTTTGGGGAAATTATAAAATTCATTTCTTAAAAACAAAAAGTCCAAAACAATTCTGTTGAATTTTAATTAGAGCCTATAAATATTTCACTATTTTTAAACTTTAAACATTTTTTTCAAAATTTATCAAACATTAGCAAATATTTAGAAATGGAAAAACCTAAATTTCGACACGATGAAAAAAGGGATTTATTCATTGGGAAATTTGACCATCACGATGTTTATTACAGAGGTTTTTACTCCAATCAAAAAAATAAACACTTAAACGGTTTTGTGTATAGAAACTTCGATTCCAATAATTCTGATTATGAAGGAGACGAATACAATTCCAATGGTCATTTATCAACTCCGGGTGATAGGTTTACTAAATATTCAGATGTCTCAACTAAAAATGTTAAAACATACTACTTTGGTACTGACAGTCCAAATTTCTTGAGTAGAGCAAAGAAAACAGCGATAGATAGAGGAATTATGATAAAATCTCAGATTAAATCTTTGGATGAAAATGAAACTTTGGATGAAAAATATAATATAATTACCCTTCAATTTGAACTTTTAGAGGAAGACAAAAAACTTTACAGAAAAATAAAAGTCAATAATACAATAGTAAATATTACCAGTCAATCATTAGGATTTATTATTCTATTTGGCTCAATAGGCTTATTTATTTTCATTTCGATGTATATTATTCTTTGGATTTTTGACTTATTATAACTTCAACCCTTTTTGAACACCCAGAATATTATGTCTGATTTGACTTCTTTTAATAACAAAAAACCCGAAACGAAAGTTTCGGGTTTTTAAGTGGTGCCTCCAAGAATCGAACTAGGGACACATGGATTTTCAGTCCATTGCTCTACCAACTGAGCTAAGGCACCATTATTGAGACGGCAAATATAAAGCTATTTTCTTTTTCGCAAAACATTAATTAAAAAATAAAAAAGATAATTTTTTCAATTTAATAGAGGTTTAACAAATACTTACTTGTGGGAGTTGTATTTTTATCGCCTTATTTAAAAAAATGAATCTCGTAATTGATGTTGGAAATACGCTGGTAAAGCTCGGCGTGTTCGATGCTGGAAATCTCAAGCTTAGAAAAACGTGCATCAAAAACGATTTTTTGAATGTACTTGCTGAAATTTCAGAAACCTTTCCATCCATTTCAAATACACTTGTTTCTTCGGTTGGGAATTTTACAGAGCATCAACTTTCTGGGTTGCAGGAACGCTATCAAGTTTCGGTTTTGGATTATAAAACCAAGATTCCATTTATCAATAAATATGAAACTCCGCACACTTTGGGGGTAGATAGAATTGCCTTAATTAGTGCAGCGGCAACGCAGTTCAGCAAAAAAAATGTTTTGGTTATTGACGTTGGCACCTGCATTACATATGATTTTTTATCTTCAGAAAATGAATATTTTGGGGGAGGCATCTCTCCTGGTATTTCATTGCGTTATAAATCTTTGCATACGTTTACAGAAAACCTACCTTTACTGGAGGCAAACAACCTTAATTTACTGATTGGAAACAGCACAGCAACCTCCATACATTCTGGAGTTGTAAACGGTGTTTTGTACGAAATAGATGGCTTTATTAATGCGTATGAAAAAAAATACAACAATTTAACAGTTATTTTAACAGGTGGTGATGCACATTTTTTGCGAGATAGTTTAAAAAATGACATCTTTGCCAACTCAAATTTTTTATTGGAAGGATTAAACCACATTTTAGAATATAACAAACATTGATGTTTAGACAAATAGTAGTCGGTTTATTTATACTCATGGCAGGTGTGGCAGTAGCCCAGGAAGGAACCACATCTCCCTATTCTTTTTATGGTATTGGAACCTTAAAATTCCGTGGCACCGTTGAAAACAAACTTATGGGAGGCATTGGTGTTTTCTCAGACAGCATACATCTTAACCTTCAAAACCCTGCCTCATACGCAACATTGGGATTGATTAACTTTTCAGTGGGCGGGAGCTTTAATGTTTCTACCCAAAAAAACGAAACGGAAAGCCAAAATACTTCGGCCACTACTCTTGATTATATAGCTATGGGAATTCCTATGGGGAAATTCGGGCTTGGCTTCGGCGTTATCCCTTACAGCTCCGTTGGATATGATTTTTATTCTGAAGTTCCCGATGGGTTATCACAATATACCGGAAGCGGTGGATTGAACAGAGCCTATATTTCATTGGGCTATCAAGCAACCCCAGAATTAAGTGTGGGTATTGATGCGAATTATAATTTCGGAAAAATAGAAAACACTACAACAACCCAAAAAGAAATTGAATTGGCAACGCAAAGCTACAACAGGTCCGAAATTTCGGGTTTCAGTTTCAACTTTGGTGCAATTTATAAAAAAATGATTTCCGAAAACTTGGAACTTACAGGATCAGCAACCTTTTCCCCTGGAACCAGTTTTACTTCAGAAAATTCACGAAGAATTTCAACTGTCCAGATAATTCCCGCAGGTATTTTTCCCGTGGATGAAAGAGATGTTTTAGTTGCAGATACAGATTTCACATTTCCATCACAATTTAGCATTGGTGCCGGTATTGGAAAACCTAAATTTTGGGCAATTGGCGGTGAATACACAAACTTAAAAAACAGTAATTTCACAAATAGATCCTTCAGCATTGATAATGTAATTTATAAAAACGCTTCTAAATTCAGCCTTGGGGGCTATTATATACCCAATTATAATTCTTTTGGAAATTACATTAAAAGAGTGGTTTACAGAGCCGGTGCTAGATATGAACAAACCGGTCTTAACGTGAATGGACAAGACATTAACGAGTTTGGCATATCTTTTGGAGTTGGTTTACCCGTAGGCCGATTATTCTCTAACATGAACTTAGGGATTGAAATAGGAAGCCGAGGCACAACCGATTTTGGTTTGATAAAGGAAAACTTCTTCAATACATTTTTAAGTTTCTCATTAAACGACCGTTGGTTCGAAAAAAGATTATACGATTAATACCATTTAAGAAAAACACCATGAAAACAAAATTTGTTCTATTATTCACAATTCTATTACTTGCTTTCTCTGGCAAATCTATTGCACAAGCCCCAGATGACTGTGCTATTTCATTATCCTATTTTACCGAACCAGCCAAAATAAAAAACTATGAGGCTGCGCTTCCCTATTATGAAAAACTTGTAAAAGAATGCCCAAATTACAATCTGGCCATTTACCAATATGGCGTGAAAATGTTTGAGTATTTTATTGATGAAAAAGGCGATAAAAGCAAAGTCACTAATCTTATTGAAGCTTGGGAATTAAGATTGCAAAACTTTCCAGAGCAAACCAAGGAAGGCGATGTGCTTTTAACAATTGCGCAAATTAAATTTGACAATAATATTGGCACAAAAACAGAACAGTTCAATGCTTTTGATACAGTTTTCAAAAAATATCCTGAAGATTTCACCAGCGGAAAAAGTTTATATACTTACTTCTCTTTGGCAGTAGATTTACATAATAGTGGTGAAAAAGATCTTCAAGAAATTTTTAATCTGTATGATGTTGTAATCAGTAAAATTGATATTGAAAAAAACAGTCTTGCCACAAAACTTACTCTTTTAATGGATAAGGAAGAAGCAGGTACTGCACTTACCGACAAAGAACAACGCGCCAAAGATGTTTATGAAAACAACCTTGGAGTTTACAGCACTATAGAAGGTAGTGTGAATGGAACATTGGGCCAGTTGGCAGATTGTGTAAACCTTGTTCCTTTTTATGAAAAAGATTTCGAAGCTAAAAAGAATGATATTGATTGGCTTAAAGCAGCCAGTAACAGACTAGATGCTAAAGATTGCGAAACTCCGTTGTCAAACAAATTGGCAATTCGTCTGCACGAATTGGAGCCAAGCTCAATTTCTGCCTATTTATTAGGAAAGCAAGCTGAAGCTGGAGGAAAATCTTCCAAAGCTATGGAATACTTTAACCAAGCAGCCGATTTGGAAAAAGACAATTCCAAAAAAGCAAGAATCTATTACAGTATTGCTGAAAACCACCGCAAAAAAGGAAGCTTTGGTGCTGCAAGAACCTATTACAATAAAATGCTTGAAGTAAAGCCATCTGCGGGTATTGCTTATTTAAAAATCGCCCAAATGATTGGCGACAGTTCAAATAGCTGTGGAAATACGGTATTTGAAAAAAGAGCTATAAACTGGCTTGCCGCTGAAATGGCAGCTAAAGCAGCACGTGTTGACGGATCTGTAGCTTCTTCTGCAAATGCTGCGGCAAGTGCATACAGACAACGTGCGCCTCAAGCAAGTGATATTTTTTCTGAAGGAATGGCCGGTAAAACCGTTACCTTTAACTGTTGGGTTGGCGGAAGCGTAAGAGTTCCTAACTTATAAGAATGTACACCACAATAAATATGTTTAAAAGCGTGATGGCTCTGGTATTAGCCGTCACGCTTTTTGCATGTGAGGGTAATTATCAAAATGTAAAAAAACTTAGCCTTTCAGACGGAGCCCCCATCGCCGAAGGCAAAAACATCAATTTTAAATACACCGATTCCGGAAAATTGATTACCAATCTCTTGGCTGCCCAATTGCTCGATTACTCAAATTTGGAGTTTCCCTACAAAGAGTTTCCAAAAGGAATTGAAGTTCTTTTTTGGGATGAAAACGGAAAAAGAAGTACCGTTAATGCAGATTATGCCATTCAGTATGACAAAACAGGTTTGGTTGATTTGAGAGATAATGTAGTTTTGGTAACTGCTGACAGTGTAATCCTGAAAGCCACTCAGCTTTATTGGGACCAAAAAAACAAATGGGTATTTACGGACCAACCATACCAAATTAAATTTAAGGATGGCTCCTATAATGATGGAGCCAGATTTGATGGTAACCAAGATTTCACTATCTTTTTATCCAGAAAAAACCAAGGTGTTCAATTAATTGATAAAAATAAAATTGAAGATGTTAAGTAAACTGTACCGCTTTTTTGAATATGGATATCTCCTGGCTGCTGCTTTTTTTGCCTATGAAGCAATAAACAATTGGAACACTGAGCGCGGGCGCTCTTATCTGTTTGCGTGTTTCGTAGTGGTTGCTATATTTATGTATTTCTTCAAAAGAAATTTCAGAAAGAAAATGGAAGACCAAAATAAAAATGTATGATTCATTTAAACGTCTAAATCTTTAAACCAAAACCCAAAAATTGGATTACAGTATCATCATCATAGTGTTAATGCTCATTCTCTCCGCTTTTTTCTCGGGTATGGAGATTGCGTATGTGTCTTCAAATAAAATCCATATTGAGATTGAAAAGAAACAAAACAATTTCTTGTCCGGCATTCTTAAAAAAATAACCAGACGCCCTTCAAAATTCATCGCCACCATGCTCGTGGGCAACAATATTGCCCTCGTTATTTATGGTTTCTTTATGGGCGATCTTTTAATGGAATACATACCACTTGCAGGTTTTAGCGGTCTTTTTGTGCAAACTATAATTTCTACGATAATAATATTATTGACTGCGGAATTCCTTCCAAAGGTTTTCTTCCAAATTTACGCCAACAGTTTGGTGAAAGTATTTGCCGTTCCAGCCTACTTCTTTTATGTTCTATTTTCATTGATTTCTGAATTTATAATCTGGATTTCAGACTTAGTGCTAAAATTAATTTTTAAATCGGAAGGTGATACGGTGCAATTAAGCTTCAGCAAACTGGAGCTTGGAAACTATATTTCAGAACAAATGGAAATTGCCGAAACCAAAGAAGTAATGGATTCGGAAATACAAATATTCCAAAACGCACTTGATTTTTCTGAAGTGAAATCGCGTGAAGCCATGATTCCGAGAACCGAGGTTGTAGCTGTAGATATAGACACCACACCAAAGGAGCTTGCCAAAATTTTTACTGAAACAGGCCTTTCAAAAATATTGGTTTACAAAGATAGTATAGACGACATTTTGGGCTATGTACATTCTTTTGAGCTTTTCAAAAAACCGGAAAACCTCAAAAAAGTTTTGATGCCCGTGGTTTTCGTACCCGAAACAATGTTGGTAAAAGATGTGCTGGGCATTTTAAGCAAAAAAAGAAAAAGTCTTGCCGTGGTAATTGACGAATATGGCGGCACAAGCGGCATAATCACTGTTGAAGACATTATTGAAGAGCTTTTTGGAGATATTGAGGACGAGCACGACAGTATCGCTCTTATTGAAGAAGAGCTCGGAAATGGACATTACAAATTTTCTGCACGTCTGGAAGTAGATTATCTCAACGAAACCTACAAATTGGATTTGAAAGAAAACGAAAATTACGAAACACTTGGAGGCCTAATCGTAAATCACACCGAAGAAATTCCCGTACAGGGTGAAACTGTTGAAATTGAAGATTATTTATTTACAATTCTTGAGGTTTCAAGCACCAAAATTGAACTCGTGGAAGTAAAAAACCTCTCTGAGGATTAGTTTTCCAATTATTCCTCACTTTTTTAGCATTACTTTTTTATTAATGGGATGAAAATACTATTTTCGCCACCTATAAATTTGAACATCAAATGGCAATTTTAAACAGTATTAGAAAAAGAGGGATATTTCTTATCCTAATTATAGCAATGGCACTTTTCGCCTTTATTTTAAGTGACGTCTTAACCAAGGGCGGCGGTGGCACAAAAGGACAGGACACTATTGCCACCGTAAATGGCACAGACATTTCCAGACAAACCTTTATGGAAGAAGTGGAAGCCACACAACGGAATATGGGGCCAAATTCCAATGCCACACAGGCCATGAATATGGTTTGGGACAGGGAACTTCGCCGTGTAATTATGGACGAACAGATTGAAAAAGCTGGTATTACTGCTGAAAAAGCACAAATTGACTCCGCTCTTAAATCTACTTTGGCAAACAACCCAACCTTTTTGAATGAAGCCGGACAAGTAGATGACGGCAAAATCCAAGAGTATATTGCAAGCATAAAAGCTTCTTCGCCAGAAATGTATAAGCAGTGGCTAGCTTTTGAAGAACAAACCGCAAATGGCGTTCTTCAAACCACTTATTACAATATGATAAAAGGTGGTTTGCGCACCACAATTGCCGAAGGCGAACAAGAATATCATTTTCAAAATGACAACATTAACTTTAGTTATGTGTTGATACCCTACGGTAAAATTGCAGATGAAGATGTAAAAGTTACTGACGACGAAATAAAAAAATATGTAGCCGCCCATCCCAATGATTTTCAAGTTGAGGCGCAGGCAGATATGCAATATGTACTTTTTTCAGAACAACCATCGGAAGTAGATATTAATGCAGCCAAAATTGCCGCAACTGCTTTGATGGACAATAAAATTGAATTCAATCAAGACACAAAAACAAACGACACCATCTTAGGTTTTGCGAATACAAAAAATTACGAAGAATACGTAAACGCAAATTCAGATGTACCATACTATGACCGTTGGATGTTTAAAAGTGAACTTCCCGAAATAGTTGCAGACACGCTAATCAACCTTAACCAAGGTGACATTTATGGCCCGTATAAAGTTGATAACTCACTCTATCTTTCTAAAGTTCTGGAAACCAAAAAAATGGCAGATTCTGCTGAATCAAAACACATATTAATTCGCTATGTGGGTACAATGCGTGCTCCTGAAACTGTTACCAGAACCAAGGAAGAAGCTCAAAAATTGGCAGACAGTATTTTGGGTGTTGTGAAAAAAGACAAATCTAAATTTGCCGAGCTTGCTACACAATTTTCTGATGACAGCTCCAAAGACAATGGCGGCGATCTTGGAAGTTCAACTCCGGGAAGGATGGTGCCTCCTTTCGACAAATTCATCTTCAACAACCCGACAGGTACAATTGGGCTTGTAGAAACTGATTTTGGATTCCACGTTGTGGAAGTTGGTAAACAATCAACACCTAAAACTGCGATTAAACTTGCCACAGTTGTAAAAACTATCGAGCCTTCAGATAAAACGATTAACGATGTATTTTCAGAAGCTTCAAAATTTGAAGTTGCCGTTAATAAAGGTGACTTTGCAGAATTGGCAAAAGCGCAAAACCTAGAGGTAAAACCTGTTAACAAATTGGGGCAAATGGACGATAATATCCCCGGAATAGGCGCTAACCGCACCATTGTTAACTGGGCTTTCAATGAAGACACAAAAGTGGGTGACACAAAACGATTCAGCGTGCCTGAGGGTTATGTTATTGCACAGGTTACAAATAAAAACGAAAAAGGTTTAATGAGTGTTGCCAATGCTTCCTCACTTGTAACCCCTATTTTACTCAATCAGAAAAAAGCTCAGAAAATTCGTGAATCCATTACCGGAGCAACAATTGAGGAAATAGCAAAAAGCCAGAACGTAATTGTGCAAACAGCTACCGAAATAACAATGGCAAACCCTGTTATTCCAGGCGCTAACAGCGAACCTAAAGTTGTAGGTATGGCTTTCGGAACAAAACCAGGCGAAACCACTCAATTAATTGATGGAAAAAGCGGGGTATTTAAAGTAAAAACTACTGCTTTCAAACCAGCTCCAAAACTTGAGTCATACGTTAATTATGCAAACCAAATGAGCACGAAGGCAATTCCTGCAGCTCAAAGTGGAGTTTACAACGCATTGAAAAAGAAAGCGGAAATTGAAGACAATCGCGCTATATTCTATTAATAGTTTGTAAAACATTTCACATAAACAAAAAGCCCTGCTATAAATTTATAACAGGGCTTTTTCTTTGAAACTCATTTCAGAATACTTTAGTAAACAGAAAATATCCCTTATTTTTAAAGGATATTTCTTAAAAGAAACAAAATGATCAACGAACATACCATTAAAGCACTTGAAGAAAAATATGCCAACCTCGGCGAAAACCCCGAAACCTATCTCAATGGGCTTTTACAGGCAAAACCTATAACTTATTGGGATTATATTCAAGTGGACACTTTGCTTACGCTTCAAAAAACACGGACCGATTTTAAGGATGAGGAAATATTCGTGATGTACCATCAAGTTACCGAACTTACCTTAAAAATGATGATTCACGAAATAAAACAACTTTCCGAAGGCGAAAATCTTTCAGAGGAAATTTGGATTGTCAAACTGGATCGTTTAAAAAGATATACCCGTATGCTTATTACCTCTTTCGATATAATGAAGGACGGCATGAGCTATGAAGATTACAATATTTTCCGTGCTACCCTTACTCCCGCCAGTGGTTTTCAGAGCGCCCAGTTCAGAATTTTGGAGCTTTACAGCACTAGACTTGAAAATCTAATCAATACGGAAGGAAGGGAAAGATTGCCGCAAAACCCAACACCCGATGATTATTTTAAACATATTTACTGGAAAGACGCTGGACTAAATCGGAAAACAGGGAAAATGACGCTTACGCTGAAACTTTTCATTGAAAAATATGAAGACGATTTCAAAAACCTGGCTGTAAAATTAAAAGGCAAAACCCTTGAAGAACGGGTAGCACAAATGGAAAATCCTTCAAAAGAGCTAAAGGAAAAACTGCAGCAGTTTGATCATTTTTATAACGTTGCCTGGCCTTTGGTGCATTTAGACACGGCAAATCATTATTTAAACAGCAGGGGAGAAAACAAAACCGCCACGGGGGGTTCCGAATGGAAAAAATACCTGCACCCAAAATTCCAGCAACGCAAGTTTTTTCCTGAACTTTGGACGGAAGAAGAAATCGCGAATTGGGGGGAATAAGTGATATGAAGATTGCACCATTCACACAATTTAATAAATGCTTTATGGGGCGTACAACCAAGCTGTGGTTATGAAAAAATTTCTTGAAAATCAAAAATTACCTCTTATTCAACCCTTTTGATTATTTTTAATGTACTAACCAATCATTAAAATTTTGAATGAAATATAAAGTCGCGCTTTTTCTTATCGGCTTTTCATTTACCGCAAAGGCACAAATTCTAAATGCGGAATCTTTAAGAAAAGTGACTGATACCTCTGGTTTTTCAGGTGCTGCCAGCATCAATTTCTCCGTAAAACGCGATGTGAACGATTATCTTGCCGCCAGCTCAAACATTCACCTTCAGTATAAAATGGAAAAACATTTATTCCTGCTTAAAAATGATATAGAGTTTCAAAAAATAGAAGGCAACAAATTTGAAAATGCGGGAATAGCCCATCTTCGGTACAACTATCGTTTTCACCCGCGCATCGCTTGGGAAATTTTTACTCAAGGGCAATACAACAAAGTTTCAAAAATAGAATTCAGAGGACTCGCGGGAACTGGGCCACGCTTTAAATTGACCACTTCAGAAAAGTATAAATTTTACTTCGGCACCCACATAATGTATGAATATGAAGAACTGAGCGATGACATTACCCCTATTCAACGGGATTTTAGAAGTACTTCCTATTTTTCCTTCAGCTTATACCCAACAAAAACATTGAGCTTGATAAGCACTACCTATTATCAGCCAAAAATTAAAGATGTTTCCGACTATCGTTTCTCCAATCAAAGTTCATTGCTTATTGATGTCATTAAAAACTTGGCCTTCAAGACTTCCTATACCTTTCTTTACGATGAAACGCCTGCTGTTGGAATTCCAAATTCGCAATATAATTTGGAGAGCGGCTTTGTTTATTCTTTTGACTAAAAGTTTAAAAAACTTTAGTAAGCTATTTCTTTTTTGAAAGACTACTTGCCTATATTTACCGTTTTTGAAAAACCAAAATGGAATCAATTTCGTAACTATTAAATATAAGAAACCATGGCCTCCAATAATTATTATGATCCCGCTGACCTTAGAAAATTCGGTAACATAACCGAATGGAGCAAAGAGCTGGGCGACAAATTTTTTGATTACTACGGAAAAGTTTTTGAGGAAGGGGCTCTCACGGCCCGCGAAAAATCTTTAATTGCCTTAGCAGTTGCCCACACCGAACAATGCCCATATTGTATTGATGCCTATACAACGGACACTTTGCAACGGGGCGTAACCAAAGAAGAAATGATGGAAGCCATCCACGTGGGCGCGGCTATAAAAAGTGGTGCAACCTTGGTTCACGGTGTGATGATGATGAACAAAGTGAATAAATTGGAAATGTGAGCAACAACAACTGAATTCGGAAAAAATATATGTTGAAAGAAAAAAACAAAAAACAACAATCCCTTCATAAACGCCATAGCGCCCTCGCGGTGGCAAACAAGCAACTTGAAAAACTTTCCAATGGCATTTTCGCCAGTGGGGAGCTTCCCACTTTTTCCGAAAAAATAAAGGAAACGAATCATTTTCCGCTTCGCCCTAAAAAATTGGAAATTCTACAAATAAACGTAGGCTATATGTGCAACCAAGTGTGCGAGCACTGCCACGTAGATGCGGGTCCGGACCGAAAGGAAATTATGACGCGCGAAACCATGGAGCAATGCTTAGAAATAATCCGCAACACAGGCGCTCATACTTTAGATTTAACCGGCGGCGCTCCAGAAATGAACCCCAATTTTCGATGGTTTGTTGATGAAGCCAGCAAAGCCGGAATCAAGGATTTTATTGTTCGAAGCAATCTTACAATCATTCGCGCCAATAAAAAACAGTACGATTTGCCTGAGTTTTTCAAGAATCACAATGTGCATGTGGTGAGCAGCATGCCGCATTGGACGCGTGGAAAAACCGATAAACAAAGAGGTGAAGGTGTTTTTGACCAGTCCATAAAAGCGTTGCAGGAATTGAACGCAGTTGGTTACGGAATGCCCGATAGCAATTTGAGACTGGATTTGGTGTACAATCCAAGTGGTGCCTTTTTACCCGGCAATCAAGCTAGTATGGAGAAGGAATTTAAACATGCGTTATTGGAAGATTTCGGAATACATTTTCACAGTCTTTTTGCAATTACAAACCTTCCCATTTCTAGGTTTTTGGATTATTTGATTGCTTCCGAAAATTATGAGGATTATATGTACTCTTTAGTGGAGGCATACAACCCAGCTGCCGTTAAAAATGTGATGTGCCGAAATACCATTTCCGTGAGTTGGGATGGTTATTTGTACGACTGCGATTTCAACCAAATGCTGGAATTGAAAGTGGCGAGCAAAATCCAACATATTTCAGAATACAACGAAGCTGTTTTAAACGATAGAAATATAATTATCTCCCAACATTGCTACGGCTGCACCGCAGGTGCTGGAAGTAGTTGCCAAGGAGCAGTCGCGGAATAAAAGCACGACTAAAACAATGTTATGAAATTAAGCTGCCCCCTATTAATTCTTTTATTCTTTACCCATTTTGCGGTAGGGCAAAAGTCATTGGACAAGTTGCTACAACAGTACAATACCCAGAGTATTCCATACATATCTGTTGAAGAATTGCGGATGTTTCAAACGAACGATACCGTTATAATTCTGGATACACGAGAACCTGATGAGTTTCAGGTTAGCCATATAAAATCTGCTATAAACGTTGGTTTCAACAATTTCACTTCCGAAGAAAAACAACTTCAAAAACTAAACAAAAACATTCCAATAGTTGTTTATTGCTCCGTTGGAATCCGTTCCGAAGAAATTGGCGAAAAGCTAAAAAAAGTAGGATTTACCAACGTGAAAAATCTTTACGGTGGTATCTTTGAATGGAAAAACAAGGATTATCCAGTTATTGATTCCAAAGGAATTGAAACCGAAAACGTACATACTTTTTCAAAAATTTGGAGCAAATATTTACAAGCCGGAAATCCTATTTACTGAAACCTGATTACTGATTACTGAATACTGAAAAATGGGCTTACTTTCCTCAAAAGATACCAGCGGCGATAATGAAATGGCATTCGATTTTCATTTTCCAACTTCAAAAAAAGCACTGATTATTTTTACGCGAAATCCAGAACTTGGAAAGGTGAAAACCCGTTTGGCAAAATCGGTTGGCGATGAAAGCGCTTTAAAAATCTATAAATTTCTGTTGAAGCACACTGTTGAAATTACAGAAAAATTGAACGTGGATAAATACGTTTTTTATTCAGAAAACATGCATCGTAGCGATATTTGGAATCCGGATATTTTCAGAAAAAAATTGCAAACAGGTAATGATTTGGGCGAACGGATGAAAAACGCTTTTGCCGAAATTTTTGGGATGGGCTATGAAAAAGTGATGATTGTAGGAAGTGATATTTATGAACTGAAGCAAAAAAATATTGAAGCTGCTTATGATGCACTGCAAACAAGCAATTTCGTTTTGGGCCCAGCAACCGATGGCGGCTATTATTTATTGGGAATGAAAGAATTGAATTCCGAGATTTTTCAAAACAAAAATTGGGGCACAAGCACAGTTTTGGAAGCTACCTTGAAAGATTTAAAAGACGAAAAACATATACTTTTAGAAGAGCGGAACGATATAGATTATTACGCAGACGTCAAAGATTTGGACGTTTTTCAGCAATTTCTGCCTCCTTATTTAGATAAAAACTTTTTATAAATATGAGCATTACAAAATACATTGAAGAAGCAGCTGCCTATTTAAAACAACGCGGTTTTGAAAATCCCGAAGTTGGAATTATTCTCGGTACCGGTCTTGGCAAAATAGTGGAAAATATAGCAATTGAAAGTGAAATAAGCTACAATCACATCCCAAATTTTCCAACTGCAACGGTTGAATTTCATAAAGGAAAATTGATATATGGCACTTTGGAAGGAAAAAAAGTTGTGGTTATGCAGGGGCGTTTTCACGTTTATGAAGGGTATTCGCTTCGCGATATTACCTTCCCGGTGCGGGTAATGCATCTTTTGGGAATCAAGCATTTGTTGGTGAGTAATGCTTCCGGGGCCATAAATCTGAAATATAAAAAAGGTGAAATTATGCTAATTGATGACCATATCAATCTGCAAGGAGACTCGCCCCTCGCCTTTCGTGGTGTTGAAAAAATGGGGGAACGATTTGTAGATATGAGCGCTCCATACAATACTGAAATGAATAAAAAACTGGAGCAGATTGCTTCCGAAAAAAACATAACACTGCACAAAGGCGTTTACGCCAGCGTGGTTGGCCCACAACTGGAAACCCGCGCAGAATACCGATATCTAAAAATTATTGGCGCCGATGCCGTGGGAATGAGCACCGTGCCCGAAGTTATTGTTGCCAACCACTTAGGTTTGCCAGTTTCAGCTGTTTCAATCCTTACGGATGAATGTGATCCAGACAAGCTGCAACCCGTAAATATTGAAGAAATAATCGCAATGGCCGCAAAAGCGGAACCCGATATGATTACCCTCTTTACCCATTTGATCAAACAACTTTAAAGTTACAATATGAGTTATTTAGAAACTACCAATGATGTTTATAAACAAGCGGCACTTACGCCAGACATTGGACTTTGCTGTACCACAAACCCGATTTGGGAACTTCCCGGGCTTAAAATTCCCAGGATTATGCAAGAGATGAACTACGGCTGCGGAAGTACTGTGAACGCTCGTGATCTCACAAACAGTCCAAAAATACTATATGTGGGTGTAGGTGGTGGAATGGAATTGCTTCAATTTTCCTATTTCAACCGAACGGAAAGTGGCGTTATTGGGGTAGATACCGTAGATGAAATGCTGGAAGCTTCCCGTAAAAATTTTAAAGATGCCGAAAAAATAAATCCGTGGTTTAAAAGTGAGTTTGTCGATTTAAAAAAAGGCGATGCGCTAAACCTTCCCGTGGAAGACAATAGTATTGATGTTGCAGCACAGAACTGTCTTTTCAATATTTTTAAAGCAGAAGACTTGAAAAAAGCAATTGAAGAAATGTACCGCGTTCTAAAGCCACACGGTCGTTTGGTTATGAGCGATCCCACTTGTGAGCAGCAAATGAACGAAACGCTCCGGGAAGATTCCCGCCTTCGGGCGCTTTGCCTTAGCGGCAGTCTGCCAATTGCGGAATATGTAAAAGCATTGACCGATGTAGGCTTTGGAACCATTGAAATCCGTGCTCGCAAACTGTACCGAATTCTAGACCCAAAAAATTATCCAACGAACGAGTTAATCTATATTGAATCCATTGAAGTAGCTGCTATAAAAGACCCGATGCCAGAAGACGGGCCGTGTATTTTTACAGGAAAAGCGGCAATTTATTATGGAACCGAAGCTTATTTTGATGATAAGAAAGGGCACGTCCTTCTAAAAAACCAACCTTTGGCAATTTGCGATAAAACCGCGGTGGCAATAGCAGGTTTAGGGCGTGATGATATTTTTATTAGTGAATCCACTTTTCATTACGACGGGGGTGGATGTTGTTAGTTATGTAATTGTTACATCAACATCCCGTCTAACAGTTCATAAAACTTCAAGTTGGAAAAATATTTCGAAATCCTTAAAAATTCATACTACGGATATTTCAATTATCTGTGGAGTGAAATAACCCATTTCCATTGGGAAAACTATTTCTA
The DNA here is from genome assembly GCA_030690315.1 of Aequorivita sp. GTDB lineage: Bacteria > Bacteroidota > Bacteroidia > Flavobacteriales > Flavobacteriaceae > Aequorivita. The sequence goes on from JAUYGY010000015.1 coordinate 62,197, forward strand.
CGGATTAATAGTGGTTTCGTTGATAGTTTGGGGCTTGGAATTGGTATTCCCTTGGCGGAAAAACCAAAAAATATTCAGGAAGGATTTTTGGCTGGACACCTTTTATATGTTCTTCAACTTTTTTCTGTTGAATTTAATCATACTAATTTTTCTCTCAAATGCAACGGCTGAATTGTTCAACGATTTTCTTGGGTTTGTTGGGTTGAAGATTTCCGATTTTCAGATTCTAGATTTAGATGCACTACCTTTTGGTTTGGGACTTTTAATTTTCTTTCTTGTCACCGATTTTGTGCAATGGAACACACACAGATTATTACACTACTCCCCTTTTCTTTGGAATTTTCACAAACTCCACCATTCAGTGAAGGAAATGGGTTTTGCCGCACACCTGCGTTATCATTGGATGGAACCCGTGGTTTATAAATCAATACTTTACATTCCGTTGGCAATTCTTGGCGGTTTTAATGTGGAATCGGTAGCGATTATCCATTTTTCTGCACTTGCTATTGGCCATTTAAACCACGCCAACTTGGGTTGGGATTATGGCATTTTAAAGTATATTTTCAACAACCCGAAAATGCACATTTGGCACCATGCAAAGGTTTTGCCGGAAAATGCACAATACGGCGTTAACTTCGGAATCAGTTTGAGTGTTTGGGACTATCTTTTCAAAACCAACCATATTCCCCATAACGGCAGGGATATTGAGTTGGGGTTTGATGGCGATGAAAAATTTCCTTCAAATTTTATTGCTCAGGAATTATATCCCATCAAAACTAAAGAGTGAATTATTTCGTAAATATTTCGAAATACAAAACCATATAAAAATGAAAACTGTTTTTAATCTTGCTACCATATTTTTTCTTGCATTCTTTTTACAAAGTTGTAATCTGCTTTCCGCAGCAGGCATAAGTAGCCAAGGGCAGCCAACAAAAGAAGTGCAATCCAATCTTACCTCAACCACAGCAAATTCAACAGTAAATGTAGATCATTCACAATGGGATAAATTACTTAAAAAGTACGTAAACAGTGATGGTTTGGTAGATTATAAGGGCTTTAAAAAGGACCAAGCCAAACTGAATGATTACTTAAAAATGCTTTCTGAAAAAGAACCTACAAACAATTGGAGTGTGCAGGAATTGCTTGCTTATTACATGAATCTTTACAATGCGGCAACGGTAAAATTGATCGTGGAAAATTACCCTTTAAAAAGCATTAAGGATATTGATGGCGCTTGGACAAAAGGCCGTGTTGCCATTGGAAATAAAGAACTTTCATTGGGTGGAATTGAAAACGGAATTCTTCGGAAAATGAACGAACCCCGAATTCACTTCGCCATCAATTGCGCCTCCATTTCCTGTCCGAAACTTTTAAACGAAGCTTATACTGCATCGAAAATAAATGAACAATTGGACCGCGCTACCAAAGAGTTTATCAATAGTAATGAAAATGATATTTCGCCCAATAGTCCTAAAATTTCTTCAATTTTTGATTGGTATGCGAAAGATTTTGAAGTAAATGGAAAACGGGATGTAATAGGCTACATCAATAAATATTCAAAAACAAAAATCAATCAGGGCGTAGCTTTGACCTATAAAAACTATGATTGGAACTTGAATGAACAGAAATAGTTTTCCAAGTTCACGAAATCTTTTTTAAAAATATTCGTGTATTCGTGGTGGCTTTTTTTACTGACCATCTATTTCAGTTATATATATTTACGAAATGTTATCCATAATCATCCCGGTTTTAAATGAAGCCACCACGATTAAAAACCTACTGACCTTTCTTTCGGAAAACATTTCTGGAGAAAACGAAATAGAAATTCTTGTAGTAGATGGCGGAAGTTATGATGGAACCCAAAAACTCATTACTGCTTTTGCTGAAAAATCACGAATTGCAGTCAAGTTAATCACTTCCGAAAAAGGCCGCGCAAAGCAAATGAACAAAGGCGCTAGTATTACTTCGGGCAAAATTCTTTACTTTCTGCACGCCGATTCCTTTCCTCCAAAAAATTTCGACAAATACATTATTTCAGAAGTAAAAAACGGCAATCCCGCAGGCTGCTTTCGAATGAATTTTGATAGCAACCATTGGTGGCTAAAACTTGCCGGATGGTTTACACGTTTTAATTGGCGGGCCTGTCGCGGCGGAGATCAAAGCCAATTTATTACAAAAAATCTCTTTGACGAAATTGGCGGTTTTGATGAAAGTTATATTATTTACGAAGACAATATTTTAATAAACGAGCTATATAAACGCAAGAAATTTGTGGTTATCCCACATTGGCTCACAACCTCTGCACGCCTTTACAGACAAAAAGGAGTTTGGACGTTGCAGTATCATTTTTTGACAATTTATGCGAAACGTTTGTTTGGCGCAGATGCGGATGAACTATATAGTTACTATCTAAAAAATATCAAACTTTCAAAAAAAGAAATGCCTCAAAAAACAGAATTTTAACTGAAAACAATCCTAATTATTCCTTTTGATAATACTCTTTCACAACTGCTTCAGCGGGTTTGTTTTGTGGCGTAAATTGATTGTCCGTTTCACCGCCAGCTTCTTCGTGATGAATAAACCACTTCCAAAGAAATCCTCCGGCAAACCATTGCTCACTCCAAACTTCTTCATATAAACCCTGCAAAGTATTTGCCTGTGCTTCAAAATTCGTTGAAGTTAATTGACGATCGCTAACCCACGGTTCCTTTCCTGCAAAATCAATATTTCGGTAGCCGTATTCCGTAAAGAGAATTTTTTTGTTCTCTCTTTCTGAAACTCCTTTCAACTCTTTTTTCCAGTGTTGCCAACCATTCCTCGCTTCTTCAACAGTGGGGATTTTACTTTCCGAAATGGGAAAATAAGCATCCACGCCAATATAATCCAAAGCGTCCCAAAAGGGCACGCGCTTATATTCGTCCCAATTGGCGGCATAAGTCAATTTTCCCGTGTAAACCTTTTTCACTTCAGCAATTAACGTACGCCAATATTCGGGGCGGTGCTCAATAAATTTTTCCAGTTCGGTGCCAATGCAGAAGATTTCAACTTTTTCCGCTTCGGCCACTTTTGCGAAATCAATTATAAAATTGCTATAGGAATTTTCAAGTTCAAGCCAATCATCTTCCGAAGCCATTTTCAGTAAACCTGTAAACTCGCCACGCCACACCCAAATTTGAGGCTTCATCATAACCTTTATCCCGTTTTTGTGAAGCATCCCGATATATTGTTTTGCTCCTTCCCGAGTTTCGCCAAACCACTGCCTTTCCTGATTGTAGCTAATTTGGGGATGTTCCAAATTTTTAATGAAACCGAAAGGCATAATTGCCGCATAATCTGCGTGAATATTCTTTAGTGGTGCAATATTTTCTTGCAATATAGAATCTTTGGAAGCCACGAAACTTACCCCATTTATTTTTGAAATTGCGGACTCACTAATTTGTTTTTCGTGTTCCTCGGCAGCTATTCCTTTTGATGAATCCCGGTTTTGTCCACATCCCAAAAGAGTAGAGAAAAGAAATAAACAAAGTAGCGGACGAAGTAATTTGATCATTTTGAAAATAAATTGTTTATGAAAATACTATTTTATTTTAGAATTTATTGAAACTTTAATGGCCCTTAACAAACTCCCCCGATTTGTAATTGCGTAAATTTATAAACGACTGAAGAATCACTCAACCAATATCTTCAAAATTATGGAGCACATCGTCATTATTGGCAACGGCATTGCGGGCATAACTGCAGCGCGACACATCCGAAAACTTTCCGACAATAAGATAACCATAATTTCCGCAGAAGCCGATCATTTTTTCTCCCGCACCGCTTTAATGTATGTTTATATGGGCCATATGCGTTGGCGTGATATTGAACCCTATGAACCTTGGTTTTGGGAAAAAAACAGGTTGGAACTGAAGAAAGCATATGTTGAAAGAATAGATACTGACAAGCAAACGCTTCATTTTAAAGAAGGCGGCTCGCTGCAATACGACAAACTTATTATTGCTTCCGGCTCCACTACCAGTTTTTATGGTTGGGAAGGACAGGATTTGAAAGGCGTTTTAGGTTTGGTTTCCAAAAAAGATTTGGAAGATTTGGAAAAATATGCGCCCAATAACAAAGAATGTTCCCGAGCTGTAATTGTTGGCGGTGGTTTGATTGGCGTTGAAATGGCCGAAATGCTCCGCTCCCGAAATATTGACGTAACAATGCTCGTCCGCGAAGAGGCTTTCTGGGCAGGCGTCCTCCCAAAACCTGAGGCTGAAATGATTTCGCGCCATGTAATTTCGCACAGTGTAAATCTTCGGCATAATGTGGAAATGGATAAAATTCTGGATGATGGCAACGGCCACGTTCGTGCAATCGTCACCAAAGACGGGGAGGAAATTCCGTGTAGCATTGTTGGCATTGCCACGGGCGTAAAACCGCAAATTTCATTTCTGAAAAATTCAAATATTGAAATTGATAGAGGAATTTTGGTTAACAGGATGCTGGAAACCAATAGTAGAAATGTATATGCCATTGGCGATTGTGCCCAACAACGGGAACCCATCGGGAATCGCCCTGCTGTGGAAGCAGTTTGGTACACGGGAAGAATGATGGGCGAAGCTGTGGCACAAACAATCTGCGGAAAACCGTTTGAATACAATCCCGGAAACTGGTTCAACAGCGCGAAATTTTTCGATATTGAATATCAAACTTATGGTTGGGTTTTTTCGGAAACCAGAAAAAAGGATTACGAAGTGCAATTCCATTGGAAATGTGCTAGCGATTTACGCTGCGTTACCATTTCATATAATAAACTTTCAAATGAATTTCTGGGAATAAACACCTTCGGAATTCGGATGAAACATGAAGTTTTGGATAGATGGTTGTATGAAAAACGAAGTGTAGAATACGTAATCGAAAATCTGAAACAAGCCAATTTTGATCCTGAATTCTTTAAAAATTATGAAAAGGAAATACAGGCTAAATTTTTCAACCAAACAGTAAAAGTCTAATTTATGAGTACTGTACAAAGAAATATGTCGCTCACTGGTGAGCCGCCAAAAACCATCAATGCACAACAAAAACTTGCTTCGGCAATTGGACTATTGGGTTTGGCGTTGCTATTTTTGGCACTGTTCAACCTCGATTTTCCAAACAAAACCTTATGGCTGAGTGTTTCATTGGGAATGATTTCAATTGGGATTGTTTGGTTTTCTATTGCGGCTTATGCCAATAAGCATGAAGGCATCAAAAATGATGGGGTTTATTTTAAATCGCTCACCTCCCGCGGATTTTGGGCTTGGATTTTGGGAATTGCGCTCACCCTTTTTTATGTAGTTCTTTATTGGTTTCCACAATATTTAGGCTGGGCACAAAATGGCAATAACAAAGGCATTGTGGCACTTTTTGATCCTTTGAGCAACTTGTTGAATGATGGTCCGGCCAGTCAATGGTTTTTATATGGCACACTTTACACCTTGGCCATATTGGCATTCGGGATAAAATTCATATTAAAATATCGCCATAACAAATACGAAAAGTTGCGAACCTATTCAGTGATGTTCTTTCAGTTGAGCTTTGCTTTTTTGATTCCTGAATTTATGTCGCGATTAAACAGCGAATCCTTTTCACTTCCCTACTACGATTTAAAAAATATCTGGCCCCTCAATTACTATAATTTTGAACAATACCGTGTAGATTCTTTTATTTCCGTCGGTGATATTGGTCTGGCACTATTGCTTTTCGGCATTGCTTCCATCTTCATTATCACCCCCATACTCACCTACTTTTATGGAAAGCGCTGGTACTGTTCTTGGGTATGCGGCTGTGGCGGTTTGGCCGAAACAGCGGGAGATCCTTTTCGGCATTTAAGTGATAAACGTTTGGTGGCCTGGAAAGTGGAACGTTGGGTTGTACACAGTGTTTTGGTTTTCGTGGTATTAATGACAACTGCCGTAATTTATAGTTATTTGGGAGATGACGCTTCCAAATATTGGCTTACAAAAAATGTTTTTCTTATAAGTGTGGCAGTTCTTTTAACACTAGTTTTCTTTGGGGTTTGGATTTTTAAAAGAGAAGAGCTGAAAAAAGATGCCCGAATAGGTTCTATTGCTTATTTCGCAATTATTATTTCATTGATTGCGCTTCATTTCACCACGGGAAAAACCTTATTTCTTTTTGATGCCGAAACCTTGCGCCAATCATATGGCTTTTTAATTGGAGCCGTGTTTAGCGGTGTAATTGGAGTTGGCTTCTACCCTATCTTTGGCAGTCGCGTTTGGTGCCGTTTTGGTTGCCCGATGGCTGCAATTCTTGGATTTCAGCAACGCTTGTTTTCGCGTTTCAGAATAACCACAAATGGCGGACAATGTATTTCCTGCGGCAATTGTTCCACTTATTGCGAAATGGGCATAGACGTTCGCGCCTACGCCCAAAAAGGCGAAAACATTGTGCGTTCCAGCTGCGTTGGCTGCGGAATTTGTTCAGCAGTTTGCCCTCGTGGTGTGTTGAAACTTGAAAATGGCCCACTTGAAAAACGAATTAACAGCAATGAAATTCTTTTGGGGAATGATTTAGATTTGATGAATTATGTGAATCAGTGATCAGTATTCAGTAATCAGTTTAAACTTGTCAGTTTTGGATATGATATCCGTCCAATGGATTGTCATAAATTTTTCTGAAATTCGCAAACCGTAAAATCCACAGTTTTTAATGTCCAAAAATATTATAGTAATCATTCCCGCTTATAATGAAGAAAGTTCCATTGGGAAAGTGATTGCAGAGATTCCCAAGATCGTTTCAGAAATAATTGTGGTCAACAATAACTCCACCGATGCTACTGCGGAAGTTGCCAAAAAAGCTGGTGCTACCGTGCTTTTCCAACCCAATGCCGGCTACGGAAACGCTTGTTTGAAAGGGATGGAATACATTTCTGAAAAAAATATAAAACCAGAAATCGTAGTTTTTCTTGATGGCGATTACAGCGATTACCCTTCGGAATTGACAAAAATTGTGGCGCCAATAATTGAAGATGATATTGATTTTGTAGTTGGGGCACGCGTAAAAGAGTTGCGCGAAGCCGGGTCAATGACTTTTCCACAGCGCTTCGGCAATGGATTGGCCACCAAATTGATGGCGCTTTTTTTCAATTCAAAATATACAGATTTGGGGCCTTTTAGAGCTATCAAATACGAAAAATTGCTTCAACTTAATATGGAAGACAAAACCTACGGATGGACTGTAGAAATGCAGCTTAAAGCGCTAAAACGAAATTTCAGTTATACGGAAATTGCGGTTCCCTACCGAAACCGAATTGGGGTTTCAAAAGTTTCGGGTACCGTAAAAGGTGCTATCTTTGCGGGTGTAAAAATTCTGACTTGGATTTTTAAATACAGTTTCAAAAAATGATTCTTGAATCAATAATCATTGCGATTTATTCCATTGCCCTGCTCCTCATCTTTATGTACGCTTTGGCGCAATTAAACCTCTTATTCAATTATTTAGGCGCCCGGAAAAATCATAAAATCGCTCCTGTTTTCGATTTTTCAAAAGAAGAAGAAATTCCTTATGTAACCATCCAATTGCCGGTTTATAATGAACTATATGTAATGGATCGTCTGCTGAACAACATTGCTGAAATTGAGTATCCTAAAGAGAAATTGGAAATACAAGTGCTGGACGATAGCACCGATGAATCTTTTGCGGAAACCGCCCAGCATATTAAGGAACTTCAAAAAACAGGATTGGATATTCAGCATATTACCCGTAAAAATCGGGCAGGCTTTAAAGCCGGCGCACTAAAGGAAGGATTGAAAACCGCCAAAGGCGAATATATTGCAATATTTGATGCAGATTTTCTGCCTAAGAAAGAATGGCTAAAAAATACTATTCCTTATTTTAAGGATGCGGAAATTGGCGTGGTGCAGACCCGTTGGGGACATTTAAATAGAGATTATTCAATTCTTACACGGGTACAGGCTTTTGCGCTCGATGCACATTTCACTTTGGAACAGGTGGGCAGAAACAGCAAAGGGCATTTTATAAATTTCAACGGCACGGCGGGCGTTTGGCGAAAAGAATGTATTCTTGATGCTGGCAATTGGGAGGGCGACACCCTGACCGAGGATTTGGACCTCAGTTACCGCGCACAGCTAAAAAATTGGAAATTCAAATATTTAGAGGAAGTGGAAACCCCAGCGGAACTTCCGTTGGTTATAAGTGCGGCGCGATCGCAACAATTCCGTTGGAACAAAGGTGGCGCTGAGAATTTTCAAAAAATGGCTTGGCGCGTTTTTAAAAGCCGGGATATTTCATTCAAAACCAAACTGCACAGTTTTTTGCATTTGCTGAACAGCACTATGTTTTTAAACATTTTGATCGTTGCAATCCTAAGTATTCCGATGCTTTACATCAAAAACGAATACGAGCATTTGAAAATTTATTTCTATGTAATGAGCTTCTTTGTCGCGAGCACAATTATTTTTTTTATTTGCTATTGGTTTACGTACAAAACAATTTACGGCGGGGGCTTCAAACAATTTTTTAAATATATTGGAATGTTTTTTACCTTCTTTTCGGTGGCGATGGGTTTTTCACTACATAACTCCATTGCGGTTTTGGAAGGGCATTTTGGGAAGAAAAGTGAATTTATACGAACGCCGAAATTCAACATCAGCAATTTAAATGAAAGTTGGAAAGGCAATAAATACTTATCCAAAAACATTTCGTCCAACGTGATTCTTGAAGGATTACTAATGCTTTATTTTGCTTTCGGGATGTACAGCGCTTTCATCGTTGGCGACCAAGGTGGCGATTTCGGGCTTTTCCCTTTTCATTTGATGCTTTTTTTGGGGTTTGGATATGTGTTTTTTTCTTCTTTAAAATCTTCGCACTAGTTTATTTTCTTACAGAAAAAATAAATTGTTGTGGTGTCATTAGCTCCAATTTTTTAAATTGGCGGTTGAAATAGCTCACATTATTAAAGCCAGACTTAAAGGCAATTTCAGAGATGAGCATGTTTTTGTTTTCCTTCATCAATTTTTTAGAGAATTTAATTTTTTCAGAATTCATATAATCAATTGGTGAAATTCCCAAAGTGTTTTTAAATTTTTTATGGAAGCTAGAGGAACTCATATAAGCTTTCTCTGCTAATTGATCAACACTAATACTTCTGTCGGTTAAATTCTCTTTTATATATTTTACAACGGCACCAATTCGTGTATCGCTAAAAATATTTAAGGTATCATTCAAAATACTCTGCTTAGCTTTTGTCTGTAACAATCGAACAATCAACTCCTGAATCATTAAATCTAGTAGTACATCTTTTGAGGCAACATTATGCGTAAAAGTTTTTACGAGTCTTTCAATAAGATAATTCACTTCAATTTGGTTTGTTAAATGGGAAGCAATCCCCTTGTCCAAATTCCATGTATTGTTCTCTTCTTCTATAGAAACCAATTGATTGAATTTATTGGCAACCTCACTTATTTTTTCAGGATCTATACCCAAAGCTAGGCATTGTGTGGGGTTATCGACTTTGGCAATAGGAAAATCGATAATCATTTCTTCATTTGCAGGCATTACAACCGATTCCCCGGGAAGAAATTCAAATTCGGGAAGATTCTTTAAATGCATGATCTTCTTTCCCGTAAGCATGCTTGCAATTATTGGAAAGTCAAACGTGAGAGATACCTTTTCAGCAGGGCGGTGCGTTTCAAAAATGTTAAGTTCTGAATACTCAGCATTATAGGTCGTCCGGTTTTCCACCAACGTATAAATTTTTCGACTTTCCCTATGTTTTCGCAATGAATGCTCCATACTCAATATTACAAAAAAAACACCTATTCTGTACATAAATACAGAAATGTGTTAGTCTTTAATAGAATTGTTCAATTGATTGATATATTATCAAAATATCTTTAAAGAAATTAAATAATTCACAGTTTAACATTCTAAAAAATTAAGATTATGAGCAATATTAAAACTGCATCAGGACAGGCAATTGAAAAACCAAAATTTAAAGATACATATGATAACTTTATAGGCGGAAAATGGGTTGCGCCAGTGAAAGGCGAATATTTCGAAAGCATCTCCCCCGTTGACGGAAACACATTTACGAAAGTGGCACGCTCCACTCAAGAAGATATTGATATAGCACTGGATGCTGCCTGGGAAGCGGCAAAAAGCTGGAACAATACTTCTGCAACCGAAAGAAGCAATATGCTACTTAAAATCGCTGACGTAATAGAAAAAAACATAAACTTGCTAGCAAGGGCCGAAACTTGGGACAATGGAAAACCCATTCGTGAAACAACAGCTGCTGATCTTCCATTAGCCGTGGATCATTTTAGGTATTTTGCAGGCGTTATCCGAGCTGAAGAAGGCGGGGCAAGCGAACTTGATGGAAACACATTGTCGCTTAATATTTGGGAACCCTTGGGAGTTGTCGGGCAAATAATCCCATGGAATTTTCCACTTTTAATGGCTACTTGGAAACTTGCCCCGGCACTTGCTGCAGGTAACTGTGTAATTTTGAAGCCAGCAGAACAAACTCCCGTAAGCATTATGATTCTTGCGGAATTAATCCAGGATATTCTTCCTGCAGGAGTTTTGAATATTGTGAATGGATTTGGCTTGGAAGCAGGAAAACCATTGGCTTCCAGTTCCAGAATCAATAAAATTGCCTTTACCGGTGAAACAACCACGGGGCAACTTATTATGCAGTATGCTTCAAAAAACATTATTCCAGTTACCTTGGAATTAGGCGGAAAATCCCCAAACATATTCTTTAAAAGCATTATGGATGCTGATGATGATTTCTTTGATAAAGCCATTGAAGGCGCCGTGCTCTTTGCATTCAACCAAGGTGAAGTGTGTACGAGCCCCTCGCGTATATTGATAGAAGAAAGCATTTATGATGATTTTATAGCCCGTGTGATTGAGCGCACCAAAGCAATAAAAATAGGCCATCCATTAGATCCAGAAACTATGATGGGTGCTCAGGCTTCCAATGATCAATATGAAAAAATCCTGAACTATTTAAAAATAGGAAAAGAAGAAGGATGTGAAGTGCTTACAGGGGGTGGGGCAGCATACAATGAAGGCTTGGAAGGTGGTTTCTACATTCAGCCCACAATTTTTAAAGGCAATAACAAAATGAGGGTCTTCCAAGAAGAAATTTTTGGCCCCGTAGTTTGCGTTACAACATTCAAGGACGAGGAAGAGGCTATAGAAATAGCAAACGACACCCTTTACGGTCTTGGAGCTGGTGTTTGGACACGCGATATGCATCAAGCCTATCAAGTTGCCAGAAAAGTGAAAGCCGGGCGTGTTTGGGTCAATAATTACCACGCTTATCCTGCACACGCACCTTTTGGAGGCTATAAAAAATCGGGGATCGGTCGTGAAAACCATAAAATGATGCTGGATCATTACAGACAAACTAAAAATATGTTGATTTCTTACGACAAAAAGAAACTAGGCTTCTTTTAATTGTTTATTTAATTAAGCAGGGTGTCCTTAACAAATCCCCAAGTTAAGGCACCCTTTTTTTAATCTCAACTTCAAAAAAATGTCAAATAAAAGAGTGGAAATAACAGAAAGAGCAGCAGCAGTAGTAAATGAATTGAAGGAAAAATATGGGGAGCTTATATTCCACCAAAGTGGTGGTTGTTGTGACGGCTCTGCCCCTATGTTATTGGAAAAGGATGATTTATATCTTGACGAAAGTGATATTCTTTTGGGCGAAGTGGAAGGCGTAAATTTCTATATGAACAAAGACCAATATGAATATTGGAAACACACCCACTTAACAGTAGATATTACCAAAGGCAGAGGCGCTAGCTTTTCGCTTGAAATTCCTTTGGAACTTCGTTTCATAATTCTTTCCAGGCTTTTCTCAGAAGAAGAGCAAAAGTATTTCGCCAGTACTTCGAAAGAATAAATAGCGCATTTAAAAATTTGGGGCACAGTTTAGTATCTTAGTGTTTTCAATAAAACACCCATGTACCCACCTCCACATCACCAATCAGACGATATTGATAAAATGATTTCAGTGATCAAACATTTTCCGTTGGGAATTTTGATTACTTCTAAAGATGGAAAATCATTTGTTACGCACATTCCCTTTATTTACAACGAAACAACAAAAAAACTGGTTGCACACATTGATCGAAACAATCCGCAAGTGGAAACGCTACAGAATGAAGCTGAAGTTACTGTGGTTTTTAAAGGCCCGGACACTTACATTTCACCCAGCGTTTACTCCACAGCACAATTACCAACTTGGAATTACATCATTGTTCACATCACTGGAAATATTCAGCTTATAAATGAACCGGAGGCGGTTAAAAATACAATGGTTGCTATGACGGAGTTTTTGGAAGGGGGAGCACAAAAGTTTATTCTGAAAAATGACGACCCCCGAATGGAGCGTTTAATAAATTACATTCAAGCTTTCGAGATTGAAATAACCAATTGGGAAGGCAAATTCAAGCTTTCGCAAGATAAAGTTCCGCAGGATTTTGAGAATGCGAAGCAGGAATTGATAAAAAATTCTGGGAAGGATTTTTCGGGTTTTATTGAAGAAATCTACTAAAGACATAAGACTAAATGACGTAGGACTTAAGACAAATAAAACTACTAAAATAGTTCTTCATCTTATGTCTTACGTCTTCCAAAATATCCCTTCACCTCATCAAAATCCAACCCGCCATAATTCCCGCTGCTCATCAAAAGCAAGCAAGTATTATCGTAATCCTGCGAAAAAAGATAGGTTTTAAAATCGGCTGGATTGGTGAAAACCACTAAATCCTCACGATCAAAGGCACTTTCAATTTGCTCTTGCTTTATTTCTTCCAACTGTTTTATCATCACCGCGTGTGGGGAATAGAAAACCACCGCACTATCGGCAGCATCCAGCGTTCCTTTGTATTCCTTTAAAAATTCTGGATTTAGGCTACTATAGGTGTGAAGTTCCAAACAGGCAATCAGTTTCCTATTGGGATATTGGCTTTTTACGGCTTCCGTGGTTGCTTTCACTTTACTTGGCGAATGGGCATAATCTTTATAAGCAACAGCAGTTTTGGTTTCTGCAATTTTTTCCAAACGTTTGCTGGCGCCTTTAAAAGTTGCAATGGCTTCATAAAAATCGTCCGCATCCACGCCCATCAATTGGCAAATCCAGCGTGCGCCTTCAAGGTTGTTCAAATTGTGTTTTCCAAAGATTTCAACAGGCATTGGGCCTTCGGGAGTATCCAAAAGTGTGGTGCCATTTTCCACAGAATAGGCTGGGGTTTGGTACGGGTATTTTTTAATGTGATTTGTTGAATTTTCCACAACTCGCTTTACCTCTAAATCCTCTTCGTTGTAAATAATTGCTCCGCCATTGGTTATTTCATTCAGAAATATTTCAAACTGCTCCACGTAATTTTCATAAGTTGGAAAAACGTTTATATGATCCCAAGCAATTCCACTCAACAAAGCGATGTTTGGCTTATAGAGATGAAATTTTGGGCGGCGATCAATAGGCGAAGAAAGATATTCATCGCCTTCAATGACCATAAAATCATTGTTGTCGGTTATTTTTACCATCGTATCAAAACCCTCCAATTGGGCGCCAACCATATAGTCAACATCTTTTCCGTTGTAGTTCATCACGTGCAGAATCATGGACGTGATTGTGGTTTTCCCGTGTGAACCGCCAATGACTACTCGGGTTTTGTTTTTGGATTGTTCATAAAGAAATTCTGGGTAACTATATATTTTTAAACCCAATTCCTTTGCTTTTAAAAGTTCGGGATTATCTGCTTTTGCGTGCATTCCGAGGATGACGGCATCAATTTCTGAAGTCAGTTTTTCGGGAAACCAGCCTTCCACTTCCGGCAATAGCCCTTTGTTTTTCAGCCTTGTTTTTGAAGGTTCAAAAACCTCGTCATCGCTTCCGGTTATTATATCTCCTTTTTGATGTAATGCCAGCGCAAGGTTGTGCATCGCGCTGCCGCCAATGGCTATAAAATGGATTCTCATAAAATGGTTTCAGGTTGCAGGTTGCAAGTTTCAGTTGCAAACTAAATTTTTGAATTTTATTGGAACAAATATACTTTTTCTAATTTTGAATTTAGAGTTAAAACACAGACAAGAAATATACTTTTTTCAAGGTTTACCTTTAAATACTGCCTACTGCCACTGACCACTGCTTACTTATTATCCGGGGGATATCTCGCCACTATTTTTTGAATTATAGAAACATAATAACCTTCTTTTTGCTGCGGCGTTGCTCGTTCTTTCATTTCGCCATCGGCAATAGCTTGCCAAACGAGGTCGTCATTTTCAACATCAATAAAATCCATCGTCAATTGTTGGTTCAGTATTTTGCCGCCGATGGGAATGCCACCGCTAACGCCTACGCCAACGTTACCTCCCCCGCTGCCAATGCCAATACCGATGGTGTTTCGCGAATTTGAAATACTTTCACGGGCATAAAAATTGATGTAAACCTGTGGCGTTTCACTTTTTAAAAAACCGCGTTGTTGCAGCAAACTATCCGTGATTTGCATAATGCGTTTATCATCCAGTCCGTTAAGTCCAGAATCTATATTTGGGAAGTAATTGTACGTTGTATATTTTGAAAAATCTACTTGCTGATCATAATCAACGGCCACAGTGGCACCGCAGGAGACAAGAAATAGGGTGAGTATTAAAAGAGAGAGCAGTTTCATTTCGTTTTTTCTTTCATTAAAAATACGCAAAAACCAATAACACGGATTTTAATAAAGGTTAAAGTTGAAAAACTCCCTGTATAACTTTGAGATGCAAATCAATAGATTTGTGGCTACGTTCCTTTTAGGCTTCAAGCGGAAGTTTGATTATAGTTTCCACCCCCAAGCCATCATTTTTGTTTCTAAGTTCGAAAAAGTAATCGGTGCCGTACAGATTAGCCAAACGGTCGTTGATATTGGCCAAGCCCATTCCGCGTTTTAGCAACACTGCATGTCCTGCCGCTACGGGTGCTCCATTGTTTTCAACCTTGATGATTAACGTATTTTCTTCGGCATAAATTTTTACGAATATCTTTAAATCGGTGTGGTTATAGTCAAAACCGTGTTTTATGGAGTTTTCCAGAAGGGGCTGCAACAATAGGGCAGGAACTTTTTTTGAAAGTAATGATTCGTCTATATCCTTTTCAATTTTCAAATGATCTGAGAACCTAACTTTAATAATGTTTAGATAGAACTCCAAAATGCGAAGCTCCTTTTCCAAGGGGATTTTATTACTATCATTATCATACAGAATTTCCCTTAAAAAATCACTTAGGTCTGCAATAGTATCCTTCGCCTTTCCCGCATCAATGTCTGTTAACACCGCAATTGAATTTAATGTATTGAAAAGAAAATGGGGCTGCAATTGTGACGAAAGCATTTTCATTCGGGTATTCACCAATTGGGTTTCCAGTTTGCCTTGTCTTTTTTCGGCTTTTTTAACTTCTTCCACATAATAGTAGGTGTAGATTATAAAAACCATGGCAAAGTAGATGAGGAAATTAAGGTCTATTACATACATAAACCTAAAAATACTACGTTCAAAATCATAATCGGCAAAGCTCATTTTTCCCATAAGAATATAATAAATATCCACAACCAGCCGAATGACGATCCCAATCAACAACGAAAATAAAATGTGGATGGAAATGATCTTGATCCAAGAGTAATTTTTTCGAAGAAAACGCTTGGTGCTAATGGCGATCAACGTCATAAAACTTACCACGATTATATAGTCAAAAAGCAGGTTGTCTACTATAAATCTTGTCCAGAAAAAGCTTTCCGTCTTTGCCATCCGAAATACCTCCATATAGGCTGTCTTGGCTATCAAAACCAAATCAAACAGCGCATAAAACCCGGCTAATAGAAGTACCAGTTTCAGGTCTATGTATTTCTTTTTTATAGTGTAGATCCTCTTCATATTCCAACTTTTTCCAGAAAATCCTTTTTATAGGACTTGCTGATGTGCAATAGGAAATTGTCTGCCATTCGGGCATCAATTTCAGAAAATTCAGAATGCACAATTTCCTTAACGTGGTGCAGATTGACTATGCTGGACCTATGGATCCTGACAAACTTATTGCTGTCTAAGGTTTCACAAAGGTTGTTTAAGGATTCGCGCAGTACATATTTTTTGTTTTCCGTAAATATCTCGGCATAATAGCCCGAGGCCGTTATGTACATTATATTTACTGGGTCTATCAATACAGTTTTATTGCCCTGCTTAATCGGCAATTTGGCACGTGCGTCTGATTTTTTGGATTTCTTTTTATATAAATTAAAAAGTTCAATGATGCGTTTCTCAAAATTATCGTCCGCTTCCCTGGTGGAAATTTTTCTGACTTTCTCAATAGTCCTAAAAAAGCGCTCGTCTTTAAATGGCTTCAATAAAAAATCAAAAGCTTCCACATCAAAGGCTTTTAGTGCGTAATTGTCATATGCCGTAACGAAGATAACAATGGGCTTGGGCGAGATGGTTACTTTTTGTAAGACCTCAAAACCGCTCATATCTGTCATATTGATATCTAGGAAGATAAGATCGGGTCGCATTTGGTTAATATCAACAATGGCGTTTTTTCCATTGGAGCATTCACCCAATATCTGCACATCCGGTAATTGCTGCAAGAGATGCAATACCCTTTTTCGGGCTAGTTCTTCGTCGTCAATTACAAGTGCTTTCATCATTAAAAACTATTTATTCGTTGTTGATTGTAAAGACCATTTGTTTCGTAAAGATATTGAAATCTCCTTTTCTTCGCTGTAACCGGCTATCAATTCTTTGCTCACACAAAAAGACCATCAGCAGAATTGTTCCCCGACGATCTTTTTGCTATTGAGCAAACAATAATCTCAATTAACCGCAACCCCAATACCGCTGCTTCGGGCATCTATCTTTAGGTTTTGTTTTTCCTTTCCGTTATCAAGGCGAATGGAATAGGTGGCCTTGGCAATTATTTCTCCTTTGGTACGGGCAGAATATTTGGCTTTGGTTAGGCTATAACCATCATAGTTGCTGAACACGTTGTTTCTGATTTCGTGGGGCAGGATAACGTTATCAAACTGTTGGCGGGTCTCCAATAGTTTGCCGTTTTCATCAAAATCTGCTTCTAAGGAACCATTCCTGCTTACAAAGGTTACGAGATAGCCACTGTATTTTTCATTGGCCGTGTAATTTATAAATCCTTGAATGTCAAAATTGGCTTTCATAAATCCAATTGGGTCTTTTGCAAATCTCTGGCTGGCACTTTCATTTATTTTAAAAACATAACTGTCACCTTTTTGGGATATCTCTGCATTAAGCGGAGCGTAAAACAATTTGGCTTCATCAAGAACTGTAACATCTTGTGCACACATAACTGCAGTGGTCAAACTAAGCGTGATAAAAATAATTAAGGTTTTCATAACTGATAATTTTTAAAGATTAATAATTTCATTTCAAAATCGTAAACTACTGATCAGGCATTTTTACAACCACTAAATTAGCGGAAGAAGTTGTGCACCGGGCTTAAATGATGTGAACGTCTAATTTTTGATATTGTAAGGGAAGAAAAATGATGTGAAGGAAATCGTTGAAAATGAGGGAGTAATGAAAAAAAAACGGTAAAGCCCATTTACGGAACGGTTAATTTCCAGTATCCCTCCGAGCAACTGCGTCTTTTATGACGTGATGTGGCTTTTTACCTTTGGCATAAACTATTTGAGTTATGACAAAAAAGGATAATGCTTTGCGGATGCGTAAATTGGTAATGGAGTTTCGGCTCTCCGGCCGGAGC
>JAUYGY010000017.1 GCA_030690315.1 Aequorivita sp.
GGTAACTACCTCCCGTAGGGAACGACAGCTGTGAAAACTGCCATAGAGCATGGTTACCAAATGGTCGTAGGTCCTGAAACGCTTTGTATAATGGTCCGCTCCGTATTGGGATGCTATTTTGTTTATTTCAGGACGGGGAAGGTGGCCACGGTACACTTCGACAGGCTCAGCACAGGCAAATCCCAATTCGCTGCCGCTCTGTGGGATTCTCTCGGTTACCTTTGGTGGGGTATTGTTTAATTTGCCAGTACTAGGAGTACTGCGTACTTTCCTTTAAAATCAAAGTAGAAGGGATGTCAGAAAGCCATAGGCTTTTTGTGTCCACTAGCTTTTTCCAACTTTCCATACTTACGATCATTAGGTTTTGGGCCGCCAAAAAATCCTTCGCTATAATTTTGACGTTTATTATGGAAATATGGTTTGGTGCCTTTTGTTCAATTGCATTAATCTTCTCCTTTAATTCAGGATGATATTTAATTATTCCACCAACATCCAGTATGGTGATCTGGGATTGGGCGTTGTTGATGAATTTTTGGACATACTCCAATAAAAAAGTGTCGGTTTCTGAAAAGACAGGCATAAAAATGGTATCGGCTGCCCTAAAACCCTTATCGATGAGAACGCCAACGGGCACTTTGGAATTGTTTAGAATAGTACGGGTCCTTTCGTCAAAAGGGGAATTTTCAAACAAGCTTTCCTTTCCCGTTACTTGGTTCAGTAATTTTTCAGGATTTATAAACCGGGTAGTGAAGCCCAAAATCTTTCCCAATAGGCTCCCTTCAAAAATGGATTGTCCCAAGCCTATGAGCAGTAGATCGTAATCGCCTTTGTTGGCTACTTCTGTAATATCCGAATCAATGTCGTTTGAAGCTTTGAATAAAGTTGTAATCTTCTGGTTTAAGTCTTGTGATTCTTCAATGATAGGAGCAAAACTTTCTTTTTCATATTCTTTCACATTATAATGATGCAATTCGTTTGTTGGCGAAAAGTGCATTGCTGTTACAGAAGCGTTCCCGTTCATTTTTTTGATGAAATTATTGGCTAAACGAAGTAGCGTTCTCCCTCTTTCCGGATTAGCAAATGAAATGAGCACCTTAAATTTACTTATTGTGGAAATATCCTTGGGTATCGCCTCTGGTTTGGATTTAAAAAACCAATTAATGATATTGAGAGCCGGGCCGGTCATAAAAGTTGTGACTAAAGCCATTATTACGGCCATTGTAAATATTTCAGGATTTAAAACACCGAGGTCATATCCAATATTAAGCACAACCAATTCCATTAAACCACGGGTATTCATTAATGCCCCGATACTTAAACTGTCTTTCCAATTTTGACCTACAAATTTTGCGGCGATGGCACTTCCAATAAATTTACCAACTACGGCAACTAAAATAATGATGCCGGTCACTTTCCATAAATACGGATCGTTTAATAAACCGATTTCTGTTCTTAGTCCTGTAAAAACGAAGAATAGCGGTAATAACAATACCAGTGCGACATCTTCCACTTTCTCAATGAAAATATTTCTGAATTTTACATTTTCAGGCATTATGGCTCCTGCCATAAAAGCCCCAAATAGGGCGTGAATGCCTATCACTTCTGTTGCATAAGAAGAAATAATCAAGGTTAAAAAGAAAATGGCGACAATGGGTTTGCTTAAACTTTCTTTGGATGAATGAAGATCGCCGACCCTTTTTAAAAAGGGTCGGATTACTTTGATCATCAAAAAAACATAACCAACTGCCATACCAATAACGTACAGTGAACCGACAAATGAACCGGCTTTTACAATTGCAATTACAGCTGCTAATAAACACCATGCGGTGATATCATCTGCCGCAGCGCAGGTAATGACTAACGTTCCCAACCTCGTTTTGTTAATACCCCTTTCCTGAACAATTCTTGCTAAAACAGGAAATGCCGTAATACTCATCGCAATTCCCATGAACAAACCAAATGAGAGAAATTCTATTCCCTCAGGTGCAAATGATTCATAAATAAAATAGGCCAAGCCCATTCCAAGGGCAAAGGGGAAGATAATACTGGCGTGACTGATCACTACAGCGTCGTGGGCTTTGTTTTTTAGGACTTTTAAATCCAATTCCATCCCAATAACGAACATAAAAAGTATTAAACCAATTTGGCTTAAAAATTGAAGGTTACCAAGGGATTCCGTTGGAAATAATGTATTAAAAAATTCAGGAAAGTACATCCCGATTAAGGAAGGGCCTAAAACGATACCTGCTATTATTTCCCCAATAACCGTAGGCTGCCCGATTTTTTTGCAAATCCAACCAAAAAAACGAGCTGCAAAAATGATGGTAACAATTTGGGCCAATAATATTGCTAAAGGATGTTCCAAATTATGGACCATAGAATCCAAAAAATCATTCCAATGGCTTTTCCCGGTTTCAGGAGTTACAATATTTCTACCAATTTCCAATTTTGCGCCAAGAAGCACAACCCAATACATCAAGGCAGTAAAACCACCAATTACACCGATATAAAAAAAGCCGCTTTTAAATTTTTTCATTTATCCAATCATTTAGTTTTAGTAATTCGAGATGCTACAAAATCTATATCAGGGCACGGATTACAAGTTGTTTTAAACATTCCTAATATTCTATTGCTGGATTTAGGATCAAGCCTTAATATCAATCGGACCTTTGTTTGTTCACCACAAAACTTTCCGATATCAGAAGTATTTATTATTTGACTGCCACTAATGTTTTTTTTGGACAATGCGGATTGCCATGATGTATTTGTGCTATTATTAATTCTGATCAAGTAATTTGTTTTATGCTTTGTGATTTCAAACTTGGCAATTGAACCCTCATAATCTAGAGAGAAACACCCTCTATTTATGTAGGATGATGAGGCCTCATCCAAATGCCATTCACCCAAAAAATCAAGGGTTTTATTTTTAGAATTTGTCTTTTGATTACAGCCTGAATGAATACAGAGTAAAATAAATAAACAGCTAACGATACTTTTCATAGTGCAATACTTTATGGTGAATCAAGTTTAACCAGAGGTATGTGGACATCCACAGCCTAATGTTGATTTTAGTCCTCTCGCCTATTTATCTTGTTAATCTCGTTTAATCTTAATCCCATTCCAAATCCAATGTGCCAGCTTCCGTTATCGGTTGCTGTTTTGGCATTATAGTAAAAGGGCATTTGTATAGCCCAAATTTTATAGCTATATGTAATTCCAACCCCAAGATTTGGAGTTACAAAAGCATTTTTAGGCGTTCCTTTATCTTCTTTAAACCGAAGGGATGGAAGCATTCCAAGAATGAATTTTGATTCCTTATAAGTCGCGTTCTTATTTGGGCCCGTAAAATTCAAAAATGCCTCATTGTCCACATATCCACCCATAATAATGCCGTCATACAAAGCAAATTTCATTTTGTATTCTTGAGCAAAAGTAGGAGCAATAGATATTGACAACATACTAATACAACTTTCTTCATTTACTTTAAATTCTTCGTAAAATTGGGAACTATTTCCCAATTTTTATTCTACATGAATTGAAGATTTTAAATTATGTAATAAGGCTGAAAAAATATGTAACATATCAGATTTTTACCTTTAGCAGAAAATCCTGCCGGTATCTCTCGCTTAAGGAAAGCTTGATATTTTTACCTTCGTTCCTTAAATTGGTAGTTATTTCATCAAACAAAAATACTTGGACCGCCTTTATGGCTATGATTTCCTTTTTGTTGACCCTGCAAAAATCCATTGTGGGAAGCAGTTCGGTTAGCTTATTGAAGGTGATATTTTTCAAAATAAGTTCCTTGCCATCAAATAGACGAGCAACCTTGTCACGACTATCGCTTTCAGACGTTTTGATGTATGCAATTGTATCAAAAAACAGAATTGCCTTGCCTTTATTGGTGGTTAATTGAATGAAGGGTTTATGCTTTTGCTCCGTTGAACTTTCAAGATGCTTTTTTGCTTTGTCAACGGCCTGTTTCAAGCGTTCAATTTTAATAGGTTTTATAATATAATCCATCGCATTGAGGTCAAATGCTTCTGCGGCATATTCTTTATAGGCCGTTGCGAAGATAACTGGTTTCCCATTTAATAGATTGGCAATTTGCAGTCCATTCATTCCGGGCATTTCAATATCCAGAATGCAAAAGTCAAACTCCAAATTTGGCACTTCTTTTAAGAAATGGGCAGGATTGTCAAAAGCCCTTACGACCTCCAATTCTGGAAGTTGTTCGCAGAGCATTTTCAGGTAAGTAAGCCCCGGCAACTCATCATCTAGTAGCAAGCATTTTAGCTTTGTGTTCAAGTAAATTGATTTTTAGATGTGCAATATAAACATCCCCTTCCGTAAAACGGTCGAGTTTGAAATTGTCTGAATAAATAATTCTCAAGCGTTGTTCCAAAGTCTCCATCCCAAGGCCCCCTTTTTCTTTCTTCATAGCTTTTTTAGCAGACATTTTATTGGCCACCGTTAGCGAAAATACGCTCTCCTTAAGTTCAAACACTACTGTAATAAAAGCGTCGGAACTTTGTAGATCGGCATGTTTAAATGCATTTTCAATCAAGTCAATTGAAATAAGTGGTGCCAATAATCTTTGTTCAAGCAATGGTTCAGATTCGTTGATCTTGCTCTTAACTTTCAATTGAAACAATGGGCTAACCTTTATCTTATTGATTTCAATCAAGTTTAGGGCAAAATCTATTTCTCCTTTCGGGGTTACAAATTTATTTTTGCTTTCGTAAAGTATATAATCAAGAACATTCGCCAACTTGTCCAGTGCAAAATAGGTTTGGTAGGCGTGAGATTGTATAGAATTAAGAATGTTCTTTAAAAGGTGTGGACTCAGTTTTGATTCAAGGGTTTGCAGTTCAATTTTATTTATTTTGCCTTCCAACTGCTGAAATTTGCTATCCGTTTCTTTTTTCTCCTTTTGCGATTTTGTTAATCTGTAGTTTAAGTATATAATGGCTACAAGCAATATAACCACTATTCCAACTCCAATGAGAAATAAGGTTTTGTATGGTATTTGGTCTGTACTGTTCACTCAATTACAACTTTTTATCGTTATAGGATATTTTAAAAATGCTACTTTCCGTATTTTGGGTACTTACTTTTTCCATTTCGGCATCAATGTTTGTGTCCATTCCCACACTTTCTGTGATGCAGAAAGTCCTTGATGCCAATAACAAACGTCAACAACCCGATAATTGCCCATACAAAAGCAAGAATGGGGCTGTGCAATATACTGCTTAGCCAGCTTTCAGAATCAGGATGTGATCTTTCAGACGTATATGCAATAAGGACCATGGACTGAAGGAACTGTATTACATGGAGCATACCGTGCACAAAATTCAATAATCCCACTGAAATTAGAACGATTGAACTTTTATTAATCTTAGGAGTGCTTGCTTTCATGACATTTAAAATAGCCTTGTTGTGGGAATTATTTTGATGTAAAAATAATATTTACAATGATATATTGTGCAGGGCGGCCTGCTTCTTTTTGCTTTAAGCTTGGGGCTAAATGTTGGTTGGTTGGTTGATGGTTTGTTATTTTACCACGAATGCACGAATTGTTTATTTTTCTCTTTTCACTTTTCACTCTTCGCTTAAAGCACCTTTGGTTGGGAATTGTTGAATTGGTTGATTGTTTAATTGTTGAATTGGATAATTGTTGAATTGGGATTTGGGATTTGGGTTTTGGCCCTTCGACTGCGCTCAGGGTGACAGATTTGGTACACACGATGCAATCTCAAATCCGCAACTCTATAAAAGAACCTGTTATTTCTTCCTCTGAAACTGCTAAAGATAGAAATTGGTCGTTTCAGGTGATTTTTCAGTTCTGTAAAGAGCATACCTCTCCCTTTAAAGGATTTATTCTTTCTGAATTTTATCATAATATGTTAAAGAACTTTTTAAAAGAGACCAGAAAGGAAATTGGTCAAGTTTCCCAATGAATTGCCCCATAAACCCTTAGGTGCCATTGTCTGGAACGATAGACCCATTTTGCAGGGACGGCAATAAATCTGAAAATAAACTTCTTGATCCTGTACTTTGGACGTAGGCCTTTTACTTTTTTGGAAAACAGGTTTATGATGTAGTGATAAATATTTCGGCAAATGGCCATGATTTGTAAATAGACCTGATTTTGCTCCAGAGAGGAAAAAGGCAGTTTCCGCCATCCAAAATCATGTTTTAATACTTCAAATTCCCTTTCTATTGCCCCTCTTTGATCGTAATAGAAAACAATGCTGTCAGGTTCGCTCTCTTCATCATTGGTGATGATGATTGAGTAAATACAGGCTTCTCCTGTAAAGGTGTTTATTTGTCCATCCTTTCGTCTCTCTTTGGTTACGATAAACCTATAGGTATGGAGTTCATCCTGCATCTTGTGATCCCTTGCAGCTCTCTTGAAAGGGGTATAGAATGCCTCACCTCTATAGATTCCATCTTCTTTGTTGCCCACAGTCTCCCATTCTTTCACCAATGAAATGACCGTGTCCATGGCCGGGGACATTCTTGCCTTTACATAAAATCTATTTGTGTGTTTTTCAATGGTCCGTATGGTCCGAAACTCATAGGAGGCACTGTCTGCCCTGAACCTATTTGTTTTGACATTATGGTTTTCAAGGTGCGCGAACATTCTCTCAAGTGTTTCGGACTGTAAGATCCCAGCGTTGCTTCTTCCATTTCTGTTTTCCACATAAACAACATTTGATCCCACCAATGCAACCCCGGGCACATATCCATGGCATTTCTTATAGGTGATTTGCGCATCCTCTTTTTCCGTATGGCAAACAGTGTTGTCATAGTCCAGATCAACCATTGAGCCCGTTAGGTTTGCAATCCTTTTTAGTATCTTAAGGTTTAGTTCCGTCAGCTTCCCGTTAATGGCAAATTGATGCAAGTGTTCGCCCCGGCCGGTGGAAAATTTCGTGGCAGGTTCGGCCAGTCCTTTTAGACGGTTCAAGACCCTGTCCGGACTGGGAACTTTAAGCTTTGGCGATTGGGAAAGGCTAGGTTTGAAGTTGCCTGACAGATCTTCTGCGCAGTCCCCACCACAAAAGAAGACCGACCAATAACTATAGAGCAGATCTCTCCAGTTATATTTACTTTGGCCCCCCAATTTGGGTAGGGCTTCATTAAGAATCTTTCCTATTTCTTTAGTATCGAGTTCTTCGATTACAAAATTTAAGCCCCCAAATGCCGAGATTCCGTTGGATTTCAATATCTTCATATCTGCTGATTATGAATCATCAATTTAGGTGATTACAACAAAACCGTAAAGCCTTACCCATTAAAGCTTTACGGTTTTTATTAACAAT
>JAUYGY010000020.1 GCA_030690315.1 Aequorivita sp.
GGCAAACGGCAGAGCACGGTGGAACCGGTCTTCGGGACGCTCACCCAGTTTATGGGCATGGGCAAGGTAAACACGCTGGGGCTGGCACAGGCCAACAAGTGCATGCAACTGTCGGCGATGGCCTATAACCTTAAGAAATACCTAAAGTTCGTCCAGAAACGGTCAAAAAGTGGGGCAACCTGCCTTGCTTTTACATTTTCACTGAAAAAGCCTCTTCAGAAATGTATAGCCCCGTTTTTAAGACTTCCCAATAGTGCCCATGCCATAGCGTGAACAAAAAATAAAGCCGCTCAAAACGGCTTAAATGGGATCAACTTTTACGGAATTAATGGCTTGTGCAACGGTTACCGGTGTTGCCAGTAGTGCTTTTATGCTACTTTGAATTCAGATTCGTTCATTTCAACACTAAATCTGACATTTGCTTTTAATGCTCTAAATACTTTTAAAATTGTCTCAATAGTTACATTTTTAGTATTTCGTTCTAATTTAGAAATTTGCGATTTTTGAACTCCGATTAATTCTCCGAGTTGCTCTTGAGTCAAATTCCGTTCTTTACGGACAGACTTGATCATATCTCCAAGGACTTCCATTCGCAAATCAAATTCGTATTTGTCTCTTTCTGGTGTTCCTATTTTTCCAATGTCCTTGTCCTTCATTTGGTCCAGTGTCATCATTTTCATTTTTTTATTTTTTGTTTCCATAACTTTTTGAATTTATTGGTCAAAATATTCTGCTCTAATTTTCAATGCTTTCTCAATTTCTGACTTTGGTACTTTACTTACTTTTTTAACTATTCCGTGTGTTGATAATACAAGCGTTTCTGTTTTGTCGGTTTTGTCCCAAAAGGCAAAGAGTCTGTATTGAATTCCTTGATAAAGTGTTCTAAATTCCCAAATATCATCTGTCAGCTTTTTGAAGAGTTTTGGGTCATTTTCGAGTTTAGCTTTATCTAAATTGTAGTAGATTTTCTTTTTAGCTTTTGTATCTAGGTTAGACATAAATTCAATAGCCTGTTCAAGAAATACTATCTCGAATTTTGGTTTCATTCAGTTCGTTTGTCGTTTTTCTTTAGCAAAGATAATAAAAAAGTTGAATTATATGGAAACTTTCGGTTGTTTTGGTCGCATTACTGGCAACATGTGCATAAACACATGGTTTTTATTTCTATTGCATTTATCCCCCACATGTTACCATGCAGGTTTTGGTATTATCTTTCAAATATATCAAAAAAATCCCCCAATCTTTCCCGCTTCGCTTTTCGCTATTTCCCCATCGCTAAAATGATTGCAAATGCCAGCCCAAATAATTACCTTCCGCTTTTCAAAACCCATTTGCATGAACAAACTTTTCCTTTCCCTTGGCTGCCTTGTTACCGCTGTGGCCTTTTCACAACAACCCGCCACTCCCGCCACCACAATAGAAAGTGGCCTGCAACAAAAAATACAACTGGCGCAGGCTTCCCCAGTAAAAAACCTGCCTTTTAAAAGCATTGGCCCAACAATTATGAGCGGCCGCGTGGTAGATTTTGCCGTAAACCCCAACAATCCCACCGAGTTTTATGTGGGTTATGCCAGCGGTGGGCTGTGGCACACCAATAATAACGGCACTTCCTTCACTCCGGTAATGGACAGTAGCCCAACCCAAAACGTGGGCTGTGTCGCGGTAGATTGGAAAAACGGCACCATCTGGGTAGGCACCGGAGAGGTAAACGCTTCCCGTTCTTCATACGCAGGAATTGGCTTGCTGAAAAGTGACGATAAAGGAAAAACCTGGCAAAATATGGGGCTTACCGATAGTCACCACATCAGCAGTATTCTTATAAATCCCTCAAATCCGAACGAAGTGGTTGTGGGCGCGGTGGGGCATTTATATTCCACCAACGAGGAGCGCGGTGTTTTCAAAACCACTGATGGCGGCAAAACCTGGAACAAAACGCTTTTTATAAACAACCAAACTGGGATAATTGAAATTTCAATCAATCCGAAAAACTTCAATACTATGTATGCCGCGGCCTGGGACAAAGACCGAAAGGCGTGGCATTTTGAGGGCAGTGGCGAAGGCAGTGGCGTTTACAAAAGCACCGATGCTGGAAGCACTTGGACTATGATTTCAACAGAAAACAGCGGTCTGCCCATTGGCAAAGGAATGGGCAGGATGGGCACCACAGTTGTTGATGATAACACGGTGTATTTGATTGTGGACAATCAATTCCACAGAAAAGAGGAATCGAAAAAAGAGGAAACAGATATCCTTACAAAAGATGATTTTAAAACTATGGACGAGGCCACCTTTCTTGCCTTGGAGGATAAAAAGCTGAACCAATTCCTAAAAATGAACGGGTTTCAGGAAAAATACCGCGCCGAAAACGTAAAGCAAATGGTGCGCGTAGGTACCGTAAAACCTGAGGATCTCGCAAAATATCTCGAAAATGCAAACAGTCAGTTGTTTGATACGCCCGTTATTGGCGCTGAGGTTTACAAAAGTACCGATGGGGGTAAAAGCTGGAAGAAAACCCACGAAGGCTTTTTGGACGATCTGTATTATTCGTACGGGTATTACTTCGGAAAAATCCACGTGGATCCCAACGATGCCAATAAAATATATGTATACGGCGTGCCTATCCTAAAATCTGCCGACGTCGGTAAAACCTTTACAAGCATTGATGCCGATAATGTGCATGTTGACCACCACGCCCTGTGGATAAACCCAAAAAAGCCCGGCCATTTAATTGATGGTAACGATGGCGGCGTAAACATAACTTATGACGATGGGAAAACCTGGATAAAAAACAACGCCCCTGCCGTGGGGCAGTTTTATTCCGTAAATGTGGATAACGAAAAGATTTATAACGTTTACGGTGGCACGCAGGACAACGGCGTTTGGGCAGGGCCCCACAATTATGAAGCAAACCCTGGCTGGCATCAGGAAGGAAAATATGCTTATGAACACTTACTGGGTGGTGATGGGATGCACGTACAGATTGATAGTAGAGATAGCAATATTGTTTACACCGGGTTTCAATTTGGAAATTATTATAGGTTGAATAAAAATGGCGCAGAGCCTGTTTATATTCAGCCGAAACACGAGCTGGGGGAAAGTCCTTACCGTTTCAATTGGCAAACGCCCATTTTGTTGAGTCCGCACAATCAGGATATTCTCTATTTGGGCGGAAATAAACTGATGCGAAGTATGAACCAAGGCACCGACTGGACCGCAATTTCCGATGACTTGACGCAAGGCGGAAAAACGGGCAATGTAGCTTACGGAACCTTAACGAGCATCAGCGAATCGCATTTCCAATTTGGATTGCTGTACGCAGGAAGTGATGATGGATTGGTGCACATTTCAAAAGATGCGGGTAGCAGCTGGACAAAGATTTCAGACAGTTTTCCAAAGGATTTATGGGTGAGCCGCCTGATTGCTTCTTCACATAAAAAAGAGCGGGTGTATGTTACCCTGAATGGTTATCGGTGGGATGATTTTAAACCGTATGTGTACGTAAGCGACAATTATGGGGCTACTTGGAAAGACATTAGCGGCAATTTGCCCGCTTCCCCAATAAATGTAATCAAGGAAGACCCGGTAAATGAAAATCTGCTGTATTTGGGAACCGATAATGGCGCGTATGTTTCCTTCAACCGTGGAGAGAGTTGGGAAGTGTTCTCAAAGGAATTGCCCAATGTTGCTGTGCACGATTTGGTAATCCAGCTGGAAGCCAAGCATCTCGTTCTGGGAACGCACGGACGGTCATTTTACATAGCTGATATTGCGTTGCTTCAAAAGTTAACCGACAAAACTATGGGAGAAGTGGTTATTTCGGAAATGGGACCTATTGATTTTTCACCGCGTTGGGGAAGCAAATTCAGTACTTGGGGGGAAGTTTATGAACCGAAAATTACCATTCAGTTTTACAGCCCTGAAAATGGAAAAGCAACCATAACAATCAATACTGAAGAAGGAAAAGAGTTGCGAACCCTCACTATTGATGCAACAAAAGGGGTGAATGTTATTGATTATGATTTTTCCATTTCTGAAAAGGGGAGTAAAGTTATTGAGAAAGCCGACAACAAATTGAAGCAGGCCGAAAACGGAAAATTCTATCTTCCGAAGGGGAAATATAAAGTGAATATATCTGTTAACGGGAAAACTGTAACTTCAGAGGTGGAAGTTAAATAATGTGATGTATTTAAATCAATTCTAAATAGATTTTAAACCCCCAAGAATGTTTGGCAACAAACTGCTTGAAGCGTATTTTTGCACAACTCTTTTTGAAATAAAACTACAATGGGAATACTATCCTCTTCAATTGCTCGAAAAGTTGCCATGGCACTTTCGGGATTGTTTCTTGTGTTTTTCTTGGCACAACATTTTACCATCAACATCACTTCGGTTATAGACCCAGATACTTTCAATAGTTGGTCGCATTTTATGGGGCACAACATTTTGGTTCAATTTATCTTGCAACCAGTTTTGATTTTGGGCGTGATTTTCCATTTTATAATGGGAATTGTGCTGGAAATAAGAAACAACAACGCAAGGCAGATTAGCTACAAATCCTTCAAAGGAAACAGAAACTCAACTTGGGCTTCGCGAAATATGATCATCAGTGGCGCTGTTATTTTAGCGTTTTTAGGGCTTCACTTTTACGATTTCTGGTTCCCGGAAATAATGCACAAATACATTGAAAGCAACCCGATGGACCCAACCCGATATTACACCGAGTTGGTTCACAAATTTGAAAGCCCAATACGCACAGGTCTTTATTGCTTATCTTTCATCTTATTGATGCTGCATCTTTGGCACGGCTTTTCTTCGTCTTTCCAAAGTATGGGCTGGAGCAACAAATATTCAAAAGGATTAAGAGGGTTCACACAATTTTACGCAATATTTATTCCCTTGGGCTTTATTTTCATTGCGCTATACCTTCATTTTAATCAGTAATCACCACGAAACGCAACGCTATGTCAACATTAGATTCAAAAATCCCAAAAGGACCCTTAGCCGATAAGTGGACAAATTATAAAAACGAAATAAACCTGGTTAACCCCGCCAACAAGCGTAACATTGATGTTATTGTTGTGGGTACAGGCCTTGCCGGTGGTAGCGCCGCCGCCACGCTTGCTGAACTAGGTTATAACGTAAAAACATTTTGCTATCAGGATTCTCCGCGCCGTGCACACTCTATTGCCGCGCAAGGAGGTATTAATGCCGCCAAAAATTACCAAGGCGATGGCGATTCAAACTACCGATTATTTTATGACACCGTAAAAGGTGGCGATTACCGTTCCCGCGAAGGAAACGTGTACCGCTTGGCTGAGGTTTCGGCAAATATTATTGACCAGTGCGTGGCACAGGGTGTTCCCTTTGCCCGTGAATATGGAGGTTATTTGGACAACCGTTCCTTTGGTGGCGTATTGGTGTCACGAACTTTTTATGCGAAAGGACAAACAGGCCAGCAATTGCTTTTGGGGGCTTATTCCGCAATGAACCGCCAGATTAACCGCGGAAAAATCACACCGTACAACCGCCACGAAATGCTGGATTTGGTAATTGTTGACGGCAAAGCAAGAGGAATCATAGCCCGCAATTTGGTCACTGGTGAAATTGAAAGACATTCCGCACACGCCGTGGTTATTGCTTCCGGCGGTTACGGAAATGCTTTCTTTCTATCCACAAACGCTATGGGAAGTAATGTAACTGCCTCATGGAAAATTCACAAACGGGGAGCTTATTTTGCAAATCCTTGCTATACGCAGATTCACCCAACCTGTATTCCGGTTTCGGGTGAGCACCAAAGTAAGTTGACTTTGATGTCTGAATCTCTTCGAAATGACGGAAGAATTTGGGTTCCGAAGAAAAAAGAAGATGCCGAGGCAATTCGCCAAGGCAAGAAAAAACCGCTCGATCTTTCTGAACAGGAAAGGGATTATTACTTAGAAAGAAGATATCCTTCTTTCGGAAACTTGGTACCGCGTGATGTTGCTTCCCGCGCTGCAAAGGAAAGGTGTGATGCCGGATTCGGCGTAAATAAGACAGGGCAGGCGGTATATTTGGATTTTGCTTCGGCAATACAACGTTTTGGAAAGGAGCAGGCAGGAATAAACGGAATCGAGAGTCCGAGTGCTGAAGAAATTATAAAACTTGGAACACAGGTTATCGAAAACAAATACGGAAACCTATTCCAGATGTATGAAAAAATTGTAGATGAGAATCCATACGTAACCCCAATGATGATTTATCCTGCGGTGCATTACACTATGGGTGGCGTATGGGTAGATTACAACTTGCAGTCTACCATTCCGGGTTGTTATGTTACGGGTGAAGCCAACTTTAGCGACCACGGCGCAAACCGTTTGGGAGCTTCGGCCTTGATGCAAGGTTTGGCAGATGGTTATTTTGTGTTGCCTTACACCATCGGCGATTATCTTTCAAAAGACATTAAAACAGGAAAAATACCAACGGACACCAAAGAATTTGACGAAGCCGAAAACAAGATTCGCGAACTTTTGGAGAAGTTGATAAACAATAAAGGGACACATTCCGTAGATTATTTCCACAAGAAATTGGGCCATATTATGTGGGACAAATGTGGGATGGCGCGTAATGCGGAAGACTTGAAATCGGCAATGGTTGAAATTAGGGCGCTTCGCGAAGAATTTTGGAAAGACGTAAAAGTTCCCGGCGGAATGGATGAGATGAATGCAGAGCTTGAAAAAGCTACCCGCGTTGCAGATTTCCTTGAATTGGGTGAATTGTTCGCAAAAGACGCATTACACAGAAATGAATCTTGCGGTGGCCATTTCCGCGAGGAATATCAAACAGAAGAAGGAGAAGCCCTCCGCGATGACGAAAACTTTATGTACGTTGCCGCTTGGGAGTACACCGGAGATCCGGGGAATGAAGTGCTTCATAAGGAAGAATTGGAATATGAGAATATTGAGGTTAAATCGCGTTCCTATAAATAGGAATTAGCGAAAAGCGATGAGCGAAGAGGGAATAAAAAGTATTATTATTGAGTACGGTGAAAACATATAAGGAATTGATTGTTTGGCAAAAAGCAATCTTACTTGTAAGTGAAGTTTACAAATTCACCAAGACTTTTCCCGAAGATGAAAAGTTTGGATTGGTCTCCCAAATGAAACGTTCATCCGTTTCAATACCTTCAAATATTGCAGAAGGTTGGGGATGGATGTCAAAGAAAAATTACATTCAATTCCTGAGAACTGCGAGAGGTTCTTTGTTTGAATTGGAAACACAAATAATTATTTCGGTTGATTTAAATTTCAACTCAAATAACGAAAAAATAGAAAGTTTAATAGTTGAAATTAGTAAGATGTTGAATGCCCTAATAAGAAGCTTGAATGAAAAAGAATAGGGCTCTTCGCTTTTCGCTAATCGCTAAATCCTTTATAAAATGAAACTTACACTAAAAATTTGGCGTCAAAAAAACGCAGCCACAAAGGGGGAACTAAAAACATATCCCATTGATGGGATAGAGGGCGATATGTCTTTTTTGGAAATGCTCGACGTTCTCAACGAAGGTTTAATAAACAAAGGCGAAGAGCCTGTAGTTTTTGACCACGACTGTCGCGAAGGAATCTGCGGAAGCTGTTCATTACAGATTAATGGCGAGCCACACGGCCCGGACAGATTGGTTACAACCTGCCAATTACATATGCGTATGTTCAAGGATGGCGATACTATTGTTATTGAACCATTCCGCGCGAAAGCTTTTCCCGTGATAAAGGATTTGGTGGTTGATAGAAGCTCTTTTGATAGAATTCAACAAGCGGGCGGTTATATTTCCGTGAACACGTCAGGGAATACCATTGATGCAAATACAATTCCGGTGAATAAGCAAGACGCCGATGAATCTTTTAACGCTGCAACCTGTATTGGGTGCGGAGCTTGTGTGGCGGCCTGTAAAAATGCCAGTGCAATGCTTTTCACCGCTGCTAAAGTAAGCCAGTTTGCCTTACTTCCACAGGGAAGAATTGAAGCGACCGAGCGCGTGTTGAATATGGTAGCACAGATGGATAAGGAAGGTTTTGGAAACTGCACAAATACCGGAGCTTGTGAAATTGAATGCCCAAAAGGTATTTCACTTGAAAACATTGCCCGTATGAATCGCGAATATTTAAGCGCGAGTTTGAAAGGATAACCTTTTCTATTTTATGATTTATAAAGCCCCGCATCATGTGGGGCTTTTTTGGTTTTTCAGAAGATCTACAATTACTTTTTTATGAAAATTAGAATTATCTTTAAATTCATAAATCAATTATTATGAAACGTATTCTTCTTTTTCTTTCGGTAATTTCAAACTTTACTATGAATGCACAGAATATTAAACCGAACGATCCTTTGGCCCACACTTTCTCAATCGTTGCCCGTGATACAAAAACGGGTGAAATGGCTGTGGCAGTTCAAAGTCATTGGTTTAGTGTGGGTACAGGAGTATCTTGGGCAGAAGCTGGAGTTGGCGTGGTTGCCACACAGAGTTTTACCAATAGATCCTTTGGAATAAGAGGATTAGAATTGTTGAAACAGGGAAAATCGCCACAGGAAGCTTTGGATATTTTATTGAGCGATGATGAAGGAAGGGATTTTCGACAAGTGGCAATTCTGGACAAACAAGGCAGGGTTGCTACCCATACCGGAAAAAAGTGTATAGAGTATGCAGGCCATACCAATGGGGAAAACTTTTCGGTGCAGGCCAATATGATGCTAAATGATAAAGTGGTTCCGGCAATGAAAAAAGCTTGGGAAGAGAACAGCGAAATGCACTTGGCCGAAAGAATGGTGACGGTGTTACAAGCTGCACAAAATGCAGGAGGCGATATTCGCGGAAAACAATCTGCAGCATTAATGATAGTTGCTCCCCAAGCAACGAAAGAGCCTTGGAATGACAGGGTTTTAGACTTACGTGTAGATGATTCTGAAGATCCAATAAAAGAAATTGATAGGCTTTTAAAAGTATTTCGAGCTTATGGGCATATGAATCAAGGCGATTTGTTTGTTGAAAAGAACGAAATGAAAAGCGCTATGGAAGAATATAATGCTGCTATGAAAATGTTCCCTGAAAATCTGGAAATGCAGTATTGGACAGCCATAACACTGGCAAACGATAAACAAATAGCGCAAGCTTCTGAAATGCTTCAGAATATATATAAAGAGGATGAGAACTGGAGAGAGCTCACGCGGCGGTTACCGAAAGTAGGTTTGTTGAACGTTTCAGAGGAAGATTTAAAAGAGTTGCTAAAGTAAGTTTTAACACCTTCGTTTTCAATAAAGTTTAATTAATTACGTTTTCACATAAATCATTTGTGTTTATGCGAAAGCAATTTGTCTTTATACTTTTTTTATGTTTTGGATTTAGTTCCTTTGCCCAGATTGGTGCAGTAATAGGAAATAATAATAGGCATAAAGAACATATTCCCAAAAAGCACAAAACCGCTTTTTCTACTTTAAAACTTGCGAATGCAATCACAAAAGATGCAACTTCGGACAAAGACAAGGTTTTTGCAATCTATAAATGGATAACTTCCAATATTTCCTATGACAACGAATTGAGGTTAAGTTCCAAACTTCAGAAAGAATTTTATACTTCCGAAGAAAATGTACTGAAAAAAGTTTTGGAGCGTAAAATGGCGCTTTGCGGGGGTTATGCGTTTCTCTTTAAAAGTCTTTGCGAAAACGTTGGGGTTTCTGCCGAAGTAGTTCACGGATTTACAAAAGATTATTCGGGTAAAATTCAAAAGAACAAACAACCCACCCATACTTGGAGCGCTGTAAAGTTGAATGGACAATGGCAATTGCTGGATATAACTTGGGCCATAAGTTATGGCAACAAAAATGGCCCGGATGACTACTGGTTTTTAACAAAGCCTGCTAATTTTATTCTTTCCCACTATCCGGAAGATAGAAAGTGGATTTTATTGGGAAGTCCTATTTCCTTTTCAGAATTTCAAAAACACGCCATAAAATAAAAAACCTCCACATTTCTGTGAAGGTTTTCTGTTTTATCAAAACAAGTTTGAACTATGCTTCAGCGTTTGGAACGATGGAAACGTAGCTCTTGTTATCTCTCTTTTTGGTAAATTTCACCAATCCATCCACTTGTGCATGCAAGGTATGATCTTTACCACCATATACGTTCTCACCAGGGTGATGTGTATATCCTCTTTGTCTTACGATGATATTTCCTGCAATAGCAGCCTGTCCACCGAAAATCTTAACGCCAAGACGTTTCGATTCAGATTCGCGACCGTTTTTGGAACTACCAACTCCTTTTTTGTGAGCCATGGTTTATAAATTTTTAATTAATGATTTCGGTTTATTTGTTTTTCAACAATGCCTTTGCTTGCTTTACCCATTCATCAGTTTCAATCTTATCGCGGGTAATCCCCTCGATAGCTGAAAGCTCTTCACGGTCTGCAGCCTTAAGTTTGCTAATTTGCTCGAAGGTATAAATACCAAGTTCGTTCAATTTTTCTTCGTAAACTGGACCAATTCCGTTGATCAATTTAAGATCATCGGCATCGGCTTTTAGCGCGGTACCAATACTGTGAAGCACTTTATCGATGTTTATTTCGATGTTTGCATCCTCAGCGCGGTGCTCGGCACGGCTCACAAGATTTTCGCTAACCTCAACTTCTGTTTTGGACTTTGGAGCCTCTTTTTTTGGTTCAGCTTTAGCGGCTGGCTTGGTTTCTTTTTTTGGAGCAGCTGGTTTAGCTTCTTCCTTTTCTTTCTTGCCTCCTGAGGCAATGATGCTTTCAATTATTATTTCAGAAAGATACTGACGGTGACCGTTTTTCTTACGGAAACCTTTTCTTCTTTTCTTTTTGAAAACAATAACTTTGTCACCTTTTAGGTGTCTTACGACTTTAGCTCCAATAAGAGCGCCGTCTATAGCCGGGGCGCCAATGGTTATAGTGTCTCCGTCACCAATTAGAAGGACATTGTCAAAAGACACTGTTTTACCTTCTTCTACTGGCAAACGATGAACAAAAACCTTTTGGTCTTTTGCAACTTTAATTTGCTGCCCTGCTATCTCTACAATTGCGTACATAGCGAATCGTTTATAAATTAGTTAAACAAAATGCTTTCACCGTCCGGTAAAAGCGGGTGCAAATATAAATTTTAAAAAGGAAACAACAAAGTGTTTTTTATTTAATCTTTTCAGAACCAATTATCCAAGTAGTGAGGCTTTATTTTTTTTGAAATTTATAGACTTTTTGGACGTTTTTGGAATATGGAATTTGTGATTTGGAATTTTTATTAAAGGGTATTCCTGTTTCCATCTTGGGTGTTCCAAGAATTTTTGAGAAGTTGCATAAAGGCAAGCGTTAAAATCAAGCTAGTAGCAAACCCCATTATCAACAATGAAATGAGTAACATAAATGTGCCTAACTCGTATTCAAGATTCCAAGCGTCCATAATATGTGCGGCAAATTCAGTATCAATTTGGTACATGTAGATTGCCATAAATATTACGAAAATTATTGTAGCAATACCTCCGCAAAGAAGACCTACCTCAAATCCTTTCTCATATTTTAATTTAGTTTTGTGGGAATTGTAATGCTTTATGGCCATAAACATCCCGCCTCCGTAAATTAGGCCGTTAGCTGCACTCAAAACGGGATATTGATGTAATCCAACCAATTTTAAAAAAAGAAAATAGGCAATCAAAATTACTGCAATCCCGATACCATAGCGTGAATATACTTTGAACATAATTGATAGTTTTAACACTCAAAAGTTACAAAAACTTGCCCTATCATTTGCAAATGCTTTGTTAACTTTTTTGAGGCCCGCTGGAAATCACGTTATTCCCAAGTAATTGTTTCCATCAATTTCCGGATGTCCTCACGCAGGTAAACCACGGCTGGATAGATGGAGTCGAAGTTGGGTTTGGCATCAAAATACAGGGCTCCGTTCAAAAAATGGTTGATGCTATCGGTAACGTAAAATTCGGCTTGTGTGGCGGCGTTTCCGTTTATCATATAGAACATTCCGTACACTTTTTTGTCCGGGTTCACAAAAGGTTGTTCGGGAATGCTGTTTGCTTTAATGGTATGATCGTACGCCAGTTTTTGGGCATCTTGTAACAACGAATCCAAATTGTTGCTTTTCACATCGCGATATGTCAAATATAAAGTGGCCTTCATATTTGGGTAATTGATGTTAATGCCACAATTTTTCTTTTTTATCAAAGTTGCTTTTCCGTTCATTTCAAAGGAATACGGACAATCTGAATCCACCTTTTTATAATCTGGTTTTGGGTAGTTTAGGCTTAGCATTGCCGATGGTTTTATCAAAACATCATCTTCGCAGGACGCAAAAAGAAATAAAGAGGAAACAAAAAAGAAAAAGAGGCTATTTATTTTCAATGGTAAGTTTTATTTGTTTGATGCGCTTGCCTTCAAACGCTTCAATGGTAAACGCATAATTGTTGAAAGATATTACTTCGTTTTTCTTCGGAAAGCCTTTTGAAATTTCTAAAACAAATCCGGCTACGGTTTCTGCTTC
Organism: Aequorivita sp.; assembly: GCA_030690315.1. GTDB lineage: Bacteria > Bacteroidota > Bacteroidia > Flavobacteriales > Flavobacteriaceae > Aequorivita. The sequence continues at coordinate 12,532 of JAUYGY010000020.1, forward strand.
GCCTTTTTCGTCCTCAAAAATTGCGGGATCTTCGGGTTTTATTACTTTATAGAAATCCTTCAACGGGGTTTTTCCTTCAAATACAAACGTATTATCGTCCAATTTTGAAAAAATCAAATCCTCGTCGTCAAATTCGTCGCTAATTTCGCCCACTATTTCTTCAATAATATCTTCCAAAGAAATCAATCCGCTGGTACCGCCATATTCATCAACCACAATGGCAAGGTGCATTTTCATTTCTTTAAATTCGTTCAGCAAATCGTCCAGTTTTTTATTTTCGGGAACAAAGTAGGCTTCACGCTTCAGTATTTTCCAATCCAAGTTTTTTCGATCTGTATAGGGAATCAAATCCTTCACATACAAAATTCCGGTAATGGTGTCGATGTTGTCTTTATAAACGGGAATTCGCGAATAGCCTTTTTGGATAATTTCTGGCAGAATTTCTTTGAAAGACTGCTCTTCATTGAGGGCGAAAATATCCATACGGTTTTTCATTACCTGTTTGGTATCGGTATTTCCGAAGGTAACAATACCCTGCAGAATTTTCTGTTCTTCGTGGGTGGTGTCATTGTTTGAAAGCTCCAGCGCTTGCGAAAGATGGTTCACGCTTATGTTTGATCTTTGCTTGCCGTATTTCGCGTGTAAATAAATTGTTGCTGAACGCATTGGCAAACTGATTGGCGAAAGTAACGTATCCAAAATATTTAATGGTTGCGCCATAAAAACGGCGAACGAAATACGGTTTCGGTTTGCATAGATTTTCGGAAGAATTTCACCAAAAAGAAGTATAAAAAAAGTTATAACGCCCACTTCAACTATAAAGCGAACATCAATACCGTAAAAATTTGATTGAATTCCCGAGAAAAGTGCATCGCTCATGGAATCGAAAAGAAGCACGATGGCAATATTTATGAAATTGTTTGCGACTAATATCGTGGCCAATAATTTCTTCGGTCTTTCCAGCAACCGCTGTACTATTCCCAGTTTTTTGGCGATGGACTTTTCCTCGTTCGTTTCAAAATCAGAAGGTGTTAACGAAAAGAAGGCCACTTCTGCTCCTGAAATAACGGCAGAACAGAATAATAAAACAAAGATTAAAACACCACTTGTAATTTGGGTGAAGTCTAATGCGTTGAAAAAGAGTAAACCAGGGGGTTCCGTGTCCAATTTATTGGGTTTAGTTAAACGTTAAAAAGGGAGATCGTCCTCTTCTTCAGAAACTGAATTGTTGTTTTGTGGTGCCAATGAAGGCTCAGGTTTCTGGGCGTTTTGTCCAGAATTGTTATTGGAAACAGTATTGCTTTCGCCTTTTGGGGTTAAAAAGGTAAAATCTGTACAGTGAATCTCGGTGCTGTATCTATCCAGCCCTTTGTCATCCTGCCATTTGCGGGTTTTTAAGCGACCCTCAATATAAACCATGTCACCCTTTTTCAAATATTTTTCACAGATTTCCGCGGCTTTGTTTCGCACCACTATATTGTGCCATTCAGTGTTGATAACACGTTCGTTTGTGCTTTTGTTTGTATAGGTTTCATTGGTGGCGAGCGGGAAACGGCCCAAACTGTTTCCGCCTTCAAAATAATGCATTTTCACATCATCGCCCGTATGCCCAATCAACATTACTTTATTCAATGTTCCGCTCATAATTGTTTCTTTTGCAATTTGTGCAAAGGTAGATTTTGCGTTTTAAATATAAGGAATTTTTAAATTTTTATAACAATTGATTTCCCGTTGCTATAATAAAGACGGAACAATCAATAATTTTCAAAAAAATCTGAAACAAAATTTCCTATCAAAACTGGGACGGCGTAATTTTTCACTTCGGAAACTGGAATTGTATTTTCCGTTGCTTCCGCATGTTTGCCGAGGCGGGAGGTTTCAATAATCCAAAAATGGGTGTTTAAATGTTGGTGCGAAAGCTTATGTATAACTGGTTTTTCACTGTAAAGCGAAATGTTTTCAATATTGATTTCATCGGTAAAATCCTTAAACTGCTGATGTTTTTGCAAGGTTGAAAGATTTATTTCTTCCGAAGTTTCAATCAATGGAAATTCATAAAGCTTGTGCCAAATTCCTTTTCCGTTGCGCTGTTTCAAAACAGTGCGCTCATTTTCAGAAAGAAATACCAAGTAGTTGAAAAATCTAACCTTTACAGGTTTCGCCTTGATTTTCACGGGAAGCATTGCCACTTTTTTCTGCTGAAATGCGACGCAGCTATCGTTGAAAATGCAGGTTGGGCAATCTGGTTTTTGAGGCATACAGAAACGCGCGCCAAACTCCATAATGGCTTGGTTGAAAGCGCCGGGTTGATCTTTATCAATTAATTCTTGCGCGAGTTGCTTAAATTCTTTTTGCCCGCTGGATGTATTTATAGGAGTAGAAATTCCAAAAAAACGGGAAAGCACGCGATACACATTTCCATCAACCACCGCTTCGGGCTTATTGAAAGAGATACTGGCAATGGCGCTCGCGGTATAATCGCCCACCCCTTTTAGTTTTAATAAATCTTTGTAGTTGTTCGGAAAAATGCCATTCATTTCTTCGGCAACCATTTTTGCGGTGGCGTGAAGGTTTCGGGCGCGGGAATAATAGCCAAGGCCTTGCCAAAGTTTTAAAACTTCATCATCGGGCGCATTGGCTAAATCTTCAATTTTTGGATAGGCTTCAACGAACTTCAAATAGTAGGGCAAACCTTGCAAAACACGGGTTTGCTGAAGCATAATTTCCGAAAGCCAAATGTTGTAAGGGTTTGTTGTATTTCGCCATGGCAACTCGCGTTTATTTTGTAAATACCACAAAATGAGTTTGTTGGAAAAATTTAGGACAATTTTGGGCATTGTGTAAAATTAATCTATATACCTTTAAATTTTAAAGGATTAAGGTTTGAATTATTGATTTTAAAATATGTATATTTGCGGTCTCAAAAAAAACTAGTAAAGGAAAATTAATTAAAATTTAAAAGTAATGACTAAAGCAGATATTGTAGCTAAGATTTCAGAAAAATTAGGAATGGAAAAGAATGAAGTTCAAGCTACTGTTGAAACCTTTATGGATGAAGTTAAGAATTCATTAGAAGGTGGTGACAACGTTTATTTAAGAGGTTTTGGAAGCTTCATTATCAAAACAAGAGCTGAGAAAACAGGAAGAAACATTTCGAAAAACACAACCATTAAAATACCAGCCCACAATATTCCGGCTTTTAAACCTGCAAAGATTTTTGTTGAAGGTGTAAAAACAAACGTGGACGTAAAATAATAATAATAACCCGTCCCGAAGTTAATTCGGGACATTAATAAAAGACTTTAGTATGCCAAGCGGTAAAAAAAGAAAAAGACATAAGGTAGCGACTCACAAGCGCAAGAAGAGACGTCGCGCTAACCGCCACAAAAAGAAAAAGTAGTTTCTAAACTACTTTTTCTGTTTTAAAAGTGTTTCGGGAATTCTGCCTTTTTGGCGCTTTTTTCCGAATAAAACAAACGAAAAATCGTTCTTTGAAAATGAAATTGCAGCAACCGGCTTTTGGTTTTGGTGCAGTTTCGCCGGGTTTTTGAATAAAACCTGTGAAAAATATTGTTTAATTAGTCCGCCTTAGGCGGACCACAAAATTAATGTAACGTGAACTACGAATTATTTATTAGGTCCGGTCCACAAGAAGTTGATTTTGCCCTTTTAAAAGATGGAAAACTTATAGAGCTCCACAAAGAAGAAGAGGACAACAATTTTACGGTTGGCGACATATTTCTTGCCAAAATCCGTAAAACCGTTCCCGGTCTAAACGCCGCTTTTGTGAATGTAGGGTATGAGAAAGATGGTTTTTTACACTATCACGATCTTGGCCCAAAAGTGCTTTCACAATTGAAATTTGTGAAAAGCGTTACCTCAGGTAAGCTAAAGGATTATTCCTTGAATAATTTTCCATTCGAAAAAGAGATTGATAAGCACGGCAACTTAAATGATGCCTTAAAAAGCAATCAATCCATCTTGGTTCAAATTGTAAAAGAACCCATTTCCACCAAAGGACCACGTATTAGTTCCGAGCTTTCTATAGCCGGAAGATATATAGTGCTGGTTCCATTTTCAGACCGCGTTTCTGTTTCACAAAAAATAGAAAGCAACGAAGAAAAAGACAGGTTAAAACGCTTGATAACAAGCATTAAACCAAAAGGATTTGGCGTTATTATTCGCACCGTAGCCGAGGGCAAAAAAGTAGCAGAACTGGACAAAGATTTACAGAACCTTACCGAACGCTGGACGGCGATGTGTAAGAAGCTACATGGGGCGCACCACCCTTCAAAAGTGCTAAGCGAGTTAAACCGGGGAGCCTCTATTATCCGTGATATGTTTAATGATTCATTTTCTGCAATACATATTGACGATGAGACCCTATACTTGAAAATAAAAGATTATGTGCAGGAAATTGCACCTTCGAAAAAAGACAATATCGTAAAGTTTTATGATTCCAATGTTCCGATGTTTGAGAAATTCGGCATCGACAGGCAGATCAAGACTTCCTTCGGAAAAACAGTATCAGGTAGCAAAGGAGCCTACTTGGTTATAGAACACACCGAAGCAATGCACGTAATAGACGTGAACAGTGGTAACCGAAGCAACAAGCAAAAAACACAAGAAGGCACAGCCATGGAAGTGAATATGATTGCCGCCACCGAGGTGGCAAGACAGCTAAGGTTGCGCGATATGGGAGGAATTATTGTGGTAGATTTTATTGATTTGGCAAATGCCAATCACCGCAAAGATCTCTACAACCACCTTCGTGAAGAAATGAAGGATGATAGGGCAAAGCACAAAATACTCCCGCCAAGTAAATTTGGGCTGATACAGATAACCAGACAGCGTGTTCGTCCAGAAATGAACATCAAAACACGCGAGGAGGATCCTAATTCAACCGGGATTGGTGGCGATGAAAATGGCGAAATTGAAGCGCCAATTATCGTTATCAACAGAATAAACGAAGAGGTGAAACGCCTTTTCACAAAAGACTATAAAAAGATAACCTTAAACACCCATCCTTTTATAGCGGCATTCTTAACAAAAGGATTCCCCAGTGTGCGAACCAAATGGTTTTTGGAGCACAAAAAATGGGTAAAAATCCAACCTCGGGATGCATATACGTATCTTGAATATCACTTTCACGATAAAGATGGTGAATTGATAAAATAACCAAAACCCCTTTTGAAGGTTTACTTCGGAAGGGGTTTTTTTGTATCCCACCCCAACCCTCCCGAAGGGAGGAGAGATTTTTTCTATTGTCTTGGTTCTTGGTTCTTGATTCTTGTAGCGCAGCGGTCTTCGTTCTTTTCCACGGAAATAAAAAGTTTTATCTTCACCTTAAATTTTAAACACAGACTTTGAATACCCAAAAATCATACACTGTTGACGAAGCCACAAAACGAATGGAGCGTTACTGCGCCTACCAAGAGCGATGCCATAAAGAAGTGCACCAAAAACTGTATGAAATGCGAATGATTCCCGTAGCGGTTGACCAAATAATTGAACATTTACTTCTGAACAATTTCTTAAACGAAACAAGATTTGCACAAGCTTTTGCAAGGGGAAAATTTAGAGCCAAAAAGTGGGGTAGGAATAGAATTGTGAATGAGTTAAAACTGCGCGAAATTTCAAAATACAATATTCAAATTGCCTTAAAGGAAATACCAGATTCCGAATATTATAAAACCTTTGAAGTCTTGGCGGAAAAGCGAATGCAGCAATTAACTTCAGAAAAAAACCTACAGAAAAAAAGGAAAAAGCTGGCGGACTATCTATTTTATCGGGGATGGGAGCCTGAGTTGGTTTATGGGAAGGTGAGTGAGGTTTTGAAGTGATATAATAATTACAACAACGACATTCGATAAATTTAGAGATATTATTCAATTTCTATACACGCTACTTCTTTATATTCAGGGTTTAAATAAAACTCATTAATTATATTTTGATGCTTTTCAATTATTTTAATAATGTTATTGGTTGTCATATTCCCTGTTCTTAACCAAATTATTTTGGGCGGGCATCCTTTTATATTTGCAATATCTGCAAAGTCGGAGTCAAATGTTACAATTGAAAAATCATTTGCTTTTGCATAATTCCATATTTCAATGTCTGAAGCATCTTCCAACTCTAATAACCTGACCTGTTTTGAATTTGGAAAAATGGATTGTATTTTATTAACAATTCGAAAAGATATATTTTGGCCAAATAAGAGCTTCACGATGCTACCCTAATTCTATTTTCCCTACCTGCCGCAAAAGACAAACATGCGTTTATGCCGTTTTCATCCAATTCTGGAAAGTCTTCCAAAATTTCCTGTTTGGTCATTCCATTGGCAAGCCAATTCAAAACATCATATACTGAAATCCGTGTCCCAGCTATTATGGGCTTTCCAAATCTTTTGTTTGGGTCTATTGTTATATATTTTTTATAATCAACCATCTTTCAATATTTTTATCTAAAGTACGATTTTTTTGATAGATGCCATTCTATGATATTTTAGAAATATTGGCAGAAAACCAATTTCAGCAATTGGTTTCAGAAAAAAATCTTCAGAAAAAACGTAAGAAATTGATAGATTATCTTTTTTATCGCGAGTGGGAGAGTGAGTTTGTTTATGTGAAGGTTGGGGAGATTTTAAAGTAATAATTAAATATTAAACGACGCCCCAACATTCACAGAAACTTGATTGTGCAATTTTTCGGCAGGGGTTAATGAATTTGTGTTGTATTTTGAAATAGGAACGCTAACTTCCGTAAACACGCCAAAACCAGTTGTGAAAAAATAACGCGCGCCCAAGTGCCCGCCAAAGTTTTTCAGACTGGCATAAAGACCGGGATATACATCAAAATTTTCATCAACATTAATTACGTTGCCCAGATTTGCGTTGAAACGTACCCTAAAATCAAAACGGTCCTCAAATTCAGCAAAGGGAATTTCATTGCCATCCAAATCCCTCACTTTGTCAATTCCCAAAAGATAGGCAGAAGCAAGCCCGACTGAAATATTTTCGCCCACACCAAAATCAAGGCTTCCCATTATTCCGGTGCCGTTGTTTTGAATATTGGCGCCAATTTGGAATTTTATATCACCCTTTCCGGAATACGCCTGTGCAAAAGTTAGTTGAATAAAAAGAAGTGTAAATACGGTTACAGATATTTTCATCATTGAAAAAAAATTTAAAGGAAAGATACTGAATTCTTCAGAAATCAAAGTGCTTTATTGGTGCGAACAATGGCCTGTTCGTTTTTCCAATCAATCCATTTTTGGCCTTTCAGTTTTCGCATCAATTGGTCAAAATGGCGCATAATGCCGATGTTGTAAACAGCCTTTGCCAGGTTTTTAGGGTTTCTGGGTATTGCCCGCAAACTCATTGAAAATCCCGGCGTAATGTAGCGCATATAATGCCAATAGCCTTCAGGCATATACAAAACATTACCGTGCTCTAAATTTGCACTATAGCCTTTCGCTTTCTTTAAAGCTGGCCATTTTTCGTAATCGGGGTTGGTAAAATCTATGTCTTCACGGGTAATTAATGAATGTGGAATTTTGTAGAGGTACTCATTCTGTTTCTGGTCAAAAAGAATCACTTCTTTTTTTCCGTGGAAATGGAAATGGAAAATATTGGCCAAATCGATGTCGTAATGCATAAAGGTATAAGAATCCTTTCCGCCGAAGAAAAGCATGGGCAGACCCTTCATCAATTTCAGCCCAAAATCTGGAAACTCAAAATCCTTTTGAAGCTGCGGTACTTCCTTTAGAATATTCCACAGAAAGATGCGGTATTTTGTGGGTTCTGTTTTTAGCAGTTCCACATAATCGCGCATTTTCATTTTGGCATGTGGCTGGTTGAATCCGTCCTTGTGGCTTACGGGGCGGTTGTCATAGAGCGGCACCATTTTATCACCCGCAATAGTAGCCATATAATCGAGGTCCCATTTTGTAAATGCAGGCCAGTCCTCAATAAACCTTTCAATAACAACAGGTTTTTGGGGCTTAAAGTAATTTTTTAGAAAATCTTCCTTGGTAATGGTTTTTACCCGATCAATTTGCTGTAGCTGCATAGTTTTCATCAACGGGCAAATTTACAAATCTCAAGGTATTGTTTGGTTCAATGTTAATATAACTTTAAGGAAACAGGCAACGCTTATTCTGATCTTGAAAATAAGTGGAGGATATTTGTGGCATAGATTTTTTAATTGCAGCTCAATTTTATGTCCATATCTGTTATATCTGGACATAAAATTGTATTTTTGAAATACTTTTAAAATTAAAGGAATGAACATTAGCTTAACAGAAAAACAGCGCAAATATATAGATGAGAAGGTAAAGTCCGGCGATTATATGAATGCCAGTGAAGTAGTTCGGGAAGCATTGCGAGCTCATGAGCTTAATCAACAAAAATTAGAAGATCTACGTGTTGAAATACAAAAAGGCATCGATAGTGGGATAAGCCCTAGAAATGTAAAAGATATATTAGCTGCAAAGCGGAAAGAACATGGCATCCAATGAGGATCCAGTGGGAACCTATGAACTTTCTCTATTGGCAGATGCCGACTTAGAAAATATTTATGAATATTCTTTTTCGGAATTTGGTTTTACGCGAGCCGAGGAATATTTAGAAGGTATTCACCATCTATTTCAACAATTAACTCTTTTCCCGAATGAAGGTATCTTACGGAATGATATTAATATAAATGTCCGAAGCATTCCTTACGAATCACATATTGTTTTCTATTCAGGCAGCAAAAAATCAATTTTGATTATTAGAATTTTGCATCAAAGCCAAAATTCATCGGAATATTTTAAATAAAAATCCCAAACTCCTTTTTATGGAATTTGGGATTTGATATTTTAGAATTTCAACAGTTTAATCTGCCAACACCATCACACGATTGTTGTTACATTCAACAGTTCCGCCAGAAATATGAAGAACCCATTTTCCATCCTCTTGGGTGAATTTATTCTGAAAAGCCTCCGCAATGGTTGGGTTTCCTTTAAACTTCACTTTACCTTCCTGCAAAACGGACACAATAGGAGCGTGGTTGTTCAGCATTTGGAATTCGCCTTCCACACCTGGAACGGTTATGCTTTCTACTTCTCCGGCAACTAAGGATGCTTCGGGGGTTACTATTTCTAAGTACATATTTTTAGTATTGAGTATTGAGATATTAGTATTGAGTAAGATCTAAATACTCAATACTAATATCTAACTACTATTTTAAACTTCAGCAAGCATTTTTTCGCCAGCGGCTACTGCTTCCTCTATGGTTCCTTTAAGGTTGAAGGCAGCTTCTGGAAGGTGATCAAGTTCGCCATCCATAATCATATTGAAACCTTTTATTGTTTCTTTAATATCAACCAAAACTCCAGGAATACCTGTAAACTGTTCCGCAACGTGGAAAGGCTGTGAAAGGAAACGCTGTACACGACGCGCGCGGCCTACTGCCAGTTTATCATCCTCAGAAAGTTCTTCCATCCCAAGAATGGCAATAATATCCTGTAATTCTTTATAACGCTGTAAAAGCTCTTTTACTCTTTGTGCACAACCGTAATGTTCTTTTCCTAAAACTGCTTCGGAAAGGATTCGAGAAGTAGAATCCAATGGATCCACCGCAGGATAAATACCTAGCTCAGCAATTTTACGTGAAAGTACGGTTGTAGCATCCAAGTGGGCAAAAGTTGTTGCCGGTGCTGGATCCGTTAAATCATCCGCAGGTACGTAAACCGCCTGTACAGATGTAATGGAACCTCTTTTTGTTGAAGTAATACGCTCTTGCATCGCCCCCATCTCTGTTGCCAAAGTTGGTTGGTAACCCACCGCTGAAGGCATACGCCCAAGAAGTGCAGATACCTCAGAACCCGCTTGCGTAAAACGGAAAATATTATCAACGAAGAAAAGAACGTCTTTTCCTTGTCCTTCGCCAGCTCCATCACGGAAATATTCAGCAATGGTCAAACCTGAAAGTGCCACACGTGCACGTGCTCCAGGTGGCTCGTTCATCTGTCCGAACACGAAAGTAGCTTTTGATTCTTTCAAAGCATTTTTGTCAACTTTTGAAAGATCCCATCCGCCATTTTCCATAGAGTGCATAAAGTCGTCACCGTATTTTATAATGCCAGACTCAAGCATTTCGCGAAGCAAATCGTTCCCTTCACGAGTACGTTCACCTACACCTGCGAATACTGAAAGTCCACCGTGGCCTTTCGCGATATTGTTAATCAACTCTTGAATAAGTACCGTTTTACCAACACCAGCACCGCCGAAAAGACCAATTTTTCCACCTTTTGCGTAAGGCTCAATAAGGTCGATTACTTTAATACCTGTGAAAAGAACTTCGGTAGAAGTTGAAAGATCTTCAAATTTTGGAGCATCGCGGTGAATTGGAAGACCGGCATCGCCAGCTTTTGGCAAGTTTCCAATGCCGTCAATAGCATCACCAATTACGTTGAAAAGTCGGCCATAAACATCATCGCCTATTGGCATTTGTATTGGTGCTCCAGTTGCAACTGCATCTACACCGCGGCTTAAACCGTCAGTAGAATCCATCGAGATGGTGCGAACCATGCTTTCACCAATGTGAGATTGAACCTCAAGAACCAAAAGGTTTCCGTTGTTGTTTACCTCCAATGAGTCGTATATTTTTGGAAGTTCCGATCCGCTTTCAAACGCAACGTCAACTACCGGGCCAATAATCTGTGCAACTTTTCCTATGCTTTGTGACATGAGTAACTGTTTATTTTATAGTTATCTAAGGGCGAAAAAACCACCCTTGTTTTGAACGGTGCAAAGATAGTTTTTTCTGAATGAAATTTGCAACCCCAATCTTTAAAAAATTGAAGATTTTTAGCCCATTGCAGTTGACCCTTTTTTAATGTTAATTTGAAGGGTTTCGTCACACTGAGCTTGTCGAAGTGCAATCGGGAAGTGTCTTCGACAAGCTCAGACTGACAATTAGAAATAAATTAGCTTAATAGTTGAAATATCAAAGCTTTTCACATAACCCACGAACTTCTTTCGCAAAAAGTTCAATTATTTTTTTCTGAAGTTTATCATCTTTGGAAACCATGCGTCCATCAATTTCAACAACAGGCGTTAGTTCGCCCATCGTTCCCGTTGCGAAAACACCGTCTGCATTGTAGAACTGTGAAAGCGTAAGGTCTGCCTCTGTGAGTTCAATTTTGTTTTTTTGGCACATTTCAATTACGGAATTACGCGTAATTCCTGGTAAACAAGCGTGACCAAAAGGCGTAAAAACTTTGCCGTTCTTTACCATAAACAGGTTGCTGCCGTTCAGTTCGGCTACGAAACCGCGATCATCCAACATTAATCCAGCATCTTTTCCGGCAACATTCGCTTGGATTTTTGCGATTATATTATTGAGCAAATTGTTGTGGTGTATTTTACTGTCCAGAAATTGTGGCGAATTTCGGCGCTGGCTGGTGCTAATCACTTTTATGCCATGGTCGTTATCATATACCAAAGGTTTCCATTCTGCCAAAACAATTAAACATGAACCGTTTTGGTTCAACCGTGGATCCATACCGCTGGTTATTTTTTCGCCTCTCGTTAATGTGAGACGGATGTGTGTATCGTCCGTCATTCCGTTTGCATCTAGGGTTTGCTTTATAGCTTTTTTGATGAATTCTTTTGAAGGAATTTCGGCAAATAGCAATGTTTTTGCAGATTCGTGCAAACGCGTTAAATGTTTGTCCAAACATACCACGCCTTCCGGATAAACGCGCAAGCCTTCCCAAACCGCATCACCGCCCTGTACCGAGCTGTCAAAAACCGAGACTTTTGCTTCGCTTCGCGGATATAGTTTGTCTTTTATAAAAACTTGAATATTATCGTTTTTTGGGTTGGATTTTTGAAGCATTTTATTAAAGTTATGAGTTATGAGTTATGAGTTATGAGTTATGAGTTATGAGTTTTGGGTTATGAATTGTTATGCTGAGAAAGATTTCTTTTAAATCAAAATATTATTTTTTAAAGTTTCATAATAAGGCAACGCCTCTTCCAGCAACGGTTCCAAATGTTTGGGGAAAGGCTGCGAACTGCTTTTTTGCAGAGCAAATCCTTCACTATTTTGAACGTTTCCGTACCAATGTTTCGCCCAAATGCCATCTTCTGGGATGCCGCCTTTTTTCCACCGAAGCATTTTTTCTGAAAAAGGAATGTTTAACAAATCACAGAGTTTTTTGAGATAAACTTTGGGATTTTTCAAAAGTTCATCACTATCAATCACTATGGGCGTTCTTCCGTTTTTCTTTAGAAATAAAAATAATTCAGAAGCTTTTTTGATGCCAATATCGTTCAATGTAGGGGTTTGGATCACTTTTGAAAAAGAGGCAATCAACTTTTTTGGATGCCGAATCAAGATTACATTTTCCCAATTCAAAATAAAATCTGGCGTTTCAGTCAAATAATGGTGCGCCATTCCTTTGACAAAAACGGTTTTCTTTTCTGAAAGTGAATTTATTTCTTCAACAACTTTTTCTTCTTTCAATTCCATTGTTTGAAGAACTTCCTTTTGGGAAGGGTGCTCGTTTTCCAAAAAAGCATTTTGAAGATAATACCCATAAAAAGGTTCGTCAAGAACAGTAATGTCTTCGCGCTGTGCAAAGGAATACATAAGCGCTGTGGAAAGATTGCGTGGGCCGGAAATGAGGTTGATTACTTTCATCATTTAAAAGTATCAATTTATTTGGAATTTTTGAATCACGACGTTTTGAAACATGACGTTTTGAATCACGACGTGTTGACCCACGACTTTTTTAAAATCTGAAACTTGAAACCTTGAGTTATTCTACCGTAACTGATTTTGCCAAATTACGCGGTTGATCCACATTACGGCCAAGCATTACGGCAATATGATAGGATAGCAATTGCAACGGAATGGTTGTTACCAATGGCGATAGCGCTTCTGGGGTGTGCGGCACTTCCATTACGTAGTCTGCCAACTCTCTAACCGCAGTATCTCCTTTTGAAACTACTGCTATAATTTTTCCTTTTCTGGCCTTGATTTCTTGAATATTGCTAACCACTTTGTCATAATGGTCGCTTTTTATGGCAACCACCACCACGGGCATATGTTCATCAATTAGGGCGATGGGTCCGTGCTTCATTTCGGCAGCGGGATAGCCTTCGGCGTGTATGTATGAAATTTCTTTTAGTTTCAAAGCGCCTTCCAAGGCTACTGGGAAGTTGTAACCTCTTCCCAAATAAAGGAAATTGCGGACATCTTTAAATACAGCGGCTATTTCTTTTATTTTGACTTCGGTTTTTAAAGCTTCTTCCACATGGCTTGGAATAAGTTCCAATTCGTGCAAATAAAGCATAAAGTCTCGTTGGCTGATTGTTCCCTTCGCTTTTGCCAAACGCAGGGCCATCATTGTTAAAACCGTGATTTGGGTTGTAAAAGCTTTTGTTGAAGCAACGCCAATTTCAGGACCGGCGTGTGTGTAAGTTCCGCTATGGGTTTCTCTTGAAATTGTACTGCCCACAACGTTGCAAACGCCGTAAACAAAGGCGCCTTTTGACTTTGCGAGTTTTATAGCGGCAAGTGTATCGGCGGTTTCCCCACTTTGTGAAATGGCAATAACCACATCTTTTTCTGAAATGATTGGGTTACGGTAACGAAATTCTGAAGCGTATTCCACTTCCACGGGAATGCGCACCAAATCTTCAAAAATATATTCGGCTACCAGACCGGCGTGCCAAGAAGTTCCGCAGGCAACAATAATAATGCGATCTGCGTGTATAAATTTTTCAATATAATCCTCAAGTCCGCCAAGTTTTACGATTCCTTTTTCCGCAAGCAAGCGTCCGCGATAGGTGTCTTTTATTACAGCAGGTTGTTCGTGGATTTCCTTCAACATAAAATGCTCATAACCTCCTTTTTCAATTTGCTCCAAATTTAATTGAAGCTCTTGAATATAGGGTGCTACGAGTTTGTCGTCTTTTATTTTTCGAACTTTTACATCCCGGCCAAGGCGGATAATGGCCATTTCTTCGTCTTCAAGATAAATTGCGTTGTTTGTAAATTCGATAAAAGGAGAAGCATCGCTGGCAACAAAAAATTCATCTTCGCCAATGCCTATTGCTAGTGGGCTACCGAGTTTTGCAACGACAATTTCGTCTGGTTTTTTTCTGTCGAAAAGGGCGATTGCATAAGCGCCAACCACTTGGTTTAATGCGATTTGTACTGCCTTCCCAAGTTTTACTTTTTCGTTTATTTGAATATCTTCAATAAGGTTTACCAATACTTCTGTATCTGTGTCAGATTTAAAAGTGTAACCTCTTTTTATCAATTCTTTTTTAAGGGAATCGTAGTTTTCGATAATTCCGTTGTGGATAATTACCAGATCTCCGCTGTTAGAATAATGGGGGTGGCTGTTCACATCATTTGGAACGCCATGAGTTGCCCAACGGGTGTGGCCAATGCCAAGATTTCCCTTGCGAGAGATTTCTTTTTCGGCTTTTTTTTCAAGGTCTGCTACTTTGCCTTTTGTTTTGCAAAGTTGGATATCGGTTCCATCAAAAAGTGCGATTCCTGCACTGTCATAACCTCTGTATTCCAAACGTTTCAAGCCATTCAGAATAATTGGGTATGCTTCTCTTTTGCCAATGTAGCCTACAATTCCGCACATAAGAAAGGTTTAGTTAGGTTCGGTATAATAAATTTGGAGCTTTAATCTTTTTTCCTGATTCGAGGAAGCATTTCCGTGAAGAATCGTTCCTTCCGGAGAAACCACACTACTGGTTGGAACCTCTTCTAGCTCTGGCTCCATCGGGTTTTGAAGTTTTGAGGTAGTTTGTGTTAGCACATTTTGTGAAACTACAATCCCCAAAGGAACATTCGTACTGTCTTTATTGATAAGGTTGCTAATATGGTGGGTTATTTTCAATTTATAATATTCCCCATTGCCGTCACTTCCTCTTTCCAATCTGCCATAATGATTTGTTAGTGCGTTTATTGCCTCTAAACCATTGGTTAAATCTAAATTATAATCTGCCAAAACATTGCTGTTTTTAAGGTCGTAGATTACAATCCGTTCTGGTTCTGTTGCTCCACCTACCATTAAATCCTGGTTCACATAAAAGATGAGGTTGGCTTCATTAACAAGCCATTTTTTATCGCGAAGTGTTTCAAGTTCATCTGCAACGCCGTTGTTGTCATTGTCTTTTCCGAAAAGTTCAACTATGGAAATAATTCCATCACCCCCGCGCAAATAAAGGTTTTCATCCCCGGTTTGAATATTTGGATTGCTTATGGCAGTTTGTATTTGTTGCGGTAGTTGGTTTTCAAAAGTGTTTACGCTTATGCCTTTAAAATTAAGTTTAAAGGAGGCGTTATCACGAATAACTGGGACATCCTCAGTATCAAAGCTATAGAAAATAGTGATGTATGCCTTGGCAGCATCAAAAATGAAAAGGCTACCATTGTTCGAAGGAGATTCTACCTTAAAATAAATTCCTCTGAAATAATCCTTAAAATTATTGCTATTTCGCAATACTTCGGAACCTTCTTTTTTTATTATGTTATTCTGGAAAAACAAAGAGTCCAGTTTTATACGTAAGCCAGGCGCTATTTGCTCCTCATTATCTTCTCCTTTATTTATAATGTAGCCATTCTTTGTAGGTATGAAATTTTCAACTACGGCCAAAATAGTGTCAGTTTTTAAATATTCTTCAAAAAGTGGTCCTTGTGTGGTATAATAGTTTTGAAATTCCTCAAAACCTGTGTTGGGGTCATAATCCCTTAAAAAGTAATTGGATTTATAAACCGATAAATTAATTGGTGATGAACCATAAATTGAATCCAGCTCATAAGTAGTTACACTATCTGCGGTAGTTGCGGTACTGAAATAGGGCAAGTATACAAAAACACTATCTAAAGAAGCATTTCCGCCAAATTTTGGATCATTGCTCTCCAATGTTAGTTGTGAAAGAAAATTCACTTCAGATTTACCATAAACTGGGTCGTTATATATACCAAGTTGGTATGCTGGTAATCTATTGCTCTGCAAGGGGCCAAGTTTACGGCTATATGCAATAACGGTTTGGGAATCGTCCAAAATACCGTTTGGAATTTCGTCTCCTAAAATCTCAGAGCCAATGGTTGTAATGTCTTTTTGGCAAGAGGATAATACAATAAAAAGAAGGAATATAGCACCAGCTACGGGCAACAAATTTTTAACTTTCATCAGTTTCATTAATTTTTATTGGTAAGGTGTGATTTGCCATCGTGTTTTACTATTTCTACCTTTCGCAATGGCTTTATTCATCATTAATTTGAAGAATATTTAAATTAAAACTTTTAACCGGTAAAAGTCTAAATATGCTTGGGAAAAATTATCCATATTATGAAATTTTAACACTGGTTTATCAATTGTGTTAAGAAATTCTTCAAGCTCAGTTGGTATTTCTTCTGAACCAACAATTATTGCATCAGAGTTTTTGATGGCTATTTTCATCATATTTACATAATTGGGCTCTTCCAAATCTGCAATTGCATCTTCCTCAATGGCATCATATCTAATTTTATCGATGGTATTTTTAGCTAACGTTCCTTGAAAGCCTTGATTGTATACAGAAGTAACTATTTTACTATTTTCAAAAAGCGGCTCATTACCGTAATAATTTCTTAAATAAAGCGGAAGAAATGAAGCCAACCACCCGTGAACGTGAATAATATCTGGCGCCCAGTTCAGTTTTTTTACAGTTTCAATTACGCCCTTTGCGAAGAAAATAGCACGCTCGTCATTGTCTTTGTAAAAATTGCCCTCTTCATCTGCATAGGTTGCCTTTCTTTTGAAATAATCTTCGTTATCAATAAAATAAACCTGAATGCGTTCCTTGGGGATGGAAGCAACTTTAATAATTAAGGGCATATCAAGATCGTTGATTACCAAGTTCATTCCGGAAAGGCGAATTACTTCGTGCAGTTGGTGCCTTCTTTCATTGATATTGCCATAGCGAGGCATGAAAATACGGATCTGGCCACCGTTATTGTTAATCATTCGGGGAGCTTCAAACGACATTGAAGAAATCTCGGTCTCAGGAAGGTAGGGTATTACTTCGGAAGACACATACAAGACTCTTTTATCTTTCATCTAGTGGGTTTTAGGTATTATTCAAAATTCGCCCCAAGTCTCGAGACGTTTAAAAACACGCAAAATTACGAAAATTTATGTAGATTGTCTTTAATATATTAATTTTGCCCGCTCATAACCCAATTTTATGGTGATATATACCCAGAAAGAAACATTGGTTCAGGCCTTGTCTTCCGCTAATAAAAATGACAAAATAGGTTTTGTGCCAACTATGGGGGCATTGCACAAAGGGCATATTTCGTTAGTAAAGAAAGCTTTAGCCGAAAATAAAGTTGTGGTTGTGAGCATTTTTGTCAATCCAACCCAGTTCAATAATAAAGCAGATCTTCAAAAATACCCTAGGACTCCGGAAGATGATATTTCACTTTTAAAAAATCTTAAAGGCGAGTTGGTTGTGTATTTACCAGAGATTTCAGATTTATATGAAAATTCCGTTTCGGCAAAAAAATACAATTTTGGTGGTCTTCAAAATGAAATGGAAGGAAAACACAGAAAAGGACATTTTGACGGAGTTGGCACAATTGTGAGTAAACTTTTAAAGATTATAAAACCAAATACTGCCTATTTTGGCGAAAAAGATTTTCAGCAATTGCAGATTGTAAAAAAATTGGTAGCCATTGAAAAACTTCCCGTTAAAATCGTGGGTTGCCCTATTTTGAGGGAAACCAATGGACTTGCAATGAGTTCGAGAAACAAACGACTAAGCGCAAAACAATTTGAAGAGGTAACGCTAATTTATAGAACGTTGAAAGAAGTGAAGGAAAAATTTAAGTCAACATCCATTACAGATTTGAACGCCTTAGTTTCGGAACGATTTTTGCAAAACCCCGACTTGAAATTGGAATATTTTGAAATTGCCAACGAAGCAACCCTTAAAACCGCAAAACGTAAAAACAAAGCTTCAAAATATAGAGCTTTTATTGCGGCCTTTGCGGGCGAAGTTCGGCTAATAGATAATATCTCTTTAAATTAATACCTTTGCATTATGCAAATACACGTAGTAAAATCTAAAATTCATAGAGTAAAAGTTACTGGCGCCGATCTAAATTACATCGGTAGCATCACTATTGATGAAGATTTAATGGACGCCGCAAACATTATTGAGGGCGAAAAAGTTCAAATAGTAAACAACAACAACGGCGAACGTTTTGAAACCTACGCCATTCCCGGCACTAGAAATAGTGGCGAAATCACTCTGAACGGTGCCGCCGCAAGACGCGTAGCACCGGGCGATGTTTTGATTCTTATTACTTACGCAATTATGGAGGTGGAAGAAGCCAAAGCCTTCAAACCTGCCTTGGTTTTCCCCGACGAAGAAACAAACCTCCTTCACTAACTTGGGCAGCTCCCTTACAAAGTTTTTGCAGATTGCAATTCCATTGGTGTTGGGAGTTTTCCTGATTTGGTATATCTACCAATCTTTTACACCGCAACAATTAGACGAAACCAAAAAATATTTTGCAGATGCAAATTATGGTTTTGTGCTGCTTTCGGTTGTTTTTAGTTTGCTCAGCCATATTTCCCGAGCATATCGATGGAACTTTATGTTGGAACCTTTGGGTTATAAAACCAAGTTGGCAAACAATTTTATGGCAGTTTCTGTAGCATATTTAATGAATGTTTTTATTCCGAAGAGCGGCGAGGTTTCCCGTGGAATTATTCTTGACAAATATGAGGATGTTCCATTTCAAAAAGGTTTTGGCACCATAATTTCCGAAAGAGTCGTCGATCTTATTTTTCTGCTGTTTTTTACAATTTTAGCACTCACAATAAAATTTGATGTGCTTTATGATTATGTTGTTGAAAGCATTCCTCCTTCAATTTTGTATGTAATTGTCTTCGGAATTGTTTTGCTTGCCGTAAGTATTCCTCTCTATATTAAATTTTCAAAATCGAATATAAACAAGAAAATAAAAAACTTTGTAATTGGTTTAAAAGAAGGCATTTTCAGCATTTTAAAAATGAGGAAAAAAGGCGCTTTTCTATTTCACACATTTGTTATTTGGGGGCTTTATTTGCTTTCTTTTTATTCGGCGCTGCATGCCTTGCCTGAAACTGCCAACATTCCTTTTGGCACTATTATCATCACTTTTGTGGTGGGCAGTTTTACGTTTGCATTTACCAATAGTGGCTTTGGGACCTATCCTGCAGCCGTTGCCGGAATTTTAACGATTTTTGGCGTTGCGAAAACAGTTGGCATTGCGTTCGGGTGGATTGTTTGGATTTCAAATATGTGCTCCATTGTTTTTTTCGGGGTGCTTTCACTAGTGCTTCTTCCTCTTTACAATCGCAAACGGCTTAAATTGTAAGTTTCCAGATTTAATTTTACTTTCTGAAAATCCACAAATTCAAAATTTGTTATCTTTCCGAAGATTAAAAAACCTATCCAATGAAAAAATTCTTGCTTTTCGCTTTTTGCGTTGCCATAAATTACACTTCTTTCTCCCAGATTATTTACGAAGAATTCAACTCCACCAAACTCGGAGAATCCCGAAGGTTGAAAATTCAGCTTCCAAGAAATTACGAAACCAATACTGAAAAAAAATACCCAATAGTTTTGGTGCTGGACGCTGATTATCTTTTTGAACCAGTTGCCGGAAATGTTGATTATTTCAGCTATTGGGAAGATATGCCGGAATCTATAGTTGTTGGGATTATGCAGGGCGATTCGCGGTATGACGACTGTGCGTATGACGAAAATACATTTATGCCTGGCGAAAAAGGCGCCCAGTTTTTTGAATTTATCGGTTTGGAATTGATCCCGTATATTGACAAAAAATACCGCACGGCAAAATTCATTATTGGCGTTGGCCATGATTTTACGGCAAATTTCTTAAACTATTATCTCTTTAAAGATCCACCGCTATTGAACGGATATATAAACCTGAGCCCAGATATGGCACCGATGCTAGAAGAAAGGCTTGTGGAGCGCATCCCGAAAATCCCCGGTAAAATATTTTACTATTTGGCCACCGGAACCGATGACATTAAAGGCTTAATGGAAGCTACCGAAGGTTTAAATGCACAATTAAGCGGACTGAAAAGTAATTCCTTCAACTATTATTATGACAATTTTGACGGTGCAACGCATTATTCCTTGGGTGGGCGCGGTATCCCGAACGCTTTGGAAAAAATATTTTCGGTCTATAGGCCTATTAGTAAAAAGGAATATACTGAAGTCTTGCTGAAAATGGATACGCCAATTCACCAATATTTAGTCGATAAATATAAAGTGATTGAAGATCTTTTTGGGATTACGAACAACATTCGAGTGAACGATTTTATTGCTACTACAACGGCCGCGGAAAAGAAAAATCAATGGGAATCTTTGCGTGAAATTGCAACACTTGCAAAAAAGCAATACCCAGATACTGTTCTTGGCGATTATTATTTAGGGCGTTATTTTGAAGAAACCGGGGAGCCAAAAAAAGCCATGAAGACTTTCCAAGGTGCCTATGATAAAGAAGAAGTAGATTTTATTACCGTTGATAAATTATTGGAGCGGGCAGATAAAATAAAGAGCGATTTTGGGTATTAAAAACTACAATTCCTTTATTACATTTCTGTGAATATACGCCCAATTTGTCAGGGCATTGGTTGTGTTTTCAAGTTCAAGTTTTGTAATAATATTGCTTCGGTGTTTTTCAACAGTTCGGGTTGAAATAAATAATGTCTCGGCAATTAAGATACTGCTCATTTGTTGTGAAACTAATTTTAAAACGGTCTTTTCAGAAGAAGTTAAATGTTTAATCCGTTTTAAATCTTCTGAAACACTTTCAAGTGAAGCCGGTTCAAAAGCAAGGCTGAAATATACCCCATTGTTCAAAACACATTGAATACAATCTTCAATTTCTGTAAAGGAATCTTCCTTTAACAAATACCCATTAATTTGAAGGGCTTTGGCTTGGGAAATATAATCGCTTTCTTTGTGAAAAGAGAGCACGATGAATTTCGTGGCACTCTTCTTTTCCTTTGCCTTCTTTATTACTTCGAAGCCAGTTAATATTGGCATATCAATGTCTAATAATGCAAGTGTGGGTTTTTTGGTCAAGATTAATTCCAAAGCTTGCTTGCCATTCACTGCTTGGCCCACCACATTGTAATTATACGCTACTAATTCATCGTTTAATCCTTTAAGGATCATGGGGTGGTCATCTGCAATAACAATGGAAATGTTTCTTTTTTTAATCATTAAAGAGGAATAATAAGCGTTACCGTTGTGCCTTTGTTGATTTGACTTTTTATATCAATTTTTGAATGTAATATTTTTGCGCGTTCAAGCAATGTTTTCATACCAAGGCCATCGCTTGTTTTTAATTTTTCGGCATGTTCAAAACCTTTGCCATTGTCCATGATTATAGCTTCAATTGTATTTTTCTTTTTTTCGATGGTTATGGAAGCAGCTTTGGCTTCGGCATGTTTTACCATATTATTTAGCACTTCTTGAATAATTCTATACAAATGTAACGATGCTTCTTTGCTTAACAAAGTATCTATGTCATCAATTTCGTGGGTAAAAAATATACTTGTGTTTGCATCCACTTCATCAATCATGGTCCTAATAGCTGCCGTTGGCCCAAGTCTTTCCAAGGTGGCGGGATGCAGACCTCGTGAAATGGCCCGAAGTTCTTGCAAGGTATTTGTAGCCAATGACTCCATTTCAGCATTGCCAGAGGTTCTTGTTTTTTTGGTGAGCAACATCAATTTTTGACCTACGCTGTCGTGTAACTCGCGAGCTACACGCGTGCGCTCTTGCTCTTGGGCTTTAATGAGATTGTGAGTGTAGGCTTGATTTCTTTTTTGCTCAGCTTTATTTTTATAATAATAAAAAAGAAAAACCGATACCGTGGTTATAAAAAGCATAATTGCCCAAAAAAACGAAGTTCGCCAAAATGGAACTGTGATCGTAAATGCATACTGATATGGCTGAGTTTGCCATATTCCAGCGCCATTGTCGGCGGTAAATTCAAAAAAGTATTTGCCGGGGGGCAGATAGGAAAAAACAACGTTGGGATCCTTTGTGGGCTGGGACCATTCGTCGCCATCCCGAAGCCCTTTCATTCGGTATCGATACTTCACATTTTCGGGGTTGGTGAAGGTTATGGCTTCCATTGAAAAACTTAAATAGTTTTCTTGGTAGGGAAGAACAATTCCATTTTTTGTTCGGTATAAACTGTCTTTAAATGGTTCCGAAAACAGAAATATTTGTGAAACATCCAGTTTTGGAGGATGTGTATTCGGAAGAAATTCATCTTCATTAAATGCCAGCATTCCACTTAATGAGGTTGCCAAAACGGTTTTGTCGCTGGTTATTAGTAATGAATTAAAGTCTATATCGTTCTCCAAAAAATGGGAAGTGGTACCGAAATGGGTTGCAACAACACTGTCTTTTTTCAACAAAGGCCCGAGATCTATTTTTATTAACTTATCTCGCCCCGCCATCCACAAAGTGTTGCCATCTACTTTCAATGCACGAAAATAGTGCAAAGGTGCAAACCGCGCCATATCAAAAATCTTAATTTTGAAAACATTTTCTTTGTAGGTAATATGATATAAATTTTTTTCACTCCCCGCGATTACGCTGTTTTTATCAAGCACATCAATGCTTCTGAAATCATTGTGTTTTAGGATGTTCAGTCCGGGAATGGTGTCTGTTTTATTTTCATCTATTTGAAATAGCCCGCCTATCTTGCACAGAATATATCGATTGCCTATGGGCACTATGCCAATAGATCTTTTCGATTTTATGAAATACGTAGAATCTTTTGCCAAAACCTTTATTTTGTCAGAACCAAATAGCAACGTTTTGTTGCGATCTTTAAATACTAAATTATAATCACCTTTATCAATAATTGTGGGTGTAATATTTACGGCTGAGAGTTCAAAAACCGCTTCATTTGTATTGTAAAGGAGGTTGTTTTCTGGAGTAACCAAGAGATTTTTTACAGGACCATTTTTTGTTATTTGACGAATCTGCGTATCATCATTCAATGCAACAATTCCCTCATTTGTAGCCAATATTAATTCTCCGTTCCATTCCACAACATCATTTACAGATTTGGAGGGTAAGCCATGGGTGTGGTTAAAAATCTTAAACGCAGCATCTCTAAAACGGATAATCCCTTCACCATAAGAAGTCATCCAATAATTGCCTTCGGTGTCCTTAATTTGTCTATAAATATAGTTTGTGGGCAGACCCTGTGCTTCATTTATTACTTTTAAACCGCCAGTTTGTTTGTTGAAAATTCCAAAGCCATTGCCCTCAAAACTTAAAATAAGCTCGTTTTCGTTTTCCTCTGTAATACCATAAACACGGTTTTTGTTAAAATCTTCTGGCTTAAATTTATACACTTTTAGCTGGCCGTTTTGAATTTTATTGAGCTCCCCATAACCACCAACCCAAACATTTTTTTCCCCATCAACAAATACAGAATAGCAAATGTTATTCATGCCATCTTTTTCGTTGAATATGTTTTCCAGCCGAAGTGGATCGAGCGTTAATTTGTAAATTCCATTTTGAATAGATGCTAAAAAAATGGTATTGTTGTCGAACCAAGCAGCACTTTGAAAGCCAAAAGTTTTTTCTTTACTGTCGGGCTTAATTAGATATTCTAATTTCCCGCTTTTATAGACCACAATACCTTTTATGAAAAAAATATAAATGGTGCCATCAGCACTTTCTAGAAACTTGGTTGCACTTCCCAATAATTTAAAATCAACTCCAGTTGGGTTCTTTATTTTTCCATTTTCAATTATGCTCACGCCACTGTTAAGTGTCCCTACCCAAATTCGTTTTTTGGAATCCTCAAAAACGCTGAATGTAATGTTTGAAACCAATCCATCCTCGGTAGTATAATTTTTGAATGTACTGCCGTTGAAACAACTCACGCCACCCGTGGTTGATATCCAAATCCTGTTTTTACTATCCTGAAGAATATCAAAGGTTTCATTGTTTACCAAACCCTCGTCAACCTTGTATTTTTTAAATTGGTATTGCTGTGCAGAGAGAACAACAGAGCAGATAATTGAAAAAAGGATTGTGGGAAATATGCGTTTCATTTATCGCTGGTTGGTAGCGTAAATATATTTATTTTAGCCAAACTATTATGGCCAAAACTAAAACCACTTTTTTCTGCCAAAACTGCGGCGCACAATTTGCCAAATGGCAAGGGCAGTGCAATTCCTGCAAAGAATGGAACACCATTGCGGAAGAAGTAATCCAAAAAGCCGAAAAGGTAAGTTGGAAATCTACTGAAAATTCTTCCCAAAAAGCAGCAAAACCCCAACGCATTTCTGAAATTTCAACCCAGGCCGAAGCACGGTTAAACACAAAAAACAACGAATTGAACCGCGTCCTTGGCGGCGGCTTAGTGCCTGGATCATTAACTCTTTTGGGTGGCGAACCGGGAATTGGCAAAAGCACATTGATGCTTCAAATTGCACTACAACTTCCCTATAAAACCCTTTATGTTTCAGGAGAGGAAAGCGCGCAACAAATAAAAATGCGGGCGGAACGTATCCAGCCTATTTCTGAAAACTGTTACATTCTCACCGAAACGAATACTCAAAATATCTTCAGAAATATCGCAGAAATTGAGCCGGATATTGTGGTGATTGATTCCATTCAAACCTTGCATACAGATTATATTGAAAGTACTGCCGGAAGCATTTCCCAAATTCGTGAAACTGCTGCCGAGCTCATAAAATTTGCAAAGGAAACCGGAACTCCAGTTATTTTGATTGGCCATATTACCAAAGACGGAAACATTGCCGGACCAAAAATTTTGGAGCATATGGTTGATACGGTTTTGCAATTTGAAGGCGACAGAAACCATATTTACAGAATTCTGCGCGCAAACAAAAATCGTTTTGGCAGCACTAATGAATTGGGTATTTACGAAATGCAGGGCAGCGGCTTGCGCGAAGTTTCAAATCCTTCCGAAATTTTGATTTCCAAAAATGAC
Source organism: Aequorivita sp. (assembly GCA_030690315.1). Lineage (GTDB taxonomy): Bacteria > Bacteroidota > Bacteroidia > Flavobacteriales > Flavobacteriaceae > Aequorivita. The sequence goes on from JAUYGY010000020.1 coordinate 37,620, forward strand.
GAAGAGTTGAGCGGTACCGCAATTTCAGCAACCTTGGAAGGAATGCGGCCGTTGATGATTGAAATTCAAGCCTTGGTAAGCAGTGCCGTTTACGGTACGCCGCAAAGAAGCGCAACAGGTTACAATGCAAAACGGTTAAATATGATTCTTGCCGTTTTGGAAAAACGCGCGGGTTTCAAACTCGGTGCCAAAGATGTTTTTCTGAATGTAACTGGCGGAATCACCGTTGACGATCCCGCAATTGATCTCGCGGTTGTCGCAGCCGTACTTTCCTCAAACATCGATATTGCCATTGATAAAGGCCTTTGTTTTGCTGCTGAGGTTGGTCTGGCAGGCGAAGTTCGTCCCGTTAACCGCGTGGAGCAGCGAATTTTGGAAGCGGAAAAACTCGGTTTTACCTCCATCGTTATTTCGAAATACTGCAAAATTCCGAAGAACAATTTTCATATAAATATCATCAAAGTGGCAAAAGTTCACGATGTGGTTCACCATCTTTTTGGATGATTGTTGGTACAATTTCTGCTAAGTTAGCCGTGTTATGAAGAACAGTTTTTGGTATTTTTCAATATTTATTTTAGTAGTGTTTTTTGGATGTGAAGAAGTCCAAAAGGCAGCAGATGTGGTTATTCAACCAACGGCCCGTGAAGTTTATGAACGCAATTTCAAAAAAGATGATTCGGTGCTACTGCAATGGAAAAATGCTTTTGAAATTTCCAAAAACGATATACTTCAAATAACGCTCCCTTATTCTGAAAGCGGCGTTTTTTCTGAAGAAAATTTCAACGTTTACAGCTACAATCTTCAACTGAAAGAAGGCGAAAGATTGGTTGTGGAAATTGAAAAACAGCCCGATTCGGCTTCGGTTTTTATTGATCTTTTTCAACAGAAAAGCGATTCTCTTAAAACATTCAAACTCGTAAAAAGTTCCGAAGACAAAAAATCCTCCCTCGCTTTTGAAATAAATAAATCCGAAATCTATAAAATTGTAATCCAGCCCGAAATGAAACGGCAGTTTCCTTTCATTATAAAAATATATTCCCAGCCCATGTATTTTTTCCCGGTTAGCGGCGGCAATAATAAAAGTGTGAAGAGTTTTTGGGCAGACCCGCGCGATACAGGCAGCCGTTCGCACGAGGGTGTTGATATATTTGCGACTAAGGGAACCCCGGTTGTTGCGGTATCCGATGGCAGAATTTCTTCAACGGGCGAAGGCGGTTTAGGTGGAAAACAGGTTTGGCTTATGGACGGACTTTTTGGGAAAAGAGTGTATTATGCACATTTGGACAGCATAGCTGTTACCAAGGGAAAAAGAGTAAAAACGGGCGATACCATCGGTTTTGTGGGCAACACTGGTAATGCCGAAACCACGCCGCCGCACCTTCATTTTGGGATTTATAGAAAAAAGGGAGCTGTGAATCCGTTTCCTTATATTAAACTTACCGATATACAGCAAGTGAAAGACACATCCCAAATGGTGAAAGGTACTATTTCTAAAAACAGGGCCGATCTTCGAAAAGGCCCAGCTTCGGTTTTTGAACAATTGGCCACTTTGAAGAAAAACGACACTATTTTGGTGCTTGGGAAAAACCAAAATTGGTTTCACATTCAAACACAGGACAGTTTGAAAGGCTTCATAAACCAATCATTTCTGACAGAACTTCCTTCGAATTAACTTTTTTTTAGCCATTTAAAAAACGCATAATGGTATCTTTAGAATTCAATTCTGAAAAACTAAATTATGTCCATTTTTTCCAAAATCAAACAAACTATTAGTTTAATGCGCGATATCGATCTTGATGCGCTCGGCAAACTTTCGCAAAAGGTAGATCTTTCAGAAATTATGAAAACCGTTGGCGAACTCGACGACAGGCAGTTGGCTGGATTAATGAAAATGCTGAAGCATAAAGGAGGAAAAAAGGGCCAGCATAAATTGCCGCCAATTGATGGCGATTTTTATGATTTAAGTTTAAAACTTTCTCCCGAGCAACGCGAACTGCAACTAAAAGTTCGCAATTTTATGGAAGATGAAATACGCCCAATTGCCAATGAATATTGGAACAAAGCCGAATTTCCGTTCCAAATTATTCCGAAAATGGCAGAATTGGATATCTGTGGAATTTCATACGAAGGAATTGGCAAATACCAACAGCCTTTTTTAATGGAAGGAATTATCGCGATGGAATTGGCGCGGGTTGATGTTTCTATTTCTACATTTTTCGGAGTTCACAGCGGCTTGGCAATGGGATCAATTTACGTTTGCGGGAGCGAGGAACAAAAACAGGAATGGCTGCCAAAAATGCAGCGAATGGAATTGATTGGCGCTTTCGGCTTGACCGAGCCCGAAGTTGGTTCAGCAGTAGCTGGAGGCTTGGGAACTACTTGCAGACAGGAAGGCGATGAATGGGTTTTAAACGGACAGAAAAAATGGATAGGCAACGCAACTTTTGCCGATGTGATAATTATTTGGGCACGCGATGAAGCTACGGATCAAGTGAAAGGATTTTTAGTGCGAAAGGGAAATCCCGGATTCAAGGCGGAAAAGATGGAAAATAAAATGGCGCTCCGCACGGTGCAAAATGCAATTATCACATTGACCGATTGCAGTGTGCCGGAAAGCGACCGACTTCAAAAATGTGATTCCTTCAAAGACACTGCAAAAGTATTAAGAATGACCCGTGCGGGCGTGGCTTGGCAGGCTGTTGGCTGCGCGCGCGGTGCTTACGAAGCTGCTTTAAAATACACAAAAAAACGCGAGCAATTTGGAAAACCGATTGCTTCCTTTCAATTAATTCAAAACCATTTAGTTGAAATGGTTGCGAATTTAACCGCGATGCAAACCCTGTGTTTCCGCCTTTCGGAATTGCAGGATGAAGGTTTATTGACCGACGAACATGCCTCACTTGCAAAAGTTTTCTGCAGTATGCGAACCCGCGACGTGGTTAGTCAAGCCCGTGAAGTGATGGGCGGGAATGGAATTCTTTTGGAATATGACGTTGCCCGTTTTGTAGCCGATGCCGAAGCTATTTACAGTTATGAAGGCACGAAAGAAATAAACACGTTAATAGTGGGTCGGGCCATTACTGGGTATAGTGCATTTGTTTAGTTCCCTCCCAGCCTCCCCGAAGGGGAGGAGCTTCTACAAAAGTCCCCCTTCGGGGGTTAGGGGGATTACGGAGCAGGATTTGGAATTTTGGAATGAACCGCATCAATCTCCTTTAAAATTTCTTTGGAAAGCGTAACGTTGATGCTTTCAATATTTTCCGAAAGTTGCTCGACGGTAGTGGCTCCGATAATTGGTGCGGTTACAAATTTCTTCTGAAGAATAAACGCCAAAGAAAGTTGCGCAAAACTCAGGTTGTGCTTTTTGGCAATTTTATAATATTGTTGTGTTGCTTCCAAAGCAGATTTGCTGCTGTAACGTGTGTATTGCTTAAACTGATTTATTCGTGAATTTTCGGTAGCTTTTCCATTTAGATATTTTCCCGTAAGCGTCCCAAAGCCCAATGGCGAATAGGCCAAATATCCAATATTTTCGCGTTGAAGAATTTCTGAAAGCCCAATTTCATCTTTTCTATTTACCAAATTGAAGGGATTTTGAACAGAAGCAATTTTCAATTTTCCTTTTCGCGATTCTTCGATGCAACGCATTACGCCGAAGGGGGTTTCGTTTGAAATCCCGATGTGACTTATTTTCCCAGCCTTTACAAATTCTTCCAAATGCGTCAAAACTTCTGCAAAATTATCGTTCCAAAGTTCATCTTCTTTATGCGTATAATCCAATTGACCGAAATAATTGGTGCTTCGCTCCGGCCAATGCAGTTGGTATAAATCAATATAATCTGTTTGTAATCTTTTCAAACTTTTATTGATGGCGTCTTCCAAAGAATTTTTGCTGAAATCCAATGGTTGCCGAATATGATCCATCGAACGGCTTGGCCCGGCAATTTTTGAAGTAATAATCAAATCTCCACGATTCTTCTTTTTCGCCAACCAATTGCCAATATAAGTTTCAGTACTTCCCTGTGTTTTTGGGTTTGCGGGAATGGGATACATTTCGGCACAATCAATAAAATTAATGCCTTTTTCAATTGCAAAATCTAGTTGTTCGTGGGCTTCTGCTTCTGTGTTTTGCTGGCCCCAGGTCATTGTGCCAAGGCATAGTTTGCTGATTTTTAAATTGGTATTTGGGAGGATTGTGTATTTCATTTACTAGCTTTTCCGAATAAAAAACTCCATAGTGTACTCCAAATATTCTGGCTGTGTAATACCTTCGGAGTAGAAAATATTTTCTTTTTGATTGTATCTTTTTATATACGCTTTATTAATTTCTTCTTGAATAGGAGCTGATGCATCAAGTTTTTTTCCTTTTACATTAACTACTTTGTCACCATATTTCAATTGACCAACACCTGTTTCAAGAAATGCAGTGAACCAACTTCTAGCACTCTTATTCCAACTTCGTGCAAAAACCCGGTTGTTAACTGTAACCACCCAAATTTCCAAGAATGTATTTCGTTCGACACCACCTTTTATTTCAGTGTAATTGTGTTCTTGTAAATGTGAATAAAAATCTTCAGGGAAATTCATTTTAATAGGATTTAAAATTCCAGCTCCACCAAATGCGGGCAATGGTCACTGTGCATCGCGTCGGGCAAAATCACGGCTCGTTTTAGGTTATTTAATAGTGGTTCCGAAACCAAATTATAATCTATCCGCCAGCCTTTATTGTTATTCCGAGCGTTGGCGCGGTAACTCCACCAAGTGTAATTATGCGGTTCTTTGTTGAAATGACGAAAACTGTCAATAAAACCACTTTTCATAAACCCGTCCAACCATTTCCGTTCAACGGGTAAAAACCCAGAAACATTGGCGTTGCGGATTGGATCGTGAATGTCAATGGCTTCGTGGCAAATGTTGTAATCGCCACAAATCACTAAATTCGGAAGCTGTTGCTTCAAAGTGTCAATATATATCTGAAAATCGGCCATATATGTAAACTTGTGTTCCAAACGATTGATGTTCGTTCCGCTCGGCAAATACAAACTCATTACCGAAACATCATCAAAATCCACGCGAATATTTCTTCCTTCGCCATCCATATATTCAATGCCGGTGCCGTATTCAATGTGGTTCGGCTTTATTTTTGAAAAAATTGCCACCCCGCTGTAGCCTTTTTTCACCGCACTGTACCAATAATGATATGGATAACCCGCTTTTTCAATTTCCTCAATTTCCACTTGGTCAAAATTGGCTTTTGTTTCCTGAAGGCAGATAACATCTGGGTTTGCAGCTTTTAGCCAATCAATAAATCCTTTGCGCATCGCGGCGCGGATTCCATTTACGTTGTATGAAATAATTTTCATTGTAAGTAGCATTTATTAAAGGCCACTAAGTTAATTAACATTGTATTTTTACACGGCCCAGGCCCGCAAAGATTTTCAAAATATATTCACAAAATATAATACGCCACATTCAGTTATATTGATGATGAAGTTTTACCTGTTAGTTTCTTTCCTTTTTATCGCGGCCATTGGCTATGCGCAGGATATTTCTTCAAACTATCGCGAAAAGAAAGTCGCTTTGCAGGACACGGTGGTTTTGGACAGCGTAAGTATTAATCCACAACGGTTTGCAATTCTAGACAAAGACGGAAATTCGCCCGATCCTTTCAGCTATCGGGTAGATTTCAAAAAAGGAATTATTATTTTTTCCGAGGAATTGCAACAACAGCAGGATTCGCTTACTATTCAATATTTGCGATATCCGGATTTTTTGACGCGGGATTACTTCGCCCTCGACCCAAAAATTATAGTTGAAAATACGGGGAATATTGACAAATTGTATTCGTTACAGGAAAGTACCAACCAAAATACTTTTACGCCTTTTGACGGGTTGAATACTTCCGGAAGCATTTCGCGGGGCATTACCATTGGCAACAACCAAAATGCAGTTGTTAATAGCGAACTCGATCTGCAAATTACCGGAAAACTGAGCGACAAAGTTTCTATTCGCGCCTCCATTCAAGATGCAAATATTCCAGCGCAGGAAAGCGGATATTCACAAAGTTTAAATGAATTTGATCAGATTTTCATAGAGCTTTTCGGTGAAAACTGGAACATTCGTGCGGGTGATATTGATCTTCAAAACAACAATAGCTATTTCGGAAGATTTACAAAAAAAGTACAGGGAATTTCCCTCGGCGGAACTTTTAATAACGAAGACGGTTCCAAAATTTCGGCTTTTGCTTCGGGCGCATTGGTGCGCGGCGTTTTTTCAAAAAGTGAATTTTTGGGGCAGGAGGGAAACCAAGGGCCATACAAATTGGTGGGCCCAAATGGCGAACTTTATATTTTGGTAGTTTCCGGCAGCGAGCGGGTTTATGTGAATGGATTGCTTTTGAATAGGGGCGAAAACGAAGATTATGTAATAGATTACAACGCGGGTGAACTGAAATTCAATCCCACTTATCCCATAACAAGCAATATGCGGATTACCGTGGAATATCAATATACCGATAGAAGTTACACGCGTTTCATTGGTTACGGTGGTGGAAATTATACCAGTGAAAAACTGGATTTGGGGGTGTATGTCTATTCTGAAAATGATGCAAAAAACCAGCCTTTGCAACAAAATCTTTCTGAAGAACAAGTGGCGGTTTTACAGGCTGCGGGCGATGATCGTGATTTAATGAGCGCACCTTCTGCCGTGCCCGATACCTATTCCGAAAACAAGATTCTTTATAAAAAGGAAACCATAAGCGGGGTAGAGGTTTTTGTGTTTTCGAACAATCCCGAGGACGAACTTTTCAGTGTCCGTTTTTCGCTCGTTGGCACCAATAATGGCGATTATGTGATTAATGAGACCAATGCAATAAGCCGTATTTTTGAATATGTTGCGCCCGTAAACGGGGTGCGGCAGGGAAATTATGAGCCAATAATTCGACTAAATGCTCCTATGAAAATTCAAGTTGGTGGCTTAAACGGAAGCTTTCATCCTTCGGAAAAAACACGTGTTGATTTTGAAGTAGCGGGAAGCAAAAACGATCTTAACCTTTTCAGTGATATTGACGACAATAATAACGATGGTTTTGCGGGAAGACTGGCTTTTAAACAACGCGTTTTGACCACTGCAGACACATTGAAAGTGGATGCTTTCGGTTCGTTAGATTTTGTTCAAAGAGATTTTAGAACAATCGAAAGGCTTTATAATATAGAGTTCAACCGCGATTGGAACCTTATAAACCCTATGGGAAACCAAAGTTTTGTGATTTCGGGCGTTGAAGTTTCACATCCCAAAATGGGCGGTGGCCGATACGAATTCCAAAATTTGAATTTTTCCGAAAATTTTAACGGGACGCGACACGTAATCGCTTCAGAAATAAAACTGAAAAAACTGAAATTGCTAACCTACGGAAGTTTTCTGGACAGCAAGGTAGATTCTATTTCCTCCAAATTTTTCAGGCTGAACAACACCACAACCTATTCCTTTGAAAAAGCTTGGGTTGGCGGAAAAGTGGGATTGGAAGACAATCAAATTAAGGATATTAACCGCGATAGTATTTCGCCCATTAGCCAAAAATTCAGCGCTTTTGAAGTGTTTTCGGGCATTGGCGACAGTACCAAAGTTTTTGTGGAAGCGGGCTATCAGTTTCGGGTGAATGACAGTGTTCGAAATAATTTGCTTCAAAAAGTGAATTCATCAAATACATATTATCTAAAATCGAGGCTTATAAATACTGAAAACACCCAGCTTTCAGCATTTGCGAATTATAGAACTTTAAAATATGAACCTTTTTTAAATGATGCAACGGACACAATTAATCCTGCTCCGCCCGCAAATATTTTTCGTGAAACAGAGCGATCGCTGAATTCGAGAATTCTGTATAATCAGGCACTGCTTGAAGGTGGAATCCGTTGGAACACTACTTTGGAATCCAACAATGGGGTGATTCCGCAACAGGAATTTACGTATATAAAAACAGATGCGGGGCAGGGGGTTTACACGTGGATTGACTATAACAATAATGGAATTCAAGAGTTGGAGGAATTTGAAGTGGCACAGTTTCAGGATCAAGCGGAATATATTCGGGTTTTGCTTCCAAACCAGATTTTTTTAAAAATAAGGGAAAATAAGTTTAGTCAAATTCTCACCTTAAATCCGCAGAATTGGGCAAATAAAGAAGGGTTTAAAAAAGTGTTGTCCCATTTTTATAACCAAACTTCCTATGTTTTGGACCGTAAAGTGAAACGAAAAAATGACGGTTTCAACATTAATCCTTTTGGAGATGGCGGGGAAGACCAATTGGGGCTTACTCTGAATTTTCGGAATGCGTTGTTTTTCAATCGCGGGAAGCAACATTTTACCACGAGTTACACTTTTATATCCACTTCCAGCGACAATTTGCTCGCTACGGGTTTACAGCGCAGCGAGTTGAAGAGTCATCAATTAAACTTCAACCATAAGTTTTGGGAAAGTTGGCTGCTGAATTTAAAAGGCACTACAGGCAGCAATGAAAGTCTTTCGGAGAATTTCGCGAACCGAAATTATCGTTTGGATTCGTATGATTTAAATCCAAAAATTTCCTATTTGCTAAGCCAGCAAACGCGTTTTGATGTGTTTTATGAATTTGCAAACCAAAACAATCAATTGGGCGCAATGGAAAAGTTGAACCAGCAAACGCTGGGTTTTTCATTTGCTTATACGAATGCCGAGAAAGTTTCAATTAATGGGGAATTCAATTATATTGACAACAAATTTGAAGGCAGCGCTTTTTCCCCCGTGGCATATCAAATGTTGGAAGGCTTGCAACCGGGCACCAACTTTACTTGGCGTTTACTTTTTCAGAAACGGATAACGAAATACTTGGATGCTAATATTTCCTATTTTGGAAGGAAAAGTGAAACTACCAAAACGGTGCATACGGGAAGTATTCAATTGCGTGCGTATTTTTAATTTTGTATCTTCAAAATTAATTTCAAACCAAAAAAAAATGTTTTTAAAAATAGGATTTGCGATTTTTTCAACCCTACTCCTTTCCTGTGGCACCACAGAAAAGCGGACACAGGATGCCTCAACCCCTGAAACAACCACAACAGCAGAAACAATTGTAACTACTGATACAGATGAAACTGGCACAACTACTGAAACTATGGATCCACAAAAAATGAAGGCTGCGGGCTATTTTTTGGGCACTATAGTCTATTCTGACAAAGAAGGCGATTGCCCTTATACCATACAAATGCCTGGCGACAAAATGGAATTTTATTATTTGGATCCAATCAATTTGGAAGAAAAATATAAAAAGGACGGACAAAAAGTATGGATTAAATTTAACGGTCTGCGCCGAATGAATCGGTGTGATAAAGCTACCCCAGCTGAAATTACAGATATAAAAAAAGGAGGATAAATTACTATCCTCCTCCTTCAAAATATAGAATTAATCACCTAAAATTTTAGGAAAGCCAGTTTTTGTATGAAATGGTTTCCTTCATTTTTTCTGAAATTTCCTCGATTGAAATTCGCTCTTGTTCCATTGTATCGCGATATCGTATCGTAACGGTATTGTCTTCAATTGTTTGATGGTCTACAGTAATACAAAACGGCGTTCCCACGGCATCTTGGCGGCGGTAGCGTCTTCCCACGGCATCTTTTTCGTCATAAATTACATTATAATCCCATTGCAGCTCGTCAATAATTTTTTGTGCAATTTCTGGCAAACCGTCCCTTTTAATTAACGGCAAAACAGCAGCTTTTATGGGAGCTAAAATTGCCGGTAGTTTTAGAACGGTTCGAACGCTGCCATCTTCCAAAGTTTCATCCTGCAACGAATTGCTTAAAACAGCGAGGAACATTCTGTCTAAACCTATTGAGGTTTCAACAACATAGGGCACGTAGCTTTCGTTCAATTCCGGGTCAAAAAACTGTAATTTTTTTCCGGAGAATTTTTCGTGTGCTTTTAAGTCGAAATCGGTTCGGGAATGGATTCCTTCCAATTCCTTAAAACCAAAAGGAAAGTTGAATTCAATATCTGCCGCGGCATTGGCGTAATGTGCCAGTTTTTCGTGATCGTGGAAACGGTAATTTTCTGCGCCCATCCCTAAAGAAAGATGCCATTTTAAACGGGTTTCTTTCCAGTGTTCGTACCACTTCAGCTCTTCGCCGGGACGGACGAAAAATTGCATTTCCATTTGTTCAAACTCCCGCATACGGAAGATAAACTGTCTAGCAACAATTTCATTACGGAACGCTTTTCCGGTTTGTGCAATTCCGAAGGGAATTTTCATCCTTCCGCTTTTTTGCACATTTAAAAAGTTTACGAAAATCCCTTGGGCAGTTTCGGGGCGAAGGTAAAGATCCATCGCGCTGTCTGCGGAAGCGCCCAATTTTGTTCCAAACATTAAGTTGAACTGTCGCACTTCGGTCCAATTTTTTGAGCCTGTATCGGGATCGGCGATTTCGAGTTCTTCAATTAAAGCTTTTACGTCTGCCAAGTCTTCTTTTTCTAACGAGCGCGCCATTCTTTCAAGAATGTTTCGCTGATCTTCCAAATATTTTACAACTCTTGGATTTGTTGCTATAAATTGCGCTTCATCAAAACTATCGCCAAAACGACCTTTTGCTTTTTCAATTTCCTTTTGTGCTTTTTGAAATAGCTTTTCGGCGTAATCTTCAATAAGTACATCTGCGCGGTAGCGTTTTTTGGAATCTTTGTTGTCTATCAACGGGTCGTTGAAAGCGTCAACGTGGCCAGAAGCCTTCCAAGTTGTGGGATGCATTAATATTGCGGAATCAATACCAACAATATTTTGGTTCATATAAACCATGCTTCTCCACCAATATTCTCGAATATTTTTCTTTAATTCTACACCGTTTTGGGCGTAATCATATACAGCGCTGAGGCCGTCGTAGATTTCGCTTGATGCAAAAATATAACCGTACTCCTTTGCGTGGGAGACTACTTTTTTAAACTGATCTTCATTATTTGCCATAGCGCAAAAATAAAAAAACCGCGGTGATAAGTCACCGCGGTTTCATTTATTTTATAAATTACCTATTCTTTATAAAATAAGATTATTTTAATTCCATTGTGTTGGTAGCAACTAAGCTGCCACCATCATAAAGGTTGATGGTATATCTACCTTCCACAAGATCAGATTCGGCAGAATTTACAAGAATACAAACGTCAAGTTCATCATTTTCATAAAATACATTTGTAGAGGCACTATAGTTAAGGTTTTTGTCCTCAAACTGCTTTACCACATTGTCTCCCATCATTTTATTTTTTGGGTTTATCACTTGAACGTATAAAATTCTATCTCCTTTTTGCGCAATAGCGTTTGGAGCCAATGTAAAACAAGTTCTTATTTTATCGGCGCGGCTGGCGCGTTTCGTGTCTACTACTTTTCCATTATTTCTAACAATCACAGCCTCACCACGAAGATCGGTAGCTTTAACAATAGAACCTTTTTTAATGGTTTCGTTCATTGCCGTGTTTTCTGTGCTTACGGAATCTACGATCATCCGTGTGTTTGACAGCTCATTATATGTACTGTCACGCTCCATTGCCAATTGTTTGTTCGAGGCAATTAAACTATCTGCACGTTTAAATAGCATGATTCGCTCTTGCTTCAAACGGCCAACTTCAGCTTTGTATCGATCTATTAAAGCAACATTTGCTTCGGAATCCTTAACAGAGTCCAACAGAACTGTAATTCTTTCACGAGCGGCAAGCAAATCTTTGTCTTTTAGCTCGTTGTCTTTAATTACTTCGTCATAATTTGCAATCAGACCTTCAAGTTCTTGTTCAATGTCTGCTTTTTGCATTTCGAGATTTGATACTGTATTTTTACTATCGTTAAATAGTGTTACGGTGTAAACCGCCAAGGCAATCAGCAAAACAGAAAGAACCCCAATTAGGATCTTAAATTTGCCACTATTGTTTTCGTTTTCTGTACTCATAATAAATAAGTTAAGTTTAAGCGGTAAATGTAGGTAGGTATTTCTTTAACAAACGTTTACAAAATGGTAAAAATTCTTAAATTATGTTAAATCTGCTTTTTCCAAAAATATGCAGTGGTTGTAAAGTGCCACTTCTAAAGGGACAAGAAGTTTTATGTGCAGATTGTATTCATGCCATTCCTTTGGCATCCTTTCATAAAACTGGAAGCGAAATGCTGAAAAACAAATTTTATGGAAGGTTTTTGGCGCAAAATGCAACTTCGCTCGTCCAGTTTCAAAAAAGAGGAATCACACAGGAGCTGTTGCATAATTTAAAATACCGTGGCCAAAAAGATATAAGTTCGTTCTTCGGAAAATGGTTAGGGGCAGAGCTGGCAGAACTTTCAGCTTATCGCGAAATAGATTTGGTTATTCCTGTACCGTTGCACAAACAAAAATTAAAAAAACGCGGCTACAATCAAGTGGAGGGTTTTGGGAAAGAGATTGCCGCAGCCTTGAATATTCCTTATAAGGATGATATTTTAATAAAAGTTTCCAAAAGCGGCTCACAGGTTTTCAAAACCAGAATATTGCGCTTTGAGGCCGAAGAAGTTTTCACCGTTCAAAATTTGGAACAAATAAATAATAAGCACGTATTGCTCGTTGACGACATTATTACCACCGGAGCAACGCTCGAAAAATGCGCGCTACAATTGCTGAAAGCTGAAAATGTATGCATCAGTATTGCCACCATTGCAACCACCTAAAGTATTTCTGAATGGTAAAAGGTTATTGTTTATTTTTGAAGCCGCAATCTATTGTTAAGTAATTTTAAGCAAGCCTAAGTGAAACACCGCCTTCTTTATATTCCCATTGCATTTTTGTTTTTGCTTTCTTTTGTGGATTGCGCAAAAAAAGGAACACCCACCGGTGGTCTGAAAGATACCATTCCCCCTATTATTGTGAGAAGTAACCCTGAAAACTACACCATTAATTTTACGGGCAACGAAATTGAAATCCGTTTCGATGAATACATAAAGTTGAAGGAAATAAACAAGGAATTGATTATTTCGCCACCTATGAAATTTGCGCCAATAATTACCCCTTTAAGCACTTCAAAAACGCTGAAGATAAAACTACTGGACACTTTAAAACCAAATACCACCTATTCTTTCAACTTTGGGAACAGTATTGTGGACAATAACGAGCAAAATACGTTTGATTATTTTAAATATATTTTTTCCACCGGAAGTTATATTGACAGCTTAAAACTTTCTGGAAAAGTAAAGGATGCACAGCTAATCGCGCCGGAAATTCCAACAACGGTAATGCTTTATGAAGTCAACGAAACTTTTACGGATTCATTGATTTATTCTGAAAAGCCAACCTACATAACCGTAACAAAAGACAGCACTGGCACGTTTGAACTTAGCAATCTTAAAGAAGGAAAGTATCTTCTTTTGGCGATGAAAGAGAAAAATAACGACTACATTTTCCAACCACAAAACGATAAAATTGGTTTTGTAACAGAGTTAATCACTCTGCCCACAGATTCTACCTATACACTCACGCTTTTCAAGGAAACTCCAGATTATAAATTTGTTCGCCCCACACAAGTTGCGAAAAACCATATTGTTTTTGGGTATGAGGGTAGGGCAGACAGTTTGAACATTGAAGTGCTTTCTGTAGTGCCGGAAGACTATGTTTCAGCAGTTTTTAAGGACGAAAAGAAAGACACCCTTCACTATTGGTACAAACCTGCTATTGAAAAAGATTCATTGATTTTTAAAATCGCCAACGGGAATAGGATTGATACTGCCACCGTGCGAATGCGCGAACTTTTTAAAGATTCACTGAATATTTCGCCGCTAAAAACGGGAACACTTAAACTGCAGGATACCTTTAAATTACGCGCCAATACCCCTTTAATTTCTTTTGATCCTGAAAAATTTCAAGTGATGGCGAAAGATTCTTCGCTTGTGGAAGCCACTGTAAAATTGAATAAAGAATACAATTTAGCTGAAGTGTTTTTCCCAAAAAAGGAGGATCAAAGTTACTTAGTGAAAGTTTTTCCGGGAGCGGTGACAGATTTTTTTGAGAAGAGTAATGACACGCTTCAATTTAGCGTGAATACTCGGCTCGAGTCAGATTATGGTACTCTAAATCTAACTTTGGTAAATGTGAATCGGTTTCCTATAATTGTGCAAATGATGGACAGCAAATACAATATTGTGGGAGAAAAGTATTTAATCGAAAACAATCCCGTATTCTTTGATGCGCTTTCGCCCGACAAGTATTTTTTAAGAATAATTTACGATGATAACGCAAATGGAAGATGGGACACAGGAAGCTTTCTCAACCGTTTGGAGCCCGAAAAAATAGTTTACTATCCCACTCAAATAGAAGTGCGAGCCAATTGGGGCTTGAATGAAACTTTTACGTTAAAGTAAACCTGTCGCGATCATTCAAAAATTGCAACTTTTTTCTGTTGCTTTCAATGTGTTCTTTTTCTAAAACCACAGTTTCGGTAAATTCTCTTTCAAAAGATGTTGTGGAAATTTGTTTCCCCAAAACATCATAAACTGCGGAATGGCCAACATATTCGTGGTCATTTCCATCAAAACCAAATCTGTTTACGCCAACGCAATAGGCCATGTTTTCAATAGCCCGGGCACGCAGCAAGGTATCCCATGCAAGGGTGCGCACTTTAGGCCAATTGGCAACATAAATTAAAAGGTCGTAATCTTCGGTATTTCTTGCCCAAACCGGAAAACGAAGGTCGTAGCAAACCAATGGACAGATTCTCCAACCTTTGTAATTAACAATTAATTGCTCTGTTCCCGCTGCATAGGTTTCGTTTTCCCTTGCTAAAGTGAAGGTGTGTTTTTTGTCATATTTGTCATATTTTCCGTCGGGAAATACAAAAAGTAGGCGGTTGTAAAATTTATTATTTTCAGAAATAATCACGCTTCCCATAATGGCACAGTTATTTTTCTGCGCTTCGGAAATCATCCACTTAAAAGTTTCCCCATTGTTTAGTTCAGCAAGTTTTTCTGCATTCATTGAAAACCCAGTAGAAAACATTTCTGGGAGAACAATTAAATCTGTTTCTCCTTCAATATTTTGAATTTTTTCGGAAAACATTGCCCTATTTGCCTCGGCATTTTCCCAGTGTAATTCACTTTGAATGATTGATATTTTTAAAAATACTTCCAATTTTTTCCTTTTTTGAAAAATCAATTTTCTTTTTCCAGCAATTCCACCATTTCCCTAATTCCCTGCAATTTCGCGTGTATTAAGGCTGTATTGCCACGATCGTCTTTTATTGTTGTATCGGCTCCGTTTTCCAAAAGCAGTTTGGCGATTTCATTTCTTCCAAAAGTTACCGCAAAAATTAAGGCTGTCGCGCCGTTAAAATTTGTGATGTTTGGATTGGCTCCTTTTTCAAGTAAAAGTTTTGCAATTAAATCAAAACCTTTAAAACACACGCCCATCAATGCCGTATTTCCTGATGCGTCCTGTGCATCGATATCTTGGGGATGTTTCAAAATAATTTCCGAAATTTCATAAAACCCGTAATATGTGGCGAGCAACAAGGGCGTGGATCCGCGTGTATCTTTTTCAAAAACTAAATTGGGTGAATTACCCAATATAGCCTCAACTTCTGAAGTGTTCCCCATCCTTATTTCATCAAATAATCTCTCTTTCATAATTCTATAAATGTAAAAAAACAGAGCCACATAAATTGCAACTCTGTTTTAAATTGTAATTTTCTTTATTTTTTACTTCAAATCAAATCGATCTAAATTCATCACTTTACTCCAAGCGGCAACAAAGTCATTGATAAATTTTTCTTTGGAATCTTCGCAGGCATACACTTCGGCGATAGCTCTCAATTCTGAGTTTGAACCAAAAATTAAATCGGCACGGGTTCCTGTAAATTTGAAAGTATTACTTGCCCGATGGCGCCCTTCAAAAATGCGGTCGTCATCGCCGATGGCTTTCCAAGTGGTACCCAAATCGAGTAGATTTACGAAGAAATCATTTGTTAGTGTTCCGGGTTTATCCGTGAATACGCCGTGGTCTGAACTATCAAAGTTAGTTTTCAAAACCCGCATACCTCCAACGAGAACCGTCATTTCTGGCACTGTGAGCGTCAATAATTGAGCTTTATCTACCAGTAATTCTTCAAAAGAAGCGGGTTGATTATTTTTTAAATAATTTCTGAAACCATCTGCAGTTGGTTCAAGATGAGAAAATGATTCTACATCTGTTTGTTCCTGTGAAGCGTCGCCTCTGCCTAAATTAAATGGAACTTTCACATTATGTCCCGCATCTCTGGCTGCTTTTTCTATGGCAGCACAACCGCCCAGCACAATTAAATCTGCTAATGAAATCTTTTTATCTCCAGTTTGGTTTTCATTGAAATCTTTTTGGATTCGTTCAAGTTTCTCCAAAACTTTAAATAATTGTGATGGATTGTTCACTTCCCAATTTTTCTGTGGTTCCAAGCGAATTCGTGCGCCATTTGCACCACCGCGCATATCAGAACCGCGATAAGTAGAAGCCGAAGCCCAAGCAGTAGAAACTAATTGCGACACAGAAAGCCCTGAATTTAAAATTGATTTTTTGAGGGAATCAATGTCGTCATCGTTTATAAAGGCATAATTGGTTTCTGGAATTGGATCTTGCCAAAGCAATTCTTCTTTTGGAACTTCAGGGCCCAAATATCTTGAAATTGGTCCCATATCACGATGTGTCAATTTATACCAAGCCCGAGCAAAAGCATCTTCAAATTCCTCAGGATTTTCACGGAAGCGCAATGATATTTTTTTATAATCAGGATCCATTTTCAAAGACATATCTGCCGTGCTCATCATTAAATCCTGTGTTTTGGAAGGATCGTGCGCCATTGGCGCTTTGTGTGCGTTGGAAGCCTCGGTGGGTTTCCATTGGTGTGCACCCGCTGGGCTTTTTGTCAATTCCCAATCATAATCAAAAAGTACCCTGAAATAATCGTGGTCCCATCTGTTTGGAACTGGCGTCCACGCACCTTCCAATCCGCTGGTAATGGTATGGTCGCCAAAACCAGACTCAAATGTATTTATCCAACCTTTTCCCATTTGTTCTATACTTTCTCCTTCAGGTTCTGAACCTACATATTTTTCAGCGTCTGCGGCACCGTGTGCTTTCCCGAAGGTGTGTCCACCGGCAATCAAAGCCACGGTTTCGTAATCATCCATCGCCATACGGCCAAAGGTTTCGCGAATATCATGGGCAGAACCCAATGGGTCTGGAATTCCATTCGGGCCTTCCGGATTCACATAAATTAATCCCATATGTGCTGCTCCCAAAGGTTTTTCGAGTTCGCCTTCGTTTTTATAGCGTTCGTCATTTCCGAGCCATTGGGTTTCAGAACCCCAATAAATATCTTGCTCTGGTTCCCAAAAATCCTCGCGACCTCCAGCTAATCCAAATGTTTTGAAGCCCATAGATTCCAATGCCACATTTCCGGTAAGAATCATTAAATCTGCCCAAGAAATTTTCTTGCCATATTTTTGTTTTATGGGCCACAGCAACAAGCGTGCTTTATCCAAATTTCCGTTATCTGGCCAGCTATTTAAAGGTGCGAACCGTTGGTTTCCTGTGTTCGCTCCCCCACGGCCATCAGTTACTCGATACGTTCCGGCGCTGTGCCATGCCATTCGAATAAACAAACCTCCGTAATGCCCATAATCTGCCGGCCACCAATCTTGTGAGTCGGTCATTAATTTTGTCAAATCATGCTTTAAAGCATCATAATCCAGCTTTTGGAATTCTTGGCGATAATTAAAATTATCACCCATCGGGTCTGATTTTTTGCTTTGTTGACGAAGCACATTCAATCGTAATTTGTTGGGCCACCAATCGTTATTTGTAGTTCCGCCTCCGGCAACATGACTTTGTGTGCCATCAAAATAGGGGCATTTCGCTGCAGTGCTATCATCATTTATTTCCCAAGCATCGCTTGCATTTCCGCTGGGGTTTCCATTTTTGTGATAGTTTTTGTCTTTATTATTTTCCATGATTTTTAATTTTAATGTGGTGCTTACGAAAATACAGATTTAATCCACCGTTTCAAATCAAAAATCAATTCGATGTTTTAATCTTTGAATTGATAAAACTTATGGGTTGGCCTGAAATTGATAAATTTTACAAATTAAAACTGATTGAGAATCTTTGCGGCATTAGCCAAAGTTTCATCTGTTTTAGCGAAACAGACTCGTATTTGTTTGAAGTCTTTTTTACCTTCGTTGAAGACGGAAGTTGGGATTGTGGCAATCTTAAATTCCTTCGTAAGCCTTTCCGCGAAAGCGATATCACTTTCATTCGAAATTTCTGAAAAATCCAACATTTGGAAATATGTTCCTTTCGAAGGAATGATTTTGAAGTTTGAACCTTCCATCAAATTCAAAAAGAAATCGCGCTTTTGCCAGTAGAAATCTGGAAGCTTTAAGTAGTGTTCCGGATCTTTTAAATACGTTGCCAATGCCTTTTGAATGGGATGGTTTACGCAGAATACAACAAATTGATGCACTTTTTGAAACTCTTTCATCAAATGCTCCGGTGCGGCACAATAGCCCATTTTCCAGCCTGTATTGTGAAACGTTTTTCCGAAGGAAGCCGTAACAAAACTACGTTCCGCCAAAGCTTCAAATTTTGAAGCGCTTTGGTGCACATTGCCATCAAAAATGATGTGTTCGTAAACTTCATCGCTTAAAACCAAAAGATCATTTTTCTCCGTCAATTCTTGTAATTGAAGCATATCCTCTTCAGACAAAAGCATTCCAGTGGGGTTGTGCGGACTGTTGATAATTACCATTTTGGTTTTTGAGGAAATTTTATCGGCAACTTCTTGCCAATCGGGTGAATAAAAAGGAGGCCTCAATTGAATGGGAACAATTTTTCCGCCGAATAATTCCACGGTCGGCGCGTAACAATCATAGGCTGGTGTGAAAATAATCACTTCATCGCCTTTGTTGATTGTTGCCGCGATTATTGTGAAAATAGCTTGGGTTGCACCTGCTGTAATGATTATTTCATTTTCGGGATTGTAAAAGTGGGTGTGCAGGGTTTCAATCTTTTTTGAAATTTCCATTCTCAGTTCAAAATCGCCGGGCATTGGGGCGTATTGGTTAAAACCATCGCTCATCGCCTGGTCTACCAAAGCATTTAATGCGGGATCGCTTGGAAAGTTTGGAAAACCTTGCGATAGATTTAGAGCTTTATGTTCCACTGCCATTTTGCTCATTACTGAAAATATGGAATTTTCAATATTTGGTAATTTTGATTTAATCATTTTGTCCGGTGTTTATATAGACCAATATATCGTTAATGCATTTGTCTAAATTATTTTTTATTTCGTTTGTCCAAAACCGAAAAACGGTATAGCCCAATTCTTCAAGTTGATGGTTTACTTCGCGGTCGCGCTGCATATTCCGTTCAATTTTCGGAATCCAAAAAGCGCGATTGCTTTTTAAAGTTTCTTTCCGTTCCGGCCAATTGTAGCCGTGCCAAAATTCGCCGTCAATAAAAATGGCAAGTTTGTATTTTTGGATGGAAACATCAGGTTTTCCGGGAAGTTTTTTGGTGTCTACACGGTAACGGATTCCTTTTTTCCAAAGCGTTTTTCTGAAAAGCAATTCCGGTTTCGTATTCTTGCCACGTATTTTGCTCATCATTTTTGAGCGTTTTTTTGTGGTATAGAATCCGGATTCTTCGTTAAAACGGGGGACTTTTATTTTGTTATCTTCGTAACTCATAGCAATTGATACAAATTATGAATAATATTGACCAATCAGAAAACAAATACGTGAATTTTGTAAATGACGAACATTTATTAAAATGTATATCACATTTATATTATTCATACGTGGAAGCAAAAAGAGAAATTACAAAGAAAAAATTTTATAAAAATAAAATTGATACAATAAAACTAACATTTGATTCAAAATTCAATGATTTGACTGAAGATGAAATTGTTGATTTTGAATTATCAAGACAAATTGATAAATCTGTCAATAATGCCATCGGAACATTTCACGAAGAAGTTTTAGGTGGTGTTAATGGTTATTCTAGCGGGAAGCATTTGGGTTATGATTTAAAAGCCGACGATAACGCCCTCTTTGCAGAAATTAAAAATAAACATAATACTATGAGCAGCAGTGCTGCGGAAAGTTCTTTTCAGCGATTAGCAAGATTTGCAGATAATAATAAGTTGGCTGAATGTTTTTTGGTTCAGATATGGGCTAAAAAGTCCTTTGTAAAAAAATGGGCTGGGATAATTAATGGAAAAGAATATAGCCATAGTAGAGTAAATATGATTTCTGGAGATAAATTCTATGAGAAAATTACTGGAAGGGAAAAGGCGCTCTTTGAATTGTATCAGTCTTTGCCTAAAGCAATAGAAGATTTTTTGAAAACAATAGATATTGTTAAGTCACAAGAACATACACTTTTAGCTGATATTTCAAATAGTGGCAAAAAATCTGGAAGAGAAATATTAAATGAAATTACTTTTGAGAACTTTTTTTATTATTCTGGGTTTGAACAATTAAGACAATAATTCGGCATTCTCTAAAGTTTCTGATTTTTCCTTTAATTGAATCTTATTTAAAAACCTCACAATAGAATACCCAATTTCCTTTGCTAAATTAACAGGAACTGCATTTCCAATCTGCTTATATTGTTGCGAAACCGAGCCCTCAAACTTCCAATCATCCGGAAAAGTTTGAATTCTTGCATACTCCCGAACTGTAAAAGGTCTCGTTTCGTCGGGGTGGCAACGTTCTGTTTGTTTTTGTGCAGGGCTGCAAGTTAATGTCAAACAAGGTTCATCCCAACCAATTCTTCGCGCCATACCCGTTTTTCCTCCGCCCAAGAAAAAACTTTTCTGCATATATTCCTTTTGAATATCAAGTGGCAAATCCCGCCAATATCCTTTCGGGGGAACCAAGTCAAGAACATCCACTTTATGTTGTGGATATTTTGCACCATTTGATTTTGGCACATTTGTATCGAATAATTTTCCTTTTTTAAGCGCATCTTTTAAATTATAGATTTCTGGAAATGGCTTTGGATACTCATACTCAATATTTATATCTTTTCGGATTGCAACTAAAATCAATCTTTCCCGTTTTTGTGGAACATTATAATTTATGGCTTTTAAAACCCTAACAGGCGAGACCACATTATAACCGATTTCATCTAAAATAGAAATCATTCCCTCAAGCGTTTTCCCATTGTCGTGGCTGAGCAAACCTCGAACATTTTCACCAATGCAAATTTTAGGATTTGTTTCTTTTACAACACGGGCAAATTCATAAAATAACGTTCCGCGTGCATCTTCCAATCCCAGTTTTTTCCCTGCATAACTAAATGCTTGACACGGAAATCCTCCTGTAACTACGTCGATATTATTTTTAAATTCAGAAAAATCCATTTCACGAATATCACCTTCAAGCACATTCCAATTTGGACGATTTTCTCTCAAAGTTTGGCATGCCCATTTATCAATTTCATTTAAGGCTTTACATTTTAATCCCGCTTCTTCCATTCCAATAGCAAGACCACCAGCTCCCGCAAAAAGTTCTAAAACGGAATAATTATTTATTGGTTCAACAAAATTACTTTCGTCAATTTTCTCAAAGTATGATTTGAATTCAGGAAATATTTCAAGATTTTCTTTCTTGTAAACCCGGTAATTGCTCATCGGTTCACGGACTGCTCGAAGTTTTCCGTCATTGTCCCAGCGTCGAAGTGTTTCGGGATTTTTTCCTAAAATTTCCGCAGCTTCGGAAACGGAATAATATTCTTTTATAACCATATTATACAACCTTATATATGGTTATAAATTTATATTTTTTTTCTTAAACAGAATTAAATCCTGTTTAAAATATCCTGAAACTTATTCACAACAAAAAACCCTCACAAATCTGTGAGGGTTTTTAATTCAAAAATCGTAAATCTAAAATTGTTAATCATTAGTATCTGTAATACTCAGGTTTGAACGGTCCTTCAACCTCCACACCAATATATTCCGCTTGGTCTGGGCTAAGTTCAGTTAGCTCAACTCCAATTTTTTCAAGGTGAAGTTTCGCTACTTTTTCATCCAAATGCTTTGGAAGCATGTACACTTCATTTTCATAGTTTTCACCATTTTTCCAAAGCTCAATCTGTGCCAAGGTTTGGTTCGTAAAACTATTGCTCATCACAAAACTTGGGTGGCCGGTGGCGCAACCAAGATTTACCAAACGACCTTCAGCCAAAAGGATGATATCTTTTCCATTGATGGTGTATTTATCCACTTGAGGCTTAATTTCAACGTGGGTGTTTCCGTGATTTTTCTTCAACCAAGCAACCGCAATTTCGTTGTCAAAATGCCCAATGTTACAAACGATCGTTTTGTCTTTCATCGCTTCAAAATGCTCTCCGCGAACTATATCTTTGTTTCCGGTTGTAGTAATTACAATATCCGCATTACCAATAACAGTTTCCAATTTTTTCACTTCAAAACCGTCCATTGCAGCTTGAAGCGCGCAAATTGGATCAATTTCAGTAACGGTAACGATACTTCCGGCACCTTTGAAAGAAGCGGCAGTTCCTTTACCAACATCACCATAACCACAAACAACAACCCGTTTTCCGGCCATCATAATATCGGTAGCGCGGCGCACTGCATCCACAGCACTTTCGCGACATCCGTATTTGTTGTCGAATTTACTTTTAGTAACGCTATCGTTAATATTGATAGCTGGCATTGGCAACGTACCTTTTTTCATACGCTCGTATAGACGGTGAACACCAGTGGTAGTTTCTTCAGAAATACCTTTTATACCGCCCGCAAGTTCTGGATATTTATCCAAAACCATATTTGTTAAATCGCCACCATCATCAAGAATCATATTCAACGGTTTGCGATCCTCGCCAAAGAAAAGCGTTTGTTCAATACACCATTCAAATTCCTCTTCGTTCATTCCTTTCCAAGCGTAAACTGGAAAACCAGCGGCAGCAATTGCAGCTGCAGCGTGATCTTGTGTAGAAAAAATGTTACAAGAGCTCCAAGTAACTTCGGCGCCCAAAGCTTTTAAAGTTTCAATAAGTACTGCTGTTTGAATAGTCATATGAAGACATCCGGCAATTCGTGCACCTTTTAAAGGCTGCTCATTTCCGTATTCTTCACGTAGGCTCATAAGCCCTGGCATTTCGGCTTCAGCAAGCTCAATCTCTTTTCTTCCCCAGTCTGCCAGAGAAATATCTTTTACTTTAAACGCCGTGTAAGGCACAGTTTTCGTTGACATATTTGTTATCTTTATACCCGCCAAAGCGGACATTTATTAAAAATTATTTTTTTGGTTTTAAGTCTGCAAAACTACGAAATATCCTTGGAAATTTTATGCCACTTTACAAAACTATAACAGTAAACCCCCATACTAAAGTCTTCATTTGGAAGATTGAAGAGTCTTTTGAAGCGCTATCAAAAGGAATAGCACTTACTGGAAATTGTTCCGGAAGAGTTGAAAACATGAAAAGCGACCTTCATCGTCGCGCCTTTATGAGTATTCGACATTTGATGGCTTTGGAAGGATTTACAGATCACGATTTGTATTACGACGAAGACGGAAAGCCACATTTAACGGGTGATAAGCATATTTCCATTACCCATTCCTTCAATTTTTCAGCAATAATAATTAGTGATGCTGAAGTGGGAATTGACATCGAAATGCAGCGCAATAAAATCTTACGAATCGCACATAAATTTACCCCAATTGAAGAATACCGAACCATTGCCAATGAAGATGCAATGATGCGAAAGCTCACCATTGTTTGGTGTGCCAAGGAATCGTTGTATAAAAGTTTTGCAGAAAAAGGCGTGAGTTTTTTGGATAATATTTATGTGGAAGATTTTAGGCTCGACGATACTAAAACCACAGCTACCGTAACCTACGAAGACAAACAAGTGCAATATGATGTAGATTTTCTCGAGTTTGAAGAATTCACCTGTGCGTATGCCCTTATTTCTGAAGCAAAATAAATGGAAGGAATTTTTTACAACTCTTTTCTAAAGTCAGTGGCCAAAAGAGAGAAGCTACTTACCATTTTGATTGATCCCGAAAAATTTACTATTTCTGAAACGAAATCATTTCTGAAAAAAATACCGAAGGAAACCACCCACCTTTTTGTTGGGGGAAGTACTGTGGAAAATGGACAAACCGAAGAAACCGTAAAAGCGCTAAAAGCGGAAACGAAGCTTCCCGTTTTTCTTTTCCCGGGCGACTATTCGCATATTACACCAATTGCGGATGCGCTTCTTTTTTTGACGTTGCTTTCCGGAAGAAATGCCGAATACTTAGTTGGCCAGCAGATAAAATCAATTTCAAAATTGAAAAACACTTCGTTGGAAATCATTTCCACAGGTTATATTTTAATTGATGGTGGAAACCACTCTGCCGTTTCAAAAGTGACCAAAACGGAACCACTTCCGCAGGAAAATATCGAGGAAATTGTGCACACAGCATTGGCCGGACAATATATGGGCGCAAAG
Source organism: Aequorivita sp. (assembly GCA_030690315.1). Lineage (GTDB taxonomy): Bacteria > Bacteroidota > Bacteroidia > Flavobacteriales > Flavobacteriaceae > Aequorivita. The sequence goes on from JAUYGY010000020.1 coordinate 62,140, forward strand.
CTTATTTATTTGGAAGCGGGCAGTGGCGCTACATTTCCCATAAAGCCTGAAATCATTTCCGAAGTAAAAAAGGCAATCAACATTCCTTTAATTGTTGGCGGAGGAATTAAATCCGAAACACAAAAACAGGCGGCCTATAAAGCTGGCGCAGATATGGTGGTGATGGGAACTGCTTTCGAGTAAAATTCCAAATTTCAAAATCCAAATCCCAATAGATGAATTTTTAAACTGCACACTGCAACTGCAAACTGAATACTTTTATAATTGTAACTTTGTCAATTCTCATTTCGGCTCCGCTCAATGACCGTTTCGGGGGCTGAGCGGAGCCGAAGCCAAAAAATTATTTCTATGAAAATCTCAGTAGAATTAACTCTCACCCCGCTTCAGGACAATTATGAACCTGCAATCATCAATTTCATAAAAAGCCTGCGTAATTCTGGGCTTACGGTTTTGGAAAATCCGCTGAGCACACAAGTTTATGGCGATTACGATGCGGTGATGAATTTACTTCAAATGGAAATGAAAATCGCCTTGGAAGCCGTGGAAAGAGGATTGCTCTACATAAAAATTGTAAAATCTGACCGCAGCGACTATGAGCCCCATTTTTGATTGGTTTTTTGCGCAGTACGCTGAGGTCCCCACACATTTAATTGTGCTGGAACTCGTTGCTGTGTTTTTTGGGTTTTTAAGTGTGTGGTATGCCAAGCAGGATAATATTTTGGTTTATCCAACAGGAATTATCAGCACCGCAATTTTCGTTTACATTCTCGCTATTTATGGGTTGTTGGGCGATATGATGATTAACGGGTATTACTTCGCAATGAGCATTTATGGCTGGTACATTTGGACCCGAAAAGTGGACGCCACCCATTACACACCTATCACAAAAGCTACAAAAATCGAAAATAAACAGTCAATCTATATTTTTATAGCGACTCTGATTTTCGTTTTCGCGGTTTATGAATTTTTTGATAAATGGAATAGTTGGACAGCCTATATTGACACATTTACCACCGCAATTTTCTTTGTGGGAATGTGGCTGATGGCGAAAAAGAAACTCGAAAACTGGATTTACTGGATCGTGGGCGATATCATTTCAATACCGTTGTATCTTTATAAAGGACTCGTATTTACTTCGTTTCAATACCTTTTATTTACTATTATTGCCATTTACGGATACCGCGCGTGGAAGAAAAACCTAAACATACCCGAAACCAGTCTGCTGAATTGACAAAAGTAGTTTTATACGGCCCCGAATCTACGGGAAAAACCACTTTGGCAAAGCAATTGGCCGAGCATTACAAAACGCTTTGGGTACCGGAATATATGCGGGAATACCTTCAAAAGAAATGGGATTCCAAAAAAGAATTGGTTTCAAAGGAAGATTTAATTCCCATCGCCAAAGGTCAGTTAAAACTGGAAAAAGAAGCTTCGCAAAAGGTTGAAAATCTGCTGATTTGCGATACAAATTTGCTCGAACTGAAAGTGTATTCCGAATATTATTACGACGGATTTTGCCCTTCGGAAATAAAAATCGAAGCAACCAAAAATGAATACAGCATCTACCTTTTAACCTATATTGACACACCTTGGGATGCGGACGTTTTGCGCGACAGACCAAACAACCGCGAGGAAATGTTTCATATTTTCGAGGCCGAATTGAAAGAACAGGATTTCCCCTATCAAATTTTGAAAGGAAATGAAACCGAAAGATTTGAAACCGCCGTCAAAATAATTGATGAATTACTGAAGAAGAATTAAATGTTTACTGAAAAAAACATACAACAAATAAAGAATCACGGGCTTTCCGAGGCCAAAGTTTTGCAGCAACTGCAAGTTTTTAAGGAAGGAATTCCCTTTGCAAATGTGGTGGCAGCAGCTTCCGCGAATAATGGAATCCAAATCTTTTCGGAAGATGAGCAAAACCATTTTGTCAATCTTTTTGAAACCGAAAAAGAAGAACTTGAATTGTTGAAATTTGTTCCGGCATCCGGTGCTGCAACGCGGATGTTCCAGTTTTTGCATTGCTTTTTGGAGCAGTTTGATTGTGAAAGAAATGATATTGAGGAATTTCTTCAAAAGGAAGGAAATAAGGATATAAAAAAGTTTTTTAAAGCTTCGGAAAAGTTTGCTTTTTCAGATTTGATTGCTGAAAGTCTCCAAAAAAAATACCCGAACTTCAACCATTTAGAAAAAGGAAAACAGTATTATTTTTTCGTAAAGGAAATGCTGGATGAGACGGGTTTAAATTTAAACGAAACTCCAAAAGGCCTTGTTCCTTTTCACAAATACGAAGAAAATTATGTAACCGCTTTTGGAGAGCAATTATACGAAGCCGCTTTTTACGCAGCTTCAAACGCAACTGCAAATCTGCATTTCACGGTTTCGGAGGAACACGAAGAAAAATTCAAAAAACGCTACTTTGAAATTCAAAAAACCGTTGAAAAGAAAACAGGAGTGAAGTTCAATATTTCGTATTCATTTCAGAAAAAAGAGACTGATACCGTTGCCGCAACGCCGGATAATGAATTGTTTTTAGATGAAAATGGCGATTTACTTTTCCGTCCGTCGGGTCACGGAGCGTTGCTTGAAAATTTGAACGATGTGGATGCAGACATTATTTTCATCAAAAATATTGACAACGTAGTTGCTGAAAATTATGTGGAAACCATCGCATTTCAGAAAAAAGTATTGGCGGGAAAACTGATTTCGCTTCAACAGCAAATCTTTGATTTTGTTGAGAAACTTCATTCCCAAAATCCTTCCGAGGAAATTTTGAATAATTCAGTCGCATTTATTTCTTCAGCATTAAAAATTGAAAATCCTTCAAAAGAAAAGGAAGAACTTTTGAGAATATTAGAACGACCCATCCGTGTTTGCGGAGTTGTTGAAAATACAGGCGCTCCCGGCGGCGGCCCTTTTCTTATAAAAGATAAAAACGGAAACCTGAGCTATCAAATAGTGGAAATGTCGCAAATTGATAAAAATAATCCGCAGCAAAAGGCTTTGGTTGAAATGGCTACGCATTTTAATCCGGTAGATTTGGTTTGCGGGGTGCGTAACTATAAAGGTGAAAAATATAATCTTTTGGATTTCTCAGATCCCGATGCAGGATTTATTTCAGAAAAATCTTATCACGGAAAACCCATTAAGGCTTTGGAACTTCCGGGACTTTGGAATGGCGCGATGGCAAATTGGAATACCGTTTTTGTGGAAGTGCCATTGATAACTTTTAATCCTGTGAAAACAGTGAACGATCTTTTGAACGAAGTACACCAACCCAAATGAATACTGAAGTCTTAATTTCTGAACTTGCTTTTAAAGCCGTCCGCAGTAGTGGGCCGGGCGGACAGCATGTAAACAAAACGGCTTCAAAAGTTGAGGTTAGTTTTAATTTGGAATCTTCCGAAGCGCTTTCGGAAACGGAGAAGGATAGACTTCGAAATAAAATCTCTTCAAAAATCACTTCCGAAGGAATAATAATGCTACAATGCGGCGAAACCCGCAGCCAGCATCGCAACAAAGCTATTGTTATTGAAAGGTTGGTTGAACTACTTCAGAAAAATTTGAAAGTGGCAAAACCTCGCAAAAAAACAAAACCTTCAAAAGGGGTTATTGAAAGACGTTTGAAATCAAAAAAGGAGAAGGCATTAAAAAAGCAGAGCAGAAGATCGCCAAAAATAGATTAATGCATTATCTTTGCTGGACATCTCAAAGGGGTGCTAAGGGATTAACGATTTTAGATTTTAGATTGTTGATTGCAGAAGTAATTCTGAAATCAACAATCGTTAATCATCAATCGTTAATAATTCTGGCTGAGATTATACCCAAAGAACCTGGGCGGGTAATGCTGCCAAGGGATAAGAAATAGGAACCCCCTGTAATAATACGCGACGTATTGTTTTCAGGGTTTTTTTATGAAATATTTTAACAACCTAGAATAACGCCCCTTTTATTCGTATAAAATTATTTTTTACGAATGAAAAAGTTATTGATTACTACAGTTTTTACTTCATTATTTATTTCTGTTTCTGCGCAGGAAACACCGCAAGAAACAACTCAAGATTCCACAAAAGTTGAATCACTCGACGAAGTTTTGGTAAAGGCCGTCCGCGTTTCAGCAGATTCGCCAATTACCCATTCAAATCTCGATAAAGAAGAACTTGAAAAACGAAACCTGGGGCAGGACATTCCGTATATGCTCAATTATCTTCCGTCGGTTGTTACTACAAGCGATGCTGGCGCGGGCGTGGGTTATACTTATATTCGGGTACGGGGTAGCGATGCTTCCCGCGTAAATGTTACGCTGAATGGAATTCCGTATAACGACTCTGAAAGTCAAGGTACATTTTGGGTGAATTTACCCGATTTTACTTCTTCTGTTGAAAGTCTACAATTGCAACGCGGTGTGGGCACTTCAACCAATGGTTCGGGTGCTTTTGGTGCAAGTTTGAATTTATTGAGCGATGCCGTTTCAAATGAAGCGTACGGCGAAATTGCAAATTCATTCGGAAGTTATAATACACACAAACACAATGTCAAGTTCAGCACTGGCCTGCTTTCCGACCATTTTGAATTAGCGGGAAGGTTGTCAACCATCCAATCCGACGGATATATTGACCGGGCCAGTTCCGACTTGAAATCGTATTTTCTGCAAGGCGCTTTTGTTGATGAAAATACGTTGATAAAAACATTGGTTTTTGGCGGAAGGGAAGAAACCTATCAATCGTGGAACGGTTTGGAAGATGCCGAAAAACTGGAAAATGACAGAACATACAATACGGCGGGAATGTACACCGATGAAGACGGAAACATTCAATTTTATGATAATGAAGTTGACAATTATGCACAAGATCACTATCAATTGCTTTGGAACCAGCGCTTCAACAATAATTGGAGCACGAATGTTTCATTCAATTATACAAAAGGGAAGGGTTATTTTGAGCAATATAAAGAGGACGAAAGTTTCGAAATTTACGGTTTTGAACCTATTGAAATTGGCAGCGATACCATAAATTCTACAGATGTAATCCGCCGCCGATGGTTGGATAACAATTTTTATGCGGCGAATGCGAACGTGAACTACAAAAATGAAAAAATTGATTTTACGGGCGGAGCATTTTATAGTTATTACACCGGCGATCATTTTGGGGAAGTAATATGGGCGCGTTACGCCAGCAATTCTGAAATTCGGGATCGTTATTACGAAGGAAATGGAGAGAAAAGCGAGTTCACCGTTTTTTCAAAGGCTACTTTCCGCATCAATGAAAAGTGGAGCTTTTTCGGCGATTTGCAGGGCAGGTTTTTAAATTTTAAAACATCGGGGATTACTTCAGATTTGTTGCCTTTGAATGTGGATGAAAACTATTCTTTTTTCAATCCAAAAGCGGGATTGACTTATAAATTGAATCTTTCAAACCAATTCTATCTTTCATACGGGAAAGCGCATCGCGAGCCTTCCCGAAACGATTACGAGCAGGGAATTATTACTCCCGAAAAGTTGGATGATTTTGAATTGGGATGGCGTTTCGCTTCCGAAAAAACAAAGGTGAATACCAATGTTTATTTTATGAATTACAAAGATCAATTGGTGCTTTCCGGCGAATTGAACGACGTGGGCGCAGGCTTAAGAACAAGCAGCGGAAAAAGCTACCGATTGGGATTGGAAGTGGATGCGGAGATTCAATTATTGAAAAATTTGAGAACATTGCCAAACATAGCGTTGAGCACCAATAAAAATGTAGATTTCGTTACGTCTCGCGATGGCGAATTGGTAAATCTTGGCAATACAAATATTTCGTTTTCGCCTTCAGTAGTTGCAGGAAATATGCTGGAGTATTCGCCAACAAAAAAACTACAATTGGGCTTCCTTTCAAAATTTGTGGGCGAACAATTTATGGGAAATATTGACAGTGAAGCTTCGAAATTAGATAGTTATTTCATTAATGATTTGAATATTGTTTACACTTTAAACACACTTCCGTGGATAAAAGAAGTTGTTTTTTCAGCTCTGGCAAATAATATCTTCAATATGAAATATATTTCCAACGGCTATTTTTATACGTATGATGACGATTTCAGCAATCCGGGAACCGTTACTACGGTTGAAGGCACTGGATATTATCCGCAGGCGACTATTAACTTTTTAATTGGAGCTACAGTGAAATTCTAATTGCTAATAATAACGGTATTCCCATTAAGTTGCGCATTATATTGCTGCATCGGATATTTAGTGTCCGGCTCGGTAGTGTGCTGTCCGGAAGTTATAAAATATTCATTATCGTCATTTGCGCAAGGGCAACTAGCAATAACGCCAGTCAATTCCATTCGCGAACAACTGCTGGGAACATGATTGGGGTCTGTAAGTTCAAAAGCCAAATACTGGTTTTCACTAACGCAATAAACCACAATTCCCTTTATTCCTTGGCTGGTGATAATATAATTTCCGGGAAATTTCAATGGAGTGTATTCTGGTAGATTTAAGTTTAAATTTAAACTTACCGCGGGATCTGTTAAAAAAGGATTGCGTTCCTGCTTGTCGTCATTTTTTGAACAAGACAGTGTAACAGCTGCAATCAAAAGGAAAAGAGTTATTTTTTTCATAAAAGCAATTAAATTTTAAGGTCGAAATTACAACAAATTATAAAACAAGTAAATTTTTAGTATATTTGTTAAACACGATCCCGTCACAGTATGGGATTTTTCAATTTATTAAAGTGAGTCCCGCCACGAGTCGGGATTTTATTATATAAAGAATATGTATGTTCTGCATACACAAACGATGAAGTTATGAGTAAAGTATCTTATTACACAGCCGAAGGATTAAAAAAATTGAGGGACGAAGTAGATCAACTGCGTGATGTGGAGCGACCAAAGGCATCAAATGCAATTGCTGAAGCGCGAGACAAGGGAGATTTAAGCGAAAATGCAGAATATGATGCCGCCAAAGAAGCACAAGGAATGCTTGAAATGCGCATTGCCAAAATGGAGGAAATTTTAGCCAATGCACGTTTAATAGATGAATCGCAATTAGATTTGAACAAGGTTTTGGTTCATTCCACGGTTAAGATTAAGAATCAAAACAACGGCACGGAAATGACTTATAAACTGGTAGCACAAAGCGAAGCCGATCTTAAATCTGGAAAAATCTCTGTTGATTCTCCCATTGGCCATGGCCTTTTGGGAAAGGAAGTTGGCGAAATAGCCGAGATAAAAGTGCCAAATGGAGTCCTTAAATTTGAAATCCTGAAAATCTCAAGAGATTAACGATGGCAACTATTTTCACACAAATAATTGAAGGCGAAATTCCCTGCTACAAAATAGCGGAAGACGATAATTTCATCGCCTTTTTGGACATTAACCCAAATGCAAAAGGCCATACACTCTGCGTTCCCAAAGAAGAAGTGGATAAAATTTTTGATATGGGCGAGCATATGTATTTACAATTAATGCAGTTTTCCCGAAAAGTTGCCCGAGCCTTGGGGAAAACCGTTCCTTGCAAACGTGTGGGAATGGCGGTTGTAGGTTTGGAAGTGCCGCATGTACACGTGCATCTAATTCCTTTAAATGAAATGGATGATATGCGTTTTACCAAAAAAGTGAAAATGACTTCAGAGGAATTTGAAACTTTGGCAGCAGCGATTGCAGAAAAATTGAAACCTTAAGTAGGAATCAAAATATAGACTACTGCGGCAACCAGAACGATTGCCATCACCACCGAAATATAGAACAGCGGTTTTACCTTTAAATACGCTTTATTGGTTTCCGCTATTTTTTTGTTATAATCAAACACCCGTTCAATATCTTCCGTCCAGTTTACAGGGTAAATAGCGTTTTGGCAAGTGTGGCAATACATTTTTTCTTCCATCTTTTTTGCCGGTTTTTTAAAGAAAGCCGTTTCCGTTTCTTCCTGTGTAAAAATAACTTCCAAGCCATCTGTTGCAAAACAAATGGGACAGTTGTTTTTTAATCGGGCAGTATGTAATGTATTGGGGGTATTGGGCATAGCTTAGTTTTCAGTCTTTAAGGTAATTTCCATCGTGGTGCCTTCGCCGAGAACGCTTTTCAGCACTTTTATTTTTCCGTTGTGGTATTCTTCAATAATGCGTTTGGCGAGTGAAAGTCCCAGTCCCCAACCCCGTTTTTTGGAAGTGTGGCCCGGCGTAAATATTCTTTTGAATTCACCTTTTGCAAGCCCTTTTCCCGTATCAATAACGTGTACAAAAGCGTATTTTGAATTCTTTTCAACAGAAATAGTTATTTTTCCCTTTCCCTTCATTGCATCTATGCCGTTCTTCACCAAATTTTCAATTGTCCAACTGAAAAGCTGTGGATTCATCTGAACATATATTGGGGTTTCAGGAATTATTAGTTGAAAATTTATAAGTTTTGATGATCGTTTTTGCAGATAATAAAAAGTAGCTCTGGTTTCTTCAACCAAATCGCGCTGCTCCAGTTTAGGAATTGAGCCAATTTTTGAAAAACGATCGGTAATAGTTTCCAGTCGCGAAACGTCTTTCTCCATTTCCACAATATATTCCGGATTTACGTTTTCGCTTTTTAAAATTTCGGTCCACCCCACCAATGAAGAAAGTGGTGTGCCAATTTGGTGCGCGGTTTCCTTCGCCATTCCGGCCCAAAGCCTGTTCTGTTCGGAAGATTTAGAAGTTCTATAAAAAAGATAAATAGCTAAAATGAAAAGGAAAATTATCAAAATAAGTGCTGCTGGATAGTATTTCAATTTATTAATCAAAGGCGAATTGCCAAAATAAATAATTGAAAGTATTTGATCGTTATACTTCACTTCTAGCGGTTTGTATTCGGAAGTGAACTGTTTAATAAGCTTTTGCCGGGCTGTTTCGTTTTTTAATATTTCGGGGTCTATATTTCTTCCATCATAAAAATCTTCTTTTAGAGTATGAAGAATCATAGGGGTCGTACTGTTGCTCTGAATTATAGTAAGCGCGGTTTCACTCACCGAATTTCCTTCACCCGCAAGACTTTGCTCCAACTCCTCCTGAGCAACCGCCCATATTTCCATTTTTTTGCGCTCGTTTTCCTTTAATTGAATAAAGAAAATATACGTATTCCACAAAATTAGGCTGATAACAAGAAGTGAAGCTAAAATAAAACCCCAACGGGAGAGTGTTTTTTTACTCAACATAAAGAAAATTTTTCCAGTTTAAATATAAAGCAAATATGTTGATATTATTGTGCAATCATGTTTTTAGAAGCTATAATCTTTGGGTACTTTTGCAGGCAATGATTTCTATTGAACCACACGATTTATCTACCGGAAAGCTGCACGCCTATCTTTTGGGCGCAGTTTCGCCAAGGCCAATATGCTTTGCGAGCACGGTTGATAGCAAAGGAAACGTAAACCTTTCGCCCTTCAGTTTTTTTAATGTTTTTAGCGCAAAACCACCAATTTTGGTTTTTTCCCCAGCACGCCGTGGACGAGATAATACCACAAAACACACTTACGAAAATGTTTTGGAAGTGCCGGAAGTTGTTATAAACATTGTGAATTATTCCATGGTGCAACAAGTTTCACTTTCATCTACGGAATATGCCAAAGGTGTAAACGAATTTATAAAGGCAGGTTTTACCGAATTGAATTCAGATATAGTGAAACCTCCCCGCGTGGCAGAAGCTCCCGTTCAATTGGAATGCAAAGTGAACGAAGTTATTTCCCTTGGAAATGAAGGAGGTGCGGGAAATTTAGTGATTTGTGAAGTGGTGAAAATCCATATAAACGAAGAAATTTTAGGCGAAGATGGCAACATCGATCCTTTTAAAATTGATGCGGTTTCCAGACTCGGCGGCAATTGGTATAGCCGTGCGAAGGCAGGTCTTTTTGAAGTACCAAAACCATTGACAACATTGGGAGTGGGCATCGATAGCCTTCCAGAGGAAATCCGCCGCAGCAAAGTGTTAACTGGAAATGATTTGGGCATGTTGGGCAACGTAGAAAATTTTCCAAAGTCAGAAGAAATTAATATCTTTATAAATGCTTCGGAAGAACTGAAATGGTTACGTGAAGAGGGAAATTCATTAGAGATACATAAAAAAGCACAGGATTTTTTGCGTGAAGGAAAAATTGAAGAGGCTTGGAAAGTTTTACTAATTAATTAATAGTATCCAAAGTATTAACAGTATCAATAGAATCCAAAGAATAAAAAATAATAATAAAGAATAAACAATAAAACGATGGAATTACAAGGAAAAATCAAATTGATAGACGAAACCAAAGAATACGGCAGCAATGGTTTCAGGAAACGTGAGTTGGTAATTACCACAGAAGAGCAGTATCCACAAGTTATAATGATAGAATTTGTGCAAGATAAAACGGATTTGTTGAACAATTATAAAGTTGGGCAGGACGTAAAAGTGAGCATCAATGTGCGCGGTCGTGAATGGGTGAATCCACAAGGCGAAACCAAATATTTCAACAGCATTCAAGGATGGCGCGTTGAAAATGTATCACAAGCAACGGGAAGTGGGAACATGCCGCCAATGCCACCGGCAGAGGCCTTTGAACCTGCAAACGATTTTAACGAAGAAGAACACGACGATCTTCCCTTTTAAATAAGGGACATATTGCCATATTTAAATAGTTAGTAAATGAAACCCCAGAAAAGCTCGTAATTCTGGGGTTTTTTATGCGAAAATTTCACCAATTTTGGATGATGCATTATTTAACTGAAAAGCTTTGGTTCCCAGATCCTGAAAAAGCGACTGTAGATGGTTTGCTGGCCATTGGCGGAAATCTCTCCATCGATCGTTTATTGCTTGCATATAATTCAGGAATTTTTCCATGGTTTGAAGATTATCAGCCCATTCTTTGGTGGAGCCCAAACCCACGGATGGTGCTGTTTCCCGAAAAATTCAAGGTTTCCAAAAGCCTTCGGAAAACATTAAATAGCGAAAAATTCAAAATCACTTTCAACCAAAATTTTACTGAAGTCATTAAAAACTGCGCTACAGTTCCGCGGAAAGATGAGGCTGGAACATGGATAACCGAAGATATGCAGGAAGCCTATATTGCACTGCACAAAGCAGGACACGCCATTTCCGTTGAGGTTTGGGAAAACGATAAATTGGTTGGCGGACTTTATGGAATTGATCTTTCTCAGAAAAAAGTGTTTTGTGGCGAGAGTATGTTCAGCTTGGTTAGCGACGCTTCAAAAGTTGCGTTTTACCATCTTTCGGAATATTCAAAAACCAAAAACTATAAATTTATTGATTGCCAAATTTACAATGAACATTTGGAAAGCTTGGGGGCGGAGGAGATTGTGAGAGGGAAATTTTTGGCTTTACTTTCCCAATAGATTCTTCGAAATAATCTTATTCACAGATTTATTAAACCAATAAAATCCTATCTTCGTATTTCACAATTCACTCTTTACATGAAAAATTTCTACACAAAATACCTTTTGGTATTGTTGATGACTTTGCAGACCGCCTTCGCCATTTCACAGGAAAAGCCAAATCTACCACACAATTTAACCGAAACTGAGAAAGCGCTTGTTTCCGAATATCAGTTTACCAGCCCCAGAATTTCCACGCCGCCCTCTGGCCCCGTTCGCGCCGCGGCAGAATGGGAAGAGGTTGAATATCTTTTGGTGACTTGGCAGCCTTCATATCCAAACATTCTTCGCCAAATAGTACAGGCCGGGGTACAGGAATGTAAAGTTATTATCACTACACAAAACGAAGCTTCCGTCGCAAATTATTTGACCACTAATGGCGTTGATCTTACCAATGTGATTTTTTTGGATGTAGATTGGGACAGTATCTGGATTCGCGATTACGCCGGAAATACTATATATTCCGACGATGTGGGCGAACTTGCATTGACCGACTGGATTTACAATCGTCCGCGCCCAAATGATGATGTAATGCCAATATCCCACGCCGCAGAGGCTGGAATTCCGATTTATACTACCAATTCTGGCACCAACGATTTGGTAAACACTGGCGGAAATTATATGAGTGATGGTTTGGGAAATGCGTTTGCTTCAAATTTAATTTTGGACGAAAATGCTGCTGGAAATCCTTACGGTGTAAGCGTTAAAACCGAAGCCCAAATAGACGGGATCATGAATGAATATATGGGTATTGAGCGTTTTGTAAAGATGAATACACTTCCTTATGACGTTATTCACCATTCCCCACACAAAAAATTTCTATTAATTTCTTGAGCTAACGGCAAGAACTCCCGAACTTTATAGTGATCCTATGAAAGGCCGATTTTAACACTGGTACGTCATAGTCCGGTACACATTCTGGTTGAAGTGTAAAAGCCC